>NZ_JBICUD010000004.1:5227-877982 GCF_043198015.1 Spirillospora sp. NPDC048911 | reverse complement strand
GACGTCCGTTCCGATCCCGGGGTCTGGTATCGGGCGTTCGACCTGGCCACTGGTGTGGAGCCCGAGCGCATCCAGTCGATGCTCACCCGGCTCGGTGAGGAGTTCGCGTCCGGTGCGTTGCTGCCACTGCCGGTGCAGGCCTGGCCGTTGGGGCGGGCGCGGGAGGCGTTCCGGTTCATGAGCCAGGCCCGGCACACTGGCAAGATCGTGCTGGACGTTCCCGCCGTGTTCGACCCCGACGGGACCGTGCTGATCACTGGAGGCACCGGCACCCTGGGCGCTTTGGTCGCCGAGCACCTGGCCCGGACCTGGGGCGTCCGGAACCTGCTCCTGGTCAGCCGCCGCGGCCCGGACGCGCCCGGCGCCGCGGACCTGGCCGGCCGCCTGTCGGCGCACGTCGAGATCGTGGCCGCCGACATCGGCGACCCGGCGGCCGTGCGTGATCTGGTGACCGGCATCGACCCGGCCCATCCGCTGACCGGGGTGATCCATGCCGCGGGGGTCATCGACGACGGGCTGGTCACCGATCTCACTGGCGAGCAGATGGCAGGGGTCTGGCGGGTCAAGGCGACCGGCGCGGCCAACCTGCATGCCGCCACCACCGACCAGCGACTCGGCTTCTTCACGATGTTCTCGTCGGCCGCCGCCACCTTGGGCAGCCCCGGCCAGGCCAACTACGCCGCCGCCAACGCCTACTGCGACGCACTCGCCGCCCAGCGCCGCGCCGCCGGCCTGCCCGGAGAGTCCATCGCCTGGGGGCTCTGGGAAGAGGCCAGCGGCATCACCGCCGAGCTGACCCGAGCGGACCTCACCCGCATGCGACGCGGCGGGCTTCGGCCGCTGGCGACCGATCACGCGCTCGCCCTTCTGGACGCGGCGGTGCGGGACGGGCGCGACCGCCTGGTGGCGCTCGACCTCGACGCCGCCGCGCTGCCCGGGGAGGCGCCGGAAATGCTGCGCGACCTGGCCGCCGGGCCCGTACGCAGACCGGCGGCGAGCGCCCAGGCGCGGCCCGGAGAACTCCAGGCACGGCTCGCCGGGCTGCCCCCCGCGGAACGGCGGGACTTCCTCCTCACGCTGGTCCGTACCCATGCCGCCGCAGCGCTCGGCCACCCCGATGCCGACGCGGTGCGTCCGGAGGTCAACTTCAAGGATCTCGGCTTCGACTCGCTCACCGCGGTCGAGCTGCGCAACCTCCTGGCGGCGGCCACCGGCCTGCGCCTCCCCGCGGCGCTGGTGTTCGACCACCCCGACCCCGGCGCCCTGGCCGACTATCTCCAGGAGCGGCTGAGCCCGGCGGATGCGGCGCTGTCGGGCCCCGCCGCGCTCGACGCCGCGCTCGACGAGGTGGCCAGGCTCGAAGGGGTGCTCGGCGCGCTCCCCGACGACGGCATGGACTCCGGGTCGGTCACCGCACGGCTGGAGGCCCTGCTGGGGAACTGGAAGGCGTCCCGCGACGGGGCCGGTGACGCAAGCGCCGCCGAGCGGCTGGAATCGGCGAACGTCGACCAGGTACTCGACTTCGTCGACAACGAGCTCGGGTTGTCATGAGCGGCAAGGCCCGGGCCTGATGATCCGGCCCGGGCCCGCCTGCCGCCGCTCGACCGCCTGCCGCTCAACCGCCTGCCGCTCGACCAACGGTGCGAATGGTCTCCGAGCGCCGGTCCAGGTTCACGATCGCGAGTTCCCGCGCTCCCAGCGGCGGTTCGCTGAGCACCGCGAGGCCGTCGTCCGGCTGCTGCATCAGGGACAGGAAACGGCTCGTGCCGAGATCCGACTGCGGGGCGCTCATGCTCACCACGTCCGTGACCACGTCGGACACCTCGCGTGACCTCATCGCCTTGCCGGCGATGAGGTCGACGAACTGCCGCGTCACGGCCGCTCCCTCGTTCAGACGCGGGTCCCTGGACTGGTTGCGGCAATTGACGTAGTCGAGATCCCTGGACGCCGCCATGATCCATGGATCGTCCACGGTCTCGCTGATCGCGCGCTGCAGGCCGTGCGCCTCGCCGGGACCGAGGTCGTGTTCGGTCAGCCACCCGTCCAGCACGGCCGCGGCGCGGGCGGCGGCGCTCATCCCGTGGCCGTGGATCGGATTGAAGGCCGCGAGCGAGTCGCCGAGGACGAGCAGGCCGTCCGGCCATCGGTCGAGCCGCTCGGGGTACAGCCGCCGGTTGGCCCCGATGTGCGACACGAAGACCGGGGTGATCGGCTCTGCCGAGCCGATGAGCTGGGCGACGAGGGGGTCGCGGAGCGATCGCGCGTAGGGCAGGAAGTCCTCCTCGCGGGTCGGCAGGTCTCCGCCGCGGGTACAGGAGAGTGTCACCATCCACCGGCCGCCCTCCTGCGGGAAGACGACCCCGAAGCGGCCGGGTTTGCGCTCCCTGTGGTCGGCGGCGACGTTGACGGCGGGAAAGCCGCCGGTCGCGCCGGGAGGGGCCGCGAACTCCCTGGTGGCGTACGCGATGCCCGCGTCGACGACGTCGACCTCGATCGGCGGAAGGCCGAGAGCCGACAACCACCGGCGCAGGCCGGAGCCGCGTCCGGTGGCGTCGATCACGAGATCGGCGTCGAGAACCTCTCGCGCGCCGCCGTCGAGGGCGCGTACCTCCACGCCGGAGACCCGCCTGCCGTCGCCGATCAGCCTGACGGCCTCGGTGCGCTGCCGCAGCTCGATCCGGGAGCCGGCCAGGACGTGCTCGCGGACCGCCCAGTCCAGCAGCGGCCGGCCGCCCATGATGACGTACTGTCTCGCCGGGAAGCGGTGTTGCCAGCCGTGTGACGTCAGCGTCACCACGTCCTCATGAAAACCGACCTTGCGTGCGCCCGCGGCCAGCGCCCGGCCGATCGCGCCCGGCAGCAGGTCGTCGACGATCCGGGCGCCGCCCGACCACAGCACGTGGACGTGGCGGGCCTGGGGCAGGCCCTTGCGCTGCTCGGGGCGGCCGGGGAGGACGTCCCGCTCCACCAGCGTGACCGACCCCAGGTGGCGGGCCAGCACATGGGCGGCCAGCAAACCCGCCCAGCTGCCGCCGAGCACGACTGCGTGTTGAGATCTGGTCACGTTCTCCGTCCCTTCGCGTGGGTGACATGGTGTGCCCGCGAATGGGGCGACGCGGCACCATGCATGGCCATGGTCGCCGGAGTCGCTTAAGCGAGTCTTGGCCACGCGATCTCCGAGAGCCCGGCGGGCGCCCGCTGTCCGCGTTCGGCCCGTCGAACAAGAGATCAGACCTCTTGGCCGAAATATCTTCAGTAAGCGCTTTCTTCTTGCGAGTTCCCGTGTAAAGATCCGATGTATCTTCCTGAGGATCGCGGAAGGGAGCCCCCCGTTGCCTGCGCGCCTGACGCTTCTGACGGCTCTGTCGAGCCTGCTGCTCACTTCGTTCGTGTCCCTTGCGGCCGGCCCCGCCCCGGCCGTCGCGGCTCCGGCCGCCTCGCTGCCCGACGGGCTGGCCCTGACGCCGCCCATGGGCTTCAACAACTGGAACGCGACCGGATGCGACATCAACGAGCAGATGATCCGCGACACCGCGGACATCTTCGTCTCGTCCGGCCTGAAGAAGGCCGGTTACGAGTACGTCAACATCGACGACTGCTGGGCCGAGCCGCAGCGTGATGCGGTGACGGGGCGGTACGTGGCGCACCATGAGCGGTTTCCCAGCGGGATAAAGGCGCTCGCCGACTATGTGCATGGCAAGGGCCTCAAGCTCGGCATCTACACGAGCGCGGGCACGCAGACCTGCGCCAAGACCATGCCCGGCAGCCTCGACCACGAGGAGCTCGACGCCCAGACGTTCGCCGACTGGGGCGTCGACTACCTCAAGTACGACAACTGCAACAACGAGAACCGGCCCGCCGTCGAGCGCTACACCAAGATGCGCGACGCGCTCAAGAAGACCGGGCGCCCCATCGTCTACTCCATCTGCGAATGGGGCCAGAACAAGCCCTGGGAGTGGGGGAAGGACGTCGGCCACCTCTGGCGGACGACCGGTGACATCACCGACAGCTGGACGTCGGTCGTCTCCCTGTTCAAGCTGAACGTCCCGCTTGCCCAGTACGCCGGGCCCGGCCACTGGAACGACCCGGACATGCTGGAGGTCGGCAACGGCGGCATGACCGACCGGGAGTACCGGTCGCACTTCAGCCTCTGGTCGATGATGGCGGCGCCGCTCCTGATCGGCTCGGACCTGCGCAAGACCACGCCGGCGACGCTGGAGATCCTCGGCAACCGCGAGGTCATCGCCGTGGACCAGGACGCGCTCGGCGTGCAGGCCCGCGTGCTGCGCGACGCCGGCGGGCGCTGGGTGCTGGTCAAGCCGCTGGCCGGCGGCGATGTCGCGGTGGCCCTCTTCAACGAGAGTGAAGAGACCGCCACCTTCGGGGCTACGGCTGCGGAGCTCGGCCTGCCGAAGCGTCCCTCGTATGTGCTGCGTGATCTGTGGGCGCATCGTTCGTTCGAGAGTTCGGGCACCTTCTCGGCGTCCGTACCGGCGCATGGGACGGTGGTCTACCGGATCAAGGCCGGTGCGAAGGACTGGTGGCGGCAGCCGCCGCTCGCCGAGTACGGGCTGAGCCTCGCGGCTCCGGCGGCGGGCATCCCGGGCACCATCACGCCGGCGGGACGTCCGTTCACCGCCGACCTCACCGTGGCCAACCGGGGCCGCACGCCGATGCTCGCCGTGCGCCATACGATCGCAGCTCCGGACGGCTGGAAGGCCGAGCCCCTCGGCCGGACGGGCACGGCCGTGCTGGCACCGGGCGGACGGCTCTCCACGCGCTACCGGATCACCCTGCCCGCCGGGCTTCCGCCGGGGCGGCATGAGCTGAAGGGGACGCTCGCCTATCGCTCGGCTGCGGGCGGCAAGGTCAGGTCGGTCGCCACTGAAGAGCTGATCGTGCCCGAACGCGTGCCGTCCGGTGCCTCCAACCTGGGTGATGTGCGGTGGGCCACCGTGCGCAACGGCCTCGGCCCTGTCGAGCGCAACACCTCGGTGGGCGGCGCGAAGCCCGGCGACGGCCGGACGATGACCATCAACGGCAAGACGTACGCGACGGGCCTCGGCACGCACGCACCCGCCGAGCTCATCTTCTACCTCGACGGCGCCTGTTCCTCGCTCTCCACCGACGTCGGCATCGACGACGAACGGGATCCGCGACCCGAACCGGCGCAGGGTACGGCGATCTTCCAGATCTGGGCGGACGGCACCAAGGCCGCCGACAGCGGGGTGCGCACCTGGCAGGACGACGCCGTGCACCTGGACGGTGATCTGCGCGGCGCCTCGTTCCTGCGGATCGTCACTGACGGCAGCCCTGACGGCTACCGGTGGGATCGCGGCGACTGGGCCGCGCCGACGCTCACCTGCGGCCAGGGGGCGGGCCGATGAATCCGTTCATCCCGTCACGCCGAGGCTTCCTCGGCGGCGCCGCAGCCGTGGCGGTGCCCCTGCCGAACGTCGTGGCCCCCAGGCGCGGGTTGCGCGACCTCATGAGCACCGACCGCGCCTGGGAGCGGTTCCTCGAACAGCAGGATCTGCACTGGGCGCGGATGCCCCGCGCCTGGTACGAGGGGCCCTTCCTCGGCGACGGGTTCCTGGGCTCGATGGTCTACCAGGAGCCCGGCAGGAACGCCCTGCGGTTCACCGTCCAGCACAGCCAGGTGCAGGACCACCGGCCCGCGTTCGGCAACGAGTGGGGCGTGGCCCGGCTGCCGGTCGGCAACCTCGCGCTGGAGCCGGTCGGCGAGATCACCGGCGTCGACCTGCGCCTGGACCTCTGGAACGCCGAGCTGCGCGGCATCCTCACCACGAGCCGCGGGCGCATCCGGCTGCGCGCGTTCATCGAGAGCGCCCGCTCCCTGCTGGCGGTCGCGATCCGGACCAGCCCGGGGGAGAACGGCGCTCGGCTGGTCTACCGCGCCTCGAAGGCCGTCAGCCCTCGGATCATCCGCGAGGACCCGCCGAAGGCGATGCAGCCCAACCCCGACCCGTCCACCCGGGAAGAGGACGGCGTCACGCTCACCGTCCAGCCGCTCGCGGCGGGCGGGCAGACCGTGACGGCGCACACCGAGCGGCGTGAACGCGGTGAGCGGATCCTCTACCTCTCGGTCGCGCACTCCCATCCGGAGTCGACCGCCGAGGCGAAGGCCCTGCGCGCCGTGCGTGAGGCGCCGCGGCTCGGCGGATTGGAACGGGAGCACCGGGCCTGGTGGCACCGCTTCTACCGCAAGAGCTTCATCTCGGTGCCGGACGGGCTGCTGCAGAGCTTCTACTGGATCCAGCTCTACAAGCTGGCCTCGGCGTCCCGCGCCGACGCGCCGATCATGGCGACGACCGGGCCGTGGCTGGAGCCCACGCCCTGGCCCTCGGTCTGGAACAACCTCAACTCCCAGCTCGAGTACTGGCCGGCGTATGGGTCCGATCACCTGGAGCTCGATCCGATCCCGCGCTCGCTGAAGTCGTATCAGCGCATCCTGGTCGACGCGCTGCGCCCGGAGTTCCGCGCCGACTCGATGGGGCTGAGGCGCAGCACCGACGGGCAGTTCGACGACGCGGGCTACGTGGGGGCGCCCGGCTACTCAGCGGACCCCGAAATCGGCGATCTGCCGTGGCTCCTGCACAACGCCTGGCTCACGTACCGCCACAGCATGGACGAAGGCATCCTGCGCGAGGTCGTCTTCCCGATCCTGCGCCGTGCCATGAACTACTACCTCCACTTCCTCAAGCCGGGTGACGACGGACGCCTGCACCTGCCGCCGACCTTCTCGCCGGAGTACGGGGCCGCGCCCGACTGCAACTACGACCTCGCCCTGATCCGGTGGAGCTGCCGGACGCTGCTCGACGCCGCCAAGCGCCTCGGCGTGGACGACCCGCTGGCCTCCCGCTGGCAGGAGGTCCTCGACACGCTCGTGGACGCGCCGGTCGACGCCAACGGGTTCATGGTCGGGACGGGCGTGCCGTTCGCCAAGTCGCCCCGGCACTACTCCCACATGCTCGCCGTCTACCCGCTCTACCTGGTCAACTGGGACCGGCCGCAGGACCGCGACCTGATCGACCGGTCGTTGCGGCACTGGATCGGCTTCGAGGGCGCCCTGCGCGGCTACAGCTTCACCGGGGCGTCGTCGATCTCGGCCGCGACGGGCCGCGGCGACGACGCGTTGAAGTACCTGCGGGAGTTCGTCGCGCGCTTCGCCCAGCCCAACACCCATTACTACGAGGCCGGGCCGGTCATCGAGACGCCCCTGTCGGGCGCGCAGTCGCTGCACGACATGCTCTGCCAGAGCTGGGGCGGCGTGATCCGCGTCTTTCCGGCCGTGCCCACGGCTTGGCGGGATGTCACGCTGCACAACTTCCTGACCGAGGGCGCCTTCCAGGTGAGCGCCGTGCGCAAGCAGGGGGTCACGCGATTCGTCCGCGTGCTCAGCCTCGCGGGGGAGCCCTGCCGGGTGCGGCACGGCCTTCCGGGGAGGCCCGCCGTGCGCGGCGCACGCGGCCGCCCGCCCGCCTGGCGCGACCTCGGCGGCGGCGTGATCGAGATCGACCTGGCCCGGGGCCAGGAGGCCATCGTGCACGTCCGGGGAACCGACCCGGACCTGGTGATCGCCCCGGTCCGCGTCACGGCCGAGGCACCGGCGTGGGGCCTGCCGCCGCTCCCGCCCGCCGGGCAGGCGGTGCCGGTCGAGCTCGCCGCGCACTTCGACAACGACGGCATCACCAGCGAGTTCTTCATGGGCGACGGCGACTTCGACGGAACGGGCGCCACCTACCCGGCCGCGTCCCTGCCGCAGACCGGCCGGGTGACCTCCGATGGCACGGAGTTCCTGTTCGTCAACGGGATCGAGGGCACCGCCAACAACGTCACCGCGTCCGGGCAGACGATCCCCGTACCGGCGGGCCGCTACGTCCGGCTGCACGTGCTCGCCGCGAGCGACAACGGCAACACCTCCACCACCGTGACGGCCGTCTACGCCGACGGGAGCACGGCGGAGGTGCCGCTCCGGCTCACCGACTGGAAGAGCAACCCCGCGTACGGCGAGTCCGCCGCGCTGCGGGCGCCGCAGTTCCATACCCGGACGGGCGCCAAGGACGTCGCGGTGACGATCTTCCATCAGAAGGCGGATCTGGACCCGGCCCGGGAGCTCACCGCACTCAGACTGCCGTCCCTCACCCGGCCTCGTCCTCATCTCTTCTCCCTCACGCTGGAGAGACCATCATGAAAAGGCGAACGGTGCTGACCACCGGCGGGCTTCTCGCTGGTGGGGCTCTCGCCTCCGCGTTCACTTCGGAGGGCGCGCGGGCGGCGACGGGCAAGCCGGTCTTCCAGCTGATGACGCCTGCCGCGACCGTTGCCGCCCGCACTGACCGGCGGCCGGTGGCGGGCGGCGTGCACGATCCGGTCGTGGGCCGCACGTTCATCTCGTGGGGCGGGCAGTACGAGAACGGGTTCGTCCAGGCCTACGACCACCGTTCGCGTACCTGGTCGGAGCCGCTCCAGGTGACCGACGGCGAGAACGACTCGCACAACTACCCGACCCTGGTCCAGGCCCGGGACGGGCACCTGCTCCTCATCGTCGGCATGCACAATTCCGGCACGGTGGTGGCGCGCTCCGCCCGCCCGCACTCGATCGACGGGCCCTGGCAGGTGCGCACGGTCGCCGAGGGCGCGGCGGCGAGCTACCCGATGCCGTTCCGGGCCCGGTCGGGGGAGATCTTCGTGTTCTTCCGCGAGACGACCAAGACCATCGACCCGGCCGTGCCGAGCGACACCCGCCCGATGCTCTACCTGCGCTCCCGCGATCACGGCCGCACCTGGGAGAGCTCCGCGGCCATCACCGGTGCCCCGTACGCGCTCGGCTCGACCGATCGCACGGACAATCTCAACGAGATCTACATCGGCCAGCTCCGGTACGACCCCGGCGGCCACGGGCTGCCCGAACGGGCACACCTGGTGTGGACGCTCGCGGGCGGCGGCCCCAGCCAGCATCTGCACGACTACTTCCACAAGGACATTCACCACGCCGCGTTCGACCCCCGGACCCTGCGCTTCCATGGCCCGGGCGGGCGCGGGCTCGGCGTCCAGCTCACCGACGACGAGCAGGAACACGAGTGCAAGGTCGCGGTCACGCCGCTCGTCCGTCCCGCCGACCTGAAGTCGCCCGACTACATCCAGCTCGTCGGCACCACGGCGAACGGACGCCCGTTCACCGTGTGGTCCGCAGCCGACGGCACCGGGCTGTGGCACGTCTACGTCTCCCGCCGCCTGGCGGGCCGCTGGTACACCACGGAGGTCGCGTCCGGGCTGCGCACGCGTGAGATGGAGCCGGTCGCCGGAGACGTCTGGCGTGTCTACACCACGCGCGACGGCGAACCCGGCATCGCGACGTACCTCCTCGTGCCCGGCCGCTCCTGGCGCCCGGAGGCCACGATCGCCACGGCCAAGCCCGTGCAGCGGATCGAACTGATCGCCGGGTTCCGTGACCCGGCCCGAGTTCTCGTCACCGGCGCGTCGAGCGCCCGGGACGTGTCCATCGCCGACGGCGACATCCATGTCGCGGGCCTGACCTGGAGGTGACCCCTGTGACCGACGACCCCATGACCGGGATCTCACGCCGCACCATGCTGGGAGCCACGGCCGCCGGCGCGGCGTCCGCCACGCTGATCGGGGGAACGGCCACGGCCGCGACCGTGGACGGCGGTCTCGGCGGCGGCCTCGTCGACGTCGAGGTCGACTGGCCGCGGTTCCTCGCGGACTCCGACCTGATCTGGAAGCGCCTGCCGCAGACCTGGTACGACGGCCCGTTCCTCGGCAACGCGCTGCTCGGGTCGGGCATCTACGCCGAGCCCGGCGCGAACGCCATCCGCTTCAACGTCCAGCACAGCCAGGTGCAGGACCACCGCCCGCAGTTCGGCTCGCTGTTCGGCCTGGCCCGGTTGCCGATCGGCTACCTGACGCTGGAGCCGGTGGGCGCCATCACCGCGGTCGACTGGCGGCTCGACCTGTGGAACGCCGAGCTGCGCGGCACCGTGACCACGGCGGTCGGCAGCCTGACCCTGCGCGCGATGGTGCACAACGATCGGTCGGTGCTCGCCGTCGAGGTGTATCCGAGCGAGGGCGAACGCGGCTTCCGCTGGGTCTTCCATCCGGCCAAGGCGATCAGTCCCCGCGCCGATCCGATCTTCAACAAGCCGCCGCCCGAGGGCTACACCGCCAACCCCGATCCGTCGGTGACGCGGCACGGCGACCTGGAGGTCATCGTGCAGCCGCTGCTGGCCGGCGGGCAGCACGTCACCGCCTGGCAGGAGACCCGGCGCGGCCCGCGGCGCACCCTGTACGCGGGTGTGGCCTGGTCGTTCCCCGGGACGGCGGCGGAGGGCGAGGCCGTGCGGATGGTGCGCGCCGCCGCCCGCCGCCCGTTCACCGCCCTCACCGCTGACCATCGCGCATGGTGGCACGCCTACTACCGCAAGAGCTTCCTGTCGCTGCCCGACCGGCGGACGCAGGCGTTCTACCAGATCCAGCTCTACAAGATCGCCTCGGCGGCGCGGCGGGACGCGCCGGTGATGGCGACCAGCGGCCCCTGGCTGGAGCCGACCCCGTGGCCCGCCGTCTGGTGGAACCTCAACGTCCAGCTCGAATACTGGATGATCCACGGCTCGAACCATCTGGAGCTCGACGCGGTCACCCGCAGCCTCGACCGGTACCGCCGCAACCTCGTCGACCAGGTCGACGAGAAGTACCGGGCCGACTCGGCGGGCATCCCGCGGACGACCGACATGACGCTGCTCAACAGCGGCGGCACCGGCAACAGCGGCTTCCCGGTGGGCATCCCCGGCCAGACGTCGCCGACGCCCGAGGTGGGCAACCTGATCTGGGCGCTGCACAACGTGTGGCTGTCGTACCGCCACACCATGGACCGCACGATCCTGCGCGACGTCCTCTACCCGCTGCTGCGCCGGGCCGTGAACTACTACCGCCACTTCCTTGCCCCTGGCGCCGACGGGCGGCTGCACCTGCCGTTCACCTTCTCGCCGGAGTACGGCGTCAACGCGCCCGACTGCAACTACGACCTGGCGCTGATCCGGTGGGGCTGCCAGACGTTGCTGGACACCGTGAAGACCCTGGGCGCCCACGACCCGCTGGTGCCCGAGTGGAAGAAGATCCTCGCCACGCTCACCGACTACCCGGTCGACGGGAACGGTTACATGATCGGGGCCGGGGTGCCGTTCGCGAAGTCGCACCGGCACTACTCGCACATGCTGATGGTCTATCCGCTGTACGAGGTCACCTGGGAGCAGCCGGACAAGCGCGAGCTCATCGACCGGTCACTGAAGCACTGGATCAGCTTCGAAGGCGCTCTCCAGGGCTACAGCTTCACAGGCGCGGCCTCCATGTCGGCGCAGATGCAGCGCGGTGACGACGCCGCGTTCTACCTGTCGGAGCTGCTGCGCCGCTTCGTGCAGCCCAACACCATGTACAAGGAGTCTGGCCCGGTCATCGAGACGCCCCTGTCCGCCGCGCAGTCCCTGCACGACATGGTCTGCCAGAGCTGGGGCGACGTCATCCGCGTGTTCCCCGCCATCCCCGCCTCCTGGCCGAACCTCGCCGTGCACGACTTCCGTACGCAGGGCGCCTTCCTCCTGTCGGCCGTGCGCCGGTCGGGGCGCACCGAGTTCATCCGGCTGAAGAGCCTCGCCGGCGCTCCGTGCCGCCTCCGTCCCGGCATCCCGGGCCCGCTCAAGGTCCGCAGCGCGTCGGGACGCCGGGTGCCGTGGCGCGTCCTGCCGAACGGGGACGTCGAGATCGGCATGCGCCGCGGTGAGGAGGTGGTCGTGCACAGCGCCGGGCACCGCCCCGACCTGCGGGTGGAACCGGTGGCGGCCGGCACCCCGGCCCCACCCTGGGGGCTCCCCGCCTAGCTGCCGGTGAGCTGGTAGGCGCGGAGGTCCCTGATGAGCAGGTGGCAGTCGCGCAGCGAGCCGGAGGTGTCGCCGAGGGAGCGGTAGATGCCCCATTTGGGGCGGACGCGGTCGGCGAGGAAGGTGTCCACGCCGGAGCGCCGGGCGTCGACGATCGTCGTCCCGGCGCTCCGGACCGCCCAGCGGACCGAGCCCGCGCTCCCGTTGCCGATCTTCATCTCGTACTCGATGTCGATCCACTTGTCGTGCAGCGGTTCGAGATCGGTGCGTCCCACCAGGATGTTCGGCTCGAAGACCTTGTGCTCGATCGTCTGGCGGCCGTTCACCCGGCGGAGGGACGTCACCGTGATCGGCGAGGTTCCGCTGCCGGGCTGCTTGGTCTGCATGATGTGCGTGAACGTGGTCGTGGCGCGCAGCGAGTTCGGGATGAACATCGAGTAGGTGAGGCGCCAGGTCTCGCCGGACAACATCCGCAGGTACGCGCCACCGGCGGGGTTCCGCCCGCCGGTGACCTCCTGGCGTTGCCGGTCGGTCGAGGTGTCGCGGTCGGACATGTGCATGTTCCAGCGGTAGTGGTCTCCTTCGACGAGGATGTGCGGCTGGCCCGAGGGATGCGAGTCGGCCCTGTCGTCCTCGATCGTCTCGAAGGCCCGGAGCCCGTCCCGGCTCGGGACGGGGGACCAGCGCAGCTGCCAGGTGGGTGCCGCCATGGCAGGGGAGCCTAGGGGGAGTCCGGCCGCGGCGAGCCCGCCGCCGAGCGCGGCGCCCCTGAGGAAGGTCCGGCGTGAGGTGGTCATGATTCTCCTTGCCCGTCGCCGGTCCTGATCATCTGCTCGTTCATGATGAGGAAGGCGCCCAGCCCGTGGAAGTCGTTGGTGGTACGGGGACGGTTGAAGTAGTAGCTCAGGACGTCGTCGACGTTGGTGCCCTCGGAGATGGTCGTGAGGTTGGTCAGGCCGTCGGAGGTGAGCGAGATCCGCGCCAGCACGCCCTGGTAGCCGCGGCGCGCGGCATCGCGGTAGGAGGCGTCCACGTAGCCGCGCTCGACGGCGCGCGAGAGGGTGAAGGTGTACATCGAGGAGCAGGAGGTCTCGGTCCAGTTGCCGGAGTTGCCCGGCTCGGTGACCACCTGCCACCACCGGCCGGTCGCCGGGTCCTGCCAGCGCGCGTACGCGGGGACCAGCTTCCGGATGAGCTCGATCAGCGCGGCCCGCCGCGGGTGCGCGGGCGGGAGCAGTTCGAGGACGTCGATGGCGGCCATGCCGAACCAGCCGATGGCGCGGCACCACGAGATCCCGTTGGTGTGGCCGAGTGCCGGCTTGACCCAGCTCGCCGTGCGTCCGCCCGGCTGGTCGTAGGCGTGGTAGAGCAGCCCGGCGGCGTCGCCGGACGTGCGCAGCAGATGGCTCGCGTAGATCTCGATCTGCCGCGCCGACTCGTCGTCGCCCCACGCGGCGTCGCCGAACTGCTGCCCGTACCGGATGACGAACGGGTTCACCATGAACGCGCCGTCCGCCCACAGCTGGCCCTCCCGCGAGTCGGACGTGGAGTGCCACCAGCCGCCGTCGGACGTGCGCGGGTACGACTTGAGCCGGTTGCGGATCTTCTGTGCGGCGACGCGGTAGCGGGCCTGGCCCGTCTCGCGGGCGAGGATCAGCAGGACGTTGCCGGACTCCATGCTGTCGAGGTTGCTGAAGCTCTGGCCGATACCGCCGCCGGAGTCCACGAAGCGGTCGGCCCAGTCCTTGATGTAGCGCAGGTAACGGGGGTCCCCGGTGCGCTGGTAGACGAGGTACTGGCCGTAGAGATAGAGCCCCCGGGTGTAGGACCAGCCGCCGAGCGAACCGGGGCTGTGGCGGCGCATCGTGGCCTCGACCATCGCCGTCGACCAGTCGGGCGCGGGAGCCTTGCCCGATACCGCCGCCGGTGCCGGAATCGGTGCCGGTTCGGATGCCGGGAGCCGCGGCGCGGTGGTGGCGGCGGTCAGCAGGGCGGAGATCAGCAGCACTGCCGTGATCACACTGGGCCTCCTCGCGGTGCGGGGGTGGACGAGACGGCCGCCATCACAATACATCCGATGTTTCTTCTGTAAAGGTTCCTAACTTATTTTGGGCGCCGCCCGATCGCCTTCGCCCAGTTAACAGGCGGTTTTCAGAGTTTCGACGTCGAGATGTGAAATTTCAATCCGTTGACAGCGGTGCCGGACCGTGACAAGACGTGAGGCATAGATCCAACCTTTCCGGTCTGGCTCCCCCGCCCGTCCGGCAGTCGGAAAGACGGAGGGATCATGCGTCCCCGAGCTTCGTGGAAGACCCGGCAGCGCGCGCTGGCGGCGGCGACGGCGATGGCGCTCATCGGCTGGCTGCTCGCGGCCGTGACGGCGGCGCCCGCCGGTGCGGCGCCCGTGCGGTACGAGGCGGAGAGCGCGACGATCTCGCAGGGGGTGGTGGAGTCCAACCACGCCGGCTACTCGGGCACCGGGTTCGTCAACGGCACCAACGCGACCGGCAGCTACGTGGAGTGGACGGTGAACGCGGTGTCGGCCGGGACCGCCACGTTCGCGATCCGGTACGCCAACGGGACGACGGTGAACCGTCCGATGGACGTCGCGGTGAACGGCACGGTCGTGTCGGCCGCGCGGGCGTTCGGCGGGACCGGCGCGTGGACCACGTGGGCGACCTCGTCCCTCACCGCGCCGGTGAACGCGGGCGCCAACACCGTCCGGCTGACCGCCACGAGCGACGCCGGCGGGCCCAACCTGGACTGCCTCGACGTCGAGGTGGCCGCGCCCGGCAACGACTACCAGGCCGAGGACGCGACGATCTCGCAGGGCGTGGTGGAGTCCAACCACGCCGGGTTCACCGGCAGGGGCTTCGTCAACTACGACAACGTGGCCGGCTCCTCGGTCGAGTTCACCGTGACCGCCGCGAGCGCCGGGCCCGCGTCGCTGACGTTCCGGTACGCCAACGGCACCACCACCGACCGGCCGATGTCCATCGCCGTCAACGGCGCGACCGTCGCGGCGAGCCAGTCGTTCCCGGGCACCTCGGCCTGGACGGACTGGCAGGAGATCTCCGTCAACGCCACCCTCAGGGCGGGCGCCAACACGGTGACGACCGTGAGCACGACGGCCACCGGCGGACCCAACCTCGACCGGCTGACCGTCGGGCCGCCCGGCGACACCGAGCCGCCCACCGCGCCCGGCCAGCCGGTCTGCGCCGCCGCCGACATCGGCGAGACGACGATCAGGCTCAACTGGCCCGCCTCCACCGACAACGTCGGCGTGGTCGCCTACGACATCTACAACCTCGGCCAGAAGATCGCTGAGGCTCCGAACCCGCCCGGCCCGCCGTACACGGTCACCGGGCTGACCGCCAACACCACGTACACGATCTCGATCTTCGCCAGGGACGCCGCGGGCAAGGTCTCGGCCAGCAGCCCCGAGGTCACCTGCCGCACCAAGGCGGGGGAGACGCAACCGCCGACCGCGCCGGGGAGCCTCACGAGCTCCAACGTGGGATCGACGAGCGTGAGCCTCACCTGGACCGCGTCGACCGACAACGTCGGAGTCACGGCCTACCAGATTCGCAACGACGATAACAACGCGGTCATCGACCAGGTCACCGGCAACCCGCCCGCGACCAGCCGTACCGTGACCGTGCTGGCGTGCGGTACCGCCTACCGCCTGCACGTGGTCGCCCGTGACGCCGCCGGAAACACCTCGGCCAAGAGCAACGTCGTCTCGTTCACCACGAGCGGCTGCGGCAACACCCCCGGCACGCCCGCGCAGGTGTCGGGCGGCTGGGACATCCCGTGGGACATCGCCTGGTCGCCGGACGGGACGTTCGCCCTCGTCACCGAACGGGACACGTTCCGGGTCTTCAAGATCAACAAGGACGGGTCCGGCAAGACCCAGGTCGGCACCGTGCCCAACAGCCAGACCACCGACGGCGAGGGCGGCCTCATGGGCGTCGCGTTCTCCCCGGGCTGGAACGGCGCGAGCGACAACGAGGTGTTCTTCATGCACACCTCGTCCGACGGCAACCGCATCGCCAGGATGGCCTTCAACGGCTCGTCGCTCACCGGGTACACCGCGATCGTGACCGGCATCCGCAAGAGCCGCTACCACAACGGCGGGCGGATCAGGTTCGGCCCGGACGGCTACCTGTACGCGACCGCCGGCGACTCGCAGCAGGAGAACCTCGCCCAGGACCGCAACTCCCTCAACGGGAAGATCCTCCGCGTCACCAAGTCGGGCGCGGCGGCCCCGGGCAACCCGTTCGGCACCCGGATCTACAGCTACGGCCACCGCAACCCGCAGGGGCTCGCCTGGGACTCGGCGGGACGGCTCTGGTCCTCCGAGCTCGGCGACTCCTCCGCCGACGAGCTCAACCTGATCGAGCCCGGCAAGAACTACGGCTGGCCGGACTGCGAGGGGAACTGCGGCACCGCCGGGATGACCAACCCCAAGCGCACCTGGTCGGTGTCCTCGGCGTCCCCGAGCGGTCTCGCCTACGTGAACGGCGCGCTGTTCATGGCGGCGCTGCGCGGCCAGCGCATGTGGCGGATCGTTCTCGACGGCCCGAACGTCGTCTCCGCCAACTCGTACTGGAACGGGACGTACGGACGCCTGCGCGCGGTGGTGAAGGTGCCCGGCGCCAACGCGCTGTGGTTCGGCACGACCAACTCCGACAACAACGGCGACGGCACGGCGGACCGGCTCTTCCGGTCCGACGTCGGCTGACGTGGCAGGGAGAAGAGAGCCATGCGGTCACCGCTCCGACACCTCTCCGGCAGGGTGCTCGCGATGGTCGCCGCGGTCACGGCGGTGCTCGCCGTGACCGCGGCACCGCCCGCGGCCTCGCCTGCGAACGCCGAGCCGCAGCATCCTCGCCAGGCGTTCCTGCGCGGCTCCGTCGGCGGCCTCTTCCTGCACTGGGGCATGCGCACCTCGCCCGCGCACACCAGTTGCGGCGCGTGGGAGTCCGCCGTGACGGACGGCGGCTGGAGTCCCTCGTACTGGGTGAACGAGGCGAAGAAGTTGCACACGCAGTACATCGTGCTCGCCACGTTCCACAGCAGGCTCGGCTACGCGCGGCCCTGGCCGTCGGCGATCCCCGGGAGTTGCCGGACCGGCCGGGACTTCCTCGGCGAGCTGATCACGGCGGCCCAGAGCCAGGGGGTCAAGGTCATCCTCTACATGACCGACGACCCGCAGTGGTGGAACGAGGGCCTCGGCTCCGGGAAGAGCTGGCTCAACTCCTCCGCCTACTCCTCGTACAAGGGCCACACCGTCGATCTGCACACCCGTGACGGGTTCGGCGAGTTCTCCTACGACAACTTCGTGGAGGTCATGCAGCGCTATGCGGGCCTGGCGGGCTTCTGGATCGACAACGACAACGCCTACTGGGAGCGCAACGGCCTGTACGAGCGGATCCGGCGCGACCGGCCGGACCTCACGCTCAGCAACAACAACGAGGACACGCCGATCATGGACATGATCAGCAACGAGCAGAAGACCGGCATGACGCCGTCCTACGACTACCCGCAGGCCGTCTACACCGCGGCGCCGAGGCTGATCGAGGCCGACTTCAAGCTGCCCACGAGCGGCGCGTGGTGGTACACGGGCTCGGACAACTCGGTGGACCGCCGGCTGACGCTCGGCCGCCTCGTCACCAACGCGGGGTCGTCGATCAAGGCGCTGATGGCCGAGACGCCGATGAAGGCGGGCCGGATGCCGCCCGCGCAGGAGGCGTTCAACACCTTCGCCAACACCTACCTGGAGAACATCTGGGAGTCGCTCTACGGCACCGAGGGCGGCGGCTACATGTACGGCGGGCTCAAGCCCGGTTTCTGGAACGACGGCGCGCACGGCGTCACCACCATCAGCAAGACCGACCCGAACCGGCACTACGTGCACGTCGTCACCGCGCCATCCGGCAGCACGCTGCGGATCCGCGACAACGGCTACAAGGTCGCCGCGGTGACGAACCTCAGAACGGGCGCCGCGGTGACCTTCGCCCAGTCAGGCGGGACGCTGACGCTCAGCGGCATCTCCAGCTGGGATCAGTACGACACGGTGTTCAAGGTCGTGACGGCAGGGCGCGAGGGGATCCTGCCGCCGTCCTCGTACACCATGAGCGCGAGCGCCTCGGCGAGCGGCCACCCCGCCTCGCACGCGGCCGACGGCGACTACCTGACCTACTGGGACGCCACGTCCGCGCAGCCGGTGTCGCTGCGGTTCGACCTCGGCTCGGCCAAGCGGGTGCGGTACGTCGGCATCAACCAGCGCGAGGACTCGACGACCTACCCGGCGTCGGGCTCGGCACGGATCCGCGACTACCGGGTCTACGTCAGCGACAACGGCAGCGACTGGGGCAGCCCGATCAAGACCGGGACGCTGCCCAACCACCGGGGCGTGCAGTTCATCGACCTGCCCGCCGATACCACCGCGCGGCACGTGCGGGTGGAGAAGGTCAACAGCCACGGCGTCGCGCGGCTGCGGGTCGACGAGGCATGGATCGGCACCGCATATCCCGGGGAGGGCGGTCCGGGCGGCCCCGGCGACCACCAGGCGGAGGACGCGACGATCTCGCAGGGCGTGGTGGAGTCCAACCACGCCGGCTACACCGGCACCGGCTTCGTCAACTTCACCAACGTCGCGGGCTCCTACGTGGAGTTCTCCGTCGACGCCGCGCAGGCGGGCAACGCGACGCTGACCCTGCGCTACGCCAACGGCACCACCACGGACCGGCCGATGGACATCGCCGTGAACGGCGCCGTGGTGTCGGCCGCGCGCTCCTTCCCGGGGACGGGCGCCTGGACCACCTGGGCCACGGCCACCCTCACGGTGCCGCTCAACGCCGGGACCAACACGATCCGCACCACCGCCACCACCGAGGGCGGCGGCCCCAACCTCGACAAGATCACCATCGGATGAGGCGAGTGACACCATGCGCAGCTACCGCGTCCCGTCCCTGCCCGCCCTCGTCGCGCTCCTGGCGGCGGCCGTCCTGATCGTCGTCGGGACCGAGACGGCCACCGCGGCGTCCGTCATCGGGCACGCGGCGCGGCCCGCACCCGCCGGTACCACCGCCGCCCCGGCGCGGGCGCCGATCACGTGCCCGGACGGCGAGCCCTACAACGTGCGGAACTACGGCGCGACCGGCAACGGCTCCACCAGCGACACCGGCGCGATCAACCGGGCCATCGACGCCGCGGCGGGGGCCGGCGGCGGGGTCGTGCAGTTCCCGCCGGGCACCTACCGGTCCGCCGGCTCCATCCACATGAAGAGCAACATCACCATCCGGCTCGACAGCGGCTCGACCATCCTGGGCTCGCCCAACGACGACTACGACCCGCCCGAGTCGAACCCGAACGACGAGTACCAGGACTACGGCCACAGCCATTTCCACAACGCGATGATCTGGGGCGACCGGCTGTCGAACCTGTGCTTCACCGGCTCGGGCGTGATCGACGGCGGCGGCAACCTCATCACCGGCAACCCCGACTCCGGCGAGGCCGACAAGATCATCTCGCTGACCCGCTGCGAGGGGCTGAACGTCAACGGGATCACGCTGCGCCGCGGCGGGCACTTCGCCATGCTCACCAACGCCTGCACCAACATCTCGTCCGACCGGCTGCGCGTCGACACCGTCAGCGACAGGGACGGCTGGAACGTCATCAACGCCCAGAACGTCACCATCACCAACGCCGACATCTCGGCCAACGACGACGCGCTCGCCTTCAAGAGCGACTGGGCGCTGGGCCGGACCTACGACAACGGCCACGTCACCGTCACCGACTCCAAGCTGTCGGCGGGCTGCTGCAACGCGCTCATGTTCGGCTCGGAGACGTGCGGCGACTTCACCGACTACCGGTTCGAGCGGATCACCATCAACGGCTCCAACAAGTCGGGCCTCGGCATGGTGTCGATGGACGGGACGGTCATCTCCGACGTCCACTACAAGGACATCGCCATGACCAACGTGCGCAGCGCGATCATGGAGAAGGTCGGCACCCGGAGGCGGTGCGGCGACGGCCCGGGCGTCGGGCGCATCGAGAACATCACCTACGAGAACGTCACCTCGTCCGGCCAGAGCAGTAACAACTTCACCGCGACGCTGTGGGGCGAGTCGGGCGCGAGCAACCGGATCCGCAATGTCACGTTCACCAACGTCGACCTCACCGTGCCCGGCGGGAACGGCTGCATGGGCACCGGCGTGCCCAGCAACGACCCCGGCAACTACAACCCGAACAGCATCGGCACCCGGCCGTCGTACGGCTGGTACATCCACAACGCCCACGACATCAAGTTCGTCGACAGCTCCGTCCAGTTCGTGAGCAACGACTGCCGTCCGGCGGTGATCGCCAACACCGGCAGCGGCGTGTCGTTCGAGCGCTTCACGGCCGAACGCGGCAGCGGCAGCCCGTTCGACATGGGCTTCCAGTCGATCACCGGCTACTGCGTCGCCAACAGCACCGACACCGGCGGCGGCGCGCTGCGGGTGAGCGCGACCGGCGGCTCCACGCAGGCCTGCACACCGGTGCCCGGCAACCGGCTCGAAGCCGAGAACGCGACGATCTCGCAGGGCGTGGTGGAGTTCAACCACGCGGGATTCACCGGCACGGGCTTCGTCAACTACACCAACGTCGCCGGGTCGTACGTCGAGTTCACGGTGAACGCGGCGCAGGCGGGCAACGTGACGCTCACGTTCCGGTTCGCGAACGGCACCACGGCCAACAGGCCGATGGACATCACCGTCAACGGCGTCCTCGCCTCCGACGAACTCGCCTTCCCGGGGACCGGCGCCTGGACGACCTGGTCGACCGCCACCGTCACGACCACCCTCAACGCGGGCGCCAACACCGTCAGGGCGACGGCGACCACGGCCAACGGCGGGCCAAACCTCGACCATCTCGCCCTGCCAGCCTGAGCACCCCAGCCAGAATCCACCTTCCCGGCCCCTACCGCCCCACTTCCTCAGGAGACCTTCCGTGCCCCCTGCCAGGAGAACGTCCGCGGTCCTGACCGCCCTCGCCCTGCTGGCCGCCTCCGGCGCGGTCGCGACGGGCACGGCCGGCGCGCGCGTCGCGCCGGCCGTGCCGGCGATCGCTTCGGAGAACAGCCTCGCCCTGGAGAACGGCCTCGCCCGCACGCCCCCGATGGGCTTCAACAACTGGAACACCACCGCCTGCCGAGCCGAGTTCAACGAGGCGATGGTCAAGTCGATCGCCGACATCTTCGTCTCGCGCGGGCTCAAGGACGCCGGCTACCAGTACGTCAACATCGACGACTGCTGGGCCGAGCCGCAGCGGGACGCGAGCGGCAACCTCGTGCCCCACCGGACCCGGTTCCCGAACGGCATCAAGGCCGTCGCCGACTACGTGCACTCCAAGGGACTGAAATTCGGGATCTACACCTCCGCCGGAACCAAGACCTGCAACGGGACGGGAGGCTTTCCCGGCGGCCTCAACAACGAGCAGCGAGACGCCGCCCTCTTCGCCGGCTGGGGCGTCGACTACCTGAAATATGACAACTGCAACAACCAGAACGTGGACGCCCAGCTGCGCTACACGCGCATGCGTGACGCGCTCGCCAACACCGGCCGCCCCATCGTCTACTCCATCTGCGAATGGGGGAGGACCGGCCCGCCGCGCGTCTGGGAGTGGGGCAAGGACGTCGGCAACCTCTGGCGGACGACCGGCGACATCAGCGACAACTGGGGCAGCATGATCGGCAAGGCCCAGGCCAACCGGGTCCTGGCGCAGTACGCCGGGCCGGGCCACTGGAACGACCCGGACATGCTGGAGGTCGGCAACGGCGGCATGACCGCGGCCGAATACCGCACCCACTTCAGCCTCTGGGCCGTCATGGCCGCCCCGCTGCTGATCGGCTCCGACCTGCGCAAGGTGTCCGACGAGACGTTCACGATCCTCAAGAACACCGACGTCATCGCCGTCGACCAGGACAGGCTCGGCCGCCAGGCCACCGTCGTGAGCTCCTCCGGCGGCCTCGTCGTCTACAGCAAGACCCTGGCGAACGGGGACCGTGCCGTGGCGCTGTCCAACGAGACCACGTCGGCGGCGACGATCGGCACGACGGCGGCCGCGATCGGGCTCGGCGGCTCGGCCTCGTACACGCTCAAGGACCTGTGGAGCAAGGCGACGCGGAGCACCACCGGGGCGATCAGCGCCTCCGTTCCCGGGCACGGCACGGTGCTCTACCGCGTCTCGCGCAACGGCACGTCCACACGCTACGAGGCGGAGAACGCGACCTCCGGCACCGGCAGCACCGTCGACCGCAACCACTCCGGCTACTCGGGCACGGGATTCGTCAACACCCCCAACGCCACCGGCAGCTACGTGCAGTTCACGGTGAACGCGGCGCAGGCGGGCCAGCACACCCTCGCCTTCGACTACGCCAACGCGGGCACCGCCGACCGGCCCGCCACCCTGAGCGTGAATGGGGCATCCGCGGGCACCGTGGCGTTCGCCCCCACCGGCGCCTGGAGTCTCTGGCGCACCGGCACGGCCGCGGCGAACCTGAACGTGGGCGCCAACACGATCCGTCTCACCGCCACCGGCACGGGCGGCCTGCCCAACCTGGACTTCCTCGACACGGTCACCCCCAACCCCGAACGCTTGGAGGTCGCATCATGAGAAGGCGAGCGATCGCGCGCTTGACGGCCGTTCTCGCCGCCCTGGCGTTGCTGGTGCCGGTACACGTGGCGGACGCCGCGGCGGCGCCCGTGCGGTACGAGGCGGAGAACGCGACGATCTCGCAGGGCGTGGTGGAGTCCAACCACGCCGGCTACTCGGGGAGCGGATTCGTCAACGGCACCAACGCGACCGGCAGCTACGTGGAGTGGACGGTGAACGCCGCGTCCGCCGGCAGCACCACCCTCGCGATCCGGTACGCCAACGGCACCACCACCAACCGCCCGATGGACGTCACGGTGAACGGCGCGACGGTGTCGGCCGGACGCGCGTTCGCCGGAACCGGCGCGTGGACCACGTGGGCGACCTCGTCCCTCACCGCCGCGCTGAACGCGGGCGCCAACACGGTCCGGCTGACCGCCACGACCGCCAACGGCGGCCCCAACCTCGACTACCTCGACGTCGACGCGGGCGGGACGCCGAACCCCGGCACGCCGGTCGAGGCCAACGGGCAGCTCAAGGTCTGCGGGACCAAGCTCTGCAACCAGCACGGCAACCCGATCCAGCTGCGCGGCATGAGCAGCCACGGGCTCCAGTGGTACTACCAGTGCCTCAACACCGGCTCGCTCAACGCGCTGGCGCAGGACTGGAAGGCCGACGTCCTGCGGATCTCGATGTACATCCAGGAGGACGGGTACGAGACCAACCCGCGCCTGTTCACCGACCGGGTCCACAACCTCATCGAGCAGGCCACCTCGCGCGGCATGTACGCGATCGTCGACTGGCACATGCTCAGCCCCGGCGACCCCAACTACAACCTGAGCCGGGCCAAGACGTTCTTCACCGAGATCGCCCAGCGGCACAACGGCAAGAACAACCTCCTCTACGAGATCGCCAACGAGCCGAACGGGGTGAGCTGGGCGAAGATCAAGAGCTATGCCGAGAACCTCATCCCGGTGATCCGCCAGAACGATCCCGACACCCCGATCCTGGTCGGCACCCGGGCGTGGTCCTCGCTCGGCGTGTCCGACGGGGCGACCGAGAACGAGATCGTCAACAGCCCGGTGAACGCGTCCAACATCATGTACACGTTCCACTTCTACGCGGCCTCGCACGGGTCGGAGTACCTGAGCACCCTGTCGCGGGCGGCCGACCGGCTGCCCATCTTCGTGACCGAGTTCGGTACCCAGACGTCCTCGGGCGACGGCGGCAACAACTTCACCCGGTCGCAGCAGTACCTCGATCTGATGGCCGCCAAGAAGATCAGCTGGACGAACTGGAACTACTCCGACGACGAGCGCTCGGGAGCGGTCTTCAAGGAGGGCACGTGCCCGAACGGGCCGTGGACGGGGACCGCGCCGCTGAAGCCGGCCGGGGTATGGGTGCGCGAGCGCACCATGACCCCGGACGACTTCCCGGCCGGCTGACCCTCGCCTCCGGTGCCGCCCCTCGCCGGGGCGGCACCGGCCTGTATTGGACGTCACGTCAGTGACGGACCCGCAATGGCCGCCGTCGTGACGATCTCGGCCCCTGCATGGCGTACGGTTCTCACCATGACGACCACGGGGACGGCGAGCCCGGGGGCGCGACGCGACCCGGACCGGCGGCGGGCCCTGCTGGAGGCGGCCGACCGGGTCATCCAGCGCGAGGGGCCGGGCGCGTCGATGGCCTCCATCGCCGCCGAGGCGGGCATCAGCAAGCCGATCCTCTACCGGCACTTCGGCGACAAGAGCGGCCTCTACCAGGCGCTCGCCGAGCGGCACACCCGCAAGCTGATCGAGGGCGTGCAGAACGAGTTCTCCCGGGCCACGTCCGTCCGGGCCCGCACCCGCTGCACGATCGACACCTACCTGTCGACGATCTCGGCCAACCTGAACCTCTACCGCTTCCTCATGCACCGGGCCAGCGCCGAGGACGCCGCCACGCACGGCGCGATGAGCACCATGATCCGGGGGCTCAGCCGCGAGCTGGCCGAGGTCATGATCGCCGAAACGGAGCTGACCGACCGCACCCGCGCCTACGTGTGGGCCCACGCGGTCGTCGGCATGGTGCAGACGGCCGGCGACTGGTGGCTCGACCACGCCGACGAGGTGCCGCGCGAGACCGTCGTCGACAGCCTCGCCGACCTCATCCTGGGCGGCCTCCCGGCCGCCGCCGTGTCGTCCCCCCAGGTCCTGGAACTGTTCCGCGAATGACGGGGGAGGCGCCCGGGATGGAGCTCGACCGGCTGGCGGGGCCGCTGTCGGAGGTGCTCGCCGAGCGGTACGGCGCGGGCGTGGAGGTGCGCGGGCTGCGCCGCGACAGCGGCGGCGCCTCGCGGGTGACCTGCGGATTCGAGGCCGTCACCGCGGCCGGGGAGGTGCGTCCGCTCATCCTCCGGCTCGCCACGCAGGGGGCGATGGCGGGCGGCCCGCTGGCGCAGGAGGCGGTGCTGATGCGCGCGGCGGGCGCGGCCGGTGTGCCCAGTCCCGAGGTCATCGCGGCCGGCGACGAGCTCGGCGCCGAGTTCGTGGTGATGGAGCGGGTCGAGGGCGAGACCATTCCGCGCAGGATCCTCCGTGATCCCGCGCTCGCGGACGTGCGGCCCCTCCTGGCCGGGCAGTGCGGCGAGGTCCTCGCGGCGATCCACCGCATCCCCGTCGCCGGGGTCCCGCAGCTGGAGCACGCCGACCAGCTGGAGGCCTGGCGGTCGGTGCTGGACGGCATTGGCGAGCCGCATCCCGCGCTGGAGTTCGCCCTCGGCTGGCTGGCCCGCAACCGCCCGCCCGCGCACCGGACGGTCGTCGTCCACGGCGACTTCCGCAACGGCAACCTCATCGTCGGCCCCGACGGGATCAGGGCCGTGCTCGACTGGGAGCTGGCCCACCTGGGCGATCCTCTGGAGGATCTCGGCTGGCTGTGCGTGAAGGCCTGGCGGTTCGGGGCAGAGCCGCCGGTCGGCGGGTTCGGCTCCTACGACCAGCTGATCGAGGCATACGAGAAGGCGGGCGGCGCCGAGGTCGACCGGGTGGCGCTGCGGTGGTGGGAGATGTTCGGCGTGGCGCGCTGGGCGATCATCTGCGTCATGCAGGCCCGGCGGCATCTGACCGGCGGCGAGCGCTCGGTCGAGCTGGCCGCGCTGGGCCGCCGGGTGGCCGAGAACGAGTGGGATCTGCTGCGGATGCTCCCGTGATCACCGGCCGCCGACGAGATGGGCGTAGACGATGACGTTGTCGCGATACGAGTGCTCGTCCTCGTCGTAGGCGCCGCCGCACGTGATCAGGCGCAGGCCCGCGTAGCGGACGTCCCCGTAGACGCGGTCGCGCGGGAACTCCGACTTGCGGATCCGCTCGACGGCGTCCACCCGGAACACCGCCTCGCTCCGGTCGTGGCGCAGCACCCTGATCCGGGCGCCGGGTTTGATCTTGTGGAGGTCGTAGAAGACCGCGGCGCCGTCCAGGTCGTCGTAGTGGCCGAGGACGACCGCCGATCCGCGGCTGCCCGGCGCCGGTCCGCGCCGGTACCAGCCGGCGTGTCCCGACTTGTCGAAGGGCGGGACCTGCACGGATCCGTCGTCCTTCTTGCCGAGCCGCATCACCGGGGCGTCCACGCCGACGGCCGGGATCTCCAGGCGCTCCGGTGGCGAGACCGGGAGTTCCGCGCCGTCCGGAATGTTCCAGAGCGCCCGCGGCCCCCCGAGGTCGCGGTACGACTCGTCCGGGTCCTTGGCTCGGTGGCCCACCGCGAGGGCGGCGAGCACCGCCAGGCCCACAGCGATCACATAGCCGCCGCCACCGTTACGTTCGCCCACGTGCCCTGGACCGGAGCCGTGTGATCCCGCCGGCGCCCGCGGCACCGGCCACCGTGGCCAGCCCCAGCCAGAGCCACGGGAGCCCGCGCCCCTCGGTCCCGCTCTGGGCTCCGTCCCGGGCCCCGCCGCCTCCGGTCATGACCTCGCCGTCGGGTTTGCCCGAGGAGCCGGTTCCCTTCCGGCCGCGGTGCTCGATCTTGATCCGGCCGGTCTGGGGATAGCCGGACGAGACGCACTTGGCGATGATCGTGTAGCGGCCCGGCTCGATCCACTTCACCTTCGCCTGCACGCTGAAGTAGCCCGTGCTGACCGCGCCCCGGCCGCTCGCCGCGCCCGAGACGCTGACGAACGTGTCGTTGTCCTTGCAACCGCCCGAAACGGTGATCGAATCGCCCGGATGGGCCGTCCCGGGGTCGATCTCGAGGTCGTCCGCCCATGCCGCGGGTCCCGCCGGCATGGCCCACATGAGCATCCCCGCGCCGATGACGGCGGCCCTGGTACGCGCCTTTCCCCCCGAAACTCGCACGTGCGTGGTGATTCCCGGCGGACGCCCCGGCCAAGGCCGCATTGGAGGGATCTTTAACGATTCTTGCCGAGGCGGAGAGGCAGGGCCGCCCGGTGGGGGACGGGCGGCCCTGCCTCTCCTCGCTCGCCGGTCACTCGATCACTGCAGGAGGCGCCATGCCCTCGGGGAGATGTCCGGGGCCTGTCCGGTGCCGGGCGCCGTCGCCGTGAAGAGCTCGCCCTGGTGGGTCACCAGCGCGCCCGCCCGGTAGGCGGTGGCGCTCTGCCAGGCGGTCACTCCGACCGGCGAGACGCGGCTCGTGCGGCCGTCGGCGCTCCGCGTCCGGGTCAGCGCCGCCGAGCCGACCGTGACCGGCCCGGTGTAGGGCCGCCAGCGCACCCCGTCGGTGGAGTACTCGATGGCCATCCCGGGGTTGCGGACGTTCGCGGTGAGCGTTCCGCCGGAGATCTTCGCCCCGGGCAGCGGGATCCGGTAGTTCACGCCCTCGCCGCCCAGGCCGACGGGCTTGTAGAACGACAGCAGCGGGAAGGTCGCCTGCCCGAGCGTGTTGTTGAAGACGTCCCACGCCGCGGGCATCTGGGCGGTGCCGGGGGTGCGGCGGTTCCAAGCACGCTCGGCCACGCCGAGCAGCTTGGGGAACGCCTGGTACTCGCGGATCTCGGGGGCCTTGCCGTTCTCCGCCCACAGCTGCGCCTCGAGCCCGAGGATGTTCTTCCTGCCGGCCTCGGTGAGCTTCACCCAGTTGGGGTCGGGGGTGACGGGGCCGCCCCACCGCGTCTCGGTGGCGTTGGCGTACACGTTGAACGGCTGGTAGGTGAACGTGCTCTTCTCGTCCACGTAGGCGGCCCAGTAGTAGCCGGGCTCGTCCGGGTCCTTGTTGTAGGCGAGGTCCATGTAGAGGTTCGTCGCGTGCGCGAGGATCACCGGCGTGCCCGCGTTGGCGAACCGGTAGGCCCAGTCCTCACGGCCCCAGCCCCAGACGTTCTGCCAGGGGAGCGGGGTGAAGTCCTTCAGCCGGAACGGGGTGTCGGGGTGCGTGACGTCCTCCCAGCCGGAGGTCGTCTTCGCGGCCGTCCGCGCGATGGCGTTGTACTTGGTGAAGAACAGCTCCTTGAGCTGCTCGCCGGTCCTGCCCGCCGTCTCGGGGTTGTTCTTGCAGGCGGGCGACCCGGACCACCAGCCCTCGGGCGGGCCGGGGGGCTCGTCGCCGCCCAGGTTGAGCCGGTTGAACGGGGCGCCGGCGCCCGCGTACATCTTCTTCACCTCGGAGACGACCTTGGTGAGGAAGGCGTAGGTGCTCGGGATGCACGGATTGGCGAGGTTGTCGGTGTAGAGCTGCACGCTGGTGTGCCGGGAGGTGTCGTCCGGGTCCAGCAGCCGGTAGGTGCCGTCGTGGGTGCGCTGGTAACGGCGTTCCATCGACTGCACGGCGGCGCGGGCGTGCGCCGGGAAGTTGAGCTCGGGGACGACCTCGATGTGCCGCTCGGTCGCGTACGCCAGGATCTCCTTGAAGTCCCGGACCGAGTAGTGGCCGGAGCCCTTGCCGACGAAGTTCTGCATCGCCTGCTCGAAGCCCTGGTAGGCGGGCCTGCGGCCGAGATTGGCCTCGGTCCGGCCGCTGGGCTTGCCGGCGACGCCGTCGCCGCGGCCCAGGTCGTTCACCGAGCCCATGCCCTGGTGCAGCGCGCCGGTCTCGGCGAGGTCCAGCTCGCGCTTGGACCCGAAGCCGGTCAGCTCGGGCAGGCCCGGGATCTCCAGCCGCCAGCCCTCGTCGTTGGTCAGGCCGAAGTGCAGCCGGTTCATCTTGGTGAAGGCCATCAGGTCCAGGAACTTCTTGATGGTCTCCTTGGTCTCGAAGTGCCGGGCCGTGTCGATGTGCAGGCCCCGGTAGCCGAACAGCGGCGCGTCGGCGATCCGGGCGCGCGGCACCGAGACCGGCCCGCCGGACGTGGCGGAGCTCGCGGGGATGAGCTGCCGCAGCGTCTGGACGCCGTAGAGCACCCCCGCCCGGTCGGCGCCGACGATGTCCACGCCCTTGGCGGTGCTGGTGAGCGTGTAGCCCTCGGCGTCCACCTTGCCGTCGCGGTCGACGTCCAGCTTGGGGTCGACCCGCAGCGAGATCGGCGCCCCGCCGCCCTTGGCCGCGTCGCGCAGCGCCGACCGCAGGTATCCCGCCTCACGGCGCAGGGACGGCGCGGCGTTGATGGGGGACGACCCGCCGATCCGCACGGCGCCGCCGGTCTCGGTCGCCGACAGGGGCTGCGGCAGGATGCGCTGCTGGAGGGTCAGCCGCTGCTTGCCGGAGGTGTTCGCGGCGAACCGGGTGGCGGCCGACTCCACCGGACGGACGTCGCCGGAGAACGCCTTGGTCTGCTTCGGATCCGTGGGATCGAGCAGGGTCTTGGACGGCATCCAGCGGGGCTTTCCGCTGCCGTACGCGATGCTCCACCCGGCGGGCCCGTCGGACTTGTGGGTCGCCCAGAGCTCGATGTTCAGCGCGATCGCGCGGCGTTCGCCGGAGGCCACCGGCTTGAACGCGCCGGTCGGCCTGAGCGCGTAGAAGTCGCCGCTCTGGGCCTTGTCCGCGCGGGTCACCGCCAGGCCCTGATCGGCGAGCTGCTTGCGCGCGAGGTCGCCCGCCGCGCCGTCCAGGACGGCGGCGGGCTGGCGGACGGAGTTGAAGTACATCGTCCATCCGCCGGCGAGCGAGCACCGGCGGTCGCCGTTGGCGAGGGTCAGCCGTGCCAGGAAGTAGCTGGCGTCGGTGACGGTGTGGTCGACCGGCTGGTAGGTCATCAGCAGGTCGCGCGCGTCCGGGGCGCAGGCGGCGGACGCGGTGCGGGGGAGGGAGGCCACGGCGAACGTCGCGGCGAGCGCGACGGCGGTGGCCGCGGCTGCGGATCTTCTCGGGGGTGTCATGGCAGCGTGAACCGCTTTCCTGGAATCGGCGTCGATCTCAGCGGCAGGAATTGAATAGGAAAGTAACCTATCTATTTGCCATGAGCCCAGCGCCTGATCCGGCCACGCGGAAAAGCGCAGGCCGGACCGGGGCGGCCGATCCCGGACAGGCGGGAATCTTGACGGGACCTCGGGGTCGCACGTCTCAGCGCAGGCCGAACTCCCAGGTGCGGCCCTCGGCGTACTCCTTGAGGATCCGGCGCGCGGTGGTGGTCACGTGGACCTCGTCCGGGCCGTCGAAGATGCGGCCCGCGCGGGCATGCCGGTACATGTGGTCGAGCGGGGTGTCCGGGGTCAGGCCCTGCGCCCCGTAGACCTGGATGGCCCGGTCGATGACGTTGTGCAGCATGGTCGCGGCGGCCACCTTGATGACTCCGATCTCCACCCTCGCCTGGTCGCCCTCATCGATCTTGTGGGCCGCGTGCAGCGTCAGGAGCCGCGACGACTGGATCTCGGTGTACGAGTCGAAGACGTGCTTCTGCAGGAGCTGCTTCTTGGCGAGCGGCTCACCGAAGGCGGTGCGTTCGTGCAGCCGCGCGCACATGAGGTCGAACGCGCGCTGGGCCTGGCCGAGGAAGCGCATGCAGTGGAAGATCCGGCCGGGCCCGAGCCGTTCCTGGGCGATGACGAAGCCGTGCCCGCGCGGCCCGAGCAGGTTGTCCTCCGGCACCCGCACCTCGTCGTACAGCACCTCGCAGTGCGCGCCGTCCAGGCCGAGGACGGGGGTGTCGCGCACGATCGTGTAGCCGGGGGTGTCGGTCGGCACGAGGATCATGCTGAACGACAGGTACGGCGACGTCCCCTCGGGCTCCGTCCGGCACATGACCGTGGTGTACGCGGCGCGGCTCGCGAGCGTGGTGAACCACTTGCGGCCCCGGATCACCCACTCGTCCCCCTCCAGGGTGGCGGTGGTGGTGAGCTGTGTCGGATCCGAGCTGGAGATCCCCGGCTCGGTCATCGCGAAGCTCGGGTTGATCTCCGCCTGCACCAGCGGCTTGAGGAACCGGTCGCGCTGCGGCTCGCTGGCGTACCTGTGCAGCATGATCGAGTCCTGGAGCGTGTACGTGCCGAGCGCGAGCTGGCCGAACTCGCTCCGTCCCTGCACCTCGTTGACGTACACGTAGTCGAGGAACGGCAGCCCGCCGCCGCCGAGCTCCTTGGGATGCCCGAGCGCCCACAGCCCTTCGGACTTGGCCTGCCGCTGGAGATCGGCCAGGGCGGCGACCGCCTCCTCGCCACCGCCTTGCAGCACCGGCTCGGCGGGCTCGACCCGCTCGGTCATGAAGGCGTGGACGGCGTCGCGGATCGGCCGTACGGACGCGGGCACCTCGAAGCTCATGATCCCTCCTCGGTCTAGAATCGCATTCTGTCCCGGATCGAGGAGAAGCGCGATGCCCCCGCCGCACGACGCTCCGACCGCCGCCGAACTCGTCGCCGCCGTGCGGGAGTTCCTCGAACGCGACGTCCTGGGGTCGCTGGAGGGCCGCACGCGCTTCCACGGCCTGGTCGCCGTCAACGTTCTCGGGATGGTCGAAAGGGAGCTGGACCTCGGCGCGCCGCAGGAGCGGGCCCATGCCGCGCGGCTGGCCGGGCTGGGAGTCGCGGACGACGCGGAGCTGGCCGCCGCGATCCGGGAGGGGCGGTTCGACGGCCGCTACGACGAGCTGAAATCCGCGCTCCTGGACGCCACGCGCGACAAACTCGCCGTCGCGAACCCCTCCTACACGGGCTGAGCCCGGACACCTCCGCGAAGGAGGCGCCCGGGCTCAGCTGACGGCGGCCGGGATCAGGTGGAGCTGGTGAGCTCCATCTCCTTGACCTTGGGGTCGCCCTCGTCGGCCGTGTAGTCGGTCGACTTGGTGGCGTCGTCGCCGTCCTTGACCTTGGCGGCCTTGAGGATCAGCGTGCCGAGGACGGCCACGAGCACGTTGAGCGCGAGGGCCAGGACGCCGACGTAGATCGTCATCTTGGTGTCGAAGCCCAGCTCGCTCAGGTTGTAGGCCGAGCCGCCGAAGTGCTCCTTCTTCTTGGCGGGGTTCGGGATCTCGTACAGCATGTACATGCCCCAGGCGAGGCCGGCGGCCCAGCCCGCGATCAGCGCGCCGCGGTGGAACCAGCGGGTCATCAGGCCCAGTGCCACGGCCGGCAGCGTCTGCAGGATGATCACGCCGCCGATCAGCTGCAGGTCGATGGAGAACTGCGGGTCCAGCAGCAGGATGCAGGCGACCGCGCCGACCTTGACGACCAGCGAGACCAGCTTGCTGACCGTGGCCTCCTGCTTCTCGGTCGCGTCCTTGCGGAGGTACTCCTTGTAGATGTTCCGCGTGAACAGGTTGGCCGCGGCGATCGACATGATCGCGGCCGGGACCAGGGCGCCGATGCCGATGGCCGCGTAGGCGACGCCGGTGAACCAGCTCGGGAACATCTCGTCGAACAGCACCGGGACCACGGTGTTGGTGTCGGTGCCGATCGGCTTGGTGCCGGCGGCGATGGCCATGAAGCCCAGCAGCGCGATCAGGCCGAGCACGAAGCTGTAGGCGGGCAGCGCCGCCATGTTCCGCTTGATCACGTTGCGGTTCCGGCTGGCCAGCACGCCGGTGATGCTGTGCGGGTAGAGGAACAGCGCCAGCGCCGAGCCGAGCGCGAGCGCCGCGTAGTTGAGCTGGTTGGCGCTGTTGAGCAGGGTGCCGTCGGCGGGGTTGGGGGACGCGGCGAACTTCTTCTCGGCCGCGCCGAAGATGTCGCCCCAGCCGCCGAGCTTGCTCGGGATGTAGAGCACCGCGACGATGATCACCAGGTAGATCAGGATGTCCTTGACGAAGGCGATCAGCGCGGGCGCCCGCAGGCCCGACTGGTAGGTGTAGGCGGCCAGGATCGCGAACGCGATGATGATCGGCAGGTGGCCGGTCACGCCCATCGCCTTGAGCACGGCCTCGATGCCGACCAGCTGCAACGCGATGTAGGGCATCGTCGCGACGATGCCGGTGATCGCGACCACGAGCGCCAGCGTGGGGGAGCCGAACCGGGCCCGGACGAAGTCGGCCGGGGTCACGAAGCCGTGCACGTGCGAGACCGACCAGAGCCGGATCAGCACGAGGAAGACCAGGGGGTACACGACGATCGTGTAGGGCACGGCGTAGAAGCCCATCGCGCCCGCGCCGAACACCAGGGCCGGGACGGCGACGAAGGTGTAGGCGGTGTAGAGGTCGCCGCCGATCAGAAACCAGCTGATCCAGGAGCCGAAGTTGCGGCCGCCGAGACCCCACTCGTCCAGGCTGTCCATCGTGGCCGGCCGCCGCCAGCGCGCCGCCACGAAGCCCATCCCGCTGACCAGGAGGAAGAGCACGCCGAAGATGATCAACTCGGTGAGGTGGTCCTTCATCGGTCAGTCCTCCTTCCGCTTGGTCATGCGGTAAACGACCACGGTGCAGACGACGCCCAGGGGGATGAAGGCGAACTGCATCCAGTAGAAGGCCGGGAAGCCGGCGAGCTCCGGGTCCTTCTTGTTGAACAGCAGCGTCAGCAGCGGGATCACCACGGGGACCACCAGCAGCCAGTTCCAGTGGCTGCGGTCGGTCCGCCGTGTCTCCGGCGGTGCCTGCGAGGCCTCTTCTTGCGAGGTCAAGGGGTCCTCCTCGTACCGTGCGGATCGCACGACCCGTCCACATCGTGAGACAGGTCACTCTCAGGGTGAGTGGCCGGAGCCTACCTTCCCGCTGGTCACAGGCGAATCTCGGAGACGCCACGAGTTGGCTGGATCGGTCCAACCGGCTCGGCCTCCGAGAACCCCCTGGTCAGATGGTACGGTCCGCCTCGGTCTTCGGCTCGTGCCGGACGTCCTCCGGCCGGTCGAGCTCACGCAGCCAGGCGGCGAACTCCACCAGGATCCCGTCGGGGTCCTTGAAGTAGATGGACCGCACGAAGACCCCGTCGTGCACCTTCTCGGCGACGCCGAACTCGCTGTCGTCGTGGTTGAGCAGGACGCCGACGTCGATCCCCTTGGCCACGAGCTTGTCGCGGTACTCCTCGATCTTCTCCGGCGGGACGTCGAAGGCGATGTGGTTCATCGAGCCGACCGCCGACAGCAGCTCGCCGCGGTCGGGCAGGTTCTTCGGCGCCGACACGCCGGGCACGGGCTCGGGGGCGTCGGGGAACCAGAAGAACGCCAGCGCGTTGCCGCCGCCGCAGTCGAAGAAGAAGTGCTGGCCCCAGCCCATCGGGAGCTCGATCGTCTTGATCAGGGGCATGCCGAGGACGCCGGAGTAGAAGTCGACCGTGCGCTCCATGTCGCGGCAGACGAGCGCCAGATGGTTGACGCCGCGGAGTTCGAACTCGGTGTTGTGGCCGGTCATCCGTGGGAGCTCCCGTGTTGTAAGTGGTCCCTTGCGTCCATCATGACGATCCGGGGGAGCCGCAACAAGCCCGACCTCGCACGCGAGGATTCGAGGCCGGGAAAGCATCGATGAGGTAAGCTCTCCGCATGCGAATCGAAACCCACCGCTGGTGGTGGCGCCGCTGAGGCGGTGCCAGATTCGTGCTTGCTCGAACTTCCAGGCGACCGCCCTCACCCGGCGGTCGCTTTCTGGTCTCTCCGGGTGCAGGGCCTGACGACGAGGGGCCACCGCGGTGGAGACCGACCGATATCAGCCGCAGACCAGCGAGTTCGTGACCGCCGGGGGCGTACGGGTCACCCGTACGGCGACGCCGGTCGACCCCGAGCGCAAGTCCGACGTGCTCAACGCCCTCGTCGCCGCCGTGGGGGAGCGGCGCGGCGGCGTCCTCAGCTCCGGCATGGAGTACCCCGGCCGCTACAGCCGCTGGCACATGGCCTATCTCGACCCCTGCCTGGAGATCGTCGCGCGGGGCCGGGTGCTGACGGTGCGGTCGCTCAACGGCCGCGGCGAGGTGGTGCTCCCGGCGCTCGCGGACGTCCTGCGCGGCACCGGCGAGGTCCGCGCCGACGAGCGCGGCCGGTTCGAGGTCTTCATCCCGCCGACCGAGGAGTTCTTCACCGAGGAGGAGCGCAGCCGGCAGCCGACGGTCTTCACCGCGATCCGCGCGATCACCGATCTGTTCCGGTGCGACGACCCGCATCTCGGGCTCTACGGGGCGTTCGGCTACGACCTCTCGCTGCAGTTCGAGCCGCTCCGGCTCGCCCTGGAGCGGCCCGCCGACCAGCGGGACCTGGTGCTGCACCTGGCCGACGAGATGGTGGTCGTCGACCGCAAGCTGGAGGTCTCGCACCGGATGTCGTACGACTTCGCGGTCGGCGGCGCGAGCACCGCCGGGCTGCCGCGCGAGACCGAGCCGACCCCCGCGGTGGTCGCCGCCGAGCTGCCGCCCCAGCCGGTCCCGGGCGTCTACGCGCAGATGGTGCGGGAGGCCAAGGACAAGTTCGTCCGCGGCGACCTGTTCGAGGTGACGCCCGGCCACGCGATGTACGGGCGGTGCGACTCGCCGTCGGCGTTCTTCGAGCGGCTGCGCGAGACCAACCCCGCGCCGTACGAGTTCCTGTTCAACCTCGGCGAGGGCGAGTACCTCGTCGGCGCCTCCCCGGAGATGTTCGTCCGGGTCAACGGCGACCGCGTGGAGACCTGCCCGATCGCGGGCACGATCCGGCGCGGCGCGGACCCGCTGGAGGACGCCGAGCAGATCCGGACCATCCTGACCTCGCTCAAGGACGAGTCCGAGCTGACGATGTGCACCGACGTCGACCGCAACGACAAGTCGCGGATCTGCGTGCCGGGCAGCGTCAAGGTGCTGGGCCGCAGGCAGATCGAGCTCTACTCGCGCCTGATCCACACCGTCGACCACATCGAGGGGCGGCTGCGCCCGGGCTTCGACGCCCTCGACGCGTTCCTGACCCACATGTGGGCGGTCACCGTCACCGGCGCGCCCAAGACGTGGGCGATGCAGTTCATCGAGGACCACGAGGAGTCGCCGCGGCGCTGGTACGGCGGGGCGGTCGGGTTCGTCGGCTTCGACGGCTCGATGAACACCGGGCTCACGCTCCGGACCGCCCAGATCCGCGACGGCGTCGCCACCGTCCGCGCCGGGGCGACGCTGCTCTACGACTCCGACCCGGACGAGGAGGAGCGCGAGACGCACCTCAAGGCCAGCGCCCTGCTGGGCGCGCTCGAAGAGTCCCGGCACGGCACCGCCGAGCGCGCGGCCGAGGTGGAGGCCGAGGTCGCCGAACGGTCCGGAGAGGGGGTGAAGGTGCTGCTCGTCGACCATGAGGACTCGTTCGTCAACACCCTCGCCGACTACTTCCGCCAGAAGGGCGCCGAGGTGGTCACCCTGCGGCACGGCTTCCCGGTACGGATGCTGGACGAGCAGGCCCCCGACCTGGTCGTGCTGTCACCCGGCCCCGGCCGCCCGGCCGACTTCGCCACGGCGAGCCTGCTCGACGCTCTGGACGCCCGGAACCTGCCGGTCTTCGGCGTCTGTCTCGGTCTCCAGGCGATGGTGGAGCACGCGGGCGGCGAGCTGTCGCTGCTGCCCGAGCCCTCGCACGGCAAGCCCGGGCAGGTACGCGTGACCGGCGGCGAGATCCTCGGCGGCCTGCCGGCGGAGTTCACCGCCGCCCGGTACCACTCCCTGCACGCCAAGCCGGAGCAGGTGAAGGGCTTCGAGATCACCGCCCAGACCGGCGACGTGGTGATGGCCATCGAGGACCCGCTGCGCAAGCGCTGGGCGGTGCAGTTCCACCCGGAGTCGATCCTCACCGCGGCGGGGCGGTCCGGCCACCGCATCGTGGCCAACGTGCTGAGGCTCTGCAAAGCGTAGAGCCGCCGCCGGAATTAGGGCAGGACCGAAATCTGGGCATGGTTTGCGGGGTCCCCGCGCGGGGACCCCGGCGCCATGCTGACACTACTCTGGCTCATCGCGGTGGTCATGATCATCGCAGGCATCTACGTCATCATCGCCCGGCGCGAACTGCTGTTCGGGATCATCCTCATCGTCCTCGGCTTCCTCGTCGGCCCCGGCGGCGTGAGCATCTTCAATCCCTGACCCGAGCCTTCCGATCCCTGACGGGACCTGACAGGTATCCCTGCCAGCCTCGTTCACATGAGTGAGAGAGCGCTGGCAGGAAAGATCGCACTGGTCGCGGGGGCCACCCGCGGCGCGGGCCGTGGCATCGCCGTGGAACTGGGCGCCGCGGGGGCGACCGTCTACGTGACCGGCCGCACGACCCGCGAGAGCCGGTCGGAGATGAACCGGCCGGAGACCATCGAGGAGACCGCGGAGCTCGTCACCGCCGCCGGTGGGACGGGCATCGCGGTCCAGGCCGACCATCTGGAGATCGACCAGGTGGACCGGGTCGTACAGAAGATCGGCGAGGAGCACGGCCGCCTCGACGTCCTCGTCAACGACATCTGGGGCGCCGACCACCTCTTCGAGTTCGGCAGCGCCCTGTGGGACCACTCGCTGGAGAACGGGCTGCGGCTGCTCAGGCTGGCGATCGAGACGCACGTCATCACCAGCCACCGGGCGCTGCCCCTGCTCATCAGGAACCCCGGCGGGCTCGTCGTGGAGGTCACCGACGGCACCGCCGAGACGAACGCCGAGTATCGCAAGGAGTCGGGTTACTTCTACGACCTCGCCAAGTGGACGGTGATCCGGATGGGGCTCGGGCAGGCCGCCGAGCTCGCACCGCACGGCTGCACCGCCGTCTCGGTCACCCCCGGCTGGATCCGGTCCGAGTCCATGCTGGAGAACTACGGCGTCACCGAGGACAACTGGCTCGACGGCGCCAAGATCAGCCCGCACTTCGCCATCTCCGAGTCGCCCGCGTTCGTCGGGCGCGCGGTCGCCGCGCTCGCGGCCGATCCCGACCGGCACCGCTGGACCGGGCGGTCGCTGTCGAGCGGCGGGCTCGCGCAGGTGTACGGGTTCACCGACCTCGACGGCAGCCGCCCGGACGCCTGGCGCTACATCGCCGAGGTCGAGCGGCCGGGCAAGCCCGCCGACACCACCGGCTACCGGTAGACCGCGGCGAGCCGGGTGGCGGTCTCGCGCATGCGGTCCCGCAGCTCCGCGGGCTCCAGCACCTCGACCTCCGGGCCGAGCCGTAGCAGCTCGCTGTAGGCCACGTCCGTCGACTCGACGGGCAGGCGGGTGGTGACCCGGCCGTCCTCGTCCGGCTCGCCCGCCTCCTCGGCCGCCCGTCGCGCGGCGTACGGTTCCACGGCGTACCGGAGCCGCCGCAGGCCCTGCGGGCTGAGCCGCACGGTGATCTCGTCGCGGAGCATGGACCGCAGGAACGCGGCGGCCTGCGCGGCCCAGTAACCGGGCAGGTCGAAGTCCTCGTCCCGGTCGAACAGCCCGCCGGCCGGCTCGACCGCCGTGATCCGGTCGACCCGGTAGGTGCGATGACCGCCACCGCCCCCGTCGCGGACATGGCCGATCAGGTACCAGATCCCGTTCTTGAGCACGAGGCCGTACGGCTCGACGCGCCGGGTGACCTCTTCATGCTTCCGATAGCGGATCTCGACGGTCTCGTCGCCCCACACCGCCTGCGCCAGCCGCTCCAGGAGCGGCGGCGGGCCCGCGTCGCCGAACCATCCGGGCGCGTCCAGGTGGAAACGCTGCCCGGCGCGCGCGGACGCGTCGCGGAAGGGCGCCGGGAGCGCCGCCAGCACCTTCAGCTGCGCCGCCCCAACGGCGTCGGCCAGGCCCATGTCGCCGGCCGGTCCGGGCAGGCCGGACAGGAAGAGGGCCTCGGCCTCCTCGCGGCTGAGCCCGGTCAGCCGCGTCCGGTACCCGCCGACCAGCCGGTAGCCGCCGTTGCGGCCCTGCTCGGCGTAGACGGGGACGCCCGCGGCCGACAGCGCCTCGACGTCCCGGTAGACGGTCCGCTCGGAGACCTCCAGCTCCTCGGCCAGCTGGCCGGCCGTCATCGTGCCACGGGCCTGCAGGAGCAGGACCAGCGAGATCAGCCGGGCGGCGCGCATGTGCCCATCTTGACGCAGCCCGGCGGCGGCTGCCACGCTGACGTGGCTCAGTGGGTGAGCCACCCTGGGCGCCGTCCCGTCCGGATCCGGAGCAGCCCATGACCACGCCGATCGCCCGTGACACCGTCGTCGACGCGCTGACCGAACGGCTGCGCGACGACGTGCTGAGCGGCCGCTATCCACCGGGGTCCTACCTGCCCGCCGAACGCGAGCTGGCCGCCGCCTACGAGGTGACCCGGACCTCGCTCAAGCACGCGATCGTCCGGCTGGCGCAGGTCGGTCTCGTGGAGACCAAGCACGGCGTCGGCACCCGGGTCCGCGACTACGAGCGGCTCGGCGGCCCGGAGCTGCTGCCCCTGCTCGTCCGCACCGCCGGGCCCTCCTGGATGACGGAGATCTTCGAGGTCCGGCGCGAGGTCGGGGCGCAGGTGGCGGCCAAGGCGGCCGTGCACATCACCACCGGGCAGTGCGACCGGCTGGTGGAGCTGGCCACCGCGCTGCGCGGCGCCCCGGACGCCGCGTCGGCGCAGCTGACCGAGTGCGAGATCCACCGGGTGATCGCCGCCGCCACCGGCAACCGCGTCTACGGCTTCCTGGTCAACGCGCTGCTCAACACCTATCTGGAGGTCCGCGACGTCTTCCGGTACGCCTTCGCCGACCCGGCGGCCGCCGCCGACAGGATCGCGCCGCTCGTGTCGGCGCTGTGCACGGGCGACCAGGAGCGGGCCGGCGCGGCGGCGGACGCCTACCTGGCCGAGACCGAACGGCTCATGCTCAATCCACCCCACGCCGACCAGGGAATTCACGATAACTGACGGCTTTGTGTCAGAAACCCTGCTTTTGACTGTCGTGAGGCCGTCCGGCCTTGTTAGCGTCTCGCGGCATGGTGACCACCGAACACGAACTCCCGGGGGCCGTGGCGACCCCGTCCCCGCTCCACTCGTTCATCGAGGCGCTGCCCAAGGTCGAACTGCACGTCCATCTCGTCGGGTCGGCGTCGGTGCCGACCGTCCTGGAGCTGGCCCGGCGGCACCCCGGCGGCCGCGTCCCCACCGGTGAGGAAGAGCTCCGGCGCTTCTACGAGTTCACCGACTTTCCGCACTTCGCGAAGGTGTACGAGGCCGTCTCCAGCCTCGTTCGGACCCCTGAGGACGTCGCCACGCTGGTCCTGGGCACCGCCCGCGATCTGGCCGCCCAGAACGTCCGGTACGTCGAGCTGACCGTCACTCCGTACACGCACCAGCGCATGGGCATGCCGATGCCCGCGATCACCGAGGCGCTGGACCTGGCGGTGCGGCAGGCGCGCGACCTCTACGGCATCCAGGTGGCCTACATCTTCGACATCCCGGGCGAGTTCGGGCCCGAAGGCTGCCGCGCGACCGCCCGGCACGCGCTGGACCACCCGCCGGAGGCCCTCGTCGGCTTCGGCCTCGGCGGCATCGAGCAGATGCGGGACGCGATCCGCGACGAGATCCGCGAGGCCTTCCGCGCGGCGCGCGGTGCCGGCCTGCGCAGCCTGCCGCACGGCGGCGAGATGAGCGGCCCGGAGACGATCTGGGAGGTCATCGAGGGCCTCGGCGCCGAGCGCATCGGGCACGGCATCCGCTGCCTGGACGACCCGCGCCTGGTCGCCCACCTGCGCGAGACGCAGATCCCCCTGGAGGTCTGCCCCACGTCCAACGTCTGCACCGGGCAGGTCCCGGACCTCGCCGCGCACCCGCTGCCGCGCCTGCTGGAGGAGGGCCTGTTCGTCACCCTCAACAGCGACGACCCGCCGATGTTCGACACGACCCTCACCGGCGAGTACCGGGTGGCCGCCGACGTCTTCGGCTTCGGCCGCGAGCAGCTGGCCGCGCTCGCCCGCAACGCGGTCGCCGCCTCGTCGCTGGACGGGCCGGGCAAGCAGGCGATCGTCCAGGAGATCGACGCCGTCGGCTGAGTGATTCCCCTGGCTCAGCCCCAGGCGAGCTTGCGCCAGGGGCTGCCGGGGTCCTCGACCAGGATCCGGTGGCCGGTGAGCGACCGGTCGTACCACTCGCCGAGCTCGCCCTCGTCGAACCGGAGCATGCGGCCGAGGATGTACCCGGCGGAGTAGTCCTCCCAGGACGTGTAGACCTTGGACGCGTAGTGCCCGGCGCGCAGCACGCCGTCCTCGGCGGCCTCGGCGTCGCAGTAGCCCGCGTTCAGCCCCCAGCGGGCCATGTTGACGGCGCGGCCGAAGTCGTAGCCGAAGACGCTGTCGACGCGCCCCTCCGGCGGCAGCAGGCCGTCGACGCGGAACCGTTCCTCGTACCGGGCGATCTGCCGGGCGAGCCGGACGAGCTCCTCGGTGGTCTCGATCGAGACGTCCTTCTCCTGGCACCAGCCCGCGATGGCCGAGTGCCAGGCGAGCGGGTCGGTCATCCCGGACGCGCGCCGGTCGAGGATGATCTGGATGGCGGGATCGCAGTTCTCGGCCGCGAGGAGCCGGTCCATCGCCTGCTTCCAGCCGGCGGCGTCGCTGATGCCCCAGTCGCGTTCGAGCAGGGTGCGGTTGTGCTCGGGATCGCGGTCGGTGCCGGTGATCGTGTTCCACGCGACGCCGTTGCCGACCGCCAGGTGGGCGCCCACCGCGAGCGCCGCGGCGAGCCGTCCCCACGTGGCCGCCTCGGGATCGGTCACGAGGATGTCGTAGTCGCGGTCGGGCCGCCGTTCGGCCTCCGCGAGGATGGCGGCCACCTGCTGGTAGCCGTCACCGGCGGGCGGCATCTGGGCGAGCATGTCGCGGAGGGGCCCGACGGCCTCGCGCGGCCCCGCGTCGGCCACGATCAGCCGGGCGGCGTGGACCGCCGCCCGGTCGGCGCGCTTGTGATCTTGCAGGGCCCGGAATCCCGTCATCGCGCCCCAGGCGCGCCTGGCCGCCTCGGCGGTCCGGCCGGCACCCGCCAGCACGTGGGCCGCCTGGCCGTCGAGGACGGCGCGTGCCTCCGCCGCGTCGCCGGGGAGCCCGCCCGCGGCCTGGTCGGCCCGGCCCAGCACGGTCAGGGCCTCGTCGGTGCGATCGGCCGCCTGCAGGGCCCGCGCCTGCCGGGCCCGCACGGCGACCGCCGCGGCGCGGTCGCCGCCCGCCTCCATCCGGTCGGCGACGGCGGCGAACGCGGCCGCGGCCTCCTCGGGGCGCCCCTGCCGTTCGTACTTGCGGGCCCGGTCGAGCAGCTCGCCGGGGTCGGTGGACGGGTATGTCATGAGATCCCTGTACATGGTCGGCTGGTCTGCCCGTCACCGTAGCGCCCCGCGTCAGGCGAGGCGCTCCACTTCCACGCGGGTGTCGTGGAACACCGGGCCGCCGCCCAGGTCGGTGTCGCGCTCGTCGGTGACCGCGTTGGCGTTCGCGCCACCGCCGAACTTGGCCCAGTGCCCCTTCGTGGTGGCCGCCACCCCAGGCCGCAGCCGGTCGGTGACCTCCACGGTCACCTCGAACGCGCCGCGCTCGTTGGCGATCCGGGCGCGGTCGCCGGTGGCGAGCCCGCGCGCGGCGGCGTCGTCCGGGTGGAGCTGGACGGCCGGGCCGCCCGACCGGCGGCGCAGCTCGGGGTTGTTGCCGAAGATCGTGTTGAGGAACGTGTGGGGCGCGCCCGAGACGAGTGCCAGCGGGTAGCGGCGGGCCCGTTCGGGATCGGCGACCTCGACCGGCGGGATGTAGTCGGGCAGCTCGGGGTGACCGCCGCCGATCGCCCGCTGCGACCGGAACTCCAGGCGGCCCGAAGGGGTGGGGAACCCCTCCGCGTACGGCAGGAAGGGCTCCGGCACGCTGAAGCGGACGAAACCCTCCTTGCGGAGCCGGTCCAGCGTGATGCCGTCCAGCCACGGGTGCCCGGACGAGAGGAGCTGCTCGGCGAGCTGCTCGTCCGAGTCGTAGAGGCTCGGCTCGGTCAGGCCCATCCGGTGCGCGAGCCGGCGGAACGTCTCGGTGCCGGACAGGCACTCGCCCGGGGGCTCCACGGCGGCCTCGTTCCACGCCAGGTACAGATGCCCGTAGCCGGTGTTCAGATCCCGGTGCTCGTGCTGCATGGTCGCGGGCAGCACGATGTCGGCGTAGTCGACGGTGTCGGTGGGGAACTGCTCCAGCACGACCGTGAACAGGTCTTCGCGGGCCAGCCCCTCGCGGACCTTGTTCTGGTGCGGGGTGCTGCCGCCGGGGTTGGCGGCGATCACGAACAGCGCCTTGACCTGCGGATCGTCCCGCTCCAGCAGCCCCTCGCCGAGCCTGCTCATCGAGAGCGTGCGCACCGGCCCCGGCCGCAGATCGGCACGGAGCACCGCGGCCCGGTCGAGCTTGGCGTGCTCGGACGTGGAGTAGCTGACCCCGCCGCCGCGCAGCGCCCAGTCGCCGGTCACCCCGGCGATGCCCGCGATGGTCCGCAGCGTCATGCCGCCGCCCGCGTTGCGCTGGAGGCCCATGGTGGCGCGGATCGCGGTCGGCCGGGTCCGCGCGACGCGCTCGCCCAGGGCCACGATCGATTCCGCGGGGATGCCGGTGATCTCGGCGGCGCGCTCCGGCGGCCATTCCGCGATGCGGTCGCGGAACTCCGCCCAGCCCAGCGTGTGATCGGCGAGGAAGTCCTCGTCCTGGGCGCCGAGGCCGACGATCACGTTGAGCAGCGCCAGGGCGAGCGCCCCGTCGGTGCCGGGCAGCGGCGCCAGGTGCTCGTCGGCCTGCTGGGCGGTGCGGGTGCGGACCGGGTCGATGGCGACCAGGTGGGCGCCCGCCTGGCGGGCCTCCTGGATGAACTTCCAGACATGGTGGCCGCTGGTCAGCGGGTTCGTGCCCCACAAGACAATGAGCTTGGCATGGGCGAAGTCCTCAGGGTCCATGCCCGCCGAGGAGCCCATCGCCTGCCGCAGGCCCTCACTGCCTGCCCACGAGCAGATGTTGTAGGCGTGGTCGGACGCGCCCAGCATGTTGAAGAGCCGCCGCCCAGGAGTGCCGCCCAGGCCCTGGATGAAACCGAGCGTCCCGGTGCCCCAGTACGGCCAGATGGCCTCGCCGCCGTGCTCCTCGACGATCCGGCCGAGCCGCGTCGCGATCTCGTCGAGCGCCTCGTCCCAGCTGATGCGCTCGAACCTGCCTTCGCCCTTGGCGCCGACCCGGCGCATCGGGTACAGGATCCGGTCGGGCGCCTCGGCGTGCTCCAGCCACCGGTTGACCTTGGCGCACAGGGCGCCGCGGGTGTACGGGTGGTCGGGGTTGCCGCGCAGCTTGACGGCCTTGCCGTCCTTGACCGTCACCACCCACGAGCAGCCGTCGGGACAGTCCAGCGGGCACGCCCCCAAGACCTTGAGCTCGGTGCCCATCAGACCTCCCCTTCACCTCTGCGAACCAGGACGAACACCACCAGTCTGCTGGATCATCCTCATGAGTGTCACCCCGAGACGGGCATGACAGGGAACCTGAGCTCGATCAGGTTCCGGTCCGGGAGGAATCTACGACGTAAAGGTGTCAGCCTTGGGGATGGAGGACGGCCTGGGTCTGCGTCACCTGGGCGATCCGCTTGCCGTCGTCGTCGTGCAGGTCGGTCTGCACGACGATGGACGTGCGGCCGACGTGCAGCGGCCGGGCCACGGCGTGCACGTGCCCGGAACGCAGGGCGCGGAAGAAGTTGGTCTTCGACTCCAGCGTGGTCGTCGAGGTGCCCGGCCGCAGATTGAGGAACGCGCACGCGGCGCCGAGGGTGTCGGCGAGGGCCATCAGCGCGCCGCCGTGCAGCATGCCGCCGGCGGTGCACCGGTCCGCGTCCCACGCCAGCCGCCCCGTGACCTCGCCGGGTCCCGCGGTGTCGATCTCGACGCCGAGCGCGCGGGCGAACGGCATCGCGTCGGTCAGCTGGGCGGGGGTGATCTCGGTCATCGTGCTCCTCTGGTCGGGCCTGGAGATCACTCTCGGGGCCGGGGCCCGGCGCGGTCCATTACGTCGGAGGTAATGGTGAGGGGTATTACATGGGAGGTAATCGCCCTCGTGCGGTGACCGTCGGTAGCGTCGGCCGTGTGACGACGATGACGACATCCCTCAGCGACGTGCGGCCGATCGGGGAGCAACTGCGCGCCTGGCGCCAGCGGCGGCGGCTGAGCCAGCTGGAGCTGGCGTCGGCGGCCGACGTGTCGACCCGGCACCTGAGCTTCGTGGAGACCGGGCGCTCGGTGCCGAGCCGGGAGATGGTGCTGCGGCTGGCCGAGCATCTGGAGGTGCCGCTGCGCGACCGCAACCTGCTGCTGGTCTCGGCGGGCTACGCGCCGGTGTACGCCGAGACGCCGATGGAAGAGCCGCGGATGGACTCGGTGCGGTCGGCGCTGCGGCTCGTCCTGGACGCGCACGAGCCGTTCCCGGCGGTGGTCGTGGACCGGTTCTGGAACCTGATCGACGCCAACGGCGCCGCGGCGCTGTTCATGGAGGGCGCGCCGGCCGAGCTGATGGAGCCGCCGGTGAACGTGCTGCGGCTCAGCATGCATCCGGAGGGCATGGCCCGGAACATCGTCAACCTGGGGGAGTGGCGCGCCCACATGGTCGATCGCGTCCGCCGGCACGTGGCGCTCACCGCCGACGAGTCCCTCGCCCAGCTCTACCGCGAGCTGCGCGACTACCCGGGCACCGATCCGGTGGCCGAGGCCGTGGTCACCCCTTCGGCGAACGAGGTCGTGGTGCCGTTGCGGATGCTGGTCGACGGCGAGGAGCTGTCGTTCATCAGCACGATCGCCACGTTCGGCACGCCGGTCGACATCACGGTCGCCGAGCTGGCCATCGAGTCGTTCTATCCGGCCGACGCCCGCACGACCGAGGTCCTCCGGCGCCGCGCGGGCTGGTGAGGCCCTAGGACCCGGTGCCCGCCTCGCGCAGCGCCTCCTCCGCGCCGAGCAGGTCGTGGCGGATGCGGGCCGGCGGCACGCCGAGGCGCTGGAGCTCCCCGACCGAGTCGCGGACCATGCCGGTCGGGCCGGACACGTAGACGTCGTCGTCCTCGCAGTCGTGAAACCGGCCGAGCACGTCCGGAATCTGCCCCTTCATTCCGTCGAAGTCCGGCTCGTCGGACAGGACGGGGATCACCCGCAGCCACGGATAGGTGGACTGCAGCAAGTGCAGATCGGCCATGTCGTACAGGTCGCGCTCGGTGCGCGCGCCGACCAGCAGCCGGATGTTGCGGTGCCGCTCGGACATGATGACCTGCTCGGCCAGCGCCTTGAGGGGGGCCAGGCCGGTGCCCCCGGCGATGAGCAGCAGGTCCCGGCCGGACTCGGGGTCGAGCGTCATGGTGCCCAGCGCCGGGCCGAGCAGGATGCCGTCGCCGATCTTGGTGTGGCGGACGAGGGCGCCGCTGACCCAGCCGCCGGGCAGGGCGCGGACGTGCAGGCGCACCATGCCGTCCGAGCGCGGGGCGTTGGCGATCGAATAGGGCCGCCAGACGCGCGGCCACCGCGCGGTCTGCACCGTGAGGTACTGGCCGGCGGTGAACGAGAACGGCTGGCCGGGCCGGACCGTCAGCACGGCCAGGTCGTGGGAGCGCCGGTCATGGTCGTGCACCTCGGCCACCCACCAGGGCGGCGCCTGCGAGGCGTCCTCGCTGGCGGCGGCCAGCATCGTCTCGGCCGCCTCCTGGTAGGCGGCCCGCCACGAGGCCTCCACCTCCGGGGTCCACTCGTCGCTGAACTTGCGCAGCGTCGCGATCAGCGCGGCGCCCACGGCCGGGTAGTGCTCGCGGAGCACCCCGAACTTGCGGTGGTCGCGGCCGAGTTGCGAGAGATAGCCCGCGAGCGTGCCGGGACTGTCCAGGCTCCATACGATCTTGGTGAGCGCGTGGAAGAGCCGGTCGCGCTGCACGTCCATTGCCGGCGGGAACATCGCGCGCAGGCGCGGATTCTCCGCGAATAGCCGCCCGTAGAAATAGGCGGCCGCCTGGTCACCGGACGTCCCGAGTTGAGCGAAATTCTCTTTGACCACACGGGGTTCAAATGACATTTGCCAAGCTCGCCCCCCTGGCTTTGTCTCCGGGCCGTCGCGGTTCCCCGGCGTTTCCAACGCCCGCGAGCAGCCTGGCTTGGAGTGATTCTCCCACCTGAAGTCGCTGGTACTCAACCGATTCAGGCGAAGGCACCCGCTTGGGTGCAAAGAGTAGTCGAGGCGTGATTCTCCGTAATCACCATTGCCTGATCGGGAACAAGCATACTGATCGGTACTCAACAGGCCGGGTTTCGAAGAGTTGATCGTTGTGACGAATAGCCCGTGTGAAACCTGGAATTGGCGCGACACGAATGTGTCCGGCGGTCGACAAAGAAGGTGCACGAAGTGCGGTGGAGAAACCTCCTACCGGGTAGGAGGTTTCCAAATTCGGTACGGGGAGGCGGCGCTCGGGCCGGGGTTCCGGACCGTCCGCCGGAGCCGCCACGAAAGATCGTCCGGGCCTGGGTCCGCGTCCGGCTGCCCGCATCGGCCTGCGTGAATCGGGGGCTTGCGGCAAGCTGGGCCGGGACCGGCCGGGCATCGGACGGTCCGAAAAGCCGTGGCCCAGGCCCGCCGAGGAGGGGAACCCAGGAATGCGAGAGAACGCCGCGCCGCTCATCGGCATCACGACCTACCTCGAACCGGCCCGCTGGGGCGTGTGGGTGCGGGAGGCGGCGCTGCTGCCCGCGTCCTACCTGCGCGCGGTCGAGCGGGCGGGAGGCGTTCCCGTCCTCGTGCCGCCGATGGCGGGTCTGCGCGGCCTGGACGCCCTGGTCGGCGGGCTCGACGGCATCATCCTCGCGGGGGGCGGGGACCTGGACCCGGACCTGTACGGCGCGGAGCGGCACGAGGCGACCGGGCCGCCGCAGCCGCGGCGGGACCGGTTCGAGCTGGCGCTCCTCCGCGCGGCGGTCGACGCCGACCTCCCGTTCCTGGCCATCTGCCGCGGCATGCAGATCCTCAACGTGGCCCGCGGCGGCGCGCTCATCCAGCATCTGCCAGAGGCCGTCGACCACCAGGGGCACGCGCCCGGGCCGGGCGTGGTGGGCAGTCACGCGGTGCGGATCAGCGCGGCCGGCGCGATCGGGAAGATCCTCGGGGACGCGGTGGAGGTGCCGACCTACCACCACCAGGCCGTCAGCCGGCTGGGCAAGGGCCTGGTCGCGGTCGGCTGGGCCGACGACCAGGTCGTCGAGGCGGTCGAGCTGCAGGGGCACCGCTTCGGGCTCGGCGTGCAGTGGCATCCCGAGGAGGGCGACGACCTCCGCCTGTTCGAGGCCCTGGTCGCCGAGGCGGCCGCGTGCCGATCGTCCGGCCGCTGATCGTTGTCCCTCCCGGTGGGTAGGTTCATGCCTATTCGCTCACCGGAGGTCGCCGCATGCCCCTGCACCCGCAGACCGCCAGATTCCTTGAGGACGTCCGCGCCCTGACGGCGCTCGCGGGGCCCGAGCCCACGATCGAGGACATGCGGCGCGAGGTGGGCGCGGCCGTCTTCGCGGCCCGGCGCGATCTGCCGCAGGTGATCGACACGGCCGTTCCGGCGGCGGGCGGGCCCGTGCCCGTGCGCCTCTACCGCCCGGTGCCGCCCGGCGGCCCGCCCCTGCCCGCGGTGATCTACTTCCACGGCGGCGGCTGGGTGATCGGCGATCTGGAGTGCGTCGACGCCGCCTGCCGCGAGCTGGCCGCCCGCGCCCGCTGCGCGGTGATCAGCGTGGACTACCGGCTCGCCCCCGAGCACCCGTTCCCGGCGGCGGTCGAGGACGCGTGGGCGGTGACGGCGGCCGTCGTGCGCGATCCCGGGCCGTACGGCGTCGACGCGCGGGCGGTCGCGGTGGCCGGCGACAGCGCGGGCGGCAACCTGGCCGCCGTGGTCGCCCTGCTCGCCCGTGAACGCGCCCTGCCCCTGGCCCATCAGCTGCTCGTCTATCCCGTCACCGACACCGCCATGGACACCCCCAGCCATGCCGAGTTCGCGACGGGGTACGGCCTCGACGGCCCCGCCCTGGCCCGGTTCATGGAGCTCTACCGTGGCGTGGCCGACCCCGCCGATCCGAGGCTGGCCCCGCTGCGCGCGCCCGACCTCGCCGGGGTCGCCCCCGCCACGGTCATCACCGCCGAATACGACATCCTCCGCGACGAGGGAGAGGCCTACGCGCACCGGATGCGAGCGGCGGGAGTGCCGGTCGAGCTCCGCCGCTTCGACGGGGTCGTGCACGCGTTCTTCCTGCTGCCCGAGATCTTCGACGCCGGGGTCGAGGCGATGGAGTTCGCTGTGCGACGATTGCGCGCGGCGTTCGACGACGCGATCTCCGGGGAGATGGGTGCGGCATGAGTGACGAGCTGGCAGGGGACGACCTGGCACGGTACGCGGCGTACGAGCGGCTGAAGATCGACTGGGCCGCGCCGCGGGTGCTGCGCGTCACCATCAGCGGGCCGGGCAAGCTCAACGCCGTCGACACCGTCGGGCACCGCGAGCTCGCCGAGATCTGGCGCGACGCCGACGCCGACGACCGCGTGCGCGCGGTGGTGGTGCGCGGCGAGGGCACCGCGTTCTGCGCGGGCGGCGACCTGGCCATGATCGAGGAGATGATGACCGACCACGCGGTCCGCACCCGGATCCTGCGCGAGGCCCGCGACATCGTCATGAACATCGTCAACTGCGGCAAGCCGGTCGTCAGCGCGATCCAGGGTCCGGCCGTCGGCGCGGGGCTGGCCGTCGCCCTGCTGGCCGACATCTCGGTCGCCGGGCGCACGGCCAAGCTGCTCGACGGCCACACCCGCATCGGCGTCGCCGCCGGCGACCACGCCGCGATCATCTGGCCGCTGCTGTGCGGCATGGCCAAGGCCAAGTACTACCTGCTGCTGAACGACGTGCTCACCGGCGCGGAGGCCGAGCGCATCGGGCTCGTCAGCCTGAGCGTCGACGACGACGAGGTGCACGAGCGGGCGCTGGAGATCGCCGGACGGCTCGCCGACGGCGCGGCCGAGGCGGTGCGGTTCACCAAGCACGCCCTCAACAACTGGCTGCGCATGGCCGGGCCCACCTTCGACGCCTCGCTGGCGATGGAGTTCCTCGGGTTCACCGGCTCAGACGTTCGCGAGGGCGTCGCCGCCGTCCGCGAGAAGCGTCCCGCCCGGTTCGGCTGACACCAGCCGAACGTCAGTAGGACTTGGGCAGGCCGAGTTCGTGCTGGGCGATGTGGGCGAGCACGAGCTCCTCGGCGACCGGGATGTTCTTGGCGATGCGCGCGTCGCGGAACATGCGTGCCACCGGGTACTCCAGCGAGTAGGCCATGCCGCCGTGCGTCTGGAACGCCCGGTCGGCCGCCTGCCACGCCGCGTCGGCGGCGGTGAGCTTGGCGATGTTGGCCTCCGAGCCGCACGGCCGCCCCCGGTCCCAGAGCCACGCCGCCTTGTAGGTCATGAGGCGGGCCAGCTCGACCTGCGCCTTGATCCGGGCGAGCGGGAAGGCGACGGCCTGGTTGGCGCCGATGGGCGTGCCGAACGGGGCGCGGTCACGCGCGTAGTCGCAGGCCACCTTCAGGACGAGCTCGCCGAAGCCCACACCGCTGGCCGCCGCCAGGATGCGCTCGGGATTGAGGATGTCCCACAGCACCGCGAAACCCTCGTCCACCTGCCCGAGGACGCGCTCGGCGGGGACGCGCACGTCGTCCAGGAACACCATGCTGGACGCGACGGTGTTGGTGCCGAGCTTGGGGATCGGCTGGTAGCTGAGCGTGCCCTGGGCGAGCGCGTCCTTGACGCCGACGAGCAGCACCGTGAACCCGGCCGTGCGGGGCTTGGCCTCGGCCGCCGGGATCGTCCGGGCGACCAGCACCAGGAAGTCGGCGCGCTCCACCCCGGAGATCCAGATCTTCTGGCCGCCGACGAGGAAATGGTCACCGTCGCGGCGGGCCTGCGTGGTGATGTTGATGGCGTTGCTGCCCGCGTCGGGCTCGGTGATGGCGAAGCACGTCTCGATCTCACCGGACACGATCTTCGGCAGGAACTCGCGCCGCTGCTCCTCGGTGCCGTGCCGCATGATGGTCAGCCCGCCGAAGGCCGGGGTCAGCAGGTACATGAACGAGGCCGCGCCGCCCGCGCCGCCGGCCGCCAGGCTCTCCAGCGCGACCGACAGCTCCAGCAGCCCCTGACCGGCGCCGCCGTACTCCTCCGGAATCGCGAGGCTGTGCCAGCCGCCCTGGACGAGCTCCGCCCAGACCTCCTCCGGCCAGCGCTTCTCCGCGTCGCAGCGGTCCCAGTAGGCCTGGTCGTACTTCGCGGCGATCGCCCGCACGCCCTCCTGGACCGCGATCGCGCTCTCGGGCAGGTTGAAGTCCACTCGCGCCTCCTCCGGATGCCGTTCAGCCACACCGTAGCCCACGAGGTAAGCGCTCACTGACATCACACCCCCGCCTCACCCCTTGACGGTCAGGAGCGGGCGGAGTTCGGCGACCGGCTCGGCGACGCCGCCGGCCGCCAGGCCCGCGACGACCGGGCCGATGTCCTTGTAGGCCCAGGGCGCCTCCTGCTTGAGGTCGCGGCGCCACGCGGCCATCACGTCGGACCGCCGCGCCACCACGGGGTCGCGGTGGTCCAGCGGGGTGACCACGCGGAACTCCCGCAGGAACGCGTCCAGATCCGCGCCGGAGGCCCGCGCCGTCGCCCCGCGCGGGACGCGCCGTCCGGCGCCGTGGCAGGCACTGGCAAGCGTCCGCGGGTCGCCGAGGCCGCGGAGCACGAAGCTCGCCGCCCCCATCGAACCCGGAACGATCACCGGCTCGCCCCACATCGCGTACGGGCCGCCCGCGGTCTCGGCGAAACCTCCCGCGGGGGTCGCGCCCTTGCGGTGCACGACGCGGTCACCGTCCCGCCAGAAGAGGTTGTGCGGCGCGTCGTACAGCAGGCGCGAGGACAGGTCGCCGCACTCGGCCGCCAGGCCCGCCCGCATGGTGAGGGCGAGAAAGAACCGGTTGCCCACCGCGAAGTTCGCCGCGTTGCCGAAGGCGTCCAGATAGGGGCGGCGGGCAGGCTCGGACTCTTCGTCGAGAAGGAACGGAAGGATCCCGTTCCTCGGCCGGGGCAGCCCTGCCGGCCAGCCTGCGCGGAGCCGGTCGAGGGCGGTGGCGTTGGCCTGGTGGCCCAGCGACAGCGAGCCGCTGTGCGCCATCAGGACGACCGTCCCGGGGGACAGGCCCCAGGCGTGCGCGGCGGCGGCGTCGTGTACGGCCGATACGTACTGCAATTCCACGAAATGATTGCCTCCGCCGATGCCGCCGATGATGCTGTCGTGGCTCGTCCCGCCCGCACTGCCCACCCAGTCGGCGAACGCCTCGGCGGTCGCCGCCGGGTAGGCGGGCGCGTGCATCCGGTCGAGGGAGTCGTCGGCGTCGTCCGGCTGCAGACCGGGCCACCGCGCGTCGCCCGCGAGGAGCAGGCCGGGCAGGCCGTCGCGGAGGAGGGCCTCGCGCTGGGCGGGAGTGAGCGCGATGCGGCGGCCGCCCTCGAAGAACAGATGCCGGAGGCGGCGTTCGAGCGCGTCCAGCCGGGGGCGGACCCGCTCGGCCCGCAGCGAGGTGACCTCCAGCCGCATGCCGCAGTTGATGTCGTTGCCGACGGCCTGGGGGATGAGCGCGTGCTCGGTCTCCAGGACGGTGCCGATCGGGATCCCGGCGCCCTTGTGGAAGTCGGGCGTCAGCGCGACGCGGGTGATGCGCGCTTCGGGCGCCAGGCGGGCGAGCGTGTCGGCGGTCTCGAGGAGCGAGAGCACCTCGTCGACGGCGGCGGGTTCGAGGGGCACGTCGGGACCGGCGCAGATCTCGACGGGGATGTCCCAGGGGTTGGGGAGATGGAGCCAGGCGTCGTCGACGCGGACGAGCCGGTGGTCTTGGCGAGCGGGCATGACGATGAAGATCCTTCGGGCTGCTGGCGGGCGCGGCGAAGCGCGCGGGAAAAGGGGAAGCGGGCGGGTGGCTCCCCGCCGGGTCCTCGGGTTCAGCAGCCGCGAGGTGAGAGACGAACGTAGCGCGCGCCGGACGCGGCGCGCCACCGATTATCGATCTTCAGGGACGTCCAGATTCTTCAGGGACGTCCAGATAGCGCGTGACCATGCGGGCGATCAGATCGGCCACCCGGTCGGGCGGCTCGGTGGGCAGCACGATGTGGCTCATCGTCAGCCGGACCGCCGCCTCGGCGATCTCGGCGAACGCGTCGCGGTCGAGCTCGGGCCACTCGGCCAGCGCGTGCGCGACGATGCGGGTCCGCGCGGTGAACAGCACGGGCTCGGCCTGGGTGGTGAGGAGGGGGAGCAGCTCGTCGCCGCCGGCGCCGGTCAGCACCACCTTCTTGATCGGGTCGTCGGCGGACAGCTCCAGCGTGAACCGAACCGCGGCGGCGACGGCGGAGTAGAGGTCGTCGCTGTGCTCGGTCAGGATGCGGTCGATGCCGTCCACGTACCGGTCGTTGTCGCGCATGACCACGGCCTGGGCCATGCCCCACTTGTCACCGAACTCGTTGTAGACGGTCTGCCTGCTGACGCCCACGGCGGCGGCGACGTCCTGCATCCGCACGCCCCGGTAGCCGCGCTGGACGAGGAGCTCGGCGGCGGCGTCCAGGAGCGAGTCGCGGAGGGAGGACGGGGCTCCGGTCATCTGGGGCTCTCCCTTCCGGTCGGATCGCCGGTGACCATTATCGTCGGCACATGGTCAATGAGGACTATCTGACACTCAATCGTGCCCTCTGGGACGAGCGTGTACCGATCCATGTCGCCAGTGACTTCTATGACGTGGCGGGGTTCCGTGCCGGGGCGTCCAGCCTGCGGGACTTCGAGCCCGCCGAGATGGGGGACGTGACAGGGCGCAGGCTGGTCCATCTGCAGTGCCACTTCGGGCTCGACACGCTCTCGTGGGCGCGCCGGGGAGCCGTGGTGACGGGGCTGGACTTCTCCCTGCCGGCGGTCGAGGCCGGGCGGGAGCTGGCCGCCGAGGCCGGCCTGCCCGCGAGGTTCGTGGCCGCCGACGTCTACGAGGCGACCGAAGCGCTGGGGGAGAAGTACGACATCGTCTACACCGGGCTCGGCTCGCTGCTCTGGCTGCCTGACATCGAGCGCTGGGCGCGGACCGTGGCCGATCTCCTGGAGCCGGGCGGCTTCCTCTACCTGGTCGAGTTCCACCCGTTCGCGAACACGCTGGACGACGAGGACGGCCGCACCGTCACCTACGACTACTTCGACCGCTCACCCCGGGTCTGGGACGAGCCCGGTACCTACACCGACCCGGAGGCGGACACCGCCAACACCACGTCGGTGGAGTTCGAGCACGGGATCGGCGATGTCGTCAGCGCGCTCGCGTCGGCGGGGCTGCGGGTCGATTTCCTGCACGAGTTCGACTTCACGCTCTTCCAGCGCCACCGGTCGCTGGAGCGGGACGGCTCGGTCTATCGCCTCCCCGCCGGTCTGCCGCGGGTGCCTCTGATGTACTCCTTGAAGGCGGACAAGCCCGGCGCGTCCTGATTCGGGAGGGTCATGAACGGCATCCTGGTGGCCAACCGCGGTGAGATCGCCGTCCGGGTGATGCGCGCGGCGGCCGAGCTGGGCATCAGGACGGTCGCGGTCCATACCCGCGACGACGCCGCGGCCCTGCACACGCGGCGCGCCGGCGAGGTGCGCGAGCTGCCGGGCGAGGGCGCCGCCGGTTACCTGGACGCGGACGCGATCCTCGCCGCGGCCGAGGACAGCGGGGTCTCCGCGATCCATCCGGGTTACGGGTTCCTGAGCGAGAACGCCTCGTTCGCGGCGGGGTGCGCCGACGCCGGGCTCACCTTCGTCGGGCCGCGTCCCGGGCTGCTGGAGCTCTTCGGTGACAAGACCCGGTCGCGGCAGGTGGCCGCGGAGCTCGGCGTGCCGGTGACCCCTGGCACGGGCGGGCCCACTTCTCTGGCGGACGCGCAGGAGTTCGCGGCGGTCCACGGGCCGGTGATGCTGAAGGCACTCGCCGGGGGCGGCGGGCGCGGGATGCGCGTCGCCCGGACCACCGCCGAGGTGCCCGAGGCGTACGAACGATGCAGGTCCGAGGCGTTCGCCGCGTTCGGCAACGGAGATCTCTACGTCGAACGGCACGTCACGCATGCCCGGCACATCGAAGTGCAGATCGTGGGCGACGGCTCCGGCGCCGTCACCCACCTGTGGGAACGCGACTGCAGCGTCCAGCGGCGGCACCAGAAGCTCGTCGAGATCGCCCCCGCCCCCTCCCTGGCCGCGGACCTGCGGGACCGGATCCTCGACGCGGCGGTGCGGATGGCCGCGCACGTGAGGTACGGGAGCCTCGGGACGTTCGAGTTCCTCGTCGCGGACGCGGAGTTCTGGTTCCTGGAGGCCAATCCGCGGCTCCAGGTCGAGCACACCGTCACCGAGGAGATCACCGGCGTCGACCTGGTCAAGACGCAGCTCCGCCTGGCGCGCGGCGCGAGCCTCACCGACCTCGGGCTGGCGCGGCCACCGGCGCACACCGGCTGCGCGGTGCAGGCACGGGTCAACACCGAGACGCTCGACCCCGACGGGACGCCCAGGCCGCAGGCCGGCACGCTCACCGCGTTCGCGCCGCCCACGGGCCCCGGCGTGCGCGTCGACACCCACGGCTACACCGGCTACCGGACGAGCCTGCGGTACGACTCGCTGCTGGCCAAGGTGATCGCACGCGCGGAGGACTTCCCGGCCGCGGTGGCCAGAGTGAACGGCGCGCTCGCCGAATTCGAGATCTCCGGGGTGGCGACGACCGTGCCGCTGCTCCAGGGGATCCTGCGGCACCCGGACTTCGTCGCGGGCACCTTCGACACCGGATTCGTGGCCGAGCGCCTCGCCGACCTGCCGACCATCTCGGAAGCGGCCACCGACGTAGCCGCGACGCCCGGCACGGTCGCGGTGACCGCGCCGCTCCAGGGCACGGTGGTCGGCGTGGACGTGGCCGAGGGCGATCTCGTCCGGGCCGGAGCGCCCGTGGTGATCCTCGAAGCGATGAAGATGGAGCACGTCGTCCGTACCGCCGAGCCGGGCCTCGTCCGGTCGCTCGCCGTCACGCCCGGCCAGACCGTCGCCGACGGCGCCCCGCTGCTCTTCGTCGAGCCCGCCGAGACCGGCGGCGACCACGCCGACGACGAGGCCGAGTTCGGCCTCGACGAGATCCGCGCCGACCTCGCCGAAGTGCGGCGCCGCCACGAGATCGGACTGGACGCGGCCCGGCCCGAGGCCGTCGGGCGGCGGCACGCGCGCGGCCACCGGACCGCCCGCGAGAACATCGCCGACCTCTGCGACCCCGGCACGTTCACCGAGTACGGCGCGCTCGCCATCGCCGCCCAGCGCCAGCGGCGCTCCCTCGACGACCTCATCGAACGCACTCCCGCCGACGGCATGGTCTGCGGAATCGGTGACGTCAACGCGCGCCCGTGCGTGGTCATGTCGTACGACTACACGGTGCTGGCCGGGACGCAGGGATACCAGAACCACCGCAAGACCGACCGGATGCTGGAACTCGCCGAACGCCGCCGCCTGCCGCTCGTCCTGTTCGCCGAGGGCGGCGGAGGACGGCCCGGCGACACCGACACCACCACCGTGTCCGGCCTGGACGTCATGAGCTTCCACGCGATGGGCCGGCTCAGCGGGCACGTCCCCCTCGTCGGCGTCGCCGCGGGGCGCTGCTTCGCCGGGAACGCCGCCCTCCTCGGCTGCTGCGACGTCATCATCGCGACGCGGGACGCCAACATCGGCATGGGCGGCCCCGCGATGATCGAGGGCGGCGGCCTGGGCGTCTTCCGGCCGGAGGAGATCGGCCCGGCGCGGGACCAGGTGCCCAACGGCGTGATCGACATCCTCGTCGAGGACGAGTCCGAGGCCGTCGAGACGGCCAAGCGCTACCTCGCGTACTTCCAGAACCCCTCAGCCCCGTGGGCCTGCGACGACCAGCGGCTCCTCCGCCACCTCATCCCCGAGAACCGCCTGCGCGCCTACGACGTCCGCCGCGCCGTCGAGCACCTGGCCGACACCGGCTCGGTCCTCGAACTCCGGCGCGGCTTCGGCGCCGGCGTCATCACGGCCCTGATCCGCGTCGAGGGCCGTCCCATGGGCCTCATCGCCAACAACCCCGTGCACCTCGGCGGCGCCATCGACCGCGACGCCGCCGACAAGGCCGCCCGTTTCCTCCAGCTCTGCGACGCCCACGGCCTGCCGGTCGTCTCGCTCTGCGACACCCCAGGCTTCATGGTCGGCCCCGACGCCGAGCGCACCGCGACCGTCCGGCACTTCAGCCGCCTCTTCGTCATCGGCGCGAACCTGCGCGTGCCGATCATCACGATCGTGCTGCGCAAGGGCTACGGGCTCGGCGCGCAGGCCATGGCGGGCGGCAGCTTCAAGGCGCCGCTCGCCACCGTCGCCTGGCCGACCGGCGAGATCGGCGGCATGGGCCTGGAAGGCGCGGTCCGCCTCGGCTTCCGCAAGGAGCTCGAAGCCGCCGAAGACCCCCGGGCGCTCTTCGAGCACATGGTCGCCGCCGCCTACGAACACGGCAAGGCCCTCAACGCGGCCTCCGTCTTCGAACTCGACGACGTCATCGACCCCGCCGACACCCGCCACTGGATCACCACGGCCTTCGCGGCCGCCGAACTCCCCACGCCCCCCGCCCGCTGGATCGACACCTGGTGAAAATCAACACCTGGTGAAATCTGGACATCGTCCCACGGCCGTGCCGGCACCTGTGAGCTACCGGTAGGCCTGCCGGACGCGGGGGTCCGAGCGCACCTGGACGGGCGGGCCGTGGGAGATCACCTTCCCCTCGTCCAGGACGTACAGCACGTCGCAGACGCCCATCACGAGCTCCAGATCGTGCTCGACGAGCAACACGGCCAGCCCTCCGGCGGCGAGGTCGCGCAGGAGGCATTCGAGCGAGCGCGCCTCGGGGACCGGCAGACCGGCCCACGGCTCGTCCAGAAGCAGCAAGCGGGGTTCGGTCGCCAGCGCACGCGCCAGCTCCATCAGGCGAGCGACGCCGACGGGGAGGGAATCAGCCCGGCACCCGGCGTAGGAGCCGATCCCGACCCGCTCCAGCAGGGAGTCGGCGACGTCCCCGGCGCCTCGGCGCGCGTCCCGCCGGTCCCGCCATCCCCTCTCCTGGGCGACCGCGTGCTTCCTGGCCGCCACCAGCACGTTCTCCCGGACGGTCAGTGATCCGGAGGCCCGCTGGGACGTGCGGGCCATGCCATGCCGCGCCCGCTCGCGCGGCGTGCTCGAACCGAGGTCGGCGCCGTCGAGATGCACGGTCCCCTCGGCGGGCCGCAGCAGCCCGGTGATGACGTCGAAGAACGTCGTCTTGCCCGCCCCGCCCGGCCCGATGAGGCCCGTGACCGTGCCCGGCGGAGCCTCCAGCCCCGCGCCGTCCACCGCGATCACCTCGCCGAACCGCACGGTCACGCCGGCGACTCGGAGACCCTCGTCCGTCGGCATGGCTCCTGTGCATTCATGTGATCTGGGTCACTGGCGAAGCATCACGATACTGACGGCCCTGCCCCGTTTCAACGGGCACGTCCATCGATGATCTGATCTCGGTTTCTCTCGGCCTTTTCGGGTGAGAAAGGGGACGTTGTACGGCGAAGGGGGACGGCATGGGGGAGCGGAAGGGGCGGGCGCTGGTGCTCGCGCCGATGCGGGGGCCGGGCTGGGAACGGCTCAACGAGCTGACGGACGTGGTCTACGAGCCCGCGGTCGAGCGGCGGCCCTTCCGGCTCCATCCGGCCGGCGACGTGGCGCGCAGGCTCGCCGAGACGGGCGCGACGATCCTGGTGACCGAGGCGGACGAGGTCGCGGGACCGGTGTTCGACCAGCCTCTGGAGGTCATCGCGGTCACCCGGGGTGATCCGGTGAACGTGGACGTCGCGGCGGCGTCCGCGCGGGGGATCCCGGTGCTCCGCACCCCGGGGCGGGACGCGGACGCGGTCGCCGAGCTGTCGGTGGCGCTGCTCTTCGCGGCCGCGCGGGGGGTCGTGGCGGCCGACCGGACGGTGCGGGAGGGGTCGGTCTACGCGGACGGCGTCACCCCGTACCAGCGGCACCGGGCGTGGCAGCTGGCGGGGCGGACGTTCGGCATCGTCGGCCTGGGCGCGGTCGGCAAGGCCGTGTGGTGGCGGATGGACGGGCTGGGCATGCGGGTGATCGCCTGCGATCCGTACGCGGACGGTGCGACGCACAAGCTGCCGGAGCTGCTCAACGTCGCCGACGTGGTGTCGGTGCACGCGGCGCTCACCGAGGAGACCGCCGGGATGATCGGGGCGCGGCAGTTCGAGATCATGAAACCGGGCGCGGTGTTCCTCAACACCGCGGAGGCCGGGTTGCATGACGCCGATGCGCTGGCCGGGGCGCTGTCGTCGGGCCACCTGGCGGGAGCTGGGCTCGACCATGCCGCGCCTGGTTTGGCGGGCCTGCCGAACGTGGTGATGACGCCCCATATCGGCGGGGCCACCTTCGACGCCGAAGCCGGCGGCGCGCAGCTCGTGGCCGACGACATCGAGCGGCTGCGCGCGGGCGAGCCGCCCAGGAACTGCGTCAATCCCGAGGTGTTCCGCGATGTCCGCGCTTGATCACGTTTCGGTTGCACCGGAGTTGGTGATCTTGTCTGACCAATGCGGCATTTCGTAGATTCGCGGCAAACGGGGTACTTCCTTGAACTTTCCCGGCAGGTCAGCGCCGACCCGCCCGCGATCCGGGTCCGGGTTCCGGCGTTCCGGCCCGCCCTTCATCCGGATGGAGACGCCATGTCCGAGGTCAACCGCCGCGACCTGCTGGCCGGAGCCGCGGCCTTCGCGGGCTTCGCCACCGTGGGCCTGCTTCCCGGCACGGCCGCCGCGACGACCCGGCAGCGCCCCGGCGCCGCCCTGCCGCCCTCGCTGAGCACCGGCGACAAGGCCGTCGTCGCCCGCGTCGACGCCCGCCGCGCGCTCAAGCACCTGAAGGTCCTCAGCGACGAGATCGGCTGGCGCGTGGCCGGCACCCGCGGCGAGCACCGCGCCGCCCGCTACGCCGCCGGAGTGCTGCGCGACCTGGGTTACAAGGTCACGCTCCAGCCGTTCGCGGTCCCCGACAAGAACCTCGCCGAGATGCGCGTGGAGGTGAAGGGCCGCCGCGAGCACTGGCAGAGCTGGGCCGTCCTCAACGCCGCCACCGGCCGGGTCAAGGGCGAGATCGTGGACCTCAAGGACGCCACCGAGGTCACCGCCGACCTGACCGGCAAGATCGCGCTGTTCGACCGGGTCACCGGCAAGGAGCTCGACCAGGCCAAGGCGGCCGCCGCCAAGGGCGCCAAGGCCGTCCTGATCCAGAACGTGCGCTCGACCACCTACCCCGAGCGCAAGGCGCAGTCCCTCAACATCGTGTTCGCCGAGTACGTGGCCGTCCCGGTGCTGGTTCTCGCCGAGTACCACGGCACGCAGCTGCGCTCGGGCGCCCGCCGCTTCTCCCTCGAGGTCACCAAGCACACCAACCTGACCTCGTACAACGTCATCGCCGACCGCAAGGCCACCTTCCCCAACCCCGAGGGCAAGACGGTCATCGTCAGCGGCCACTACGACAGCGTGCCCGGCTCGCCCGGCGGCAACGACGACGGCAGCGGCACCGTGCTGTCGATGGAACTGGCCCGGGTGCTCAAGCGCCTGCCCACCCAGCAGAACATCCGGATCTGCCTGTGGGGCGCGGAGGAGCTCGGCCTGGTCGGCGCCCGCTACTACGTGAGCAAGCTCACCCCGGAGCAGCTCAAGCAGATCACCGGCGTCTTCCAGAACGACATGGTCGCCACCAGCCACCCGCCGGCGGGCACCTACTGGCTGCTGTCGGTGGACGGCAACCCCAACACCACCACGACCGCCGTGCTGGAGGCCGCCAAGCGGCTCGGCTACGTCGGCCAGACCAAGGGCCCGGTCGCCCGCGGTTCGAGCGACCACGAGGCCTTCTACGAGAAGGGCGTCGCGGCGGGCAACTTCAGCTGGCGCGGCGGCGAGTCCCCGGCCCAGCTGGAGCCGGTCTACCACACGCCCGAGGACACCGTCCGGGGCAACGTCAGCGTCCAGCGGCTCCAGGTGTCGCTGGAGCTGATCGGCGCCGCCGCGTACGACGTGGCGCGCCGCAAGTGACGCACCGCGAGTGACCTGAGGTTTCGCGCGCACCGGTGGCGGGCGCGCCGCCAGGGCGATTCCTGGCGGCGCGTCCGCCACCGGGCGTGTTCACCCCCATCGAGTACAGTGTCGAGCTTGTGGCACGCCGACCGCGGCCGGACGCGAACCGTCCGGGCGGGTCCGGCGGCCACGGGGATCGCTGGAATCCCCCGGCGGCGCGAGGTGCGCCGCCGTGGTGGCCGAGCGGCACGGGCCCCCGGGACATGACCGGGGTGCGACCCGCGGTGCCGCGGTGGAACGGCCGCCGATCGCCTCGACACCGGGGGAGAGCTTGGGCCCGATTCTGGCCGACGCGCCTGCGAGCGCCGTGTTCCGGTCGCCCGGCGGCGCACCGCCGCCGCGCACCCTGCTGGACGTTCTCGACGCCACGACGCTGCGGCATCCGTACGCGCCCGCGCTCGACGACGGCACCACCGGCCTCGACTACGACGGCCTGAGCGCCGAGGCCGGCCGCCTGGCCAAGGAGCTGGAGCAGGCCGGGATCGGCCGCGGCGACCGCGTCGGCGTGCGCGTGCCCTCGGGCACCGCCGACCTGTACGTGGCGATCCTGGGCGTGCTGACCGCGGGCGCCGCCTACGTTCCCGTCGACGCCGACGACCCGGACGAGCGGGCCGCGCTGGTCTTCGGCGAGGCCGGCGTCTGCGCCGTCATCGGCGAGGGCCGCGCCGTCACCATGCTCGGCACGCCGGGCGGCCGCGCCGGGCGTCCCGGCCCCGACGACGACGCCTGGATCATCTTCACCTCGGGTTCGACCGGCAAGCCCAAGGGCGTCGCCGTCACTCACCGCAGCGCGGCGGCGTTCGTCGACGCCGAGGCCCGCCTCTTCCCGGCCACCGAGTCCGACCGCGTGCTGGCCGGGCTCTCGGTGGCGTTCGACGCCTCCTGCGAGGAGATGTGGCTCGCCTGGCGGCACGGCGCCTGCCTGGTCCCCGCGCCGCGGGCGCTGGTCCGCACCGGCATGGACCTCGGACCCTGGCTGGCCGGACGCGGCATCACCGTCGTGTCGACCGTGCCCACCCTGGCCGCCCTCTGGCCGGTCGAGACCCTGGCCGGCATCCGGCTCCTGATCTTCGGCGGCGAGGCCTGCCCGCCCGAACTCGCCGCGCGGCTGGCCGTTTCCGGCCGCCAGGTCTGGAACACCTACGGCCCCACCGAGGCCACCGTGGTGGCGTGCGCAGCCCCCCTCGGCGGTGAAGGCCCCGTCCGGATCGGCCTGCCGCTCGACGGCTGGGACCTCGCCGTCGTCGACTCCGGCGGCGAGCCGGTCCCCTTCGGCGAGACCGGCGAACTGGTCATCGGCGGCGTCGGTCTGGCCCGCTACCTCGACCCGGCCAAGGACGCCGAGAAGTACGCGCCGCTGCCCGCGCTCGGCTGGGACCGCGCCTACCGCAGCGGCGACCTCGTGCGCGCCGACCCCGAGGGCCTGGTCTTCGTCGGCCGCGCCGACGAGCAGATCAAGCTGGGCGGCCGCCGCATCGAGCTCGGCGAGATCGACGCCGCGCTCCAGGCGCTGCCCGGGGTCAGCGGCGCCGCCGCGGCCGTGCGCGCCACCGGAGCCGGTCACCAGCTCCTCGTCGGCTATCTCGTCCCCGACGACGGCTTCGACGAGGCGGCGGCACGCGAACGGCTGCGCGAGGCGCTGCCCGCGTCGCTGATCCCGCGCCTCGCCCGCGTCGAGACGCTGCCGACCCGTACCTCCGGCAAGGTCGATCGTGACGCGCTGCCGTGGCCGCTGCCCGGCAGCGGCGGCGACGACGCGGCAGGGTCTTCGGCGCCCATGACCGGCGCGGAGGAGTGGCTGGCCGCACGCTGGGCCGAGATCCTCGGTGAGACGCCCGGCGGCCCCGACGCCGACTTCTTCGCCCTCGGCGGCAGCAGCCTGGGCGCGGCGCGACTCGTCTCGGCGCTGCGTCCGCATCACCCGTCGGTGGCCGTCGGCGACATCTACGAGCACCCCACGCTGCGGGCCCTCGCCGGCCATCTCGGCGCGACCGAGGCGCGGGACGCGCCCGAGAGCACCGTCTCCGACCGGGTGGTCACGCCCATGCCGAGGCGGGCCGCGCTGCTCCAGACGCTGCTGATGATCCCGCTGCTCACGCTCGGCACGATGCGCTGGGTGGTCGGCCTCGCCGCGTTCAACAACGTGGCGGGCCTGCCCTGGGCACCGGCCGTGTCCTGGTGGTGGGTGATGGCGGGCGGCCTGCTGTTCGTGACGCCCGCCGGTCGGATGTGCCTGTCGGCCGCGGGGGCGCGCCTGCTCCTGCGCGGCGTCAAGCCCGGCGACCACCCGCGCGGCGGATCGGTGCACCTGCGGCTCTGGACGGCCGAGCAGCTCGCGGCCCGGCTCGGCGCCGCGGAGCTGTCGGGCGCGCCGTGGTTCACGCTGTACGCCCGCGCGCTCGGCGCCCAGATCGGGCCCGACGTCGACCTGCACTCGCCGCCGCCCGTCACCGGGATGCTCAAGGTCGGGCGCAACGCCGCCATCGACCCCGAGGTCGACCTCACCGGTCACTGGCTGGACGGCGACCTGCTCCGGATCGGTGAGATCCGGGTCGGCCCGGGGGCCACGGTCGGCGCCCGCGCCGTCCTGTTCCCCGGCGCCCGGATCGGCAAGAACGCGCGCGTGGCCGCCGGTTCGGCGGTGACCGGGCGGGTCCCCGCCGGGCAGCGCTGGGCCGGCGCGCCCGCCGTGCGCCGGGGCAAGGCCCGCCCCCACGAGGGCGAGCCGCCGGCGCGGCGGCGGCGATGGGCGGCGCTGTACGGCACGTCCGCGCTGCCGCTGAGCATGCTCCCGCTGATCGCGGCGATCCCCGGGCTGGCCGTGCTCGGCGCGTTCGTCCGGGGCACCACGACGCTGGGCGAGGCGCTCACCGCCGCGCTCGCCGGAGTGCCCCTCGCCACCCTCGCGGGCATGGGCACGTTCGCGCTGGCGACGCTGGTATCGGTCCGGCTGCTCTCCCTCGGGCTGGGCGAAGGCGACCATCCGGTGCACAGCCGCCAGGCATGGCAGGCCTGGGCGACCAGCAGGCTGATGGGCATGGCGCGCGTGTGGCTGTTCCCGCTGTACGCCAGCATCCTCACGCCGGCCTGGCTGCGCGCCCTCGGCATGAAGGTCGGCCGGGACGTCGAGCTGTCCACCGTGCTGGCCCTGCCCGCCATGACCACGGTCAACGACGGCGCGTTCCTCGCCGACGACACGATGGTGGCGCCCTACGAGCTGGGCGGCGGCCGCATGCGGATCGCGCGCGCCCGCATCGGCAAGCGCGCGTTCCTCGGCAACTCCGGGATGACCGGGCCCGGCCGCAAGGTGCCCAAGGGCGGGCTCATCGGCGTCCTGTCGGCCGCGCCCAAGAAGGCCAAGGCCGGCGACTCCTACCTGGGCATGCCCCCGGTGAAGCTGCGCCGCACGGTGGGCGCGGGCGACCAGTCGCGCACCTACCGGCCGCCCCGGCGGCTGAAAGCCGCGCGCGCCGCCGTCGAGCTCTGCCGGATCATCCCCGCCATGCTCACGGTCGCCGTCGGCGTGCTGGCCGTGGCGGCCCTGGAATGGCTCGCGGGCACCTACGGGTTCGGTGCCGCCGCCCTGCTCGGTGGCGCCGTGGCCATCGCCGCCGGAGTGCTCGCCGCCACGATCGCGACGGCCGCCAAGTGGGCGATCATCGGCCGGATCCGCGCCGGTGAACGGCCGCTGTGGAGCTCGTTCGTCTGGCGCAACGAGCTGGCCGACAACTTCGTCGAGGTGCTCGCCGCCCCCTGGTTCGCCGAGCCCTGGCTCGGCACCGCGCCCCTCAACCTGTGGCTCCGCTCGCTCGGCGCCCGCATCGGCCGCGGCGTCTGGTGCGGCACGTACTGGCTGCCCGAGGCCGACCTCATCCGGCTCGGCGACGGTGCCACCGTCAACCAGGGCTGCGTCCTGCAGACCCATCTGTTCCACGACCGGATCATGAGCATCGACACGGTCGTGCTGGAGCGGGGTGCGACGCTAGGCTCGAACGGTGTCGTCCTCCCCGCGGCGTGCCTCGGGGCGGACACCACGGTCGGACCCGCGTCCCTGGTGATGCGCGGCGAGCAACTGCCCGCCGGCACCCGGTGGCTCGGCAACCCGATCGCGGCGTGGCCTGGCGCGCGCTGAATGATCTGGCGCGCGCTGAGGAGAGGCGTGCCGGGAGGCGGCACGCCGGCGAGCTCGACCCCGGAGGATTCCGACCGCAGTGAACGCGTCATGATCGAGGATGCTCCGGGCGTCGAGCGGTGCACCTACTTTCCCGGGCACGGCAACGAGGGCTACCAGGTCGGCCACTACGACCTGGAGCTCGACCACCGGGTGGGGCCGAACCGGCTGAACGCCACGGCGCGCCTGTCGGCGGTCGCCACCGCGCCGCTCGTGCGCTTCGACCTCGACCTTGGACCGTTCCGCGTCGGCAAGGTCCTGATCGACGGCAAACCCGGCCATTTCCGGCACCGGCGGGACAAGCTCAACGTCACCCCGCCGCGCGCGCTCGGCAGCGGCCAGCGGTTCACCGTCGAGGTGCGCTACACCGGCAACCCGCGCCCGGTCTCCAGCCCGTGGGGCGGGCTCGGCTGGGAGCAGCTCACCGACGGGTCGCTCGTGGCCGGGCAGCCGATCGGCGCCCCCTCGTGGTTCCCCTGCAACGATCGTGCCGACCACAAGGCGTCCTTCCGGATCTCGGTGACCACCGCGTCCGCCTACCACGTCGTCGCCAATGGCCGCGAGACAGGGCGGACCCGGTCCGGCGCGAGCACCACCTGGGTGTACGAGCAGGACGAGCCGATGGCGCCCTACCTGGCGAGCGTCCAGATCGGGCGCTACCAGACGACCGAGGTGCACGGACGGGTGGCGCAGCGCCTGGCCTATCCGAGCACGGCGGCCGCCCGGGTCCGGCACGACTTCGGCCGCCAGGGCGAGATGATCGCCGCGTTCGAGGAGCGCTTCGGGCCCTACCCGTTCGGCGCGTACACGGTCGTGGTCGCCGACGACGAGCTGGAGATCCCCGTCGAGGCCCAGGGCATGTCGATCTTCGGGACCAACCATGTGGACGGGCGGCGCGGCGCCGAGCGCCTGGTCGCGCACGAGCTGGCCCACCAGTGGTTCGGCAACAGCCTGACCCTGGCGCGCTGGCGCGACATCTGGCTGCACGAGGGCTTCGCCACCTACGCCGAGTGGCTGTGGTCGGAGGACTCCGGCGGCGAACCCGCCGACGAGCACGCGCTGCGCTGGCACCGGCGGCTCGCCGAGCAGCCCCAGGACCTCGTGCTCGCCGACCCCGGCGTCGAGCTGATCTTCGACGACCGCGTCTACAAGCGCGGCGCGCTGACCCTGCACGCGCTGCGGCGGACCATGGGGGACGGGCGGTTCTTCCCCATGCTGCGGGAGTGGACCGCCGAGCACCGGCACGGCACGGTCACCACCGAGGAGTTCACCCGGCTGGCCGAACGCCATGCCGCGCAGACGCCCGAGCCCTTGTTCGAGTCGTGGCTCTACGGCCGCCGGCTGCCCCGGCTGCCCTGAAAAATCAGGAGCTCTGATCCCGGGCCGGCGGTAGGCTTTTCGGTTCGCCCTCACCCGCCCCTCGTCCGGAGGTCTGCTCGCATGCCCGGGACCGAACAAGCCGAGACCACCGAAACGGAGACCCTCGCCGCCGAGCGCGCGCATCTGGCCGAGTCACGGGCCGCGTTGCGCCGGATGCGCGAACATACCGAGTCACTGTCCGCCGACGTCGCCGCCGACTGGGTCTCCAAACAGGTGCTGGAGGCGCAGCTGGAGCTGCGCGTCGCCGCCCTCGCCGACCATCCCGACACTCCGCTGTTCTTCGGCCGGATGGACCACGACGACGCGGGCAGCGACCTGCCCGGCACGATGTACGTGGGGCGGCGGCACATCCACGACGGCGACGAGGGCCGCCCGCTGGTCCTGGACTGGCGGGCGCCGGTGTCGCGGGCGTTCTACCAGGCAGGCCCGGCCGACCCGATGGGCTGGCGGCGGCGGCGCCGGTTCGGCTTCGGCGGCGGCGAGCTGACCGCGTTCGAGGACGAGCCCCTGGACGGCCGCGTACTCGGCCCCTCGACCATTCTGACCGAGGAGATCGAGCGCCCCCGCACCGGGCCGATGCGCGACATCGTCGCCACCATCCAGCCGGAGCAGGACGTGATCGTCCGCGCCGATCTGCCGGCGACCGTGTGCGTGCAGGGCGCCCCCGGCACCGGCAAGACGGCGGTCGGCCTGCACCGGGCCGCGTACCTGCTGTTCACCCACCGGGACCGGCTCGCCCGGTCCGGCGTGCTGATCGTCGGTCCCAACCGCGCGTTCCTCGCCTACATCGCGGCCGTGCTGCCCGCGCTCGGCGAGGTCCAGGTCGACCAGGCCACCATCGACGACCTGCTCGGCGAGCCCACGGCCGCCGAGCCCGCCGCGGTGGCGGCCGTCAAGGGCGACGCCCGGATGGCGGACGTGCTGCGCAAGGCGCTCTGGCGCCACCTGCGCAAGCCGGAGGAGGGCCTGGTCGTCACGCGCGGAGCGAGCCGCTTCCGGCTCGCCGACCACGAGGTCCGCGAGATCGCCGCGGCGCTGCGCGGGACCATGCGGTACGGCAACGGCCGCACCTCGTTCGCCCAGCGGCTCGCCCACCAGATCCTGGTCCGGATGGAGGAGCGCGGCGAGGCGCCCGACGACCGGGTGCAGGATCAGGTCGCCCGTTCCAAGCCGGTGAAGCAGCTCCTGGACCAGGTCTGGCCCAAGGTCACCGCCGAGCAGGTGCTCTTCCGGCTGCTCTCGGACCCGGAAGAGCTGCGGGCCGCCGCCCGGGGCGTGCTCACCGACGAGGAGCAGGCGGCCATCGGGTGGGCCAAGCCCGCTCGTTCCCACCGTTCGGCGAAATGGACGGCGGCCGACCGCGCGCTGCTGGACGAGCTCGGCGATCTGATCGAGCGGACCCCGTCGCTGGGCCACCTCGTGGTGGACGAGGCCCAGGACCTGTCGGAGATGCAGTTGCGCGCGCTGGGCCGCCGCTGTGCCACCGGCTCGGCGACGGTGCTGGGCGACCTCGCGCAGGGCACCACCGCCTGGTCCGCGCGTTCCTGGAAGGACGTGCTGCGGCACCTCGGCCAGGAGGGCGAGGTCACCGAGCTGACGCTCGGCTTCCGCGTCCCCGGCTCGGTGCTGGACTTCGCCGCCAGGCTCCTGCCGCACGTGGCGCCCGACCTGGCCGTGCCGCGCTCGCTGCGCGCCGGAGCGCACGCCCTGACCGTACGGCGCGTTGCGGACCTGCCCGAAGGCGTCGTCGAGGCGGTCAAGGCCGCGCTGGACCGCGAGGGCTCGATCGGCCTGATCGTGCCCGACGCCGCCGTTCCCGCGTACGGGGCGGCACTGACCGGGGCGGGACTGGCGCACGATGTGCTCGGCCCGCAGGCGGTCGCGGCCGGGCGGGTGCTGATCGTTCCGGCGTCCCTGGCCAAGGGCCTGGAGTACGACCACGTGATCGTCGCCGAGCCCGCGGAGATCGTTTCCGCCGAGGAGCGCGGCCTCGCGCGCCTCTACGTGGTGCTCACCCGGGCCGTCACCACGCTCACCGTCATCCACCGCGCCGGGCTGCCCGCCGAGCTCGACGCCTGACCCCGGTTGTTGACGGGCCCCGGCGCGCTTCCTAAGGTGGCCATACCGACCGGTTGGTATGTGGAGGTCCGTTCCGTGAGCACAGCACCACCCGATGCCGACGACCTGCGCGCGCGGGTCGACGACTTCCTCGCCTCGCACGATCCCGCGACCATGGAGCCGCTGGAGTTCCTGCGGGCGCGGTACGACGCGGGCCTCGCCTGGGTGCACTACCCGGCGGGGCACGGCGGCCTGGGCGCGCCGCGCGCCCTGCAGCCCGCCGTGGACGCGCGGTTCGCCGCCGCCAAGGCGCCGCGCAACCAGCCCGAGCGCAACGGGATCGGCCTGGGCATGGCGGCGCCGACGATCCTCGCGTTCGGCACCGAGGAGCAGAAGCGCACGTTCCTGCGGCCGCTGTGGACGGGCGAGGAGGTCTGGTGCCAGCTCTTCAGCGAGCCGGGCGCCGGATCCGACCTCGCCGCGCTCGGCACCCGCGCGGTGCGCGACGGCGACCGGTGGATCGTCAACGGGCAGAAGGTGTGGACCTCCATGGCCCACGAGGCCCGCTGGGCCATCCTCGTCACCCGCACCGACCCGGACGTGCCCAAGCACCGCGGCATGACCTACTTCGTCTGCGACATGACCGCGCCCGGCGTCGAGGTGCGGCCGCTGCGGCAGATCACCGGCGAGGCCGAGTTCAACGAGGTCTTCCTCACCGACGTCGTGATCCCCGACGCGCACCGGCTCGGCGAGGTCGGCCAGGGCTGGCAGGTCTCCACCACCACGCTGATGAACGAGCGGGTCGCCATCGGCGGCGCCGCGACACCGCGCGAGAGCGGCATGATCGGCGTGGTCGCCAAGGCGTGGCGGGACCGGCCCGAGCTGCGCACGGCCGGGCTGCACGACGCGCTGCTGCGCGCGTGGGTCGAGACCGAGGCCGCGCGCCTCACCGGCGAGCGGCTCCGCCAGCAGCTCACCGCCGGCCAGCCCGGCCCTGAGGGCTCGGCGGCCAAGCTCGCGTTCGCCAAGCTCAACCAGGAGGTCTCGGGCCTGGAGCTCGAACTGCTCGGCGAGGACGGGCTGCGCTACGACGACTGGACGATGCGCCGCCCGAACGAGGTGGACTTCACCCGGCGCTCGCCCGGCTACCGCTACCTGCGCGCCAAGGGCAACTCCATCGAGGGCGGCACCTCGGAGATCCTGCGCAACATCATCGCCGAGCGCGTGCTCGGCCTGCCGGGCGAGATCCGGGTCGACAAGGACGTGGCGTGGAAGGACCTCCCCAAGTGAGCGACCTGCTGTACAGCGAGATCGAGAACGACCTGCGCTCGGGCCTGCGCGCGCTCCTCGACGACAAGTGCGCCTGGGCGGACGTGCTCGCCGGGACCGAACGGGACGAGCCGTACGACGCCAAACTCTGGCGCGCGGTGGCCGCGGAGTTCGGCTGCGCCGGGCTGCCGGTCCCCGAGGAGCAGGGCGGCGCGGGCGCGACCTGGCGCGAGACCGCGGTGACGATGGAGGAACTCGGCCGGGCCGTCGCGCCCGTGCCGTTCCTCGGCAGCGCCGTCCTCGCCACGGCCGCCCTCATGGCGGCGGGCGAGGGCGACCTGCTCGCCGAGCTGGCCGCCGGGGAGAAGATCGCCGTCCTCGCCGTGCCGTTCACCACGGCCCCGGGCGTGGCGATGCGCGACGGCGCGCGGGCCGCCGGCGGCACGCTGACCGGCGCCATCACCAGCGTCGCCGACGGTCTCGCCGCCGACGTCCTGCTGGTCCCCGCGCAGGACGGCCTGTACGCGGTGGACGCGGCCGACGTCCGCCGGACGGCCGTGACCTCGCTGGACATGACCCGCAGGCTGTGCGACATCGCGCTGGCCGACGTCCCGGCCCGGCGCGTCGCGGACGGCGAGGTGGCCGCGCGTGCCGTGCGCACGGCGCTGCTCACGGGCGCCGCGCTCCTCGCGTCCGAGCAGCTGGGCCTCGCCGAACGGTGCCTGGAGACCACGGTCGACTACCTGAAGACGCGCTTCCAGTTCGGCCGGCCCGTCGGCTCGTACCAGGGGCTGAAGCACCGGCTCGCCGACCTGTGGACGTCCATCACCCAGGCCCGCGCTGTCGCCCGCTACGCCGCGGACTGCGTCGCGGCCGGCGACCCCGACACCGAGATCGCGGTGGCCGTCGCCCAGGCGCACTGCTCGGCCATCGCCGTCAAGGCGGCGGAGGAGTGCGTCCAGATGCACGGCGGCATCGGGTTCACCTGGGAGCACCCCGCGCACCTGTACATGAAGCGTGCGAAGAGCATCTCGCTCGCGTTCGGCACGCCCGACCGGCACCGCGCGGCGCTGGCCGCGCTGCTGGACCTGCCCCCGGCCTGAACCGGTGATCGTCCCGGACCCGGCCGCCGCGGCGGCCGGGTCCCGTCGCCCCTGGGGCCTTGACTGAACATCAACTATGATCAGTCGAGCCCCTGTAAAGCGACTTGAGGATCGATGCGTGAGCGGAACGGCCACACCGACCGTCAAGGTGCTCATCGCCGAGAACAACCCCGTGATCAGGCTCGGCCTGCGGGCGTCGCTGACCGAACACCCGGCCCTCGTCGTCGTCGGCGGCGACGAGGAGGCCGGCCACGCCCACGCCCTGGTCGCCCAGGTGCGCGAACACCGCCCCCGGGTCGTCCTCCTCGGCGGCCCGCCCCCGCTGGGCGAACGGGTCGCCGCGCTGCACAACGCCGACCTCGGCACCCGGGTCATCGTCCTGTCGACCGGCGTGAACCCGCGGTCGCTGGTCCGGGTGCTGGCGGCGGGAGCGCACGGCTGCCTGCTCTACGGGCACTTCGAACCCGGTGAGCTGGTCGACGTCGTGCGCGCCGTGGCCGAGGGCGAGGCCTGCGTCTCCCCGCCCGTCATGACCGCGCTCGTGCGCGGGCTGCACGACGGAGAGCTGACCGTGTCCGGAGAGCGGGCCCTGCTGCTGACCCCGCGCGAGGCCGAGATCATGGACCTCGTCGCCGCGGGACTGTCCAACCGCCAGATCGCCGAACGCCTGGTCATCGCCGAGAAGACGGTCAAGAACCACATCCACCAGATCTACAAGCGGCTCGGCGTGTACGACCGGGACCACGCGATCTTCCGGTGGAACGAACTCCACGGCACGTGACCCGGTCCTAGGACCGGTCCCGGGCGAGGTCGGGCCCGAGATTCCCTTTACTCGCGCGGCGGGCGCACCGCATCCTCCTGGAGGGAACTTTCCTTCGGCTCGCGGCGGCGACGCGGCAGCCGTTTACTTTCGCGCCCTCATCTCTGGAACGAGGTGAAATGTCCGGTCTGATCGTCGTGCCGGCGTACTTCCCGCCCGCCGCGGAGGCGTGGGCGGAACTCGCCGACACGTCCCCGCATCTGGCCGTCGTCAACGTCGACGGCGGGCCCGGCCCGGCCCGCGCCCCCGACTTCGCGGCCGTCGCCGGCCGGGCCCGCGCGGCGGGCGTCACGCTCGCCGGCTACGTCGACACCGCCTACGGGCGGCGCCCGCCGGGCGAGGTGGCGGCGGAGGTGCGGCGCTACCGGGCCTGGTACGGCGTCCGGCGGGTCTTCCTCGACCGGGCCGCGGCGGGGCGCCGGCAGCTGGGCCACTACGCGCGGACGGTCCGGGCCGTCCGCGCGGAGGGGGCGGAGTACGTGGTGTTCAACCACGGCGTTCACCCCGACCCCGGCTACGCGGCCCTCGCCGACCTGCTCGTCACCTTCGAGGGGCCGTGGAGCGCGTACCGGAGCCTGCGCGCGCCGGAGTGGGTGATGGAGGCCGGCGCCGGGCGCTTCTGCCATCTGGTGTACGCGACGCCGCGCCACGCCCTCTGCGAGGTGCTGTTGCAGGCGCGGAGGTGCAACGCCCAAGCCTGCTATGTGACCGACCGCGACCAGCCCAACCCGTGGGACGACCTGCCCGGCTACTACGGGCTGGAGGTGCAGGCGTTCGGCTGACCCGGACGGACGGCTCAGAGGGCGGGCTGGGGCAGCTTGAGCTGCTGCCGCAGGTCCCGCTGGACCGTGGCGATGTCAGCGCGGGCGTCCACGCTCACCACGAACTCCTTGCGCCGGAAGAGCGCCAGCACCGGGTCGGTCTTCTCGTGGTAGATGCGCAGGCGCTCGGCCAGGGCCTCCTCGGTGTCGTCCTCGCGTGCGACGAGCTCACCGCCGCACACGTCGCAGCGCCCCTCCTCCTTGGGCCGCGTCGAGATCAGGTTGTAGTCCAGCCCGCACCGCGAGCACAGGCGCCGGGCGAGGACGCGGCGGCGGACCTCGCTGTCGGGCAGGTCGAGATGGATGACCGAGTCGATGTCGTAGCTCTCCAGGAAGAACTCCGCCTGCCGTGCGTTGCGGGGGAAACCGTCGATGACGAAGCCGTAGTTCCAGTCGTGCTGCTGCAGCCGGTCCTGGACGACGCCCTCGACGAGGTCGTCGCCGACGAGCTCGCCCGCGGCCATGATGCGCCGCACCTGGGCGCCGAGCTTGGTGTGGTTCTGCACGTGCCAGCGGAAGATGTCGCCGACGCTGATGTGCACCAGGTCGAGGTCCTTGGCCATGAGCAGGGCCTGGGTGCCCTTGCCGCTGCCCTGGACGCCGAAGATCACGTACTTGCGCATGGTTCACACCGTCGCACAAGGACGCCCGCCGTTCACGCCCGGGGGCTCAGCGGTCGCCGGCGCCGTAGCCGGTGCCGGAGTCGGAACCCCACAGCAGCTGGCTCAGCCGGCGGATCCCGAACCGGTCGTGGGGCCGCTCGCCCGCCGAGAGCTGCTCGATGACCGACTGGACGGCGGGCGGCGACACGCAGACGAACGTGGCCCGGGTGCGGCGGGCACAGTGCAGGCGCACCGACGGGCGCAGCAGCCGGGACAGGGCGGGCCGCTCGCCCCGGCCCACGACGAGGATGTCGTCGCCGCGAGTGAGCCGCACCAGGGTGGCGCCGGGCTCCCCGACGACCGACAGCGCGGCCGTCTCGACCCCGGCCGGCGCGCCGTCGGCCACCTCGCCGAGCAGCTGGGCGATCAGCTGCTCGCCCGCGCTCTGCAGCGCCTCGCTCACGCAGCCGAGCTGGCCGGCCGCCGCGACGTGGGCGGGCAGCGGCGCGGCGTGGACGACCAGCAGCGGCAGCCCCCGGATGCGGGCCTCGCCGATCGCCCAGGCGAGCGCGCAGCGTGCGCCCGCCGAGTCGTCGACCCCCACGACAACCCGCGGGCCGCCCTCCGGTCTCACGATCACTGTCCCTCCTGCGGGAGCCTGCCGGGGTTGTGGAATCCAGGGTGCAGGTAACGGGGCCCGGAGGGAAGTGTTTCGGGCGGTCAGTCGGGACCGGACCCGCGCCGCGCCGGATCCGGGGTGATCCGCAGGTAAGCGGCGGTGCCGGTGGGGACGGTGAGGACACAGGTCCGAGCGGCCCGATCCGCGTCCGGCCCGCGCCGGGTTCACCGGCAGGGCCTCTGAGACACTGGCGGCATGTCCCAGCCCGCTGAACCGCCTGCCGAATCCGACCCGGCGTGCGCCGTCGCCCATGGCGACGTCCGGCCCGACACCGGCGACCGCACCCTGGTCGTGGTGTTCGCCTCCCCGGTGGCGGAGTTCCTGCTGCGCTACGCCGCCGACCTGGGCTACCGCTGCGTCCTGCTGGAGCCCGGCAAGGAACGCGCGGGCTCGGTGGCCCTCGATGCCGACGTGGTCACCGAGATCCCACCGAGCCTTGACGCGGGTACCGACGTGGTGGTCACCGACCACCACCGCGAGGAGCTCGGGCCCGTCCTACGCGACGCCCTCGCTCACCAGGTCCGCTGGATCGGCGTGATGGGCAATCCCCGCCACCCCGCTCCGCACGTCCCGGCCCTGACCGGCCTCGGGGTGCCCGCCGCGGACATCGCCCGGGTGCACCGGCCCATCGGCCTCAACATCGGCTCCCGCACCCCCGCGGAGATCGCGGTGGCCACCCTCGCCGGGCTCCTCGCCGACCGCAACGGGCGTCCCGGCGGCTTCGGCTTCTGAGCCCGGCCGGACGTGCCGCAGGGTGACGAACGCCAGGGCCGCCAGCCCGACGAAGAGGACGGCGCTGAGCGCGGCCAGCGTGGTCAGGCCCGTGGTGAACGCGTCGTGGGCGGCCGCGATGAGCTGCGCCCCCTGCCCCGCGGGCAGGGTTCCGGCCGCCGCGGCGGCGCCGGTGATGCCCTCGGTGGCCGTCCGGACCGCCTCGTCCGGCAGCCCCGCGGGCAGCGCGCCGGTCAGCTGGTCGCGGTAGACGGCCGTGCCGAGGCTGCCCAGCGTGGCCACGCCCAGCGCGATGCCCAGCTCCGCGCTGGTCTCCGACAGCGCCGAGGCCGAGCCGGCCTTGGCGGGCGCGACGACGCCGAGGATCAGGTCGGTGCCGAGGGCCGCCGCCACGCCGACGCCGAGCAGGGAGACGGTCAGGCCGGTCACCAGGACGGCCACGCCGCCGTTCGCGTCGACGCCGGTCAGCACCGCGTACCCGAGCGCCGTCAGCAGCAGGCCGCCGGCGATGAGCGAGCCGGGCCGGAACCGCTGCGCCAGCGCCGGGGCCGCCTGCGAGCCCACCACCATCGCCAGCGACGACGGCAGCAGCCACAGCCCCGCCTCCATGGGGGAGAGCCCGGCCACGACCTGGAGGTGCAGCGCGAAGAACAGGTAGCTGCCGCCCTGGATCAGGCCGAACAGCAGCCAGATCACCAGCGCCGAGCTGAACGTGCGGTTGGTGAACAGGCGCAGGTCCAGGAGCGGGTCGGGCAGGCGCCGCTGGCGCCGGGCGAACAGCACGCCGAACGCGGCACCGGCGGCCACCGCGAGCACCGGCACCGGCTCCCAGCCGCTCTTGGCGATCTCCTTGAGTCCGTACACGACGGGCAGGATGGCGGCCAGCGACAGCGCCACGCTGAGCGGGTCGAGCCGGCCGGGCCGCTCGGCGCGGTACTCCGGCAGCAGGAACGGGCCGGTCGCGAGCAGCAGCACCATCACCGGGACGCCGAGCAGGAACGCCCCGCCCCACCAGACGTGCTCCAGCAGCGCGCCGCCGATCACCGGGCCGAGCGCGACGCCGCCCATGAAGGCGCTCATCCAGACCGCGATCGCGCGGCCCCGCTGCCGCGCGTCGGTGAACATCGTGGAGATCAGCGCCAGTGTCGAGGGCATGAGGGTGGACCCGGCGACGCCGAGCACCGCCCGGGTGGCGATCAGCATCTCGGGACTGGTGGAGTACGCGGCGGCGACGGAGGCCACGCTGAAGGCGGTGGCGCCGATCAGCAGCAGCCGGCGCCGGCCGATCCGGTCGCCCAGGGTGCCCATCGTCACCAGGAGCCCGGCGATCATGAAGCCGTAGACGTCCATGATCCAGAGTTGCTGGGTGGCGCTCGCCCCCAGATCCTCGCTCAAGTGGGGGAGCGCGAGGTAGAGCACGCTCATGTCCAGGGAGAGCAACAGGGTCGGCAGCGTCAGCACCGCCAGTCCGATCCACTCCCGCCGTCCGGCTCGCCGGATCTCTGTCTCCATCGTCCACTCCGTCTTCAGCAGGGGTCCTCAGTGCGTTCGAAGGTAGGGACCGGAGGGCGGTCGAGAAATCATCGGTCAGCCGAAGAATTTCGTAAAATGCCTGGTCAGAGCCGTATTGAGGAAGGTGATACGGTTTCGCTCACGTTCTGTCAGTGGTGTCGCATACCGTCGGATCGACGACATCGACCTTCGTGCCGCGCGTGAGGACCACGATCATGGCCAACATCACCGTCGACCAGGACTTCCAGAGCCAAGCCGACAACTACCGGCGCGAGCTGCTGGCGCACTGCTACCGCATGCTCGGCTCGATCCACGACGCTGAGGACCTCGTCCAGGAGACCTACATCCGGGCGTGGAAGGCGCAGGACAGCTTCGAGGGCCGGTCGTCCCTGCGCACCTGGCTCTACCGGATCGCCACCAACGTCTGCCTGACCGCGATCGACCAGCGCGGCCGGCGGCCCATGCCCTCCGGGCTCGGCGCGCCGAGCGACGACCCCGAGCGGCCCGTCGTCGCCCTCGACGACGTTCCGTGGCTGGAGCCCGCGCCCGACGGCGTGTTCGGCTCGGACGCGGCCGACCCGGCCTCGATCGCCATCTCCCGCGAGAGCACCCGGCTGGCGTTCATCGCCGCGCTCCAGCACCTGCCCGCCAAGCAGCGCGTCGTGCTCATCCTGCGCGACGTGCTCAAGTGGAAGGCCGCCGAGGTGGCCGAGCTGCTCGAGACGTCCACGGCGGCTATCAACAGCGCGCTCCAGCGGGCCCGCGCCCAGCTGGAGCAGGTCGCCCCGACGCAGGAGGCGCTGGCCGAGCCGACCGACCCCGAGCAGCGCGAGCTGCTCGAACGCTACGCCGCCGCCTTCGAGAAGGCCGACATCGACGGCCTGGTCAAGCTCTTCAAGGAGGACGCGGCCTGGGAGATGCCGCCGTTCCCCGAGTGGTTCGTCGGCCCCGAGGCGATCGGCAGGCTCATCAAGGCGCAGTGCCGCCCCGGGCCGGGCGACATCATCATGGTGCCGACGTCCGCCAACGGCCAGCCCGGGTTCGGCATGTACAAGCGCGACGACGACGGCGTGCACCGCGCGTTCCAGCTGCAGGTGCTCAGCATCAACGCCGAGGGCGCCGTCTCGCACGTCGGGGTCTTCTTCGACCTGTCGCTGTTCACGCTGTTCGGCCTGCCGCAGGTGCACGGGGCCGACCCGGCGGAGGAGGCCGCTACTTCAGCGCCTGCTGGATGAAGAAGATGATCAGGGAGGCGACGATGCCGGTCACGTACTGCAGGATCGCCCAGGTACGGACCGGCAGCGTGCGCTGCGCCCGGAGCGTCCGGTAGGCCTCCGCCGCCTCCTTGAGTCCCTTGTCCAGCAGCAGCCGCTCCGGTGGCGCGGCCACCGGCGTCATCAGCGTGCCGAGGGCCTCCGCCTGGTAGGCGCGCACCACCCGCGACAGCATCACGAACGGCAGCACGGCCGCGTACAGCGCGAGCAGCACGGCCCCGATCGGGAACCCGTAGACGAACAGCCGCAACGACAGGGGCGCGTTCTGGGCCGTGGTGGCCACCGCCGCGAGTTCGAGGGTGATGACGCCGAAACCCAGGCCGGCCGCGATCAGCGCGAAGCACGCGCAGAGCCGCACGATGCCGGGAGTGTGGGCGGGGTCCATCCAGGTGAGCCGCAGGTTCCGGCATCGCCGTAGCCTGTGCGGCGCCAGGGCGGCGATCGTGACCCAGTACAGCACGCCCCCGCCGAGAAAACCGGTCCACATCGCCGGCAGGTAGGCCAGCACGTAGGCCGGCGTGTTCCCGCCCGGACGGCTCAGGTCGATGTAGGCGCCGACCGTCCCGGCCGTCATGCCGGCGAGCCCGCAGACGACCTGCCTGGTGACTCCCAGCGTGCCCGCCAGCCAGCGCCGCAGGTCGTGCCGGTCCGGTGAGACGCACAGCATCTCCGCCACGGCGGGCGCGCTGCGTTCGCCATACCGCCATCCCGCCCAGGCCATCGCGAGCATCAGCGCGCTGGTGAGGGAGAGCAGCCCGCCGTAGAGGTGACCCCGCACCGAATGGAACGTCGCGTCCGGGACGAAGAAGCGCGCCGCGAGGTTGACCGCGTAGGGCCATGAGGCGGTGAGGGCCAGCAGGGCCATCGCCCGCGCCGCGGTCCACCGTGGTCCGCCGCGCACGGGAACCGGCCGGGCGAGCCGGAGCAGCAGGACGCGATCGTAGCCCTGCCGCATGACCGTGCAGAGATCGTGTGCGAAGAGGGAGGGCCGCTCCGGCGGGCACGTCGCCAGATCGGCCTCGACGAGGGTGCGCCCGGGCTCGCCGGCCGTACCGCCGGCCGTACCGCCGTCCACCTCGTCGCCGGGCTCGGGTGCCGTCTCGCGCTCGGCCTCGGACAGGCCCATGGGCTCACCTCTGGGGAGATCTGCGTCATCTCATGGTGAGACGCGCGGCAGGGAGCGTCCATGGGGCCACGGGGGCGGGTTTCCGGTGAGCGGAAACCTCGGTCGCCCACCGGCCGCGACCGCTGCGAAGGTGAAGGCTGGAGGGCGGAGAATGGACAAGGTCGTGGCCTCGGCGGCCGAGGCGGTCGCCGACATCGCCGATGGGGCGTCGCTGGCGGTGGGGGGCTTCGGCCTCTGCGGCGTGCCGGCGGTACTGATCCGCGCGCTGCACGAGCAGGGCGCCGGCAACCTGCGGGTGGTGTCCAACAACTGCGGGCTGGACGGCCGGGGGCTCGGGCAGCTGCTCGCGGCCGGCCGCATCGCCCGCGCGATGGGCTCGTACGTGGGCGACAACAAGGAGTTCGCCCGCCAGTACCTGGCGGGCGAGATCGAGGTCGAGCTGATGCCGCAGGGCACGCTCGCGGAACGGCTGCGGGCGGGCGGCGCCGGGATCCCCGCGTTCTACACCCCGGCGGGCGTCGGCACGCTCGTCGCGGAGGGCGGGCTGCCCTGGCGGTACGCGGCGGACGGCGGTGTCGCGATCGCCTCGCCCGCCAAGGAGGTACGCGAGTTCGGCGGCCGGTCGTACGTGCTCGAAGAGGCCATCACCACCGACTTCGCGCTGGTCCGCGCGGCGAAAGGCGACCGGCACGGCAACCTCGTGTTCGACAAGGCCGCCCGCAATTTCAACCCGCTGTGCGCCACCGCCGGCCGCGTCACCCTGGCCGAGGTCGAGGAACTGGTCGAGCCCGGCGAGCTGGATCCGGACGCCGTGCACCTGCCGGGCGTTTTCGTCCAGCGCGTCGTGGCACTGACTCCCGAACAGGCCGCCGACAAACCGATCGAGAAGAGAACGGTGCGCTCCTGATGCCCTGGTCCAGGAACGAGATCGCCGCGCGGGCCGCCGCGGAACTGCCCGACGGGTCGTACGTCAATCTCGGCATCGGGCTGCCGACGCTGATTCCCGGCTTCATCCCCGCGGGGCGGCAGGTCGTGCTGCACGCGGAGAACGGGGTGCTCGGCGTCGGGCCCTATCCGGCCGAGGACGAGGTCGACCCCGATCTCATCAACGCGGGCAAGGAGACCGTGACCCTGCTGCCCGGGGCCGCGGCGTTCGACTCGTCGCTGTCGTTCGGCATGATCCGCGGCGGCCACATCGACATCGCCGTGCTCGGCGCCATGCAGGTCTCGGCGCGGGGCGACCTCGCCAACTGGTCCGTGCCGGGCAAGATGATCAAGGGGATGGGCGGTGCGATGGACCTCGTCCACGGCGCCCGGAAGGTCATCGTGGTGATGGAGCACACCACCCGGGACGGCGCCGCCAAGATCGTGGACGAGTGCTCGCTGCCGCTGACCGGCGCCCGCTGCGTCGACCGGATCATCACCGACCTGGGCGTGCTCGACGTGACCGGCGACGGCCTCGTCCTGGCCGAGACCGCGCCCGGCGTGACGGCCGAGGAGATCCGCGCCCGCACCGAACCCTCACTTGTGGAGCCGGCATGACACACCCCCCGTACCTGCACCCCGACTACACGAGCACCGTGCTGCGCGCGCCCGTCCACGAGCTCGTCATGCCCAAGCTCGGGCCGGACAGCGTCGAGCTGACCGCGCCCGTGTTCGGCGACGCCGAGCTGGACGCCCTGGACGCCGACCTGACCAGGCAGGCCCCGGGTGAGCCGCTCGGTGAGCGGATCATCGTGACCGGCCGGGTCCTGGACTCCCGGGGCCGCGCGGTGCCCGGCGCGCTGGTCGAGGTCTGGCAGGCCAACTCCGCCGGCCGGTACGCCCACGAGCGCGACGAGCACCCGGCGCCGCTCGACCCCAACTTCGTCGGCGCGGGCCGCTGCCTCACCGACGCGGACGGCCGCTACCGGTTCGTCAGCATCAAGCCGGGCGCCTATCCCTGGCGCAACCACCACAACGCCTGGCGGCCGGCCCACATCCACTTCTCGGTGTTCGGCACGGCGTTCACCCAGCGCCTCGTCACCCAGATGTACTTCCCTGGCGATCCGCTGTTCCCCTACGACCCGATCCTCCAGTCGGTCCCGGACCAGCGGTCCCGCGACCTCCTGGTCGCCCGCTTCGACATGGACACCACCGAGCCGGAATGGGCCCTCGGCTACCAGTGGGACATCGTGCTCGGCGACACCCCGACGGAGGAGTCATGACGCGCGCATCGACGCCCGCGGCGACCCCCTCGCAGACCGTGGGGCCCTTCTTCAGCCACGCGCTGCCCTACGACGGCGGGCCGGAGATCGTCCCGGCGGCGCGGCGCGACGCGATCCGGGTGCGCGGCCGGGTGCTCGACGGCGCCGGCGCGCCCGTCCCGGACGCGCTGCTGGAGATCTGGCAGGCGGACGAGACCGGCGCGATCGCGCGGCGGCCGGGCGGGCTGCGGCGCGCCGCCGGCGGCTTCTCCGGCTTCGGGCGGTGCCCCACCGGCGCCGACGGGGGCTACGGGTTCACCACGGTCAAGCCGGGGCCGGTCGGCGCGGGCGCCCCGTACCTGTCCGTCCTGGTCTTCGCGCGGGGCCTGCTCAAGCCCGTGTTCACCCGGCTCTACTTCCCCGAGGACGAGCACGAGGGCGACCCCCTCCTGGCCGAGGTCCCGGCGGCCCGGCGTGACACCCTGATCGCGGAACGGGAGGGCGAGGGGACCTACCGTTTCGACATCCATCTGCAGGGCGAACGGGAGACGGTCTTCCTTGGATTCTGAGCAGGCGCAGCCGGACGCCGGGCTGCTGTCCCCGGTCCGCGCGGGGACGGCGGCCGAGGCGGCGACCGGTGACCGCGCCTGGCTGCGGGCCCTGCTCGACGCCGAGGTGGCGCTGGCGCGCGCCCAGGCGCGGCTGGGCGTCGTGCCCGCCGACGCCGCCGCGGCCATCGAACGTGCCGCGCGGGCCGACGAGATCGACCTCGTCGACCTGGCCCGGCGGGCGCGGGGAGCGGGCAACCCGGTCGTGCCGCTGGTCGCCGGCCTCCGGCGGCTGGCGGGCCCGGCGGGCGAGCACGTCCACCACGGTGCCACCAGCCAGGACATCGTCGACACCGCCGCGATGCTCGTCGCCGCCCGGACCCGGGCGGTCCTGCTCGACGACCTCGACCGCGTCCTGGCCCTGCTGGCCGCGCTCGCCCAACGGCACCGCGACACCCCGATGGCGGGCCGCACCCTCGGACGGCAGGCGCTCCCCACGACCTTCGGGCTCAAGGCGGCGGGCTGGCTCACGGGCGTCCTGGAATCCCGTGACCGGCTCGCGGACGTACGGCTGCCCGTCCAGCTCGGCGGGGCGGCGGGCACGCTGAACGCCTTCGGAGACCGCGCCGTGGAGCTGCTCGCCGCGTACGCGCGGGAGGCGGGGCTCGCCGAGCCGATCCTGCCGTGGCACACGCGGCGCACTCCGGTGGCCGAGCTGGCGGCCGCGCTCGCCCTCACCTCCGGCGCCCTGGGCAAGATCGCCACCGATGTGGTGCTGCTCGCGCAGAGCGAGATCGACGAGGTCGCCGAGCCCGCCGCCCCCGGCCGCGGAGGTTCCTCGGCGATGCCGCACAAGCGCAACCCCGCGCTCGCCACCCTGATCCGCTCCGCCGCCTTGCAGGTGCCCGCGTACACCCAGGTCGTGCTCGCCGCTCAGGCCGCGCCGCTGGAACGGCCGGCGGGGGAGTGGCACGCCGAGTGGCAGCCCTTGCGCGAGTGCCTCCGGCTGACCGGCGGCGCCGCCGCGACCACGGCCGAGATGCTCGACGGGCTGGAGGTCTTTCCCGGCCGGATGCGGGACAACCTGGACGATCTCCTGACCGTCCTCCAGCCCCCACCCGCCGCCGATCAATCGACGAGCTTCGCTCGACGCCCACCTGCCGACCCCGGTCCCGGGGCCGCACCGGAGCTCGTCGACCGTGCCCTCGCCGCGTACAGGGAAAGGACGCGATGACGATCCCGCATCACCGCCTCGACGGCCCGGAAGACGCTCCGGTCGTGGTGCTCGGCCCGTCCCTCGGCACCAGCACGGAGCTCTGGGATCCGCAGATGCCCGAGCTCGCCGCGCGCTGGCGGGTGCTGCGGTACGACCTGCCAGGCCACGGCGGATCGGCACCGCCCGCCGATGCCGTCACCGTCGAAGACCTCGCGGACGGGGTCACGGAGCTGCTCGACCTGCTGGAGATCGATCGGGTCGCCTACGCCGGGGTCTCGCTCGGCGGAGCGGTCGGCCTGGCCTTGGCCCTCCGCGCGCCCGAACGAGTCGCGAGCCTGATCCTGTGCTGCACGTCGCCCCGCTTCGGCCCGCCGGAGGGATGGCACGAACGGGCGGAGCGCGTACGCCGGGAGGGCACCGGGCCGCTCGCCGAGACCGCCGCCGAACGCTGGTTCACGCCGGGCTTCGACGGAGCCGCTCCCTACGTCGGGATGCTCCGAACCACCGACGCGGAAGGCTACGCGGAGTGCTGCGAGGCGCTCGCCCGCTTCGACGCGTCGCAACGGCTCGCCGGGGTCGCCGCGCCGACGCTGGTGATCGCGGGGGCGCAGGACGCGCCCACCCCGCCCGCCGGCCACGCCGAGGTCCTCGCCACCGGGATCCCCGGCGCCGGGCTGGTCGTGATCGACGGGGCGGGTCACCTCGCCAACGCCGAACGTCCCGGGCCCGTCACCCGCGCCATCACCGCCCACCTGGACCGTTCGTGGAAGGGACTCCCCGCATGAACGACGAGGAGCGGCACGCCGAGGGCATGCGGACGCGGCGCGCGGTGCTCGGCGACGCCCACGTGGACGGGGCGGTGGCCCGCACGACCGAATTCACCGCGGACTTCCAAGACATGATCACCCGCTACGCGTGGGGCGAGATCTGGACGCGGCCCGGCCTCGACCGCCGCGCCCGCAGCTGCGTCACCCTCACCGCCCTGGTGGCGAGGGGCCACCTGGAGGAGCTCGCCATGCACGTCCGTGCGGCGCTCCGCAACGGCCTGACCCGGGACGAGGTCAAGGAGGTCCTGCTCCAGACCGCCGTCTATTGTGGGGTCCCCGCCGCCAACGCGGCGTTCGCGGTGGCCCAGCGGGTCCTGGACGAGGAGGAGCCGAGCACGGGATGAGCACCGGCCCGAGGAGCGTCGCGGCCAAGATCATGGCGATCCTGGACGCCTTCGCGGCCGGGGACGTCCGCCTCAACCTGAGCGAGATCTGCCGCCGCGCCGGGCTGCCCCTGGCCACCGGCCATCGCCTGGTGGGCGAGCTGGTCGCGGGCGGGTTCCTCGAACGGGTCCCCGACGGCACGTACCGGATCGGCACCCGGCTCTGGCGCATCGGCACCCAGGCGCCCGCGGTCACGGGCCTGCGCGAGCTGGCCCTGCCGCACATGGAGGACCTGTACGAGGCCACCCACGACAACGTCCAGCTCGCGGTCCTGCGGGACGGCAAGGCCCTGTTCGTCGAGCGGCTGCGCGGGACCCGGTCCGTGCCCGTCGTGACGCAGGTCGGCGCCACCCTGCCCCTCCACGCCACCGGGGTGGGCAAGGTGCTCCTCGCGTACGCGCCGGACGCGGTGCTGGACGGCGTCCTCGCCGGCGGCCTGACCAGGCACGCGGCCCGCACGATCACCGATCCGCAGGAGCTGCGCGGCTGCCTGGCCCAGATCCGCCGCGACGGCTACGCCGTCACCCGGGACGAGATGACTCTCGGGGCCGCCTCCGTGGCCGCTCCGGTCCGCGACGGCGACGGCGCCGTCGTGGCGGCCCTCTCGCTGGTGGCACGGACGCGCAGCGCCGACGTCAGGCGGTTGCTCCCCCCTCTCACGACCGCCGCGCGCGCCTTGTCGCGCGACCTGGCCGCGCACTGGCGCGGAGGACCCGGCGAACGCCCGGACACTGTTTCCGGTGAGCGGAAACCCGGCCCTTGACGCAGCGGGAACGCGCGCCAGGATCGCAGGGAAGGATGAGGAGGCACCTATGCGCACCCAGGTCGCGATCGTGGGAGGCGGTCCCGCGGGACTGCTGCTCTCGCAACTGCTGCACCGCCAGGGCATCGATTCGGTGGTCCTGGAGAGCCGTGACCGGGCGTACGTGGAGCAACGGCAGCGCGCGGGGATGCTGGAGCAGGGAACGACCGACGTGCTGCGCGACAGCGGCGTGGGGGAGCGGCTCGACCGCGAGGGGCTCGTCCACCACGGGCTGGAGCTGCGGTTCGGCGGCGCGGGCCACCGTGTGGCGCTGACCGAGCTGACCGGCCGCACGGTGACCATCTACGCCCAGACCGAGATCGTCAAGGACCTGGTCGCGCGCCGCCTCGCCGACGGGGGCGACGTGCGGTTCGAGGCCGAGGTGCTCGCCGTCGACCCGGCCGCGCCGAGCGTGACCTACCGGCACGAAGGCGCCGTGCACACCCTGGAGTGCGACTACGTCGCCGGATGCGACGGTTTTCACGGCGTGAGCCGTGCCGCGGTGCCGGGCCTGCGGACGTTCTCGCGCGACTACCCGTTCGCCTGGCTCGGCGTGCTCGCCGACGTGCCGCCGTCCACCGAGGAGCTGATCTACGCCCACCACGAGCGCGGCTTCGCCCTGCACAGCCTCCGCTCTCCCGAGGTCAGCCGCCTCTACCTCCAGGTGGCGCCGGACGAGGACCTGGCCGCGTGGCCCGATGACCGCGTCTGGACGGAGTTGGCGGCACGGTTCGCCACGGGCGACGGCTGGCGGCTCCGCGAGGGCCCGATCACCGACAAGGCGATCACGCCGATGCGCAGCTTCGTCGCCGAGCCGATGCGGCACGACCGGCTCTTCCTGGCGGGCGACGCCGCGCACATCGTGCCGCCCACCGGCGCCAAGGGCCTCAACCTCGCCGTCTCCGACGTCACCGTCCTGGCCGACGCGCTGGCCAAGCGGTACGCCGGCGGATCCGAGTCGCTCCTGGACGCCTACTCCGCGACCTGCCTGCGGCGTGTGTGGAGGGCCGAGCACTTCTCGTACTGGATGACCACGCTCCTGCACACCGACCCGGCCGCGGACGACTTCGCGCGGCGCCTGCAGCGTTCCCACCTGGACTACGTCGCCTCATCCAGGGCCGCCGCGACCTCGCTCGCCGAGAACTACGTGGGGCTGCCCCTGCCGGGAACCGGAGGTTGGCGGGCGCACTATGATTCAGATCACGCAAACTGACAGCATCTGAAACTTTGCGGATCGCGCAAGTTTCGCCTACCGTGGTGATATGACCGTTGAGATGGGCCTGCGCGAACGCAAGAAGGCCGCGACCCGGGAGGCGCTGCGGCTGGCCGCGGCGCGCCTGGCCGTCGAGCACGGCGTCGACGGGGTCACGGTGGAGGGGATCGCGGCCGCGGCGGGGGTGTCGGCCCGGACCTTCCACAACTACTTCCCCGGCAAGGAAGAGGCGATCGTCGCGACCGTGACCGACGGCGCGCGAGCCGTGATCGACGCGCTGCGGGACCATCCCGCGGACGAACCGATCTGGGACGCCCTGCGCACCGTGATCGTCGGCGTCATGCTGCCGCCCGAGACCCGGGACGAGACGATCGCGCTGCTCCAGGTGATCAAGGCCAACCCCGCGCTCATCGGCCAGCAGCTGTGCCACATCGGGGAGATGCAGCGCGAGATCGCCGAGATCGTCGCGGCCCGCACCGGGACCGACCCGGACCGCGACCTGTATCCCCACCTGCTGGCCGGCGCCGCGGGCACCGCCATGCGCGCGGCCGTCGACCTGTGGGCCGACGGCATGACCGGCGCCGACCTCCCCGACCTGATCGACGAGGCCTTCGCGCAGCTGCGTGCCGGCCTGCCACCGCCTCGGTAGCCGAACCCCCACCCCACCCCGCGCCTGACGGCCAGCCCGCCGATAGGCGATGCCCGTATGCCCTCTTTGGGCTGCCCTCGTGACCGTTCCGGGCCGCCGCAAGCCGCCCGCGATGATGGGAATTGTTCTCTTGGCCACCTTCCTCTACCGGTTCGGCCGGTTCTCCTACCGGCGGCGCAAGCTCGTCGCCGCGCTCTGGGTGGGGCTGCTCGTCCTCTTCGGTGTCGGCGCCGCGACCCTGTCCGGCCCGACCTCCAACAACTTCTCCATCCCGGGTACCGAGTCCCAGAAGGCGATCGACCTGCTGGAGGAGCGGATGCCGCAGGCGTCCGCCGACGGCGCGACCGCCCGCGTGGTGTTCGCCGCCCCGGACGGCGGAACGGTCACCGGCGCGGCGGGCAAGAAGGCCGTGGAGCAGGTCGTCGGCAAGCTCAAGGCCCTGCCCGACGTCGCGAACGTCGTCGACCCCTACCAGGCCAAGTCCGTCTCGCCGGACGGCCGGATCGCCTATACGCAGGTGACCTACAAGGTCCCGTCCATCGACCTCGACGAGGGCGACCGCGCGGCGCTGGAGGCCGCCGGTGAGCCCGGCGAGGCCGCCGGCCTGACGGTGGAGATGGGCGGCGACGCGACCGAGGGCATGCCCGAGCAGAGCGCGACCGAGGTCATCGGAGTGGCGGTCGCCGCCGTGGTCCTGGTCATCACGTTCGGCTCGCTGGTCGCCGCCGGGCTGCCGCTGCTCAACGCCATCCTCGGCGTCGGCATCGCGATGGCGGGCATCACCGCCGCGACCGGCCTGATCGAGATGAGCTCCACCACGTCCACGCTGGCGCTCATGCTGGGCCTGGCCGTCGCCATCGACTACGCGCTGTTCATCGTCTCCCGCTACCGGCACGAACTGGAGGAGGGACGCGACGGCGAGGAGGCCGCGGGCCGCGCCGTCGGCACCGCCGGGTCGGCGGTCGTCTTCGCGGGCCTCACGGTCGTCATCGCGCTCGCCGGCCTCAGCGTCGTCGGCATCCCGCTGCTCACCGAGATGGGCCTGGCCGCCGCGTTCGCCGTCGTCGTCGCCGTTCTGATCGCGCTGAGCCTGCTACCCGCACTGCTCGGATTCGCTGGGCGCAAAATACTCGGCGCAGCCGACCGGGGGGCAGTGGGGGGTCGTCCCCCCACATGGAACAAGGTGCTCGGCGGATGGCTTCCCGGCCTGCGCGGCGGGCGCGCTCGGCCGGGCGGCAAGGCCCCGCTCGGCGAACGCTGGGCCCGCTTCATCGTCCGGCGCCCGCTGCCGGTGCTGCTGCTGGCCGTGGTCGGGATGGGCGTGCTCGCCGCGCCCGCCCTCGACCTGCGCCTCGGCCTGCCGGGCGACGAGGCCAAGAGCAGCGAGACCAGCCAGCGCAAGGCGTACGACATGATCGCGGAGGGCTTTGGTCCCGGCGTCAACGGCCCGCTCATGGTGGTCGTCGACGCCGGGAAGGGCGGTGACGCCAAGCCCGCGGCGCAGCGGTTCGCCGGGCAGGCGAAGCGGCTCGGCGACGTCGCCTCCGTCACCCCGCCGGTCGTGAACCAGGCCGGTGACACCGCGGTGCTGACCGTCGTGCCCAAGAGCGGGCCGAGCACCAAGGCCACCGAGGACCTGGTCTCCGAGCTGCGCGACCAGAGCGCCGGCCTGCATGCGGCCACCGGCTCCGACGTCGAGGTGACCGGCCAGACGGCCATGAACATCGACATCTCGGCCAAGCTCGGCGACGCGCTCCTGCCCTACCTCGCGGTCGTCGTGGGGCTGGCGTTCATCCTGCTGATGCTGGTCTTCCGGTCCGTCCTGGTGCCGCTCAAGGCGACGCTCGGCTTCCTGCTGACGGTCGCCGCGACGTTCGGCGCGGTGGTCGCGGTCTTCCAGTGGGGCTGGCTGGCCTCGCTGCTGGGCGTGGCGGAGACCGGCCCGATCATGAGCATGATGCCGATCTTCCTGATCGGCGTGGTGTTCGGGCTCGCGATGGACTACCAGGTCTTCCTCGTCACGCGGATGCGGGAGGAGTTCGTGCACGGCGCCGAGCCCGGCGAGGCGATCGTCACCGGCTTCCGGCACGGCGCCCGGGTGGTGACCGCGGCCGCCGTCATCATGATGGCCGTCTTCGCCGGCTTCGTCTTCTCCGGCGAGTCGATGATCAAGATGATGGGCTTCGCGCTCGCGGCGGGCGTGGCGTTCGACGCGTTCGTCATCCGCATGACGATCGTCCCCGCCGTGATGGCGCTGCTCGGCCGCTCCGCCTGGTGGCTGCCGCGCTGGCTCGACCGGCTCCTGCCGAACGTCGACGTCGAGGGCGAGAAGCTCCGCGAGCACCTCGGCGCCGACCAGGAGCACGCCGTCCAGAACGACCGCGAGCTGGAGATCGCCCGTACCTGATCGAAGCCCGGCCGCCGTCCCGCAAGCCGGGCGGCGGCCGGACCCGGTCGCGGATCGCCCACCCCCGAAGGACCGCGATGAACCTCCTCCAGACTCCCCGGAAGGCCGGGCCGCCGATGGCGCGGCCGGACGCCGCCCGGCCCAAGCCCCTCCGGGAGCTGCTGCTCATCGCCGTGCTGTTCGGGGCGTACAAGCTCGGCCGCCTGCTGGCGACGGGAAGGGTGACGGAGGCGTTCGGCAACGCGCACGACGTCTGGGCCCTGGAACGCGATCTGCGGCTTCCCAGCGAGCTCGGCGTGCAGCACGCGCTCCTGCACAACGACCTGCTCGTGCACGCCGCCAACTCCTACTACGCCTACGTGCACTTCCCGGCCACCGCGGCGTTCCTCCTCTGGATCTACCTGCGGCGGCCCGCGCACTACCGCTGGATCCGCTGGGTGCTCGTCGCGCTGACGGCGGCCGGCCTCGCCCTCCACCTGCTCGTGCCGCTCGCGCCGCCGCGCATGCTCACCGGCACCGGCCTGATCGACACCGGGGCGCTCTTCGGGCCCGCGGTGTACGGGGCGCCGCAGACCGACACCGTCGCCAACCAGTACGCGGCGATGCCGTCCCTGCACATCGGCTGGGCCCTCATCGTCGCGACCGGCCTCATCGTGAGCACCCGGGGCCGGTGGCGATGGCTGTGGATCGCCCACCCCGCCGTCACGGTCGCGGTGGTGGTCGCCACCGCCAACCACTACTGGCTGGACGGCATCGTCGTGGGCGCGCTGCTCGCCGTGGTGCTGCTGGTGCTCAGGCCGCCCGGACCGGTAAGCGTTTCCACTCACCGGTCCGAGGCGGTAAGGGCTGTGCGATGCTGAACGGGTGACTGCGCTCGGGCCCGCCGACGCGATCGCCGCCGCGTCCGCGCACTATCTCAAGGGTGAGCCGATCGACATGTCGGCGCTCGCCGCGGAGCTCGGGGTCGGCCGCGCCACGCTCTACCGGTGGGTGGGCAGCCGCGAGCAGCTCCTCGGCACGGTCCTCGCCGAGATGACCGAGCTGACCTACCGCACCGCGGTGAACGGCGTCCAGGGCAGCGGCCCGGACCGCATGCTCACCGTCCTCGACCGGTTCATGCGCGCGGTCGTCGGCGCCGTGCCGCTGAAGGCGTTCACCGAGCGCGAGCCGCGGCTGTTCGTGCGCCTGGCCACCATGCAGGGGCCCATCGAGGAGCGCGCCATCGCGCTGCTGACCGCCGAGCTGGAGGAGCAGATCGAGGCGGGACGGCTGCTGGTGCCGCTGCCCACCCGCACCCTCGCGCAGGCGATCGTGCGGATCTGCGACTCGTTCATGTACGCCCACTACCTGGGCGGCAGCCGGCCCGAGATCGAGACGGCGCTCGACGTGATCGAGCTGCTGCTGCGATCCTGTTCAGCGGCCACAACCGGCATAGGTGACCAAAGCGGCACAAGATGGGAATGAACACTTCGTGACGAGCGACATCCCCCGCCGCGCCGTGACCCGCACCGCCAAGCTGGCGAGCCTGCCCCTGGGCTTCGCCGGGCGCACCGCGGTCGGCCTGGGCAAGCGGACGATCGGCCGCCCCGCCGAGGCGGTGGCCCTGGAGGTCCAGCAGCGCACCGCCGAGCAGCTGTTCAAGGTCCTGGGGGAGCTCAAGGGCGGCGCGATGAAGGTCGGCCAGCTCTTGTCGATCTTCGAGGCCGGGCTGCCCGAGGAGATCGCCGGGCCCTTCCGCGCGAGCCTGACCAAGCTTCAGGAGGCGGCGCCGCCGATGCCCGCCGGGACGGCGCACAAGGTGATGGCCGAGGGGCTCGGCGCGGACTGGCGCGACCTGTTCGCCGAGTTCGGCGACCGGCCCGCCGCCGCGGCCTCGATCGGCCAGGTGCACAAGGCGGTCTGGCATGACGGCCGCGCCGTCGCCGTCAAGGTGCAGTACCCGGGCGCCGGCAAGGCGCTCATGAGCGACTTCAACCAGATCGCCAGGCTGAGCAGGCTCATCACCCCGCTGTTCCCGGGGATCGAGGTCAAGCCGGTCGTCGCCGACCTCAAGCGGCGCCTGGAGAAGGAGCTCGACTACGTCGACGAGGCCCGCGCCCAGGCCGCCTTCCATGAGGCCTTCGCCGGCGACCCCGACTACCTGATCCCGGCGGTCGTCGCCCAGTCGGGCAACGTCCTGGTCACCGAGTGGATCGACGGAACGCCGCTGTCCCAGGTGATCTCCGGCGGGACGCGGGAGCGGCGTGACCGCGCCGGCCTTCTGCTCTTCCGGTTCATGCACGCGGGGCCGGCGCGTTGCGGCCTCATCCACATCGACCCGCATCCGGGCAACTTCCGCCTGATGGACGACGGCCGGCTGGGCGTCATGGACTTCGGCGGCGCCGCCCGGGTCACCCCCGAGCTGCACTGGACGATCGGACGGCTGCTGCGCATCAGCACGCTGGGCAGTGGCGAGGAGATGGTGGCGGCCGCCCGCGAGGAGGGCTTCCTCGCGCCGGACGCCCGGGTCGATCCCGAGCTGGTCGCGCGGATCGTCACGCCGCAGGCCGCGCCGTTCATGGCGGAGCGGTTCCGGTTCAGCCGCGAATGGATGCGCCAGGAGACCACCCGCGGGCTGGGCCTGGCCACCGACATGCGTCCGGGCAGCATCGCCCGCCAGGTCAAGCTCCCGCCGCAGTACCTGGCCGTCAGCCGCGCCCTGGCCGGGTGCGGCGGCGTGCTGTGCCAGCTGGAGGCCGAGGGGCCCTTCCGCGCCGAGGCGGAGCGCTGGGTGCCGGGCTTCGCCGAGCCCGACGACGCCGAGGCGACCGCCTAGCCGAGCGCCTTGGCCTCTTCTTCCTCGATCTGACGGTTCCATTCGGCCTTCGACGAACGCCAGGCCTCGTCATCACGTCCAAGCCGCCAGTAGCCGGAGATCGAGAGCTGGTCGAGCGGGATGCGCCGGTCGACCCGCAGATACCTGCGAAGCTCCTTGACGAAGCCCGCCTCCCCGTGGACGAACGCGTGCACGCCGCCCTCGGGGAAGCCAAGCTCGCGCACCGCCCGGACGAGCGCGTCGCCGACCCGCCCGCCGTCGCGGTGGAGCCAGACGATCTCGGCGCTCGCGGGGGCGTCGAGCTTCTGCTCCTCCTCGGGCCCCTCCACCTCGATGAAGACCCGGGCGACGGCGCCCTCGGGGAGGCTTTCAAGGGAGGCGCCGATGGCGGGCAGGGCGCTCTCGTCACCCACCAGGAGATGCCAGCCGGCGTCGCGGCTGGGCGCGTAGCCGCCGCCCGGGCCGAGGAACCTGATCTCATCACCGGGCTCGGCGTTCGCCGCCCACGGACCGGCCAGCCCCTCGTCGCCGTGGTAGACGAAGTCCAGGGTCAGCTCGACCGCCTCGGGGTCCCACGCGCGCACGGTGTAAGTGCGGGTGACCGGCCACTGCTCGCGGGGCAGCTCGGCGCGGATCGCCTGGATGTCGAAAGGCTCCGGATAGTCGGCGCCCGGAGGCGCGAAGAGCAGCTTCACATAGTGATCGGTGAACTCGCCCGCGGCGAACCCGGCGAGCGCGTCGCCGCCGATCACCACCCGGATCATGTGCGGGGTGAGTTGTTCCTTGCGCAGCACCCGGCCCGTGTTGACCTTCGGCGTCTTCCGTCCTGGCTCCGTCGCCATCCGAACCTCCGGGTCATAGACCTACTTAGGTAAGCCTAAGCTATACGCCGGAGTCAACTCGCGTCGGCCCCCGTCCGATCGCGGCCACGGAACCGGACCTTGAGGGGGATGCCGCGGGCCAGGCCCTGCGGCATGAAGAGCATGGCGAGGACGAGCAGGAGCCCGTAGACGGCGTACGACAGCACCGAGGGCGCCGAGGCGGGCATGCCCTCCATGGTGCCGATGTCGTTGAGCAACTGGAGCAGCAGGGTGATGACCGTGGCGCCGAGAAGGGCGCCCCAGACCGTGCCGGCGCCGCCGATCACGACCATGACGACGTACTCGAAGGAGAGCAGCACGGGGAACGATCCAGGCGCCACGTAGCCGATGAAGAAGGCGTAGACACCGCCCGCGAGCCCCGCGAAACCGGCCGACAGGCTGAACACCGCCAGCTTGTACCCCGCCACCGGCACGCCCGACGACTCGGCCGCCACCTCGCTGGTGGCCAGCGCCCGCAGGCCGCGTCCGGGCCGGGAGTGCACGACGTTCCTCGCGATCAGCGCCACCACGCCGAGCGCGCCCAGCGCCAGGTAGGCGTACGAGACGTCGTCGGCGAACTCGTAGCCGGCGACCTCGAGGCGCGGCACGCCCTGCAGCCCGATGTCGCCGCCCGCCCACTCCTGCCGTCCGGCCAGGCTCAGCAGGATCAGCTGGACGGCGAGGGTGGCGAACGCCAGATGGTGACCGCGCAGCCGCAGCAGCGGGACGCCGATCAGCGCCGCGGCCGCCGCCGCGATCACCGGGGCGGCGAGCAGCGCGAGCCAGGTGGGTTGACCGTGAACGGACAGCAGCGCCGCGCTGTAACCGCCGATCATGTAGAACGACGCCTGGCCGAGCGAGACCTGCCCGCCGTACCCCATGAGCAGGGACAGGCCGGTGACGACGATGGCCGCCAGCAGGAGCAGCACGTACACCGACACCTGCGATTCGGGGAGCAGCAACGGCATGGCGGCCGCCACGCCCGCGACGAGCACCGTGGCCAGGGCACGGGGGGAGCGGGTCACCGTCACCGGGCGGCCTCCTCTTGGAGCGCGGACCTGCGCGAGGCCTGCCAGATCATGATCGTCAGCATCAGCGCGAGGGCCACCACGGTCTGGTAGGAGGCGTCAAAGTAGCCGGCTACCAGCGCCTCGGCGACGCCCAGCATGAGCGCGCCGGCCAGGGCCGGCCCGGGCCTGTTCAGGCCGCCCAGGATCGCCGCCGCGAACCCGTTGGTGATCAGCAGGACGTCGCTGTTGAACGAGATGGGCAGCATCGGCGTCAGCAGGACCCCCGCCGTGCCGCCGAGCACGCCGCCGAGCACGAAGGCCGCCAGTCCCATGCGGGTGACGTTCATGCCGACCGCGCGCGCCGCGTAGGGGTTGGACGCGGCGGCGCTCAGCGCCTTGCCGAGGTACGTCCTGGCGAAGAACAGGCCGAGCGCGGTGAAGACCACGGCGGTCGCGGCGATGACGAGCAGATGCTGCTTCTGGACGTACGCGCCGGCGATCCGGACCGTGCCGCCGAGGCCCGGGTGCGAGCGCGGCCCGTCGCCCCACACCATGATCTCGACGGCGTACGCGACGAAGCCCAGCCCGAGCGTGACGATCAGCGCGGCCTGCGGGCCGGTGCCGGGTTTTCCGATGGCGATCAGGCCGGTGAGCAGCCCGACGGCGCCGGCCACGGCCACCGCCGCCACCTCGGCCACGCCGTGCGGCAGGCCGGCAGACAGCAGCGAGCCGGCGGTGAGCCCCGCGACGACGGCGAACATGCCCTGGGCGAAGTTCACGGTGCCGGTGACCCGGTGGACCGTCACCAGGCCGCTGGCGAGCAGCGCGAAACCGCAGCCCACCGCCAGCCCCGAGACCAGGTACTGCAGGAGGTCGCTCACGGAGTCGCCCCCAGGTAGGCCGCGACGACGTCACTGCTCCGCGCCAGCTCGGCGCAGGGGCCCTCGGCCCGGATCCGCCCGGCCTCCAGCACGTAGGCGCGGGTGCAGAGGTCGAACGCCAGCCGGGCGTTCTGCTCGATGAGGACGACCGCCAGGCCGTGCTCGGCGTTGAGCCGGCGCAGGTGCCCGGCGAGCGTCGTGGTCACCAGCGGGGCCAGGCCGAGCGACAGCTCGTCCACGATGAGCACGGCCGGATCGCCCATCAGCGCCCGGCCGAACGCGACCATCTGCTGCTGGCCGCCCGACAGCGAGCCCGCTTTCTGGCGGCGCAGGCGCGCCAGCTCCGGAAGGACCTCGTAGACGCGGGACGTGTCGCGCGCCGAGGCGCCCGCGCGGCGCCGCCGCCAGGCCCCCAGCGCCAGGTTGTCCTCGACGCTCAGCTCGGGGAACATCTGCCGGCCCTCGGGGACGAGCGCCGCGCCCCTGGCCAGGCGCACGGTGCCCGCCGCCGGGCGGACCAGCCCCATGATCGCGTTGACGAGGGAGGTCTTGCCCGCGCCGTTGGGCCCGACGAGGGCGACCATCTCGCCCGCCGCGACGTTCAGGCTGACGCGGTCGAGGGCGGTGGCGTTGCCGTACCGCACGACGAGGCCCTTCACCTCCAGCACCCGGCCGTTCATCCGGCGGCCTCCCGTCCGGTGGCGCCGGTCGTCTCCCGCCCCAGGTAGGCGGCGACCACCCGCTCGTCGGCGCGGACCTGCGCCGGGGTCCCCTCGGCGATGAGGGCGCCGAGGTCGAGCACGCTGACGCGGTCGGCGAGGCGGGAGACGAACGTGACGTCGTGCTCGATGAGCATCATCGTCAGCCCGTCTTCGCGCAGGCTCTCGATCAGCTGGGCGAGCGCCTCCCGCTCGGTGGCGCGCAACCCGGAGGCCGGCTCGTCCAGCAGCAGCAGGTGCGGCCGGGCGCACAGCGCGCGGGCCAGCTGAAGCGAGCGCTGCTGCCCGAGGGGCAGCGCGTCGGCCGGGCGGCCCGCCCAGTCCCGCAGGCCGACCCGGTCGAGCGCCGCCAGGGCGTCGGCCCTGATCGCGGCCTCCTCGCGCCGGTGCCGGGGCAGCCGGAGCGCCGCCGCCAGGAAGCCGTGCCGGGTGCGGGCGTGCGCGCCGACCATGACGTTCTCCAGTGCCGTCATCCCGTGGAACAGCCGGGCGGCCTGGAAGACGATCGCGATGCCGAGCCGGGCCCGCGCGTGCGCGCTGAGCCGGTCGATGCGCCGCTCCTCCCCGTTCGGGCGGTAGCGGATCGTGCCGCGGTCGGCGGCGAGATGGCCGCTGATCAGGTTGAAGAGCGTGGACTTGCCCGCTCCGTTGGGGCCGATGATCCCCCGCGTCTCGCCCTCGTCGACGGTGAGCCCGACGTCGCGCACCGCGTAGACGCCGCCGAAGGAACGGGCGACCGCGTCGACGGTGAGCATGGGGCTCATCCCGCGTCCGCGGCGGTCTTGGCGAGCTGCGCGCGGGACCAGGGCGTCGGGACGAGCTTGCCGCTCTTGACCTGGTTCATGGAGATGTCGGTGGCGCGCAGGCCCGAGTGGTCCGTCGCCGAATAGGTGTACTTGCCGCAGGGCGTGACGAGGGTCAGGCTCTCCAGCGCGTCACGGATCTTGTCGCGGTCGGTGCCGCCCTTCTCGATGGCGGCCGCCAGCAGCTTGACGCCCGTGTAGCCGTCCATGGCGAACTGGGGCGGGGCGTAGCCGTACTTCGCCCGGAACGGCCCCGACATCTCCCCGATCGCCTGCTTGAGCTTGCCGGCCGGCAGGGCGTCCTCGACGACGCCGATGGCGCTCTGCACGTACACGCCCTCGCTCGCGTCGCCGACCGGCTCCAGCCACAGCTTGCTGGCCTGCGAGCCGGTCATGAAGAGGGGGACGCCCAGGTTGGCGCCGGCGTACTGCTTGGCGAGCGTCACGCCCGGCGCGCCGCTCGCCCAGGCGACCAGAGCCTGCGCGCCCGAGCCGCGGACGTGGGTGAACACCGGGCTGAAGTCGCTGGCGGTCGTCTCGTACGGCTCGGCCTTGACGATCTGCACGCCGTACTGGCCCGCCAGCCGCTGCATCCCGGCGAAGCCCGCCTTGGAGTAGGCGCTCTTGGTGTCGTAGGCCACGCCCACCTTGGAGATCTGGTGGGCCTTGAAGTACTGCAGCATGGCCTCGGCGTACCGCGACGAGATCGCCGGCACCACGAAGGTGTACTTGCGCACCGGGTTCACCTGCTCGTCGGCCGGGGCGAGCGAGATGTAGGGGATCTTCTCGCGCTCGGCGAGCGGCTCGACCGCCAGCCCGACGTTGGAGAACGTGGATCCGATGACGGCGGCCACCTTCTGGGACTTCAGCTTGTTGAAGTGGAGCACGCCCTGGTCGGGGGCGGTCCGGTCGTCGAGGGTGGTGACCTCGAGCTTGCGGCCCTTGATGCCGCCGGCGCCGTTGATCTGCTCGACCGCCAGGTCGACCGTCTTCTTGGCCTCGCCGCCGAGCGGGGCGTAGTTGCCGCTGAGCGACTCGATGAAGCCGATCTTGATCGCCGAGCCGCCGTCGCCGTCGTCGCCGGAGCCGCACGCCGGCAGCGCGAGGACGAGCGCGGCCGTGCAGGCGAGGGGGGTGAGGTGGGGGACGAGTCTGCGCACAGGAGACCTCCTGGGATGGCGCGTCGTCGCGCGGCCTCCCCGCTCGCGCCGGGAGGTAGTGCGAAGATAGGCGCGAACGTTGCAGCCGTCAATAGTCTGCACAACATCACTCCGGGCCCTCACAATTCGAGCGTCAGCCGGGGGCCGAGCGACCGCGACACGCAGATCATCATCAGGTCGCCCGCGCGCCGTTCCGCCTCGGTGAGCACCGAGTCGCGGTGGTCCGGAACGCCGTCGAGCACGGCCGTCTCGCAGGTGCCGCAGGTGCCCTCCTGGCAGGAGGACAGCACGGTGACACCGGCCGATTCGACGGTCTCCAGGATGGAGCGGTCAGGGGGGACCTGAAGGGTGAGGCCGCTGAGGGTGAGCTCGACCTCGAAGGCCTCCCGTGACGCGGCTTCGGCTTCGGGCTTCGGCGCGAACCGTTCGACCCTGAGAGAGCCGGACGGCCAGGCGGCGCACCGCCGTTCCACCTCGGCCAGCAGCGCCTCGGGGCCGCAGCAGTAGATCAGGGTGTCCTCGCGCGGCTCGCCGAGCAGGCCGTCGAGGTCGAGGAGACCGGTCTCGTCCTGCGGGCACGTCTCGACCCTGTCGCCGTGCCGCTCCAGCTCGGCCAGGAACGCCATCGAGGAGCGTCGCCGGCCGCCGTAGACGAGCCGCCAGTCGGCGCCCGCCGCCTCCGCCGCCGCGACCATGGGCAGGATCGGCGTCACGCCGATCCCGCCCGCGATGAACAGGCAGCGGGCACGCGACGGGCCGAACTCGAAGTGGTTGCGCGGCCCGCGCACGGTCAGCCGGTCGCCCTCGGCGAGCCGGTCGTGGACGTGGGCCGATCCGCCCCGGCCGCCCTCCTCCCACAGCACCGCCACCCGCCAGGCGTACCGGTCGGCCGGATCACCGCACAGGGAGTACTGCCTGACCAGGCCGTCGCGGAGCACCAGCTCGACGTGCGCGCCGGGCTCCCACGAGGGCAGCGCGCCACCGTCCGCGGCCCGGAGCGTCAGGCCCGCCACCCCGTCGGCGAGGGCCTCCTTGCGGGCCACGACGACCATGGTCTCCGGCTCCGGGCTCACCGCGTGTCCGATCCGTGGTCGGGGTGGGAGAGCAGCCACCGCCAGATGCTCGCCGGATCCTCCGACCGGTGTTCTGCCCCGCAGTGGCAGACGCCGACCAGCACGTCGGAGCCGGGTTCCCAGATCACCCGCAGCCGGCCGGGGGCGGTCGCGGGGCGGCTCATGCGCCCGTCAGCCGGCGCAGCAGCCTGCGGGCGGCCAGCCCGCCGGTGTCGATGTTGATGCTGAGCTCCTGGAACCCCTCGGGCTCGGTGGCGATGACCTTCTCCAGGGTGTTCAGGGCGGTGACGTCCTGGAGGACGACGGTGCGGTTGCTCTCGGCGAGGAACGCGGACACCGACTCGTCGTCCAGGGCGAAGTCGCGGGCGACCATCCAGAAGTCGTGCGTGCTGGTATCGGTCTCCGGCGTGATCGCGTACACGATCTCGGCGTGGCAGGCGGCCGGGTCGTCGGCGTCGGGCCCGGGCTCCACCCCGGTGGGCGCGATGCGGCTGTGCAGCAGGTAGAGGCACGGCGGGTGGTACTCGATGTCCTGCCACCGGTCGATGCGTCCCTTGATCCCGGTCGAGTCCGCGTAGAACGAGGGGCACTCCACGTCCTTCATCCGGCGGCTGACGTAGACCACCCCCGCCTCGTCGTCGACCTCCGTGGTGATGGGCGTCTGCGCCACCTCGGGCGTCCCGATGTAGCCGGCGTGCAGGTACGTCTCGTGGGAGAGGTCGAGCAGGTTGTCGATGAGCAGCTCGTACCGCGCGTCGAGCGGCTCCATCCCGCGCACCGTGACCCAGCCGTCCATCGCCAGCCACGGCGCGCGCGGGACGGCCGCGGGATCGGCCCGGCCGGGATCGCCGATCCACACCCAGACCAGCGAGTCCTGCTCGACGACGGGGTAGGCGGGCACCCGCGCGGTGCGCGGGATGCGGGTCTGGCCCGGGACGGCGACGCACGCGCCGTCGGGGGCGTAGGTGAAGCCGTGATAGCCGCAGACGATCAGGTCGCCGTCGCGGATGCTCTCCGACAGGGGGAAGCGGCGGTGGACACAGCGGTCCGCCAGGGCCACCGGGACCCCGGCGCCGGTCCGGTAGAAGACGATCGGCTCACCGCAGATGGTGCGGGCCAGCAGGCCCTTGCCGACTTCCTCGCCATAGGCGGCGACGTACCACTGGTCGGTTGGAAATCCCATGCGCCGACCTTCACCCGGCCCGCGCGCGCCTCGCCACGCGAGTTCCATCTGATGGAAAGGCTTGTGTGGCCGCGTTCACATTTCGGTGCTGCCGCGCACGGCGGAACTCGGTGTCCGGGCAGCCTTCGGCGAGCCCAGCGACCGCGAGATGCCACGGGCGGCGGCGCGGACCGCGGGCACCAGGACCCGCCAGTCGTAGCCGTCGGAGGGGACGACGACCGAGACCGCCGCCAGGGCCGTGTCGGCGGGGCCGAACACGGGCGCGGCGACCGAGAGCGCGATCGTCTCCACCTGCCCGTCGCTGATCGCGACGCCCGTGCGGCGCACCTCGGCCAGCGCCCGGCGCAGCTCGGCGCCGGACACGATGGTGTTGGCGGTGTACCGGTGCAGCGGGCCGCCGATCGCGCGCTCCTGCACCTCGGTCTCCGCGTGGGCGAGCAGGGCCAGGCCGACCCCGGTCGCGTGGGCGGGCCATCGCCCGCCCACGCGGGTGAAGACGTGGACCGCGTTGCGGCCCGCGATCCTCTCGACGTAGACGACCTCCATCCCGTCCAGCACGGCCAGCTGGACGTTCTGGTGCGTCGCCTCGTACAGGTCCTCCAGGAACGGCATCGCCGCCTCGCGCAGGCCGAGCCCGCGCGGGGCCAGCGCCCCGACCTCCCACAGGCGCAGCCCGATGCGGTACACGCCGGTCTCGTCCCGTTCCACGGCGCCCCACTGGGTCAGCTCGCCGAGCAGCCGGTGCACGGTCGGGGCGGGCAGGCCCGTGGAGTGGCTGATGGCGGACAGGGTCAGCGCGGGGCGCTCCGGCGAGAACGCCTCCAGGATGCTGAGCACGCGCGAGGTGACGGAACCACGGGACACCGCTACTCCAGCGGGTCGAAGCGGTGGGAGGCCCAGATCCGGCGGGAGAGGGCCTGCGGGTCGCGCACGTCCTTGGTGAAGCTGTCGAAGACGTGGGTCACGGCGGCGGCCGGCGTGTAGGCGGGCCATCCCGGGTCGCCGGTCGTGGCGAACGCGGTCCACGCGGCCCGGAACTGCGCGGAGAGCTCGGCCGCCTCCGCCGGGATCGGCTTGCCGAGGACGAGTGCCGCGACGCCCTTGTCGAGATTGCCGAACGTGAGGGGGACGTCGAGGGCGTGGCAGGCGCGCAACATCCCGTTCAGGGCAGGGGAGGGCCAGGCCAGCTCGTAGGCGAAGGTCGTTCCGCCCGCCGCGGCGTGGGCGTCGGCGAGGTGCGCGCTCGGCATCCGGAAGAGCCAGTCCGACAGCACCAGGCTGTAGAGGTCCTCGGGCGAGGTGCCGCCGTGCGCGGCCCGGTAGGCGGCGGCGCCGTCCGGCGGCACGAGATGCTCCATGATCGCGGCGACGTCGTCCTCCCCGAGGGTGCCGAACCGTCCCGCGAGCGCCAGGAACAGCCGGAACTCGTCCCGGTTGTAGCCCACGACGAGCTCCAGGCCGCGCCCGGCGCCGTCCGCGAGGGCCCGCCACGGCGTCGTGGGCAGCACCTCGCCGTCCACGACGGGGGAGTAGGGCGTGGGCGTGCTGGCGATCGGCCCCCACGTCGGATGGTCGCCCTGGAGCTTGGCCGTCATCGTCTCCGCCGCCTTGACGAGCACCTCGGGGGAGACCTCCGCGAGATCCGCGAGGACGGGGGTGCGCCCGGCCTCCGCCGTGATCGCGGTGCTGAGCCGGCGCGCGAACTCCGGCGCGAAGAACGTGCCGGGCACGCTCTGCGCGATCGCCCTGCGGAACAGCCCGCGCGCCGCCGGCATCGCCAGCAGGGCGGCGATCGACCCCGCCCCGGCCGACTCGCCGAAGACCGTGACCTGCCCGGGGTCGCCGCCGAACGCGGCGATGTCGTCCTGGACCCAGCGCAACGCGGCGACCTGGTCGAGCAGGCCCCGGTTGGCGGGCGCGCCCTCGACCGAGCCGAAACCCTCCATCCCGACGCGGTAGTTGAAGGTCACCACGACGACGCCGTCGGCCGCGAGCTTGGCGCCGTCGTACTCGGGCTGGGACGAGCTGCCGATGATGTAGGCGCCGCCGTGCACCCAGACCATGACCGGCAGCCCGGAGCCGCCGAGGTCGGGCGTCCAGACGTTCACCGTCAGGCAGCCCGGCCCCTCGGCGGGAGTCCACCCGGGGAACCCGGGCACCAGGCTCGCCTGCGGCGCGCGCGGGCCGAACTTGACGGCCTTGCGCGTGCCGTCCCACGGAGCGGCCGGAACCGGCGCCGCCAGCCGGTTCCGGCCGAACGGTTCCGCCGCGTAGGGAATGCCCTTGAAGACGGAGATCCCGTCATGGGCCCGGCCCCGGATCCGTCCCGTGGTGATCTTCGCCTCTGCTCGCGTCACGCTGCTCAGTACAACACGGCTTGAGCGGCACAGGTCAGGGGAGGGCGGGCCTGCTCCGGCGCGTCCGGGCCACCTCGGCGGCCACGGCGCGGAAGGCGGTCTCGGCCTCCTCCTCCGCCAGGACGGTCGCGAGGGTCGACTTCACGATGACCACGCCGTACTTCGGCGAGACGTGGATGACCTGCCCGCCGAGCCCGTTCGCGCTGAACGCGCCGTCGTCGTCGAGCCACCAGTGCAGCCCGTAGCCCCGGTTGACCGCGAACGAGGGCCGCGTCGACTCCTCGACCCAGGAACGCGGGACGACCTGCCGCCCGTGGGCGATCCCGCCGCGCGCGGGGCGGCGAGCAGGGTGGTGCCGATCAGGGTGGCGGTCAGGGCGGCACCGGCGGCGCGGATACGGGTCTGCACGGGAGCCTCCGCGGGGGTGGGTGATCACGGGGGACACCCCGAGGGTGCGCGCTCGATGCGTGCGGGTAAATATGCGGATCTTCCTGTGTGTCGTTTATGCCGATACGTTCGGTGCACGCGCCGTGCCGTGCGGATCTCCGTGTCAGGGAGGAACGATGTCCGTGCTCGCCGAACTGCTCAACGCCCTCACCGACGGATCGGTGGAGGTGGTCGACCTGACCGCGCCGCTCTCGGAGTCGACACCGATCCTGCGGCTGCCCGAGCCCTTCTCCAACACCGTGCCGTTCGCACTGCGCGAGATCAGCCGTTACGACGACCGGGGTCCCGCCTGGTACTGGAATGACATTCAGACGGGCGAGCACGTCGGCACCCACTTCGACGCCCCCGTCCACTGGGTCACCGGGCGGGAGGGGGAGGACGTCTCGCAGGTCGCGCCGCGCCGCCTGGTGGCGCCCGCCGTGGTCCTGGACGCCGCGGCGGAGGCCGCCGCCGATCCCGACTTCGTGCTGGAGATCGACCACGTGCGCGCATGGGAGAAGGCGAACGGCCCGCTGCCGGACGGCGGCTGGCTGTTCTACCGCACCGGGTGGGACGCCCGGTCCGCTGACAGCGCCGCGTTCCTGAACGCCGACGAGACGGGCCCGCACTCGCCGGGGATCTCCGCCGAGTGCGCGCGCTGGCTCGCCGAGGAGACGCCGATCATCGGGCTCGGGGTCGAGACCGTCGGCACCGACGCGGGGGCGGCCCACGGGTTCGAGCCGCCGTTCCCCTGCCACTCGTACTTCCTCGGCGCCGGCAAGTACGGCCTCACCCAGCTGCAGAACCTGGCCCGGCTCCCGGTGCGCGGCGCGGTCGTGCTGGCCGCGCCGCTGCCGATCGTGGGAGGGTCCGGCAGCCCCGCCCGGGTGCTCGCCCTGATCGAACGATGAACGTCGCGGAGGCCGTGGGGACCGCCCTGGCCCGGCTCGGCGTCGAGACCGTCTTCGGCGTCGTCGGCAGCGGCAACTTCCACGTCACCAACGCCCTGACCGCCGGCGGCGCCACGTTCGTCGCGGCACGGCACGAGGGCGGCGCCGCCACGATGGCGGACGCCTACGCGCGGGTCAGCGGCGGGCTGGGCGTGGTGTCGGTGCACCAGGGGCCCGGGCTGACCAACGCGATCACGGGCATCACCGAGGCGGCCAAGAGCCGCACGCCGCTGCTGGTGCTGGCGGGCGAGGTGGCCGCCTCGGCCGTGCGGTCCAACTTCCGCGTCGACCAGGCCGCGCTCGCGACGGCGGTGGGCGCGGTCGCCGAACGCGTCCACTCGCCGGAGACGGCGCTGGCCGACGTCGCCCGCGCCTGCCGGACCGCGGTGGCGCAGCGCCGGACCGTCCTGCTCGGCCTGCCGCTCGACGTCCAGGCCGCCCCGCACCCCGGCCCCGTCGTGATCTCCGAGCACGGGCCATTCTCCGCGCCGCCGCGGCAGGAGCCGGTGCCGCTGCTCCCGGTGCCACCGCCCGCCGCGATCGCCCGGCTGGCCGACGCTCTCGCGACGGCCGAGCGGCCGGTGTTCATCGCCGGGCGCGGCGCCCGGCTCGCGGGCGCGGGCGACGCGCTCCGCGACCTCGGCGAACGGTGCGGCGCCCTGCTGGCGACCTCCGCCGTCGCCCGCGGGCTCTTCGGCGGCGACCTGTACGACCTCGACGTGAGCGGCGGCTTCGCCACGCCCGCCGCCGCGGAGCTGATCCGCGGCGCCGACCTGCTCGTGGGCTGGGGCTGCTCCCTCAACATGTGGACCCTGCGGCACGGCGCGCTGGTCGGCGAGGGCGCCCGGGTCGTCCAGGTGGACCTCGACGCCGAGGCGCTGGGCGCCCACCGGCCGGTCGACCTCAGCCTCATCGGGGACGTGGCCGAGACGGCGCGGCTCGCCGAGGCCGAACTCGCCGCGCGGGGCCATGCTGCGGCCGGCTACCGGTCGGCCGAGGTCGCCAAGCGGCTCGCGCACGAGGGTCGCTGGCGCGACCAGCCGTACGAGGACGACTCGGACGGCGCGCGCATCGACCCGCGGACACTGTCGATCGCCCTGGACGACCTGCTGCCCGCGGAGCGCACGGTCGCCGTCGACTCCGGCAACTTCATGGGCTACCCGGCGATGTTCCTCGCCGTCCCCGACGCGGACGGGCTGGTGTTCACGCAGGCGTTCCAGTCCATCGGGCTCGGGCTCGCGACCGCGATCGGCGCGGCGGTCGCCCGTCCGGACCGGCTGACGGTCGCGGCCCTCGGCGACGGCGGCGCGCTGATGGCGATCGCCGAGCTGGAGACCGCGGCCCGGCTCGGGCTCGGCCTGCTCGTGGTGATCTACGACGACGAGGCGTACGGCGCGGAGGTGCACCACTTCGGCCCGGACGGGCATCCGCTGGACACGGTGACCTTCCCTCCTGCCGACCTGGCCGCGATCGCGCGCGGCTTCGGCTGCGCCGCCGTCACCGTCCGCGACCCGGCCGGCCTCGCGCCCGTGACGGAGTGGCTGGCGGGACCGCGCGACCGGCCGATGGTCGTCGACGCGAAGGTCACGCGGGACCGGGCGGCCTGGTGGCTGGAGGAGGCCTTTCGCGGCCACTGACACGGCCACTGACGGTCGCCGGTCATATTCGCGCGCTTTACCGGTTGACCGGTTCGTCCGGGTTACTTACCTTCACGGAAGTTGTGCCTCACGTCACACCCGCCCGTTCGTCCGAGGAGGAGACATGGCGGAACGACTGAGTTTCCCTCCACTGGCCCGCGAGATGGCCGCCGAGTTCGCCGGAACCATGATCCTGATCCTCTTCGGGGTGGGGGTGGTGGCGCAGGTCGTGGCCGGCGGGATCGGTGACCACGACAGCATCGCCTGGGCCTGGGGGATCGGAGTGATCCTCGGGGTCTACGTGTCCGCCGCGATCAGCGGCGGGCACATCAACCCGGCCGTCACGTTCGCGCTGGCGGTGTTCAACCGGTTCGCCTGGCGCAAGGTGCTCCCGTACTGGGGCGCCCAGGTCGCCGGGGCCTTCGTCGCCGCGCTGATCGTGCGGTGGAACTACACCGAGGTGCTGGCCAAGGCCGACCCCGGTCACACGATCAAGACCCAGGGCGTCTTCACCACCCTTCCGGGCAATGGAACGCTCCCGGTCAGCATGTGGGGCGGCTTCCGCGACCAGATCATCGGCACCGCGATCCTGCTGTTCGTCGTGATGGCGCTCACCGACCTGCGCAACCTGCCGCCGCTGTCGAACCTCACCCCGGTCGTCATCGGCCTGCTCGTCGTCGCGATCGGCATGGCGTGGGGGACCGACGCCGGCTACGCGATCAACCCGGCGCGCGACTTCGGCCCGCGGGTGGCGCAGTACATCACCGGCTACGGCGGCGCCTGGCGGGACCAGTACGGCGATCTGTACTTCTGGGTGCCCATCATCGGCCCGCTCATCGGCGCCGTGATCGGCGCGGGCCTCTATCTCTTCCTCATCGGCCGCAACCTCCCGCCGGAGCAGGCGCCCGAGGGGGCACCCGAGACCAAGCCCGAGTACGACGTCCAGTCCTGACCCGATCCCCTTCCCGCAGCACTCATCCCCAGCACCCCCGTCCAACAGGAGAGACCGATGGCCGACTTCGTCGGAGCGCTCGACCAGGGGACGACGAGCACGCGATTCATGATCTTCGATCACGGCGGCAACGAGATCGCCCGCCACCAGCTCGAGCACGAGCAGATCCTGCCGCGGGCCGGCTGGGTCGAGCACAACCCCACCGAGATCTGGGAGCGCACCCGCGCCGTCATCCAGACGACGCTGACCAGCGCCAACCTGGGTCACCAGGATCTCGCGGCGCTGGGCGTCACCAACCAGCGCGAGACGACCGTGGTCTGGAACCGGCGGACCGGGCGCCCGTACTACAACGCGATCGTCTGGCAGGACACCCGGACCGACCGGATCGCCTCGGCGCTGGAGCGCGACGGGCGCGGCGAGACGATCCGGCACCGGGCCGGGCTGCCGCCCGCCACCTACTTCAGCGGCGGCAAGATCCAGTGGATCCTGGAGAACGTCGACGGCGTGCGCGAGGCCGCCGAGAACGGCGAGGCCGTCTTCGGCAACATCGACACCTGGGTCCTGTGGAACCTCACCGGCGGCGCTGACGGCGGCGTCCACGTCACCGACCCGACCAACGCCAGCCGCACGATGCTGATGGACCTGGAGACGCTCGACTGGGACGACCAGCTGCTGTCGTTCTTCGGCATCCCCCGGGCCATGCTGCCGTCGATCAAGCCCTCCTCGGCGCCCGACCCGTACGGGATGACGCGCGCGGACGGGCCGCTCGGCGGCGAGGTGGCGCTCTGCGGCGACCTGGGCGACCAGCAGGCCGCGACGGTCGGCCAGGTGTGCTTCGCGCCCGGCGAGGCCAAGAACACCTACGGCACCGGCAACTTCCTGCTGCTCAACACGGGCGGCGAGCTCGTCCGCAGCAAGGCCGGCATGCTCACCACCGTCTGCTACCAGTTCGGGGAGAGCGCGCCCGTCTACGCGCTCGAAGGGTCGATCGCGGTGACGGGGTCGGCCGTGCAGTGGCTGCGCGACCAGCTCGGGATCATCTCCGGCGCGGCGCAGAGCGAGTCCCTCGCGGCGCAGGTGGAGGACAACGGCGGCGTCTACTTCGTGCCCGCGTTCTCCGGCCTCTTCGCCCCGTACTGGCGCAGCGACGCCCGCGGCGCCATCGTCGGGCTCTCCCGCTTCAACACCAACGCCCACCTGGCGCGCGCGACGCTGGAAGCGATCTGCTACCAGTCCCGCGACGTCGTGGAGGCGATGCGGGAGGACTCCGGGGTGTCGCTGGACGTGCTCAAAGTGGACGGCGGAGTGACGGCCAACGAGCTGTGCATGCAGCTCCAGGCCGACATCCTCGGCGTCCCGGTCTCCCGCCCGGTCGTGGCGGAGACGACCGCGCTCGGCGCCGCCTACGCCGCGGGGCTAGCGGTCGGGTTCTGGCGCAACACCGACGAGCTGCGGCAGAACTGGAACGAGGCCAAGCGCTGGCAGCCGGCGTGGGACGAGCCGAAGCGCGAGGCGGGCTACGCGGGCTGGCGCAAGGCGGTCGAACGCACCTTCGGGTGGGTCGACGTGGAGTGATCCCCGTACCCGAACGCGGGCGCCGCCGGCCCTCGTCCGGCGGCGCCCGCGCCCGTCGCGCGGTGGATCAGCTCACTTGCGCGCCGCCGCGGTCTTGCGGCGGTTGGCCTTCTTGATGGCGGACACGAGCTCGTCCTTGGACATCGAGGACCGGCCTTCGACGCCGAGTTCCTTGGCGATGTCGTAGAGATGCCGCTTGCTGGCGTTCGCGTCCACGCCCTCGGCGGTCTTGGCCGGGCTCCGCCGTGCGGCGGACGCCTTCTTCGCGGCCTGCCGGTCCGACGGGCCCTTCCTGCCGCCGGCCTTGCGCTGCCAGCGGTCGCCGACCTTCTCGAACGTGTGCTTGAGCGCGCTGAACGCGGTGCGGTGCGCGCGCTCGCCCTCCCCGTACTCGTCCACCGCCGAGTCGTGGGCCTTCACCCAGGTGTCCTGGGCCTCCTTCGGAGAACGCCGAAGGGTCGACGGCATGTCCTGACGGCCAGGCATGGGTCGCTCCTTTCACGATTCGTCTGTCATTCGGGTGGCGCGGATCACGCCGAGCAGGCGCGCGCGGGCTCTCGCGCGCACCATTCGATCGTCCTGCGCAGGCCCTCGTCCGCCGGCACCTCCGGCTTCCAGTCGAGGACCTCCTTGGCGAGGCTGATGTCGGGCCTGCGCACCGCCGGGTCGTCCACGGGCCGCTCGATGAACCGGAGCCCGGACCGCGACCCGGTGAGGCCGATGATCCGGCGGGCCAGGTCGGCCATGGACATCTCCTGCGGGCTGCCGATGTTCACCGGTCCGGGGTGGCCGGACAGCGCCAGCGCCAGGATGCCGCGCACCGTGTCGTCGACGTAGCAGATCGAGCGGGTCTGCGACCCGTCGCCGGTGACGGTGAGAGGCTCCCCGGCCAGCGCCTGCCGGATGAACGTCGGAATGGCGCGGCCGTCGTCCGGGCGCATCCGCGGGCCGTAGGTGTTGAAGATCCGGACGATCCCCGTGTCGGCCCCGCGGGACTCCCGGAACGCGGCGGTGAGCGCCTCCCCGAACCGCTTGGCCTCGTCGTACACGCTGCGCGGCCCGATCGGGTTGACGTTGCCCCAGTAGGACTCGGTCTGCGGATGCACCAGCGGATCGCCGTAGACCTCCGACGTGGAGGCCAGGATCAGCCGGGCGCCCTTGTCCTCCGCCAGTTCCAGCGCGTTGCGGGTGCCCTGGCTGCCGACGTCCAGCGTCTGGATCGGCCACCGGAGGTAGTCGGCGGGCGAGGCGGCGGAGGCGAAGTGGAAGACGTGGCTCACCGGCCCGGACACCCAGATCGGCTCGGTCAGGTCGCACTTGCGGAACTCGAAGTCCGCCCGGCCGGTCAGGTGCGTGACGTTGCGGGCGGCGCCCGTCAGCAGATTGTCGAGACAGACGACGGAGAACCCCTGGGCCAGCAGCGCCTGGCACAGGTGCGATCCGAGAAAACCCGCCCCGCCGGTCACGACGGCGCGCCGAGATGTCATGGTGAGCTCCTTCTGGTCGTCAGCACGCACGCGTCATCAGCGGGTGCACGGGTCGTCAGCATGTGCACGGCCGCGTCGAGCACCCGGCCGATGGAGATCTCCAGCAGGCCCGGATCGGGCTCGCCGCCGTGCGGGTCGCCCTGCCCGCCCATCCACAGGACCCGGTGCTCGGGCCGCTCCGGCGGGCCCCAGCGGTCCGGCGGCGTCGGGCCGAACAGCAGCACCGACGGGGTCCGGTAGGCGGTCGCGAGATGGCCGATCCCGGTGTCCCCGCAGATCACCAGGCGGGCCTCGGCGACCAGGGCGGCCAGTTCGAGCAGCGACGTGCCGCCGGACAGGTCACCGGCGGGGCCGAGCCCGGCCCGCTTGGCGATCTCCCGGGCGAGCCCGGTCTCGGCGGGCCCGCCGGTCACCACGACCCGTTCGCCGCGGGCCCGCAGCGCCGCGGCGACGGCCGTGAAGCGGTCCACCGGCCAGCGGCGGGCGGGCGCGCCCGCGCCGGGGTGCAGCACCACCGCGCCGGGCGCCGGTGACGTCCGGGGCGGCGGCGGAAGATCGAGATCATCCGGGTCGGGGTCGCAGCCGAGATCGGCGACGAGCCGGCACCAGCGCGCGACCTCGTGCTCGGCCGGATCCCAGGCCGGCCCGGTGGCCTCGGGCACCTCCGGATGGGCGAACGCGTGCAGCCTGCCCGGCCGCATCAGCTGTAGCGCGCGGTGGCTCTCGGGACCGCTGCCGTGCAGGTTCACCGCGAGGGCGACCGGCCCGTACGCGGGAACGCGGTCCAGCCCGGGGGTGGGCAGCACGTCGTCCACGGCGCCGGTGAGCATCGCGAGCGGGGCCAGCGGCCAGGGCGTCGCGAGCATCAGGTGGCGGCCGGGCAGCCCGCGCCGCAGCGCCCGCAGCGCCGGCACCGCGGTCAGCAGGTCGCCCAGCCCGAGCGCCCGCAGGACGAGGACGTCCGGTCCCCTCAGGGCCACGACGGCTCCCGCGCGGGGCACACCACCAGCTCGCGCACCTCGCAGCCCGGCGGCTGGGCCAGCGCGAACGCCACGGCGGCGGCGACGTTCTCGGGCCGGTTGAGCTGGGCGTCCGGGCCGGGCCTGTACTGCTCGTCGCGGCCGTCGAAGAAGGCGGTGTCCATGCCGCCCGGCACGAGCATCGTGACGCCCACCCGTCCCTTGAGCTCGGCGGTCAGGGCCCGGGTGAACCCGACGACGCCGAACTTGGACGCGCAGTAGGCGGTCGCGTCGCTGAGCGCCTTGATCCCGAGCGTCGACGCGCAGGTGACGACGCGGCCGTTCGGAGCCTCCAGGAGGTGGGGAAGGGCGGCGCGCACCACGGCGGCGGTGCCCAGCAGGTTGACCTGGACGACCCGCTCCCAGTCTTCGGCGGGGACGTCGGCCAGCGTGCCGCAGGCGTCGACGCCCGCCGCGGTGACCACCGCGTCCAGGCCGCCCGCCTGCCGGGCCAGGCCGTGCACGGCGTCCTCCGTGCTCCGCCGGTCGGTGAGGTCGGCCAGCACGTGCTCGACGTCGTCCTTGGGCGGATGGAGGTCGATGACCAGCGGGCGCCCGCCGTCGGCCGCGATCCGGCGGGCGACGGCCGCCCCGAGCCCGGAGGAGCCGCCGGTGATGAGCACGTTCATGAGGTGATTCCCTTCGTGGTGGCGAGGAGCCGGGTGGTGGAGCGTCCTTCGAGCAGCGGCAGCAGGACCACCTCGCCGCCGTGGCGGCGGACGGTCCCGGCCTCGGGCAGGGGGCCTCCGGCGTAGTCGGCGCCCTTCACCCAGATGTCGGGGCGCAGCTGTTCGAGGAGCGGGACGGGCGTGTCCTCCTCGAAGACCACCGCCGCGTCGACCGCCTTCAGGGCGCGCAGCACGCGCACCCGGTCGGCGGCCTGGTTGACGGGACGGCCGGGGCCCTTGCGGCGCCGCACCGAGTCGTCGGAGTTGACGCAGACGATGAGGCAGTCGCCCAGCCGGCGGGCCTGCTCCAGCAGGCGGACGTGGCCGGCGTGCAGGAGGTCGAAGCAGCCGCCGGTCGCGACGACCGTGCCGCCGGCCCGCCGGGTGCGGTCGATGATGTCCCAGGCGTCCTCGCCGCGGTCGGGCAGGATCCGGGGCGAGCCCGTCCGGGCCAGCCGTTCGGCGACGGCGCAGGCCGCGCCCGCCTTGACGAACGCCGAGGCCCAGCGCACCCCGGCGCTGACGGCCTCGGTGAGCGATCCGCCGTCGGCGAGCGCCTCGGTGGTGCGGGCGGCGAAGCTGTCCCCGGCGCCGCAGGGGTCGCCGGGCGCTGCCTCCGCCGGCGCGAGGAACGGCTCCGGCGCGCCGTTGCAGAGCAGGGCGCCGGCCGCGCCGAGCGTCACCGCCACGCCTTCGAGGCCCCACCGTTCGGCCAGATGGCGGCCCCGGCGGGTGGCGGCCGACAGTCCCGCGCCCTCGATCCCGGCGTCGTCGCGCGCCGCGAGCCGCGCGGCCTCGTCCTGGTTGGGGGTGAGCAGCCGGGTGCCGCGCACCGGCGCCTCGCCGCGGGGGTGCGGATCCCAGACGACCGGGACGCTGGGCGCCACCTCGGCCAGCAGGGCGCGCACCGCGGCGTGCCGGGTGACGCCGCGCCCGTAGTCGGAGACCAGGACGGCGGCCGCCCGGCCGAGCGCCTCGGCGACGCGCGGGCCGACGGGCCCGTCGCGGGCCTCGCCGTCGCCCGTGTCGAGGCGCGCCACCGACTGGCCGCCCGCCCGGACGCGGACCTTGCAGGGCGTGCTCCCGTGCAGCGGGAACGCGGCGACGTCGAGGTGCGGCTCCAGCAGCGCCCGCAGCCGCCGGCCGGGCTCGTCGTCGGCCAGGGCCGTGACCAGCACGACCTCGCGGCCCTCGGCCGCCGCCAGCAGCGCCGCCAGGCCCGCGCCGCCCGGCCGGGGCAGCTCGGTGGCCCGCTCGATGACCGGGACGGGGGCGTCGGGGCACAGCCGCCGGCTGGTGCCCGCGAGGTCGATGTCCAGCAGGGCGTCTCCCACGACGACCAGCGGCGCCGCGCTCATTCCACGCTCCCCAAGGTCTCGTCGACGACTCCGCAGAGCAGGTGGACTGCGGCGAGGTGGATCTCCTGGACCGTGGACGTCGCCGCCGCGTCCACCGTGATGGCCTCGTCGCAGGCCGCGGCCAGCGCGTTGGGGCCCGGCCCGGTGACCGCCCACGCCGTCACCCCGATCCGGCGGGCGACCTGCGCGGCGGCGATGACGTTGGGGCTGGTGCCGCTGGTGGACAGGCAGACGAGGACGTCTCCGGGACGCCCGTGGGCCTGCACCTGGCGGGCGAAGACGTTGAGCGGCCCGTAGTCGTTGCCGATGGCCGTGGTCGCCGAGGTGTCGCCGTGCAGCGGGATCGCGGCCAGGGCACGGCGCTCGGTCTCGAACCGTCCCACCAGCTCGGCCGTCAGATGCTGCGCCTCGGCCGCGCTGCCGCCGTTGCCGCAGGCGAGCAGCCTGCCGCCGCGGCCGAGCACGCCGGCCAGATGGCGTCCCCACGACGTGACGGTCGGGGTCCACTCCCGGAACCGCAGTGCCGCGTCGGCCAGCGCCTCCAGCTTCTGCTCCTGCGCGGTCAGGACGCGGGGGCTCACACCGCCACCTCGTAACGCGCCATGGCCCGTGCGTAGACCGAGATCGTCTCGTGGCCGATGCGTTCCCACGAGTAGCACGACCGGGCCCGGTCGGCCCCGGCCACCCCCATCCCCGCCCGGCGGGTGGGATCGGCGAGCAGATCCCGGATGCGGCTCGCGGCCTGGTCGGGACGGCGCGGCGGCACGTGGACCCCCGTCACCCGGTCGACGACGGTGTCGACGTGGCCGCCGACGCCGGTCGCCACCACGGGCACGCCGCACGCCATGGCCTCCAGCGGCACCATGCCGAACGGCTCGTACCAGGGCAGCGTGACGACGAGATCGGCCGACCGCAGCAGCGCGGGGACCTCGTCCCGGCCCATCCGGCCGAGGAACGACACTCGGCCGGTCACGCCGGCGCGCTCGGCGACCCCGAGCAGCCGCCGGGCCTCCGGGTCGCCGCCGAGCCGCGCGCGGGGCGGCCCGCCCGCGACGAGCAGTTCGGCGTCCGGCACGCGCGCGAGCGCCTCGATGCAGGTGTCGACCCCCTTGCGCTCGACGAGCCGGGACAGGGCGACCAGGCGGGGCCGGCCGTTCGCCGCGTGGGCGGGCCCTCCGGGACGGAACCGTGCCAGGTCGACCCCGCAGGGGACCACGGTGATCCGCTCCCTCGGCACGCCCATCGCGATGAGCTCGGCGGTCTCGTCGGAGCAGGTCGCGATGACGGCGTCCGCGGTGCGGCCGATCGCCCGTTCGAGCCGGACGCGCCCGTGCGGGCTGGTGTCCTTGCCGCCCTGGTGGCGGCGCTTGACGGTGCCGAGCGCGTGGTAGGTCTGCACCATCGGCACTCGCGGCGTCAGCGCGTCGGCGGCGCGGATCGCGGCCAGCCCGCTCATCCAGAAGTGGGCGTGGACGACGTCCGGCGGCGCGTTCGTCCACCGCTGCGCCAGATAGCGGCCGAACTCGGCCATGTAGGGGAGCAGCTCGTCCTTCGGCACCGGCTCGGGCGGCCCGGCGGGGACGTGCTCGACGGTCACGCCGGGCGCCAGCCGCACCCGGGACGGCAGATCGGCGGCGTCCCGCCGGGTGTAGACGGTCACGTGGTGCCCCTGCCGGCCGAGCTCCGCGGTGAGGTCGGCGACGAACACGTTCTGCCCGCCGGCGTCCGCGCCGCCCAGCCCGTCGATCGCGGCGAGCGGGCTCGCGTGCTCGGAGACCATGGCTATCTTCATCGGGTCACCTCCGTGAGAATGCGGTTCCAGTCGCGCAGGAAGCGCGGTAGTGCGTACCGTTCCAGGGCGGCCGCCCGCGCCTCCTTGCCCATCTGGCGGGCGCGGGGCGGGTCGGCGACGAGCGAGCGCGCCGCGGCCACGAGGGCGTCGACCCGGGTCGACACCACCCCCGCCTCGGGCGGGACGGCCTCGATCGCCTCGGTGGTGGCCAGGGCCACGACCGGCAGGCCGAGCATCATGGCCTCGATGAGCGCCAGCCCCAGCGACGTCCACCGGTAGGGATGGACGTAGACGCGGCGGCGCGCGAGCTCGGCGTGCATCCGGGCCTGCGGCAGGTCCTCGAAGGTCCACAGCGCCTCGGCCGGGACCCCCAGCCGCTCCGGGACGCCGGCGACGTTCATGCCGAACAGGTCGACCGGCACGCCGCGGGCGAACTCGGCGAGCAGGTCGGTCCCGGCCACCCGGCCGCGGCGCACGGGATCGTTGATGACCACGCCCGCGCGCGGCCAGTGCCCGTCGTACCGGTAGCCCGGATCGACGATGCCGTGCTCGACGACCATGGTCGGCGCGCGGCCGCAGTTCCAGAAGAGCTGGTTGAAGTGGGTGACGTGCACGACCGGGATGTCCGACCGGTCGTGCAGGAAGTGGCGGCTGTCCGGCACCACCTCGCCGGGCCGGCTGGCGTCGGCCGGGGTCCGGCGGGGCGTGTCGTGCTCGACGTAGACGGCAGGGACATCGCGTCCCGGCCGTCTGCCCAGCCACTCCTCGGCGAGTGCGAGCTCGTGCGGCCGCTGGAGCACGACGACGTCGACGTCCTCGTCCCGCAGCCGGTCATGGGGCACCTCGCGCGCGTGGTCCGGCCAGGTGAACGTCTCCGGGCGGCCCTTGCCGTCGGGGCCGCGGTCCGGCGTGGCCGGGACGAGCGTGGTGTGGTCGCCGTGGACGAACGATGTCGCCCAGGAGCCGTGAACGTGCCAGAGCAGTACTCTCATCGTCCGATCAGCTCCTCGACGGCGGCGGCGACCTGGCCGGCCGTCACGGACGCCAGGCAGGGATGCCCCGCGACGGGGCACTCCCGGGCCCGGCTGTCGCGGCACGGCGCCTCCTGGTCGCCCAGCAGCGCGACCGGCACGCCGTACGGCGCCCAGCGGGCGGCGGGCACGGTCGGCGCGAACAGCGAGACGACCGGTGTGCCGGCCGCCGCCGCCAGGTGGGCCGGGCCGGTGTTCCCCGCGACCACCGCGCCGGCCCCCGCCAGCACCGCCGCCAGCTCGGGAAGGGTGGTCCGGCCCCCGAGGTCCAGGCCGTCGGTGCCCGCGACGTACGCCGTCAGCTCCTTCTCGTCGCGGTGACCGGTCACGACGACCCGGCGGCCGGACGCGGCCAGCACGGCCACCGCCTCGGCGCAGCGTTCCGGCGGCCAGGCGCGCGCGGGCACCGACGTGCCGGGGTGGACGACGACGTAGCCGGGGCCGCCGGTGAGCGAGGTGATGTCGGGGAGCGGCCCGCCCAGGCGCGGCCGGGTGTCGGCCGGCGCGGGGAAGCCCGCCTCGGCGGCGAGGGCCAGCATGCGCAGCGTCTCCGGGACGTCGTCCTCGCACCGGTGCCGCAGGTCGAGCAGCGAGCCGGGGTAGTCGTCGCTGATGCCGCCGATCCAGGGAATCCCGGCGAGACGGAGCAGCAGCGCCAGCGGCAGCGGCGACTGGTGGAACGAGGTGAAGATGAGGGCGCGGTCGAATCCGCGGGCCGCGGCGACGAGCTCGTCCACCGCGGCGGCCTCGACCGGGCCGGGTTCGGGGTCGATCCACGGGGCGCACCATTCGATGACGCCGTCCAGGCCCGGCAGCAGCTCGGCGGCGGCCCGGCCGCGCGGGCCGCACAGCATCACGACCTCGTCCGCCCGCGCCGCGACGGCCCGCACGGCGGGCTCGGACAGCAGCACGTCCCCGAGATTGTCCAGGCGCACGACGAGGACCTTCACCGCGGCCACCTCTCGCCGAGCACGCGGTCGACGGCGGCGCGCAGGTCGGGCGCGACCTCGGCGGCCCGGGCGATCTCCTCAAGCCGGGTCCGGACGGTCGGCACGAGGATGCCGCGCGCCCCGGCGGCGTGCGCCGCGTCCATGTCCCGGCCGATGTCGCCGATGACCACGCACTCGGACGGGAGCGCGCCCAGCCGCCGGGCCGCCCGCTCGATCATGGCCGGCCGCGGTTTGCGGCACCGGCACCCGTCGGCGTCGTCGTGGGGGCAGAACTCCCACACGTCCACCTGGCCGAGGAGCGACTCCACCCGCTCGTTGACCTTGCGCACGTCGGTGAGGCTGATCATGCCCTTGGCGACGCCCGACTGGTTGGAGACGACGCCGATCCGCAGGCCGCGCCGGCGCAGCCGGTCCAGCGCCTGGCGCGCGCCGGGCATCGCCTCGACCCGCGCCGGGTCCCCGTTGTACGGGACGTCGCGGATCAGCGTGTCGTCCCGGTCGAAGAGCACCACCCGGGGGGTCAGCCGCCAGGGCGCCGCGTCCGCGTGCCGGACCAGGCCGTGCAGGCGGTACCAGACCGCGGCGGGCGGGATGGCCACGCTGGTGACCAGCATCCGGGCGACCTCGGCCGGGGTCCGGGGGCCGGGCAGGATGCGCGCGGCGGCGAACTCCGCCGTGAGCGCGGCCCACACGGCGCCCGCAGCCACGGCCACGGGTCTCGCACCGGCCCGCCAGGCGGCGAGCGCCGCCAGCCCGGAGCCGGTGGTGGCCAGGTGGCGGCGGAAGCGGCCCCGGCCCGCCCGGGCCCGGTCCCGCCAGTCGCGGCCGTGGACCCGCCGCATGAGCATGTCGTCGGCGTTGCCCGCCTGGGCGCGCACCGACGCCCAGAAGCCCGCCGGGCGGGCCGGATGCGTCACCTGCCGGCCGCCGCGCACCAGGCGGTGCCCGGTGTCCATCACGCGCAGGGCCAGGTCGGAGTCCTCCCGGTAGGCCCGGCGGAAACGTTCGTCGAAGCCGCCGATCCCGGCGAGCACCGTGCGGCGGTAGGCCATGTCGGCGGTGATCCAGGAGGCCCCGGCGAGCCCGGCGGTGTTCCGCTCCCAGTCGGTGGGGCGGCGCCCGGCGGGCGGCGGCACCGTCACGCTGCCCTGGACGCCGGCGACGTCGCCGGGAAGGCCGGTGAGATCGGCGGCCGTCCGGGCCGGCCAGTCGGGCGCGAGCACGACGTCGTCGTCCACGAACACGACCCACTCGGTCGTGGCCGCGCGCCACCCGGTGTTGCGGGCGGCGGCCGGACCGCGGCCACCGGAGCGGAGCACGCGGACGGTGTCGCCGATGCCGGCCGGCAGGTGCAGCGGCGTGCCGGGGCTCCGCCGGTCGTCCACGACGAGGACCTCGGCGGGCTGCGGCCCGGTCCCGGCCGCGAGTGAATCGATCAGCGTCCGCAGGCTCGGACGGCCGACCGTCGGGATGACGACGCAGTAGCTCGGCGGCCCGCTCATCCCGCGAACACCTCGCGCCGCCGCACCACGTACGGCCCGATGGCCAGCAGGTCGACCGGCGCGGAGCCGAAGCACTCCAGGGCGTCGCGCGGGTCGTCGACCATCGGCCGGCCCGCGGTGTTGAGGCTGGTGTTGACCAGGACCGGCAGCCCGGTGCGCACCCGGAAGGCCTCGATCAGATCGGCGACCAGCGGGTTCTCGTCGGGGGAGACGGTCTGGACCCGCGCCGTGCCGTCCACGTGGACGACGGCCGCGATCCGGTCGCGCCACTCCGGCCGGACGCGGTGCACGAACAGCATGTAGGGGCTCGGGATCGGGCCCTCGAAGATCTGCGCGGCGTGGTCGAGGGCGACCATCGGCGCGATCGGGCGGAACTGCTCGCGCCCCTTGACCGCGTTCAGCCGTTCCAGGTTGCCGGCGTGACCGGGGTGGGCGAGCAGCGACCGGTGGCCGAGGGCGCGCGGCCCCCATTCGCTCCGGCCCTGGAACCAGGCGACGATCTCGTTGCGGGCCAGCGCCTCGGCGACCACGGCGGTGAGGTCGTCCGGGCGCTCGTAGGGGATCCGCGCGGTGTCGAGGCGGGCGGCCAGCTCGCGGTCGTCCCAGTCCCGGCCGAGCGCGGCGCCGGGCATGGCCTCGATCGGCTCGCCGGCCTCCTGGGCGACGTGCAGCGCCGCGCCGAGCGCCGTGCCGGCGTCGCCGGCGGCCGGCTGCACCCAGATCTCGTCGTAGGGTCCCGCCTCGGCGAGCCGGGAGTTGGCGACGCAGTTGAGCGCCACGCCGCCGGCCATCGACAGCCGGCGCGAGCCGGTGCGGCCGTGCAGCCAGATGGCCAGGTCCAGGATGACCTCTTCGAGGCGGGTCTGGACGCTCGCCGCCAGGTCGGCGTGGTCGTCGGTCATCTCGGTGTTGCCTTCGGTCATCCCGAGTCCCGGCTTGCGGGCCTTGGCGAGCGCCCCCCAGTCGACCGGATCGACGGCGAACCCGCCGTCGTCGGTGGCGCGCACGCGCTTGCGCATCTCGTCGAGAAAGCGCGGCCGGCCGTACGAGGCGAGCGCCATCACCTTGTACTCGTCGCTCGAACGCAGGAAGCCCAAGTGCTCGGTGAGCTCCTCGTACATGAGCCCGAGCGAGTGCGGGAGCGCCTGCGCGCTCAAGGTCGTGAGGGCACCGTCGCGGTAGGTGCCGGAAAGGTGCGAGTGCGCCTCACCCCTGCCGTCCAGCACCAGCACGTCGCCGTCGCCGGGGCCGGGCGCGGCGAGCGCGGCCGACGCCGCGTGGGCGACGTGGTGCGGCACATAGCGGAACGCGCCGGCGTCGACGCCCGGCAGCGCCGTGGCGAGGAAGAAGGGAGCCCGCTCCGCGTAGAGCGTTCTCAGCTGCTCCCACTTCTTGTCGTGGCCCGGGGTCCCGCGCGTCGCCAGCTCGGGATCGTAGGAATAGGCGACGGCGTCGATGTCGCCCGGTTCGATCCCGGCCCGTTCGAGGCACCAGCGTGCCGCCATCTCGGGCAGCTCCCAGGCCGAGAACGGGACCGGGCGCTTGCCGTGCTTGCGGCGGCTGAAACGCTCCTCGTCCGCCGCGGCCACGACCTTCCCGTCCACCAGGAGCGCGGCGGCGGGGTCATGGAAGATCGAGTTGATACCGAGAATGCGCATGCGTGGTCTCCGTTCGGGACGAGGAAGGGCGCCATGGCATGGCGTCACCTGGCATGGCGGTGGCCATGGGCTTGGCGCTCAGCCATCGGCCGGGCGGAGGATGCCTGCGTCCTAGGCATCGGGCTGCCCGCGAGCCGGCTGCGGCTCCGCGGACCCACCGTGAATCACCTATAGGTGTTTCCGCAGTTGCTGGCCTTACCTGGTGAACCGTCCTCAAACCATGCGTTCCGGGAGCCTTGCCGTGGATGTACGCAATGGTGGGGCGACGTTGATCGCGTGTTTACCGTGGGGCGTAAGGCCTCTTCTGTGAAGGTTGTGCCTGCATGGGACGGGTAGAGCCGGTTCATGAGCGTCACCGTCGTCCTCATCACCCGCGACCGGCGCGAGAGCCTGCTCGCCACCCTGACGAAACTGCGGGACCTGCCCGAGCGGCCGCCGGTGATCGTCGTCGACAACGCCTCGCGGGACGGTTCGGCCGAAGCCGTCGCCGCCGGCTTCCCCGAGTACGTGCTGCTGCGGTCGCGGACCAACCTCGGCGCGGTCGCCCGCAACGTCGCCGTCGACCACGTGCGGACGCCGTACGTGGCGTTCTGCGACGACGACACCTGGTGGGAGCCCGGTGCCGTGACCCGCGCGGCGGCGCTGCTCGACGCCCATCCCCGGGTGGCCGTGATCACCGGCCGCATCCTCGTGGAGCCCGGCGGCCGGGAGGACCCGATCGTCGTCGAGCTGCGCGAGTCGCCCCTGCCCCGGCCGGCGGGGCTGCCCGGGCCGGTGCTGGGCTCGTTCCTCGCGGGCGCCTCGATGCTCCGCGCCGACGCGTTCCGCGCGGCGGGCGGGTTCTCGCCCCGCCTCTGGCTGGGCGGCGAGGAGGAACTGCTCAGCGCCGACCTGCTGACCCAGGGCTGGCATCTCTGCTACGCCGAGGACGTGGTCGTCCATCACCAGCCGTCCCGGCTCCGCGACCCCCACCTGCGCCGCCGCCACGGCATCCGCAACACGCTGTGGACCACCTGGCTCCGCCGGCCGCCCGGCACCGCGCTGCTGCGCACCGGGCGCCTGCTCGGCACGCTGCCGCGCGACCGGGTCACCGGCGCCGCGCTCGTCGAGGCGGCCGCCGGGATCCCCTGGGTGCTGAGGGAGCGCCGGCCCCTGCCGCGGCACGTCGAGGAGAACCTGCGCAGGCTCGACGGACCGCAGCGGCGTTCCCGGGCCCGCCGGTACGTCAGCTAGGGATGTCCCAGTAAGGGCACGTTGATCGGGGGGAACGATGTCCGACGTGACGATCGTCGTGGCGACCAAGGACCGCGAGGGGGACCTGCGGCGCAGCCTGCGCCACCACACCGTGCCGGTGGTCGTCGTGGACAACGCCTCGGCGGACGGCACGGCCCAGGTGGCGGCGGACGCGGGCGCGCGCCTCGTCCGCCTGCCGCGCAACCTCGGCGCCGCCGCCCGCAACGTCGGGGTCGAGCACGTCACCACCCGGTACGTGGCGTTCGCCGACGACGACTCCTGGTGGGGGCCCGGCGCGCTCGACCACGCGGCGAAGGTGCTGGACGCCCATCCCCGCACCGCGCTGCTGGCGGCGCGCGTCCTGGTCGGCAAGGAGGAGCGGATGGACCCCGTGTCCGGCGGCATGGCGCGCTCGCCCCTCGGCCGCCCCGAGGGACTGCCGGGCCGGGCGATCCTCGGTTTCCTGGCCTGCTCGATCGTCGTGCGCCGCGACGCCTTCCTCGGCGTCGGCGGCTTCTCCGAACTGCTGCACTTCGGCGGCGAGGAGGAACTGCTCGCCCTCGATCTCGCCGCCGCGGGCTGGGGCCAGGCGTACCTGCCCGAACTCGTCATCCATCACCACCCCGCCAAGGGCGGCCGCGACCATCAGTGGCGCCGCCGCAGGGAGGTCCGGAACCGCCTGCTCACCGCCTGGCTGCGGCGCCCGCTGTCCGCGCTCGCCCAGGAGGCCGCCGTCTCGCTGCGGACCCCGGACGGCCGGCGCGGGATGGCCGACGCCGTCCGCGTGCTGCCGTCCGTCCTGCGCGCCCGCCGCCCGGTGCCGCGCGCGGTCGCCCGGGACCGTGCGCGCCTGGACGGGTACTGAGCGGCCGCCCGCGATCAACCTGTCGGCAAGGGGGCGCAAAGAGGTGAAAGGCGCCGTTTGCCCGCTGCTGCCCGGGTAGGGGAGCGGGCGACCGTCGTCGACGAAGGGAAGTCCCCGTGCGGGCCGTCGTGATCAACTGCACGCTGAAGCGCTCGCCCGAGCGGTCCAACACCGAGGCGCTGGCCGCCGTGGTGATCGAGGAGCTGCGCGAGCGCAAGGTCGAGGTCGAGACGATCCGCGCCGTCGATCTCGACATCCCGCCCGGTGTGGAGACCGATCTCGGCCCGGGCGACCCGTGGCCTGAGGTCCACCGCCTGCTCCTCGACGCCGAGATCTTCGTGCTGGCGTCGCCGACCTGGGCGGGGCAGCCGTCCTCGATCGCCCAGCGGGTGATCGAGCGGATGGACGCGATGATGTCGGAGACCGACGACGACGACCGGCCCGTGCTCTACAACCGTGTCGCGGGCGTGGTCGTCACCGGCAACGAGGACGGCGCCCATCACGTCATCAACAATCTCAGCGGCGCGCTGAACGACTTCGGCTACACGATCCCCGGGCAGGCCTGGACGTACTGGAACAAGGGTCCCGGGCCCGGTCCCACCTTCCTGGAGAGCGACGAGGGCCGCGACTGGTCGATCAAGACCGGGCGCGCCATGGCGTCCAACCTGGTGGCCGTCGCCACCGCCCTGGCCGAGCGGCCCGTCCCGGCGCCGCCGTCATAGGAGCCGCCGCCATAGAGCCGAGGAGGAGAGTCCCATGAAGGCCGTCACCTGGCACGGCAAGCGCGACGTCCGCGTCGACGAGGTCCCCGATCCAGCGATCAAGGAGCCGACCGACGCGATCGTGCGGATCACCTCGACCGCGATCTGCGGTTCGGACCTGCACCTCTACGAGATCCTCGGCCCCTTCATCGGCGAGGGGGACATCCTCGGGCACGAGCCGATGGGCATCGTGGAGGAGGTCGGCGCCGACGTCTCGCACATCGGCGCCGGCGACAGGGTCGTGATCCCGTTCAACATCTCGTGCGGCCACTGCCACACGTGCGACATGAAGCTGTTCGCCCAGTGCGAGACCACGCAGGTGCGCGAGCAGGGCACGGGCGCGGCCCTCTTCGGCTACACCAAGCTCTACGGCGAGGTCCCCGGCGGGCAGGCCGAGTTCCTGCGCGTGCCGCAGGCGCAGTTCGGGCCGATCAAGGTGCCGGAGGGGCCGCCGGACGAGCGGTTCCTGTACCTGTCCGACGTGCTGCCCACCGCCTGGCAGGCCTTTGAGTTCGCCGACGTCCCCGAGGGGGGCAGCGTGGCCGTGCTCGGGCTGGGGCCGATCGGGCAGATGGCCGCCCGCGTCGCGCGGCACCGCGGCCGCCGGGCCATCGGCGTCGATCTCGTCCCCGAACGCCTCGACCTGGCGCGGCGGCACGGCATCGAGGTCGTCGACGGCGCGCGCACCGGCGACGTGCCAGGGGCGATCCGGGAGCTGACCAAGGGCCGCGGCACCGACGCGGTCATCGAGGCGGTCGGCATGGAGGCGCACGGCTCGCCGTTCGGAAAGCTCGCCCAGACCATCACCGGGTTCGTGCCGGACCGCGCCGCCGCCCCGCTGATGTCGCGGATGGGTGTGGACCGGCTCGCGGCGCTGCACGACGCGATCGAGATCGTGCGCCGCGGCGGCACGATCTCGATCGTCGGCGTGTACGGCGGGATGGCCGACCCGCTGCCGATGCTGCAGATGTTCGACAAGGGCGTCACGCTGCGGATGGGCCAGGCCCACGTCAAGCGGTGGATCGACGACCTGCTGCCGCTGGTGACCGGCGACGGCGATCCGCTCGGCGTGCAGGACCTGGCCACCCATAAGCTCCCGCTCGACCGGGCCCCGCACGGATACGAGATCTTCCAGAAGAAGAAGGACGGCGCCATCAAGGTCATCCTCAACCCGTGACGCGACGCCTGCGGGCGAGGAGCAGCCCGCAGGCGGCCGCGGCCAGGGCGGCGGCGGCGAGCGCCCACCCGGTGCCGTACTCGGCGTGCGCGGTGGAGCCGTCGCGCGCCGCCACGAGGAACAGCGTGCCGATGGTGGCGACGCCGATGACCTGGCCGAGCTGCATCATCGTGAGCAGCATGCCGCTCGCGTCCGGGGCGTCGCCGGCCGGGACGTGCTCCAGCGTCACCGTCATGGCGATGGTGGTCACGCCGAGCCCGAGCCCGATCAGCGCGGTGACGGCGATGTACGCGGCGCCGCCGCCCGACAGCGGGCCCAGGAAGAGGTAGCCGCCCGCGGCGAGCACGAAGCCCGCGGGGATGGCCGGCCGCTGCCGGCGTTCCGGCAGCCGCCGCCAGTAGAGACCGACCAGCGCGAAGGCCGTGACGCAGGGGACGAAGGCCAGGCCCGATTCCAGCGGGCCGAGCTTCAGGTCTCCTTGCAGGTGAAGGGTGGTGGTGAAAAGGAACCCCGCCCAGGTGCAGGGGCCGAACGTCAGGGTGAACAATCCCGGCAGGAGGCCCGGCACGCGCAGCACGCGGCCGGAGACGAGCGGCCGGCTCCCGCGTGCCGCCGCGCGGCGTTCGACGGCGACGAAGGCAGTGAGGAGGAGGACGCTGGCGGCGAGCGCCGCCCAGCCCCACGCGGGCCAGCCCAGTTCGTGGCCGAGGATCAGCGGGAGCACGAAGAGCAGCACGGCGGGCGCCAGCACGACGAGGCCGGGCAGGTCGAGCCCGCCGGACCGGTGCCCCTCGTCGGCGGGGAGCAGCCGCGGCGCGGCGGCGAGCAGCACCAGCCCGATCGGCACGTTCACCAGGAAGACGGCGCGCCAGCCGGAGCCGAGCAGGTCGGCGCTCACCAGCAGGCCGCCCGCCGCCTGGCCGGCGACGATGCCGCCCGACACCACGGCCGAGAACAGGCCCAGTGCCCGCGCCCGCGCCGATCCGGTGAACGTGAGCTGGATGAGGCTCATCACCTGGGGGGTCATCAGCGCCGCGCCGAGGCCCTGGGCAAACCGGAACACGATGAGCGAGCCGGTGGCCGGCGCCAGGCCGCACGCCAGCGAGGCGGCGGTGAAGGCGGCGAGCCCCGTCAGGAACATCCGGCGATGGCCCGCGAGGCCGCCCAGCCGCGCCCCGGTGATCAGCAGTACCGCGTAGGCGATGATGTATCCGGCGACCACCAGCTGGAGCCCCGCGCCCGAGGCGTGCAGGTCGGCGCGCATGGTCGGCAGCGCCACGTTGACGATGCTCACGTCCAGGATGGCCATGAACTGGCCCACCAGGAGCAGGGCCAGCACCAGGCCCGATGACGATCGCCGGGGTGGCCGGTCAGGAACAACATCCGGCATCGTCTTGGTTGTCGTTGGCATGTCCCCAGCCTGAGCCAGATCCAGTACCAGTAACGAGAGCCCCTTGATACTGGTACTGACACCACCTGGCACGGGCGGGCCACAGCGACCAGGGTGGAGCCGTGACGATGACCCAGCCGAGAGCCACTCTGAATGGAGCCCGTAAGGAACGCCGCACCGAACTGGCGGCGTTCCTGCGCAGCCGGCGCGGCCGGATCACGCCGGAGGACGTGGGCATGGCGCCCGGCCTGCGGCGCCGCACTCCCGGCCTGCGGCGCGAGGAGGTCGCCCAGCTCGCCGGGGTGGGGGTGACCTGGTACACCTGGCTGGAGCAGGGGCGCCCGATCAACGCGAGCCCGCAGGTCCTGGACGCGGTGGCCCGCACGCTGCGGCTCGACACCGCCGAACGCGAGTACCTCTACCTGCTCGCCGACGTGCCGGAGCCGGGCACCGCCGACCCCGGCGCCGGCCTGCCCGAGCAGGTGCGGGAGGTGCTCGACGCCCTGGACCCGACGCCCGCCTGCGTGGCCAACGGCGCCTGCGACGTGCTCGCCTGGAACCGCGCCTACGCGGCGATCTTCCCCGGTACGGTGAACGCGCCGGCCGCCGAGCGCAACACGATGTGGACGGCGTTCGCCTCGCCGCCGTGCTGCGGCCCGATCGCCGACCTGGAGGCCGAGGCGCCGCAGCACGTGGCCGTCTTCCGGCACCGCTACAGCCGCCATCTCGACGAGCCCCGGTGGAAGGACCTCGTGCGGCGCCTCAAGGAGGCCAGCCCGCTGTTCGCCCAGCTCTGGGACACCTGTGACGTGGCGCTCCCCGGCCCCCGGATCAAGGTCTTCCGGCATGTGGCGGTGGGGGAGATGGCGATGCACGGGACGAGCTTCGACGTGTCGGGCTCACCGGAGAACCGGCTGGTCGTCTACACGCCGAGCGACGACGAGAGCAGGGAGCGCCTCGGCTGGCTGCTGGCGAACCCGGAGGCGGCCGAGGCCGCCCGCTGTCACTGACGTAGACGGCCCACGCCCGCGAACAGGAACGACGCCTCCGGCGACCGGACGAAGGCCGCCTCGCCGTCCGCGTGCCACTCGGGGGCGTAGACGAGGCCGGGTTCTTCCAGCTCGAAGCCCTCGAAGAAGGAGAGGATCTCCGTGCGCGGCCGCAGCGCGATCGAGGCGGTCGAGCGGTCGTAGACGTTCTTGGCGGTGCTGGCCGCCTCGGCGCGGTTGCCCTCGCTCGTGACATGGCTGAGGATCAGCGCGCTGCCGGGCGCCAGCAGGTCCCGGATCCGGCGGACGATCGCGGCGGGGTCCTCGTCGTCGGTCACGAAGTGCAGGACCGCCAGCAGCAGGACCGCGACGGGCTCGTCCAGATCGATCACCGCCCGGAGCGCGGGCTCGCCGAAGATCTCCGCGGGCTGCCGCAGGTCGCCCTCCAGCACGGTGACCTGGGGCGAGCCCATGAGCAGCGCCCGGCCGTGCGCCACCACCACCGGATCGTTGTCGACGTACACGACCCGGGCGTCCGGTGTGATCTCCCGCGCGACCTCGTGGACGTTCGCCTGGGTGGGCAGGCCCGCGCCGATGTCGACGAACTGCCGGACGCCCGCGGCCGCGAGGCGCCGGACGGCCCGGCGCAGGAAGGCGCGGTTCTCCCGGACGGTGCCCGCCGTCTCGGGGGCCACGGCGAGGAGCTTCTCCGCCGCGTCGCGGTCGGCGGCGTAGTTGTCCTTGCCGCCGAGCAGGTAATCGTAGATCCGGGCGACGTTGGGCACCTGGACGTTGACCCCGTCGATCGGGTGCGAGGCGGACATCTCGTTCACCGGGGGCCTCCTGACGGCCGGCGGCCGACCGGCAGCGTGACCGGACGGTGGATGATCGCTTCCGCCGTCCACGGGACGTCGAGGGGATCGACGGCGAGACCCAGCTCCGGGAGCCCGGTCGCCAGGGCGCGGAAGGCCTCCTGCAGCTCCACCCGGGCCAGGTTGGCGCCCAGGCAGTAGTGCGGCCCGTGGCCGAAGCTCAGGTGGCTCTGCTGCGCTCCGCCGCCGTCGCCGAACCGCGTGATGTCGAACCGCTGCGGGTCTGCGAAGACGGCCGGATCCTGGTTGGCCGCGGGCAGCATCAGGAAGATCGCCTCCCCGGCCTCCACCCGCCCGGCGCTCAGTTCCACCGCCTCGGTCATCCGCCGCAGCACCCCGTACCCGCCCGGCCCGTCGTACCGCAGAATCTCCTCGACCGCCCGCGGGACCAGCGCCGGATCGGCCGTCAGCGCCGCCCACTGGTCCGGGTTGGTCAGCAGCCGGAAGACGCCGCGCGAGATCAGCGAGGCGGTCGTCTCGTGCCCGGCCAGGATGAGCCCGAAGACCAGGCCGGTGAGCTCGTCCTCGCTCAGCCGGTCGCCGGCGTCGCGGGCCTGGACCAGGACGTCGATCAGGTCGTCGCCGGGATTCTCGCGGTGCGCGGCGACGAGCTCGCCCGCGTACCCCATGAACTCGATCGCCGCCGTCATCCGGTCGTCGGCCGTGCCGTCCGAGGTCGACAGGAACATGCCCGTCCAGCGCCGGAACCGCGGCTGGTCCTGCGCGGGCACGCCCATCAGCTCGCAGATGACCTGGCTCGGCAGCGGGAACGCGAAGTCCTCGACCAGGTCGCCGGTGCCCGGGCCGTCCGCCAGCCCGGCCGCGAGCCCACCGGCGATCTCGGCGACCCGGGGCCGCCACGCCTCCACCTGGCGCGGCGTGAACGTGCCCGACAGGATCCGGCGCAGCCGGGTGTGCTCGGGCGCGTCCATGTTGAGGATCGCCGTCGGGTCGTCCTCCAGGCTGAGGCCCTTGGAGATCCGCGGCGCGCCCGGGTAGCGCAGGTCGCGGCTGGCGGCGGAGTGCGCCATGACCAGCCGCGTGTCCTCGTGCCCGGCCACGGCGCGGACGACGTCGCCGGTGGGCAGGGTGAGCGGCGCGAACGGGGCCTCGGCGTGCCGGGCGGCGAACGCCGGCGAGGGCGGGCCCAGCGGTCCCGGCGGAAGCTCGGGCCACGGGCAGGCGGAACGGGTCGGCTCGCTCGCCGGATCCAGGGGCATGCTGCTCCTCTGGCGGATCGGTGGAAACGCGAGGAGCTTATGACGATCTTTGACGGTGTGTCACCGTTATCGGTTGATCATCTCCCGTGTCGCGGACGCCGGGCGATCTCAGACCTGAACGGCGCTGGGGACGTGCCAGGTGGCGGGGTCGTCGGTGATCGGCGGCGCGGCCGCCTCCGCCACCCCGTCGGCGGCGAGACCCTCCAGCGCGCGCACGAGGTGCTGGGTGTCCTCCAGCGTGATGATCTTGGTGATGCGGAACCAGCGCATCTCCATGTACTGCGTCACGAGGTTGCGGTATCCGCCTCCGGCGGGGGAGCGGACCTCCCAGATCGCCATGATCCGGGTGCGCCACGGCCACCCGGCGGCGAGCACGTCACGGACGGTGACCTCGCCATCGGGGAACAGCCGGAACATGCGCTCGAACCACGCCTTCTGCGCGGCCAGGACGGTCCGGCGCCCGCCCAGCGCGTGGTCGCCGACGAACTCGTACTCGAACGTCGGCGCGAACCGCTTGAGCAGGTCGGTGTAGGTCCGCGGGTTCAGATCGCCGAACGCGCGGCGCAGGACCATGGTCACGATCTTCCGGTACATGAAAGCCCTCCCGAGTAGGTTCCTTCAAGGAACGTAGCATGGTCAGTTCCCTCAGGGAACTTGCCCCCTGGTTGCGGGAGCGGCGAGGGATCGGCCATCATCGTCGGCATGATCTCCAGGAAGGGCGGTCTCCGCCCGGGCCGTTGAGCCCCACGCGGCCGGTCAGGACACCGGCTGACGATCTGCTGGCACGTCTCGCATTCCTTCCCTACCCGCAGCGCATGCGTGAACTCGCGCTCCACGCGCGGCGGCACCGGGGAACCCCTGCGTTCCGCTCCCTGCTGGGCGAGCTCGCCGCACGAGAAACCTACGAACGCCGCACCGCGCTCCACCTGGCCATGGCGGCACGTGACCTCACCCACATCGAGGCCGTGCTCTCGGGCCCCGATCTAAGCCTGCGGCGGGCGGCCCTGCGGGCCGTCCGGACGCTCCCGGTCTCCGACGACGCCGCGGCGGCGGTGCTCGACGACGCGCCCTCGGATCTCCGCCGCGCGTTCTACCGGACGCCGGACCGACCTCCTCCCGCACGTGCTCGACGGCGGTGGTGAAGGTGAATGGGTGCCCGACGTCGGTACCGGGCAGGCGGACCGGTGGACACCCGCGCAGCGCGCCCGCGTCCAGGCGGTGCTCGGCCGTATCGCTCGCGACGAGACCAGGCCGGTCACGGCGAGGACGGCCGCCATCGCCTCGCTGGGCCGCCTGCCGGGGACACTCGGCGAGCTGGCGGCCCTGGCGGATCATGCCGACGGCGCCGTGACCGAGGCGGCGATCGAGGCGATGGCGTACACCGACGAGCCCGCCGAGGCCATGCCGATCCTTCTGACACATGGACGCGGGCCCGCGTCCAAGGTCGCCGTCGCCGCCATGGCCCGCTGCGGCGAGGCGGCGCGGCCGTCCGTCCTCGGACCCCTTCTGGCGGAGGTGCTCTCCGCGCCTGACAGCAAGGTGACCGTGCGCAAGCAGGCGGCCCGGCAGCTCGAACGGCACCGGACGGAGGGCGCCGCCGACGTCCTGCTGCGAGCCTGGGGCGACCCGGAACTGCATCCGGACGTTCGGGTCGCGGTGGCGGTCGCGCTGCGCCGGATGCCCGAGGATCCGCGCGCCTTCGAGGCTCTCGGCGACGCGGCCGGGCCCGATGCCGGGGAGCTGCTGCTGCGCACGCTCTACCAGGCACAACCGGCGGAGTACGGCCCCGCGCACCGGCCGCGCTACGCCTCGCTGGTCCGGAGCCCGCTGGGGGCGTCGGAGCTCGCGGGCGTCCGGTTCCGTGCCGTGCGGGCGTTCGCCACGTGGGCCCGCTGGTACGAGGGCGGCTATTCCGACATCCTCGACGCCGCCGGCGATCCCTCGGCACCTGCCGAGGCGGCCGAGCTGCCGGTGCTGCTCGCGCTGCTCGGCGCCGGTGAGATCGGCGACGAGGTGCTCCCGGTGCTCGACCGGCTGCTGGCCGCCGGGCTCGACGAGACCGCCCGCTCCCGGATCGATCGGATCACCTCGGCCCTCGCCGCGCGCGACGCCGCCGGCAGGCGGGGGCTCGCACGCCGCGCGGCCGAACGGCTGGCCGCCCATCCGCTCCACGTGCCGCAGGCCGCCAGGATCTCGCTGGCCCTGCTCGGCTTCCCCACCGGCGCGAGGGACGCCCCGTCCCCACAGGAGCTCGCCGGGGACCTGGCCGCCCTCGCCCGCCTGCTCCAGGACAGGCCCGCCCACGCGGGACGGCTCGCGGGCGGTGCGCTCCTGTCGCGGTTCGGATCGCACGGGATGGGCCGGGGCGCGCCGCCCGCCCTCCTGCCGGCGGCGCGGCGGCTGACGGACGAGGGTCATCTCGTGGCCGGCCTCTTGGCCGTCGCGCTCGTCGGACGGGCCGGCCCCGAGGCCGGCTGGGGGCCCGAATGGCGGGATCTGCTGGAGACCCTGCGCCGCTCCGAGCACCTTGAGGTCCGCCAGGAGGCGTGGGACGTCCGCGCCTCCTGACGGACCGTTCAGCGGCTCCGGCGCTGCGCCAGGTACTGGATTCCGGCGAAGCCCGCGACGGTCCCCGCCTGGAGGACCGCCCAGGCCGCGCCGATCGCGTTCAGCGACAGCCAGCCGGTGATGACCGTGGCGACGCTCAGCACAGCCCACAACAGGTTGGCCTCGATCACGGCGGTGACGGCGACGCGGTTGGCCCGCGCGGGGATCGAGATCGCCCAGACAGCGGCCGCGTAGGCCACGAGGAAGGCCCCGAGCGCGTAGGCGTGGGCGGTGCTCAGGCCGAGGAGGTCGTCGAGGGGCCTGGCCAGGGCCAGGTAGGCCAGCCCGTTGACCCCCGTGACCACCGCGTCCAGGCGCAGGGCGAGCTTCATGAGCCTGCGGCCGTCGGCGAAGATACCGGCGTCGGTGACGGAGCGCGTGGTGGTCATCGGAGGTCCCCTTTCCGGAGGATCAGAGTCGTTCGTTCTCGACGTCTCCGACGCTAGGGGCGGGCGGGTAGCGCGGGCGATTACCTCGGAGGTAGGCCCCTCCGGAAGGCGTGACAGAGCCGGATTCGTGGCAGGAAGATGCTGAGGTACGGACGAGGAGGTCCCTGTGGTCACGCTGCGCAGCTATGTGTCCGGTTCCTGGCACTCTCCGGCGAATGAGGGCGTGCCGCTGCCGGACGCGGTGACGGGCGAGGAGGTCGCCCGGATCTCCTCGGCGGGCGTGGACATGGGCGCCGCGCTGGCGTACGGCCGCCGGACGGGCGGACCGGCGCTGCGGGAGCTGACGTTCCACCAGCGCGCGGCCCTCCTGAAGGCGCTCGCCTCGCACCTGCGGGAGCACCGCGAGGAGCTGTACGCGCTGTCGGCCCGCACCGGCGCCACCCTGGGCGACTCCAAGTTCGACATCGACGGCGGCATCGGTGTGCTGTTCGGCTACTCGAGCAAGGGCCGCCGCGAACTCCCGAACGACACCCTCCTCGTCGAAGGAGACGTCGAACCGCTCGGCAAGGCGGGCACGTTCGTCGGCCAGCACCTCTGCACGCCGCTGCAAGGCGTGGCGGTGCAGATCAACGCGTTCAACTTCCCGGTGTGGGGGCCGCTGGAGAAGCTCGCGCCCGCCTTCCTCGCCGGGATGCCCAGCCTGATCAAACCGGCGAGCCAGACGGCCTACCTGTCGGCGCGCATGATCGAGCTCGTGGTGGAGTCCGGCATCCTGCCCGAGGGGTCGGTACAGCTCGTCTGCGGCGACGCCCGCGACCTGCTCGACCACCTCACCGAGCAGGACCTCGTGGCCTTCACCGGCTCGGCCTCCACCGCCCGGCGGCTGCGCACCCATCCGGTGGTGGTCGGCCGTTCCGTCCGCTTCAACGCCGAGGCCGACTCGCTGAACGTCTCGATCCTCGGCCCGGACGCGGCGCCCGGGACACAGGAGTTCGATCTCTTCGTCAAGCAGCTCGTCACCGAGATGACCGTCAAGGCGGGCCAGAAGTGCACCGCCATCCGCCGCGCCCTGGTTCCCGCGCCGCTGATGGACGAGGTCGCCGAGGCGGTCCGGGAACGGCTGGCCAAGGTGACCGTGGGCGACCCGGCCAACCCGGACGTGCGGATGGGCGCCCTCGCGAGCCTCGACCAGCGCGAGGAGGTGCGCCGCTCGCTCAAGGCGCTGCTGGACGCCGGGCGCGTGGCTTTCGGCGACCCGGATCATTTCAGCCCCGTCGACGCCGACGCCGAACGCGGCGCGTTCATGCCCCCGATCCTGCTGCGCGCCGACGACCCCGGCCGTCCCGAACCGCACGAGGTGGAGGCCTTCGGCCCCGTCAGCACGCTGCTGCCGTACGAGGGCGCCGGGCAGGCCGTCGAGCTGGCGGCACGCGGCCGGGGCAGCCTGGCCGGCTCGCTCGTCACCGCCGACACCGGCTTCGCCCGCGCGGTCGTGCTGGGCATCGCGCCCTGGCACGGCAGGCTGCTCGTCCTCAACAGCGAGGACGCCAAGGAGTCCACCGGCCACGGTTCGCCCCTGCCCGCACTGATCCACGGCGGGCCGGGGCGCGCGGGCGGCGGCGAGGAGATGGGCGGCGTCCGCGGCGTCCTGCATCACATGCAGCGCACCGCCGTGCAGGCGGGGCCTGCAATGCTCACCGCCCTCACCGGCCGCTGGGTCCCCGGCACCGACCGGACCGTCACCGACGAGCACCCCTTCCGCAAGCACCTGGAGGACCTGCGCGTCGGCGACACCGCCGTCGGCGGACCCCGCACGGTCACGCTGGAGGACGTCGAGCACTTCGCCGCGTTCACCGGCGACACCTTCTACGCCCACATGGACGAGGAGTCGGCCAAGGCCAACCCGTTCTTCAACGGCCGGGTCGCCCACGGCTACCTGATCGTCTCGTTCGCCGCCGGGCTCTTCGTCTCGCCCGGCCCCGGTCCCGTGCTGGCCAACTACGGCCTGGAGAACCTGCGGTTCCTCACACCGGTCTACCCGGGCGACGAGCTGACCGTGACCCTGACCGCCAAGCAGATCACGCCGCGCGAGGGCACCGGCTACGGCGAGGTCCGCTGGGACACCGACGTCACCAACCAGGACGGCGCCTCCGTCGCCAAGTACGACGTCCTCACCCTGGTGGCTTCCCGGCCCGGGTAAAGGGGGCGCCGTCCGTATACTTCGTTCGGCAAACCGAACGAGGTTGAGGAGGCGGCTCGTGGGGGCTTCGGAAGAGTCGGTGCGGGACCTGCTGGCCGCCAACCTCAGGCGCGCCCGCACCGAACGGGGCCTGTCGCTGTCCGAGCTGTCCCGCCGCTCCAAGATCGGCAAGGCGACGCTCTCGCAGCTCGAGGCGGGTTCGGGCAACCCCACCATCGAGACCGTCTTCAGCCTGTCGCGGGCGCTGGAGGTGCCGATCTCCGACCTGCTCGACCAGCCGCGCGGGAACGGCCTGACCGTGGTGCGGTCCGCCGACGTGCAGGTGCTGCGCGGCGCGGGCGTCGACCTGCGGCCGCTGCGGGGCATCGAGTCGGGCGACGCCATCTTCGATGTCTACGACCAGCAGGTACGGGCGGGCTCGCGGCAGGACTCGCTCGGCCACGTCGGCACCGAGCACACCATCGTGCAGGCCGGCCGGCTGGGCGTTCGGGTGGACGATCGCGAGGTGGAGCTCGGGCCGGGCGACTACGTCGGCTTCGACGCCCGCCTGCCGCACCGCTACACCGCCCTGGCCGGGCCGGTGCGGTCGGTGCTGCTCCTCCAGTACCGTGCTGACCAGCGACTTCACGCGAGTCCGGCGGAGTCGCCGTGCCTGGTCGAAACGCCGTGATCCAGGTCGTCCGCGATCGTTGACAGCGTCCGGGCCGCCGTCCTAGCCTCGGAATCGTTCGGTTTAACGAACGGAGGGATCGATGGCCGGAGCGCGGGTCGTGGTGCTGGGCGCCGGGATCATCGGCGCCGCGTGCGCCCGCGAGCTCGCGCGGGCCGGGCACGCGGTGACGGTCCTCGACCGGGGCGGCCCCGCGGCGGCGACCACGTCGCACGGCGAGGGCAACGTGCTCGTCTCCGACAAGGGCCCCGGCCCGGAGCTGGAGCTCGCCCAGCTCTCGCGGCGGCTCTGGCCCGAGATCATCGCGGGCCGTCCCGGCGCGCGGGCCGTCGAGTGGGAGCCCAAGGGCGGCATCGTCGTCGCCACGACCGAGGCCGGCGCCCGCGAGCTCGGCCGGTTCGCCGCGGGCCAGCGCGCGGCGGGCGTCGTCGCCGAGCCCATGGACGCCGCCGCGCTCGCCGCCGTCGAGCCCCACGTGACCCGCGACTTCGCGGCCGCCGTCCACTACCCCGAGGACGCGCAGGTCCAGCCCGCCGGAGCGGCGAGCGCCCTGCTGGCCGGAGCGTTCCGCGCCGGTGCCGAACTGCGCACCGGATGCGAGGTGCTGTCGGCCGTCGTGCGCGGTGGGCGCGTCACCGCCGTGCGCACCTCCTCGGGAACGTTCGAGGCCGACGTGTTCGTCAACGCCGCCGGGCCGTGGGCGGGGGAGCTGGCCCGCAGGCTCGGCGCCCCCATCGGCGTGCGTCCCCGGCGCGGCGAGGTGCTCGTGACGGCGCCCCTGCCGCCCACGGTCTTCCACAAGGTCTACGACGCCGACTACGTCGGGGCGGTCGGCAGCGGCGCGGAGGAGCTCCAGGCGTCGGCGGTCGTGGAGTCCACCCGGGCCGGGACGGTCCTGCTGGGCTCGTCGCGCCGCCGGGTGGGATTCGACGACCGGATCCGCCCCGAGGTGCTCTCGGTGATCGCGCGCAAGGCGCTGCGGCTCTTCCCGTGCCTGGCCGGCGTCCCGGTGATGCGCGCCTACGGGGGGTTCCGCCCGTACGTGCCCGATCATCTCCCGGTCATCGGCCCCGATCCGCGGCTGGCCGGGCTGTGGCACGCGACCGGGCACGAGGGCGCCGGGATCGGCCTCTCGGCCGGCACCGCCGCCCTCCTGCACGACCTGCTGCACGACCACAAGCCGGAGATCGACGCCGCGCCGTTCCGGGTGGACCGGCCCGCCGTCCTGGGCGAAGGGGAGGATCTGTGAGCGCGAGGCTGGTCCGCCGCGAGGACGACGCCGCCGGGCGCCGGCCGGACGTGCCGATCGAGATCACCGTGGACGGCGTCCCGGTCACGGGCGTGGCGGGACAGACGATCGCCGGGGTACTGCTCGCGGGCGGCCGTCGCGCCTGGCGGCAGGGCCCGTCCGGCGCGCCCCGCGGCGTCTTCTGCGGGATCGGCGTCTGCTTCGACTGCCTGGTCACCGTCAACGGCGACCGCGACGTGCGCGCCTGCCGCCGCCGCGCGGCGGACGGCGACGCGGTGACCACGCAGTCCCGCACCGGAGCGGGGGAGTCCTGATGGCCCGCCACGTCATCGTCGTCGGTGCCGGACCGGCCGGGCTCGCCGCCGCTGCCGCCGCGCTCCGCGCGGGCGCCCGGGTGACGCTGCTCGACTCCGCCGAGCAGCCCGGCGGCCAATATCACCGGATGCTGCCGGACGCCTTCGCCGCCGAGCGGCCCGGGCGCCTGCATCACGGCTGGCACGACTTCGACCGGACGCGCCGCCACGTGCTCGGCCACCCGCGCTGCGACTGGTGGGCGGAGAGCTCGGTCTGGTCGCTGGAACGACCCGAACCCGGTGACCCACGACCACCGCGTGTTCATGTGCTGCGCGGCCCGGCCGACGGGTCGCGGCGCGAGCGGCGCGTGCTCGACCCCGACGCGCTCGTGCTCGCTCCGGGCGCGCACGACCGGGTGCTCCCGTTCCCCGGCTGGGATCTGCCGGGCGTGTTCACCGCGGGCGCGGCGCAGGCTCTGGCCAAGGGCGAACGCCTCGTCGTCGGCGACCAGGTCATCGTGGCCGGCGCCGGGCCGTTCCTGCTTCCGGTGGCCGCCTCCCTCCTGGAGGCCGGGTCGTCCGTCCTGGAGGTGCTGGAGGCCAATCCGGCCGCCACGGTGCTGCGCGGCTGGGCCGGGCGGCCGTGGGAACTCGCCTCCCACGGAGGGAAAGCCACCGAGCTCGCCGGGTACACCGGCCTGCTCGCCCGCCACCGCGTCCCTTACCGCATGGGCCGCGCCGTCATCGAGGCGCGCGGCGACGGCCGGGTCGAGGAGGCCGTCACCGCGCGGCTCCGCGCCGACTGGTCGGTGGTCCCCGGCACCGAGCGCACGGTCCCGGTGGACGCGATCTGCGTCTCCCACGGCTTCAGCCCCCAGCTAGAACTGCCCGTCGCGGCAGGCTGCGAGCTGAGCCTCGCCGGGTGCGGTCCCGCTTGTGGGAGAACGACCTCCCACGCCCCCCGGAGCGGCTCCGCCGCGTGCGGTGTTGCTTGTGGGGGGACGACCCCCCACGCCCCCCGGAGCGGCTCCGCCGCGTTTGTGCGGGTGGACGACGACCAGCTCACCACGAGCCCCGGCGTGTACGCGGCGGGCGAGATCACCGGCATCGGCGGCGCCCCGGCGGCCCGGATCGAGGGGCTGCTCGCCGGGTGGTGCGCCGCCGGCGGCGCGCCCGGCGCCCCGGAGATCGAACGGCTGCGCCGCCGCCGTGACCAGGCCCGCGCCTTCGCACGGCGCCTCGCCACAGCGCATCCGATCGGCGCCGCCTGGACGAGCTGGCTGCGTCCGGAGACCGTCGTCTGCCGCTGCGAGGAGACCACCTACGGCGCGTTCTGCCGCGCCGCCGACGACCGGGCGAGCGGCTCGGCCCACGCCGTGAAGCTCGGCACCCGCGCGGGACTCGGGCCCTGCCAGGCACGCGTCTGCGGCCCCACGACCGCCGAGCTGCTCGCCCGCCGCGGCATCACCGCCGACCCCCACCACCGGCCCGTCGCACAGCCCATCCGGCTCGGCGAGCTGGCACGTCCCCCGCGAGAGGAAGAGAGCACCCCATGAGCAGCGACAAGCCCGAAACCCTCGGCGGAGTCATCGTCGCCACCGCGCTGCCGTATCGCGAGGACGCCTCGGCGCCCGCCGGGCTCGCGGTCGACTACGACCGGTTCGCCGAGCACTGCCGCTGGCTCGTCGACAACGGCTGCCGTGGCGTCGGCCCGAACGGCTCGCTCGGCGAGTACTCCTCGCTCACCGACGACGAGCGCCGCCGCGTCGCCCGCACCGCCGTCGAGACGGTCGGCGACTCCGGCGTCGTCGTGGTCGGCGTGCACGGCCCCGGCTCCCACCAGGCGAGGCACTGGGCGGAGGCGGCCGCCGAGGACGGCGCGGACGGTGTGCTGTGCCTGCCGCCGACGATGTACCGCGCCAACCGCGGCGAGGTCGTCGCGCACTTCGAGGCCGTCGCGTCCGTCGGGCTGCCGGTCATGGTCTACAACAACCCCATCGACACCAAGGTCGACCTCACCCCGGACCTGCTCGCCGAGATCGCGCAGATCGACAACGTCGTCGCGGTCAAGGAGTTCTCCGGCGACGTCCGCCGCGTTCTGGAGATCAAGGAGAGGGCCCCCGGGCTGGAGGTCGTCGCGGGCGCCGACGACGTCACGCTGGAAGCGCTGCTGATGGGCGCGACGGGGTGGTTCGCCGGATTCCCCAACGTCTTCCCGGCCGAGTCGGCGCTGCTGTACGAGCTCGCGACCACCGGCAAGCTGGCCGAGGCCCGCGCGCTGTACGAGCCGCTCGTCGCCGCGTTCCGCTGGGACTCGCGCACCGAGTTCGTGCAGGCCATCAAGCTCGGCATGGAACAGGTCGGCCGCTACGGCGGCCCCTGCCGCCCGCCGCGCGGCCCGCTCACCGCCGAGCACCGCGAGCAGGTCACCGCCGACATGGCGCGCGCGATCACCGCCCTCGAACAGCGGAAGGCCGCCTGATGCGCTCGATCCGGACGCTCAGCGCCGTCGACTCCCACACCGAGGGCATGCCGACCCGCGTCGTCACCGGCGGCGTCGCGCCCATTCCCGGCGCGACGATGGCCGAGCGCCGGCGGTACGCGATGGAGCACCTGGACGGGCTGCGCCGCTTCCTCATGGACGAGCCGCGGGGGCACCCGGCCATGAGCGGCGCGCTGCTCCAGCCGCCGATCCACCCCGACGCCGACTGGGGCGTGGTCTACATCGAGGTCAGCGGGTTCCTGCCGATGTGCGGGCACGGCACCATCGGCGTCGCGACCGTGCTCGTCGAGACCGGCATGGTCGAGGTCACCGAACCGGAGACCATCGTCCGGCTCGACGCCCCCGCCGGTCTCATCGAAGCGCGCGTCGCCGTCCGCGACGGCCGCGCCGAGCACGTCACCCTGCGCAACATCCCCTCGTTCAGCCTCCGGCAGGACGCGGTGGTGAAGGTGCCGGGGCTCGGCGAGGTGCGCTACGACATGGCCTACGGCGGCAACTTCTACGCGATCACCGAGCTGGCCGACCTCGGGCTGCCGTTCGACCGCGCCCGCAAGGACGACATCCTCAAGGCCGGGCTGGACATCATGGCCGCGATCAACGAGCAGGACCGGCCCGCCCATCCGGCCGACCCGCTGATCGGCGGCTGCAAGCACGTGCAGTTCCTCGCCCCCGGCTCGGACGCGCGGCACTCCCGCAACGCGATGGCCATCCATCCCGGCTGGTTCGACCGGTCGCCGTGCGGCACCGGCACGTCCGCCCGCATGGCCCAGCTGCACGCGCGCGGCGAGCTGCCTCTCGGCACCGAGTTCGTGAACGAGTCGTTCATCGGCACCCGGTTCGTCGGCCGCCTCGTCGGCACGGCCGAGGCCGGCGGCCTGCCCGCCGTCGTCCCGGAGTTCTCCGGGCGCGCCTGGATCACCGGCACGGCCAACTACCTGCTCGACCCGGCCGATCCGTTCCCCGAGGGCTTCGTGCTCTAGCCGATCGCCGGCCTGGACTGGATCATCTGGGTGCGGGTACCGCCACTCCGCGGCGAACCGCCGCGAGCCCATCGGCTCCGACCACCTCGACGAAGGGACCACATCATGACCACGCCGGACCAGGCGGTCTCGGCCGCGGCGGCCGCCGCCGGACCGTGGGCGGCCGCGCCGCCCGGCACCCGGGCCGCCACGCTGACGGCGGTGGCCGACGCGCTGGAGGCCGCCAGGGCCGAGCTCGTCGCGCTGGCCGACGAGGAGTCGCACCTGGGGGAGACCCGGCTGAACGGGGAGCTGACCCGCACCACGTTCCAGCTCAGGCTCTTCGCCGACGAGGTCCGCGCGGGCGGGTTCCACGACGTCCGCATCGACCGGCCCGACCCGGACTGGCCCAGCGGCCCGCGGCCCGACCTGCGCCGCTACCGCACGGCGGCCGGCCCCGTCCTGGTCTTCGCCGCGAGCAACTTCCCGTTCGCGTTCAGCGTCGCGGGCGGCGACACCGCCTCGGCCTGGGCGGCGGGCTGCCCCGTCGTGGTCAAGGCGCACCCCGGCCACCCGCGGCTCTCCCGCCGGACGGCCGAGCTCATCGCCGCGGTCGTGCCCGACGGCGTCTTCGGCCTGATCGAGGGCGAGCAGGAAGGTGTCGAGGCGCTGCGCCACCCGGCGATCGCCGCCGCCGCGTTCACCGGCTCGCAGCGCGGCGGCCTGGCGCTGGCCCGCATCGCCGCCGACCGTCCCGAGCCCATCCCGTTCTACGGCGAGCTGGGCAGCGTCAATCCGGCCGTCGTCACGGCCGGGGCCGCCAAGGCGCGCGCCGAGGAGATCGCCAAGGGCTACGCCGGGTCGCTCACGCTCGGCGCCGGCCAGTTCTGCACCAACCCCGGCCTGCTCTTCGTGCCCGCCGGCGACGGCATCGTGGACCGGATCGCCGAGCTCGTCGGCGCGGTGCCGGCGGCCCCGATGCTGAACGACCGCATCGAGTCGGGCTACCTCGAGACCGCCGGCACGCTCGCCGGACGACCGGGTGTGCGGCGGCTGGTCTGGGCGGACGGCCCGGGGCCGCGCCTGCTCACGATGGGCCTGGCCGACTTCGCCGCCGACAAGGACGTGGCGGGCGAGGAGTGCTTCGGCCCGCTCGGCCTGATCGTCACGTACGAGCGGCTCGCCGACGTCACCGTCCTGCTCTCGTCGCTGCCCGGCCAGCTCACCACCTCGCTGCACGGCGAAGAGGAGGAGGCGCCCGAGCTCGCCGACCTGACGGGGGTGCTCGCCGGCCGCAGCGGCCGTGTCCTGTGGAACCAGTGGCCCACCGGCGTCTCGGTCACGCACGCCATGCAGCACGGCGGCCCGTTCCCGGCGACGACCACTCCGGCCACCACCTCGGTCGGCACCGCCGCGATCGAGCGGTTCCTGCGGCCCGTCACCTACCAGGGGTGGCCGCAGGAATTCCTGCCGCCACCCCTCCGCGACGACAATCCATGGGGAGTTCCGCAACAGGTGAACTGAGCTCTGAATTGTCACTATCGGGCCGATCTGGATTACTTATCAACCCTGGTTCTTGATGAGTTTTCCGTCGGCGCCGACGACGAACCATTGGCCGTCGACACCCTGTCCTTCGGCGTCACCCGGACGCTGATCGCCCGCGTAGTAATAGAGCGGCCAGTTTCCGTACGAGGCCTGGAAAGTGCCTTCGCCGCGCTGGATCCGCTTGAGCAGTCCGGTCTGCACGCCGTCGCCCGCGCCTGGCTGGTCCTTGCTGGCCAGGGCCGGCCAGGTGGCGACGCACGCGTCGACGCAGGTGCTCTGTCCTTCCTTGTCAGGAGTGAATCCGTACAGCGTGCGGCCGGTTCCGTCGGTGAGGACGGCGCCCAGCGCCGTCTTGCCGACCTTGACCTCGGTGGCCGCCTTCGCGGTCTTCGCGTCGTCTCCGGAGCCGCCGCAGGCGGTGAGGCCGAGGGCGAGAGCGGCGCCGAGCAGGACGAAACGTGCGCGCATGGTAATTCTCCTACGAGTGAGAGTGAGACGTATCGGCCAGTAGCACGATGGCCCGGCTCTCACGGGTTCAATTATTTTTCTTTCGATCCGCTTTGAACCCGGCGCGTGAATCCCGCCGTGCTTCCGGGGTGTAACGAGCCGCCCCGATCCGGGGCGCATTCCTCACCACAAAGGGATCACCATGGGAAAGCGAAAGATCGCCTTGACCGCGCTGGCGCTCACCGCCGGGACGGCCGCCGTCGTCCAGGCACCGGCGGCCGCCGCGAGCACGGCGGCGCCCGCCGGCCTGGCCGCCGCGGACGCGGCCTCGCGGGCGCCGCAGTTCTTCGCGGCGCGGATGTCGGGTGCGAACGAGGTACCGGCTCCGGGCGGGCCGGCGGTCGGCGACCAGGACGGGTCGGCCACCGGTATCGTCCGCGTGCAGGGCGACCGTGTGACGTTCGCGCTGAGCCACCGGAACATCGGCGCGCCCACGCTCGCTCACATCCACCAGGGGCGGGCGGGCGCCAACGGCCCGGTCAAGGTCGGGCTCTTCGCGAGCGCGCTGCCGGCGACCGTGACGGCCGCCGCCGGGAGCACCACCGTCGAGGACCGCGCGGTCGCCGACGCGATCCGCGCGAACCCGTCGGGCTTCTACTTCAACGTGCACACGGCGGAGTTCCCCGGCGGCGCGGTGCGCGGCCAGCTCACCCCGCTCGGCGGCAGGCTGGACGTGCTCCAGTTGCTGAAGGGCGGTGGCCTGCGCGCGTTCATGTCCGGTGACCAGGAGGTCCCGGTGGAGGGCGGGCCCAAGGTCGGCGACCCCGACGGGCGCGCGGTCACGTTCATTCGCGCCCGGGGCACGACGGTGAGCTACTCGGCGGCCTGGGTCGGGTTCACGCCGACGCTCGGCCACATCCACAAGGGCCGGTTCGGGACGAACGGCCCGATCTCGGTGCCGCTGTTCGGCTCGGCGGTGCCGAGCACGGTCTTCGCCGTCGCCGGGACCGTGCCCGGTATCGACCCCGCCGTCATCCAGGAGATCCGCTCGAATCCGAGGGGCTTCTACGCCAACCTGCACAGCGCCGAGTTCCCCGGCGGCGCCGTGCGCGGTCAGCTCAACGGCTGACCGGCTCCCGGGCGGCACCGGGACGGCCCGAGACGGAAGGAGACGGCCGTTCCGGTGCCGTGCGACGTGCGACCTGCCATCATTTTATGATCGCGTGGGGGTAGGGACGACCGGGGAGCGCCGACGGCGCTCTCGCGGAATATGCGGGGAGATGAGTGGATTATGGCTGATATCACCGAATCATCCGAGTGGTCGGCGCTGGCCGAGCACCACACGGCCCTGGCCGGGACGCATCTGCGCGAGCTGTTCGCCGGTGACCCCGGGCGGGCCGAGCGGATGGCGGTGAGCGCGGGCGACCTCTACCTGGACTACTCCAAGCACCGGGCGACCGACGAGACGATCCGGCTGCTGGTGGCGCTGGCCGGGCGGGCCGGGTTGCGGGAGCGGATCGACGCGATGTTCGCCGGCGAGCACATCAACGTCAGCGAGGACCGCGCGGTCCTGCACACGGCGCTGCGCCTGCCCCGCGACGCCGAACTGACCGTCGACGGCCAGGACGTGGTGGCCGACGTGCACGAGGTGCTCGACAAGATGGCCGGCTTCTCCGGGCGGGTGCGCTCGGGAGAGTGGACGGGCTTCACCGGCAAGCCCATCCGCACCGTCGTCAACATCGGCATCGGCGGCTCCGACCTCGGGCCGGCGATGGCGTACGAGGCGCTCAGCGACTACGCCGACGCGGGGATCTCCGCCCGGTTCGTGTCCAACATCGACCCGGCCGACCTCTCCGGCAGGCTCCGCGGCCTCGACCCCGAGCAGACGCTGTTCATCGTCGCGTCCAAGACGTTCGGCACGCTGGAGACGCTCACCAACGCCAAGGTCGCGCGGGAGTGGCTGGTCAGCGCGCTGGGCGACGAGAAGGCGGTGTCGCGGCACTTCGTGGCCGTGTCGACGAACGCGCAGCGGGTCGCCGACTTCGGCATCGACACCGACAACATGTTCGGCTTCTGGGACTGGGTCGGCGGCCGCTACTCCTTCGACGGCGCGATCGGGCTGTCGGTGATGATCGCCATCGGCGCCGAGCGGTTCCGCGAGATGCTGGCGGGCTTCCACGCCGTCGACGAGCACTTCCGCACCGCGCCGTTCGAGCGGAACATGCCGGTCCTGATGGGCCTGCTCGGCATCTGGTACAACGACTTCTTCGGGTCCCAGACCCGCGCGGTCCTGCCCTACAGCCAGCGGCTCTCGCGCTTCCCCGCGTACCTGCAGCAGCTCACGATGGAGTCCAACGGCAAGTCCGTGCGGGCCGACGGCGCCCCCGTCGTCGCCCAGACCGGCGAGATCTTCTGGGGCGAGCCGGGCACCAACGGCCAGCACGCCTTCTACCAGCTGCTCCACCAGGGCACCCGGCTGGTGCCCGCCGACTTCATCGGCTTCGCCGAGCCGTTCGAGGACCACTCGGCCGGCGGGGACGGCATGCACGACCTGCTGACCGCCAACCTGCTCGCCCAGACCTCCGCCCTCGCCTTCGGCAAGACCGCCGAGGAGATCGCCGCCGAGGGCGCCCCGGCCGAGGTCGTCTCGCACAAGGTCATGCCGGGCAACCGGCCGACGAACACGATCCTGGCGCCGAAGCTGACGCCCGGCACCCTGGGCCAGCTGATCGCGCTCTACGAGCACATCGTGTTCGTGGAGGGCACGATCTGGGGCATCGACCCCTTCGACCAGTGGGGCGTGGAGCTGGGCAAGGTCATGGCGATGGACCTGGCGCCCGCGCTGACCTCCGCGGAGCCCCACGCGGACGCGCCCGACCCGTCCACGGCGGCTCTCGTCCGCCGCTATCGCGAGCTGCGCGGCCGTTCCGTCTGAGCGAGCCCGGTCCGGGCGCGTCCCGTCCCGGGAATTGCGCCTGGACGAACGCACTGACAAGGCCCACCGGATCTGGTAATGATCCGGTGGGCCTCGTCGTTTTCGCGGTCCGCGGGGACTAGGAGTCCTGGGCCCCGATCAGGCCCTGGGTGGTGAGCAGCTCCCGGAGTTCCGGATAGGAGATGAGGCCGTCCCGGTTGAGGTCGGCCTTCTCGAAGCGGTCCTGCACCTCGTGGCGCGCCCAGGACAACCCCAGGCTGTCCAGGACCATCGTGAACTCCATCAGATCGAGCTGATCATCGCCGCCGAGGTCCGCCCGCGTGAACACGGCGAAAAGGTCGTCCTCGGTCGGTTTGGTGGTCATCGCGCTCCTCAATTAGGTCCATTCTGTCCGCATCATGACATAAATGCGGATGTGGTCCGGGGAGAAACGCCCTGCCGCCCCCTCTCCGCCGGAGAACGCTCAGCCCTTGTCCGCGGCGGGTTCCGCCGCCGTTGCGGCGGTGTTCTCCTCGGCCTCCTCGGCGGCGGCCCTGGTCTTCTCGCGGCGGCCGAGGATGAGCAGGGTCGCGACGGTGGCGGCCAGCGCGACGGCGGGGACGGCCCAGACCGCGGCGCCGCCGACGACGGGGTCGAGGCCCTTGAGCAGCCAGGCGATGGCGTACCAGTCGGGGTCGGCCAGCGTCGCCAGCTCGGGTGCGGTCGACTCGTACATGCCCCAGGTGACGGCCTGGCCGATCGCCAGGATGAGGCCGGTCAGGACCCCGCCGAGCACCGCGCCGCGCCAGCCGGCCACGACGTTGCCGAAGAGGGCGGCCGCGCCGCCGACGAAGAACAGCATGATCATGGGCGGGGCGAGCGTGAACCAGCCCGCGGCGGCGAAGACGCCGAGGCAGGCGAGGAAGGTCACGGTCGAGGACACGAAGCCGAGCATCACCGCGGTAGGCGCGACCGGGAAGACGGTGGGCGCGTCGAGCGCCGGGCGCGTGCCCGGGATCACCCGGTCGCTGAAGCCCTTGAACGCGGGGACGATCTCGGCGAGGAACATCCGCACGCCGAAGAGCAGGATGGCGATGCCGCCCGCGAAGCGGAGGCCGACCAGCAGTCCCCAGACCCACGGCGAGAGCTTGGGGTCCATCTCGTGGGCCAGCTTGGTGACCATGGCCTTGTCGGCGAGCGCGACGGCGATGAGCATGATGGCCGAGATGATCAGCGCGGTGGAGACGTTGATGTCCTTGAAGAACGACAGCTGGCGCGGCAGCTTGAGCTTCTCGGTGTCGTGCTTCTCGCGGTCGCCCAGCGGGCGGGCGACGAGGCCGGTCACCACGCACGCGAGCGAGCTGGTGTGCGCGTAGCCGAACCGGTCATCGGGCATGATCTTGCGCATCAGCGGGCGCATCCAGAGCGGCTGGAGCGTCCAGTAGGCGGCGACGAAGCCCGCGCCGCACAGGACCAGGGTGAGCTGGTCGGCGCCGGGAGCGATCGTCACCAGCGAGGCGACGGTGACCGTGCTGATCCAGAACATCAGGTGCCCGGTCAGGTACAGGTAGCGGGCCGCCGGGAACAGCCGCACGATCAGGACGTGGACCAGGAACGCCACCGTGATGACGAGGGCGACGGTGCCGCCGTGGGTGGTCATGAAGTCGTTCAGGGTCTTCTCCGCCTTGGGCGGGTCGGTGCCCATCGCGTCGGCGAGCACGGCCTGGAAGCTGCTCAGCCCGCCGGTGAACACCTCGATGCCGATGAAGAGGATGACCACGCCGATGGTCGCGCGCAGCGCCCCGGCGAGCGTGTCCTCGAAGCGTTTGCGCTGCAGCAGCAGCCCGGCGAGCGTGATCAACCCGATGAGGATCGGTACCTGGCCGAACACGTTGTCCGCCAGGAACGTGAGGATGTCCTTGATGATGTCCACGGTGGCGTCACCTCGGTATTCAGGCGCGCGCTGCCGCCCCCGGTCAGCGCGGGTGGAACGGTGGAGTCAGGGTGCGTCGGCGTGACGGGGTTCAGTGCGGCGGCGGCCGCAGGTCGAGTTCGAGCCGGTAGCGGTCGCCGCGGTAGAGCGAGCGGACGTACTCCAGGGGCCGGCCGCGCTCGTCGCGGGTGACCCGCTCGAAGAGGAAGGCGGGCGTGTGCACCGGGACGCCGAGGTCGGCGGCCTCCTCCTCGGTGGTGACGGTCGGCTCGATGGTCTCGGTGCCGGCGGCGATCGTGATGCCCCGGCCGCGCAGCAGGTCGTAGAACGAGCCGCCCTCGAGGTCCTCCTTCCGCAGTCCGGGCAGCAGTTCGGCGGGGGTGCAGAGGGTCTCGATGGCCATCGAGGCACCGTCCGCCAGCCGTAGCCGGCGAATGGTAAATACCTCTTCGACGGGTGAGACGGACAGCCTGCGGCCGATCTTCGCGCCGGCCGACGAGGTCCGGAACGAGAGCACCCGGCCGCCCGGCTCCATGCCGCGCCGGAGCATGTCCTCGGTGAACGAGGTCATGGTCAGCGGCACGGCGATCCGCGGTTCGGCCACGTACGTGCCGCTGCCGTGCCGCCGGTCGAGCAGGCCGTCGGCGACCAGGTCGTCGATCGCCGCCCGGAGCGTCGGCCGGGAGACGCCCAGCCGCTCGGCCAGCCGCCGCTCCGGGGGCAGGGCGTCGCCGACGTCCAGCCCGTCCAGCATCGCGAGCAGTTCCCGGCGGACGGTCCGCCTCTTCGTTCTCGCATTGGTGTTCGCAGCGCCGTCGTCACCAGCGGATGTCATGCCGTTCACCTCCCACGATGCCGTTCTGTCGACGGCAACGGTAGGCCAGCGCGGCCGAGTGGTCAATACCACTTTTGCCGACCGCTATGGCTGGTGCGATGCGGTCGCCGTGGGTTACGGTCGCGGACGATTCGTCTTGATCTTCGCAGCGCCACGTGAGGAGATGACGGAACATGATGGAGACGGTGGCATGAAGGCGTTCACCCGAGGCGTCGCGGCCCTCGCCCTGCCCCTCGCCATGGCCGCGGCCCCGGCGGCCCAGGCCGCGCCCGCGGGCGGCGGCACCGGTCCGGACGGCTGGCGGCTGGTCGCGGCCGAGCCGTTCGACCGGCACGTCGACGACCGGCGCGCGGCGTGGTTCCGCGATGACGACGGCCCGGCCGGCCCCTACGACGTGGACGTCTACGACAACGACGGGGCCTTCTTCGACGCGGTCGGCGGCCCCGCCTTCCGCGAGCAGCTCGCGAAGGTGAACACCTACCGCAAGTCGTTCAGCTTCGGTGCCCGCGGCTGGCTCACCGCCGAGCTCGCGGCCCGCGACGAGGACGGCGACGGCACGCCCGACGCCCCGCCGACGCTGAAGACCGGCGGCGGCGTCGCGCGGATGGACGAGCCGAGCCACAAGGGCGGCGTGCTGGTCCGCTCGTCCAGGCCGCTGCCCGCCGAGTACCGCGTCGAGATGACGCTGCGCGGCCTCGACTTCGGCGGGCAGCGCGGTGGCTCGTGGGACTACCCGGACGGCCGGATCAACGGGTACTCGCCGGCGGGCTGCAAGACCAACCATCCGTGGGCGTCCGGCGGGGACTTCTCGCGGCCGGAGTGCTCGTGGTTCGACGTGCGCACCGACGCCAACGGGTTCTACTACCTCGGCATCATGGACTACGCGCGTCCCGCCCCCCACAACAACGTGTTCATCCACACCCACCGCAAGGTGGCGATGGACTCCTACAGCCGCTACAAGTACACCGGCACCGGCCTTCGCGTGTGCAACCCGGCGACCGGGCAGTTCGAGCCGTACGGTGCCAGCACCGGCAACGGTGTCAACGCCATCTTCATGACCGACGACCGGCGCTACGCCAACCAGCCGGGCACCGAGTACCTCATGGAGAGCGAGTGCGGCTTCGCCAAGGGCAAGGCGATCGTCTCCCAGGTCGACATGCGTCCGGAACTGCTCCCCGCCGAGCCGTACAAGTTCGCCATCGAACGCCGGAACGGCGCGTACACCATGGAGATGTCGGGCAACTTCGCTCACGTGGGCCAGGCGAAATTCCGCTACACCAGGTCGTTCGTCCAGGACGGCGAGCCGATCTGGCACTACAACCAGAAGGCCGAGGACTACGACGGACGTTTCAACGGCGACTGGACCTGGAGCGGTCCCGGCGGGACGCTCGTCGACAAGGACACCTGGCCCGCCGGATCGGCCTACCCCGACCACTTCATCATCGGCGACCCGCACATGAACTTCTACGAGGGCAACGCGCAGATCGACGACGTCCGTCTCTTCGTCCCGGCGAAGTAGACATCCCCCGCTGAAAAGGAGCCGCTCGTGGTGCTGGAACCGGTCGGTCGAAGAAGAGGCCCGCTCGTCGCGGCGGCGGTCGCCGCCGTGCTCGGCCTCGGCCTCGTCACGGCGTGCGCGCCGGGCTCGGACAACGACAAGCCCGCGAGCAAGGCGCCCGGTGCGGTGAGCACCGACGTCGCCAAGGCGGGCGACGTGACGCTCACCGTCTGGGACCAGGAGGTCCAGGGCGGGCAGCGCAAGCAGATCGAGGCACTGAACGCCCGGTTCCAGACCACGTATCCCAACGTCAAGATCAAGCGCGTGTCGCGGTCGTTCACCGACCTGCAGAAGACCCTGCGGCTCGCGCTCTCCGGCGACGACCCGCCCGACGTCGTCCAGGCCAACCAGGGCTACGCCGTGATGGGGCAGGCCGTGAAGGGCGGCCTGCTGCTCCCGCTCGACTCCTATGACCGGGTCTACGGCTGGAAGAAGCGCTACCCGAAGGGCCTGCTGGACCTCAACAGCGTCTCCGCCGACGGCAAGTCCATCGGCGGGGGCAACCTCTACGGCGTCTCCCTGAACGGCGAGATCGTCGGCATCTACTACAACAAGGACAAGCTGGCCAAGATCGGGATCCAGCCGCCGAAGACGTGGGCCGAGTTCGAGCAGGCGCTCGGCACGGCCAAGGGCAAGGGCGAGCTGCCGCTGGCGTTCGGCAACCTGGAGAAGCTCCCCGCGATGCAGCTGTACGGGATCGTCCAGGACCAGACGGCGGGCAAGCAGGCGGTGCGCGACCTCATCTTCGGCAAGAGCGGCGCCTGGACCGACCAGCCGAACGTCCAGGCCGCGCAGAAGCTGTCCGACTGGGCGAAGCAGGGCTACCTCACCAAGGACGCCAACGCCATCAAGTGGGACGACACCCCGGTCAACTTCGCCAAGGGCCAGGGCGTCTTCATGGTCGGCGGCACCTGGTGGGCCGCCGACCTCAAGGACAAGCTGGGCGACAAGGCCGGCTTCATGCTGCCGCCGCCGGCGCAGGCGGGCGGGCCGCCGGTCACGATGGGCGGGGAGAGCCTGCCGTTCGCGATCACGGCCAAGTCCGAGCATCCGGACGTGGCGGCCGCCTACATCAACTTCATCACCTCGCCGCAGGCGATGGACGTGTCCGTCGAGACCGGCAATCTGCCCGCCCTGGCACCGCCGTCCAAACAGCCGGACGGCGCGGTGATGAAGGAGATCGCCGCGGCCTGGGCGGAGCTGAGCAAGAGCGACGGGATCACTCCGTACATCGACTACGCGACACCGAACCTCGCCGACACCTTCGGCGGGCCGCTCCAGCGGCTCATCGCGGGGAAGGCGACGCCGCAGCAGGCACTCGGTGACGCACAGAAGGACTACGCCGAATTCCTGAAGAAGAAGTGACGCCCGCGCAAGACGACCGTCGTCCCGGCAGGCCTCCTGGTGAGCCGCGCAGCATCGGCTGGCTCTACGTGCTCCCCGCCCTGCTGGTGTACGCGGCGTTCCTGCTCTGGCCGCTCGTGCGCGGGTTCTGGTTCTCGCTGTACGAGTGGGACGGGATCAGCGCGGGCACCTGGGCGGGGCTGTCCAACTACACCAGGACGCTCACCGACCCGTCCCTGCGCGGAGCGTTCGGCCACGCCCTGATCCTCGTCGTGTTCTACGCGGTCGTCCCGTGCCTGATCGCGTTCGTCCTCGTCGGCGCGGTGTCGCGGACCCGGATCAGGGGGCTCACGTTCTTCCGGACGGTGCTGTTCCTGCCCCAGGTCGTGACCATGGTCGCCGTCGCGGTCGCCTGGCAGTGGGTCTACTCCCCGGACGGTCCCGTCAACACCGTGCTGCGCGGCCTGCACCGGCTCGGGCTGCCGGACTGGTCCCGGGGCTGGCTCGGCGACTTCACCTTCGCGCTCCCGGCGGTCGGCCTCGTCGGCGCCTGGGTCGAGATCGGCCTGGCGACGGTGCTGTTCCTGGCCGGGGTGCAGAAGATCCCGCGCGAGCTGTACGAGGCGGCCCGCATCGACGGGGCGGGCCCGGTGCGCGAGTTCCTCGCCGTCACGCTGCCGGGGCTGCGCCGGGAGCTGGCGGTCGCGCTGACGCTCACCATCGTCCAGGCGCTGCGCAACTTCGACCTGATCTTCGTGACCACCAAGGGCGGCCCGGGGGAGGAGACCAAGGTCCCGGCGTACGAGGTCTACAACCGGGCGTTCAACACCGGCGAGGTCGGGCTGGCGTGCGCGATCGGCATCACGCTGGCCGCGCTCATCTTCCTCCTCACCGCCGGCGTCAGCCGCCTCGCCGAGGGGAGAGGCGCGTGAAGGCCCGCCAGGAGGTCATCCTCAACCACGCGATCCTCGTGGTGTTCGCGGTCATCGCGGTGTTCCCGCTGGCGGCCGTCGTGGCGCAGGCCTTCCAGCTGCCGGGGTTCAGCCTGTCGACGTTCGGGGAGGCGTGGCGGGAGGGCCACTTCGCGACGTACCTGCGCAACAGCCTCATCGTCACCGCCGCCACGGTCGCCGTCGCGACCGTCCTGTCGATCCTGGCGGGATACGCCCTCGGCGTGCTGGCGCCGCGCGGCTCGGGGCTGCTGTTCCTGATGTTCCTCGCCGGGCTCACCATCCCGACCGAGGCCGTCGTGATCCCGCTCTACTTCGACCTCCGCTCGCTCGACCTGGACAACACCTACGCCGGCGTGATCCTGCCGCAGATCGCCCAGTCGGTGGCGTTCGGCACGTTCTGGATGCGGGCCTACTTCCGCGCGTGCCCGCGCTCGCTGATCGAGGCGGCCCGGATGGACGGGGCGTCGAGCTGGACGACGCTCTGGCGGGTTCTGGTCCCGATGGGCGGCCCCGCGATCCTCACGATGGTGCTGCTCACCTCGATGTGGACGTGGAACGAGTTCCTGCTGCCCCTGGTGATCCTCAACTCCGACGAGGGCCTGCGCACCGCCCCGCTCGGGCTGTCGTTCTTCCAGGGCGCGCACCAGACCAACTACGCGCGGCTGATGGCCGGGGCGCTGATCATCGCGGCGCCCATCGTGGCCGTCTACGTCGTCCTGCAGCGGCGGTTCATCGCCGGAATGCTCTCGGGGGCCATCAAGGAGTAGGAGGAGTGCCCATGAGGAGACTCGCTCTGCCCGCCGTCCTCGCCGTCGTGCTGGCGGGAACGGCCGTGCCGGCCGTTCCCGCGCAGGCGGCCCGGCCATCCGAGAAGGGCAGGCTGGACGTCCTGTTCGTCGGGGCGCATCCCGACGACGAGGCGGGCGGCCTGTCGACCTACGGCCAGTGGAACGAGTTCGGCGGCGCCCGCGTCGGCGTGCTCACCGTGACCCGCGGGGAGGGCGGCGGCAACGCCGCCGGCACCGAGGAGGGCCCGCCTCTGGGGCTGCTGCGCGAGGACGAGGAACGCCGCGCCGTCGGCAAGGCGGGCATCAAGGACGTCCACTACCTGGACAAGGTCGACTTCTACTACACGGTCAGCGCGCCGCTGGCCGCCTCGTCCTGGAACCACCGCGCCACGCTGGAGAAGGTCGTGCGGCTGATCCGCGAGACGCGGCCGAAGACGATCGTCACGATGGAGCCCGCGCCGCTGCCGGGGCAGCACGGCCACCACCAGGAGGCGGCGCGGCTGGCCGTCGAGGCCTACTTCGCCGCCGCCGACGCCAAGGCCGGCCCGAAGGACGTGGCGCGTCCCTGGGCCGCGCGGCGGCTCCTCATCACCGGCGGGGCGACCGGGCCCACCGGGCCGGCCTGCGCCACCGACTTCAAGCCCAGCGACCCCAGGGCCACCGTCATCGGCGTGTGGGGCGGCCGGGCGTCGCCGCGCAACGGCGGGAAGACCTGGGCGCAGGTCGAGCGCGAGGCCCAGCGGATGTACGTGAGCCAGGGCTGGGGCGGATTCGGCGACGCCCCCGCCGACCCGGCCGAGATCGGCTGTGACTACTTCACGGAAGTGCACAACCGGGAACGGCCCAGCCCGCCCAAGGCGGAGCCCGGGCCCGCCGTGACCGGCGAACAGGAGCCGCTGCCGCGCGTCGCCGACTTCGACTCCTGGGCGGCGAAGACCGGGGTGCCCGGGCTCATCGGCCGGATGAAGCGCGTGCTGACGCTGGGGTCGGGCCGGTCCCGGAAGGTGCGCGTCGACCTGACGAACACCTCGGCCTCGGCGCAGGCCGGCACCGTCACACTCGACCTGCCGAAGGGCTTCGCGGCCGACACCGTCACCAAGCCGTACGAGCTGGCCGCGGGGGCCAAAGGCGCGGTGACCTTCACGGTGGAGAACACCGACGCCTCCCTTCCGACCTCCAACCAGGGCGGCATGAACGGAGACCACGACTACACCATCACCACGACGAGCACATCTGGCCCGCCTGACGTGCGCAAGGCCGCGCTTGAACTCGTCCCGGTGGCGGTGCTCCCCAAGGCGGGAACGGCGCCCCAGACCGACGGGAAGGAGGGCCCCGGCGAGTACACCGGCCCCACGTTGGACCTCTCCCGGGTCTGGGAGGGCAGCGCGTGCGAGTCGGCCGCCGACTGCTCGGCCACCGGCAAGATGACCTGGACCGACGACGCCCTTCACCTGCTCGTGAACGTAAGGGACGACAAGCGGGGCACCGTGCTCGGCGCGGACGACTGCAAGCGGCACTGGCGCACCGACTCCGTGGAGATCGCCATCGATCCGCGCGGCACCTCGGAGAACACCTCCACCACGTTCAAGACCGGAATCTTCCCGGCGATGGCCGATGGCAAGCCGTGCTTCGAGCGCGACGCGGACCACCACCAGGGACCGGGCAAGGAGACGGCACCGGGCATGGAGGTCGCCGCCATCGTCGCCCAGCCGTACACCGGGTACACGGTGGAGGCGAAGATCCCGTTCACGGCGCTTCCCGCCGCGGTCGACCCCGCGCGGATGGCGCTGAACATCTTCGTCTACGACTCCGACACCCAGGACAAGACCGGGCAGACCCGTATCGGATGGTCCACCTGGGGCGGTGTCCAGGGCGACCCGTACCGGTGGGGCCTGACCACGCTCCCCGGCCACGTTCCGCCGTCCGGCATGCCGGACACGGCACCGCCGCCGGTGATGCCGACCGAGGCGGCGCTGTCGCAGAACTCGCCGCTGTCGATCGTTCAGGCGGCCGGGACCCGGATCCCGCTGGCCGGAGGCACCGCCGCGCCGTGGTGGGACACCGCCCGGATCGCCGGGAAGCCCGCCGTCTCGGGTGGCTCGACGACGTTCCGGCTGGGCGCGACCGGCCCGGGCACCGCCTACGCCTACGTGTGGGACGGGAAGATCCTCGGCAGCAAGAAGATCGTTGTCCGCCGCGCCGGGCTCACCACCGTGACCGTGCCAGGAGGGAAGGGAGTCCTCGCGGTGGCGTTCGAGTCCAAGGCGGGCGGCACCGCGAGCAGCGCCGCCCGGCTGGACGGGAGATGAGCGGACCTCAAGCGCTGACGCGGTCTCGGTACTCCTGGGGGCTGAGACCGCGGACGCGCTTGAACGCCGTGCTCAGCGCGAAGGCGTTGCTGTAGCCGACCCGCCTGGCGACGGCCTCCAGGGTGCTGTCGGTCTCGCGCAGCATGTCAGCTGCCTGCGCGAGCCGCAGCCCCGTGAGGTACGACATTGGCGGCTCGCCGACGAGCTTGCCGAACCGCTGCGAGAGCGCGGCCCGGGAGACGCCGGTCTTGGCGGCGAGCGAGGCCACCGTCCAAGGATGGGCCATGTCGTCGTGCAGCAACTGGAGCGCGGGGCCGACGACCGGGTCGCCGTGCGCCTTGAACCAGCCCGGCGCGTTCGCCCCGGGGCGGCTGAACCAGGCCCGCAGCGACGAGATCAGCAGCAGGTCGAGCAGCCGGTCCAGGACGGCCTCCTGCCCGGGGTCGTCCTTGACGATCTCGTGGCCGAGGAACGTGACGAGGGTGTTGTCCCAGGCGTCGCCCGGCAGCACCACGAGCGGCGGCAGGGCGGCCAGCAGCCGCTGGGTGATCTCGCCGCGCATGTGGTACGTGCCGATGAGCATGACCGACTCGCCGTCGGCGCTGTTCCCCCAGGTGCGGACGCCGAGCGCCATCGTCTCGGCGAGCGGCTCGCCATAGAGGGTCGTGCACCTGCCGCCCGGGTGGATCACCACCTGCGGCGGGGTGGCGCGGGAGTCGGCGACGACGTAGCGGCCGGGCCCGCTGGTGATCGCGATGTCGCCCGGGCCGAGCCGGACCGCGTCGCCGCCGTCCGGGATCACCCAGGCCGCGCCCCTGACCACGGCCATCACGCAGAGGGGCGCCTCGTCCTCGATGCGCAGGGACCAGGGCGGGTCGAGCATCGCCCGCAGCATGAAGGCCCCCCGGGCCCGGGGCCCGTCGAGAAGATCGGTCAGCGCGTCCATGGGCCCACATTAGGGGCAGACCGGACGCGACAGGCGGGCCGGACGCCCGCCGCGCCTCAGTCGCAGCCGAGCGTCGAGGCGGCGTGCAGCACGTCCGCGACGACGGCCGGAGCGCCGTCCGCCCGGTGCTGGAAGTCCCAGGGGCGGCGGCGGCCGGCGAGCAGGCGGCAGAAGTCTTCGGCGCCGGCCGTGATGGTGACGTCGGGCGAGTCCGGCTCGCCGCCCAGCGCCAGCGGCACCGCCCACTCGCCCGAGCCCGGGCCGGTGAGCACCAGGCGCGCGGTCGACCCCAGGTGCTCGCGGCCGAGGACGCGCAGCGCGCGGGGGAGCAGCCCGGTGCCGAGGTCGACGATGAGCCGCAGGTGCTCGGCGGGCGGCGGGACGTACGGGCGGCCGGCCACCGCGCGGATGTCGTCGGCGTGGGTCCAGGTCTCGAAGGTCCGCTGGACCAGCGCCGTGCGCGCGGAGGCCCGGACGGGCCGGGCGCCGGCGAGCGAGGCCTCGCGGTCGAGCAGGGCGACGTCGCCGGACACGCCCCGCAGGACGGCCCGCGCCTGGGCGTGCCAGGCGTCGTGGTGGCCGTGCCGGACCGGACGCGGCAGCCCGAGGTCGGCGGCGAACCGCGCGTCGTTGCCCGTCAGGTGCGCGACGAGCTCCCGCACCGAGCCGTACCGCTGGAGCGGCGTCCGCCACAGCTCCGGGCTCAGCGACATCAGCAGCTCGTCCAGCTGGGCGACCTGCGCCGCGTACGCGTCGGCGAGCCCGACGACCGAACCCACCGCGACGCCCGGCGCGCGGCGGTGGCGGGCGGCGGCCAGCATCCGCGGACGGAGCGCCGCGGGCGGCGGTGCCGCGGCGGCCATGGCGAGCAGTGCCGTGGTGCCGTGCAGGCGCGTGGCCTCCGTCCCGCAGCGCACGCAGTCGGCCACGTGCGCGGAAATGAGGGAAGCCTCGTCCGCGGGGCACGCGTCCAATGCCCAGGCGGCGAGCGACCCGTCCACGTCCGGATGTCCTTTCGCGCTCATCCCGGCCTCCTCCTCAGACGGTACGCCTTCGGCGGAAGGCGCCGCTACCTGTCGGCGGGGTAGTCCGGATAGGACTCCTTGAACACGCCCTGGTGAAGGAGGACTTCCGCCACCGGCGTCCCGCTCGTCTCAGCCGTGACCGTGGTGCGGATCCACGCGGACTCGGTGCGGCGGCTCTCGCCGAGGGCGACCACCTCGCGCTCGAGGACGTACGGCTCGTCGACGAAGACCGGCCCGGCGAGCATCCGGATCTCCAGGTCGAGGAAGAGCCCCACCGACGGCTCGGCCTTGGTCAGCCCGGACTCGCCGAACGTGGCCATGGCCAGCACGCTGACCATCTCGAAGGGCACGATCGGGCGGCCCCAGGGGGTGTCGGCCGACTCGTACCAGGGGCTGGGCTCGGTGATCGAGGCGAGCTTCTGGCGGAGCGTGAACGGATACAGGTCGCCCATGTGGGTGTCGGCCGCCATGCGCACGTGCTCCGGCGCCCTGCCCTTGCGGCCGGGCGCCCAGCCCGCGTGGATCACCGGCTCGGCGGCGGGCGGCCTGGTCTTGGCGAGCCGTTCGTCCAGCGCGGTGGGGCCCGCGCCGGGGCCGAGGGTGGCGGTGCCCGACAGGACGACGGTGCCGTCCGGCTTCTCGGTGCCGATGTGGACGCGGGACGGCGCCGCCCCGTCCATCGTCACCAGCGCGCGGGTCTCCTCGCCCTCGGTGCAGATGGCCTGGAAATGCGCGCTGAGGCAGCCGGCCTCGAACCAGCGCCGCCCCCACAGCGCGGCGAGCAGCGGGTCGAACTGGCTGAAGTGCGTCGGCCCCTCGATGGCCGCGCCCGCGACGCCGAGCCGCTGCGCGGTCGTCTCGTCGTGGATGCTCGCGTGGTCGCCGTAGGTCTGCTCGGCGAGCATGTTGCGCGGCGCGCGCAGCGGACCGGACAGCTCGATCGGCGTCCCGAACATTCCACCTCCGTGTGACGTGATGATGCCTGAACCGCGGTCCTGGGCGGTGATGCCTAAGCGGTGACGCCTAGGCGCCGGAGCCGCGCAGGCCGTCCAGGAACAGCTCGACGTAGTGCACGCCGATCGCCTCGGCCTTCAGCCTGCCGCCCGCGTGGTACCAGGTGGGGATCTGGTGCACGGCCCCGAAGAAGAAGTGCACCGCGAGATCGGCCGGCGGCCCGGCGCGGAAGGCGCCCGCGTACTGCCCCTCCTCGACCAGGCCCCGGAACCGTTCGTGGTAGCGCCGCCGCTCCGCCCGGACGGCCTGCTGCCGGGTCGCCGAGAGCATGTGCATGGACCGCCAGAAGACGGTGAAGTCGTCCAGGTGCAGGAAGCTCGTCTCGAGCACGTCGAGCGCCGCCGCCCGCAGCCGCTCCTCGGGCTCGCCGGGCCCGCCGGCGATGCGCTCCAGCCGGCTCATCTGCATCGCCAGGAGCCGGTGGTAGATCTCGTAGAGCAGATCGTCCTTGGCGCCGAAGTAGTGGTACATCGCGCCCTTGGTGACGCCCGCCGCCTCGACGATCTCCTGGACCGACGTGCTCGCGTAGCCCTTCTCGGCGAACATGCGGGTCGCGACGGCGAGCAGCCGGTCGGGGATCGGGAGCGCCGCGCGCCCCGCCTGTGTCTCCGTCACCAGATACCTCCCCAGCCCGATGGCCGGTCAGCCTACCGGGAACGTTCCGTCATTGACGCGGACCCTTCTCCGGCTTACGGTACCGACCAGTCGGTATGTGCTGAACAGCCCCCCGGAGAAACTGTCATGATTTCCAGCACCATGCAGGATTTCCCCTTGTCGATCACCGCGATCCTGCGGCACGGATCCCGCGTGCACGCGGGGAGCGAGTGCGTCACCTGGACCGGCGAGGGGACGCGGCGCGCCACCTACGCGCGGATCGCCGAGAACGCCGAACGGCTCGCCGCGGCGCTCGCCAGGCTGGGCGTGCGGGCGGGAGATCCGGTCGCGACCTTCTGCTGGAATCATCAGGAACATCTGGAGGCCTATTTCGCCGTGCCCGCAATGGGGGCGGTCCTCCATACCCTCAACATCCGGCTTTTCCCGCACCAGCTCGCGCACATCGTCAATCACGCCGAGGACGAGGTCGTCATCGTCGACGACAGCCTGGTGCCGCTCCTGGCGCGGGTGGTGGACGACCTGGTCACCGTCAACGCGTTCATCGTCGTCGGCGGCGGAGACGCGTCGGCGCTGGAGGGCAACCGCCGGGGCGTCCCCGTCCTGCGCTACGACGACCTGATCGCCGCCGAGGAGCCCGGCTACGCGTGGCCGGAGATCGACGAACGCTCCGCGGCCTCCATGTGCTACACCAGCGGGACCACCGGCGACCCCAAGGGCGTGGTGTACTCGCACCGCTCCACGTACCTGCACGCGCTGGCGGTCCAGTCGGCCTCGCTGGAGGGCATGACCGCGGCCGACCGGGCGCTGGCGATCGTGCCGATGTTCCACGTGAACGCGTGGGGCCTGCCGTATGCGGCGTTCCTCTCGGGCGCGACGCTCCACATGCCCGGCCGGTTCCTGCAGCCGGACCACCTCACCCGGTTCATCAGCTCCGAGCGGACCACGTTCGCCTCCGCCGTGCCCACCATCTGGAGCGCGATCCTGGAGTATGGAACGGCTCAGGAGATCGACCTGTCGTCGCTCCGGGTGGGCACCTCCGGCGGCGCGGCGGCGCCCCGCGCGCTGCTCGAACGCTTCGAGGAGCGGCACGGGCTGCGCATCGTCCAGGGCTGGGGCATGACCGAGACCAGCCCGCTCGGCGGCATGGCGATCCCGCCGCCCGAGGCCGAGCGCGGATCGGCCGAAGATCTGGAGTGGCGGCTGAGGTCCGGCCGCGTCGCGGCGGGCGTGGAGATGCGGATCGTCGACGACGCGGGCGCGGAACTGCCCTGGGACGGCACGTCCGTCGGCGAGATCGAGGTCCGCGGCCCGTGGATCACCGGGTCGTACCACCGCGATCCGGCCCCGGAGAAGTTCCACGACGGCTGGCTGCGCACCGGCGACGTCGGCACGATCGACGACCGCGGCTTCTTCCAGATCACCGACCGGGCCAAGGACGTCATCAAGTCCGGCGGCGAGTGGATCTCCTCCGTCGAGCTCGAGAACCACCTCATGGCCCATCCGGCCGTGCTGGAGGCCGCCGTCATCGGCGTCCCCGACCCCCGCTGGGACGAGCGCCCGCTCGCCTGCGTCGTCCTGCGCCCGGACAGCGACGCGACGGCCGCGGAACTGGCGGCCTTCCTCGACGGCAAGGTGGCGCGCTGGCAGGTCCCCGAGAACTGGGCCTTCCTCCCGGAGATCCCGAAGACCACGACCGGGAAGTTCGACAAGAAGCCGCTGCGGGCGGACCATCGCGATGCGGCCCTGAAGGTGGAACGCATAGACCGCTAGCCCCCGGACCCTCCCAGCAGAGGAGAGCGGCATGTACCGACGTCGTCCACGCAGGTTCCTCGTCCTCCTCACCGGGCTGGCGCTCGCCGCCGGCGGTCTGGCGCCGTCGGCGGCCGCCACCGGCGATCCGACGCCGGACGACCAGCCGCTGCCCGGCTACACCATCGTCAATCCGCCGCTGCCGCCCGCGATCGTGCGCGGCGAACCGTCCCGGGTTCTGCAAGGGGTCTACCGGCACGCGGCCTATGACATCGAGGTCCCGCCCAAGTGGAACGGCGAGCTCGTCATGTGGGCGCACGGGTACGCGGGGCAGGGCAAGGTGCTCACCGTCGGGCCGCCCCCGTTCGGCCTGCGCCAGCGGCTGCTCGACCAGGGGTACGCCTGGGCCGCGTCGTCGTACTACGCCAACGGCTACGACGTGCGGGCGGGAGTGCTGGGCACGCACGATCTTGCGGTGCGGTTCGGCGGCCTGGTGCGCAAGCCCAGGCGCACGTTCCTCGTCGGCGCCTCGATGGGCGGGCACATCACCGGGCGCTCGCTGGAGCAGTACCCGCGCTTCTACGCGGGCGGCCTGCCGATGTGCGGGGTGATGGGCGACAACGCGCTCTTCGACTTCTTCCTGGACTACCACCTCGCCGCCCAGGCGCTCTCGGGCGTCCGCGCCTATCCGCCGGGCCCGGACTACCTGACCGTGACCGTCCCGAAGATCCAGCGGGCCCTTGGCATCGACTCGCTGGCCCCTGGCGCCACCGACATCGCCAGCCCGCTGGGCAGGCAGTTCCGCGCCATCACCGTGAACCGCAGCGGCGGGCAGCGGCCCGCGGCCGACCGGGCCTTCTCGTACTGGAAGGACTTCCTGTTCTCCCAGGGAGCCGCCGCCGAGGGGACGGTCGCCGAGGCCCCCGGCCAGCTGGCGACGAACCTGCGCACCCGCTACGCGCCGAACGCTCCGGTCGACGTCGACCGGAGCGTGCAGCGGGTCCGGCCGCAGAACCCGCGCGCCCGCTACTCGCCGTTCCTCACCCAGTCGCCCCAGATCTTCGGCGTGCCCAACGTGCCCGTGGTGAGCCTGCACGACCTGGGCGATCTGTTCGTGCCGTTCTCCATGGAACGCGCCTACCTCGCGGACGTCACCCGGCACGGGCGGTCCAGGCTGCTGGTGCAGCGCGCCATCCGGGCCGCGCAGCACTGCGAGTTCACGGCGGCGGAGGCCGGAGCCGCGTGGGACGACCTCAGCCGGTGGGTGCACGGCGGGCCGCGACCCGCCGGGGACGACGTGGGAAACCCCCAGGTCATCGCCTCCGCCGACTATGGGTGCCGCTTCAGCGATCGCGACGCGTACACGGCGGGCAGCGGAACGCGACGGCTCTACACTCCGTGTCCGTAACCGAGTGGTGGCCGTATGTGGCCGGTCACGCTTTGGCTGTGCGCATTGCTCTCTACGGTGCTTTGGACTGAAATGTTGCACCGTCCGGAGCGTGACGTGGCGCTCCCGCTGAGCTCCCGCCGGTGCCGCGTCCCGCCGCCCTCAGGCCCCGCAGGGAGCGCCCATGCTGGCCCTCGTACCTTCGAACAGCCCAGGCAGCAGCAGTCACGGCCGACCCGGCCGTTCCTCCAAAGCGGTCCGCGTCGGCGCGGTCGCCGTCCTCACCTCCGGCGTGCTCGGCGCCGCCGCGGCCCCCGGCGCCGCCACGGCCCAGGGAGCGGCCCAGGGATACGTGCGGCTCGCGCACCTGTCGCCGGACACCCCGGCCGTCGACGTCTACCTCTACTCGGGCAAGGGCTCGCTGGACCGGCGCCACCAGCGGCTCGTCCTCAAGCACGTCGGCTACGGCGCCCTGTCGCCCTACCAGCGGCTGGCCGGCGGCACCTACACGGTCGCGATGCGGCCCGCGAACGCGGAGGCGACGAGCCCGCCGGTCCTGTCGGCGGTCGTGCGGGTGCGCGGCGGCGGGGCCTACACCGTCGCCGGGATGGGCCCCTACAAGGGCATCAAGCTGCAGGTCGTGAACGACTCGGTGGACCTGCCCGCGGGCCGCGCGGCGGTCCGCGTCATCGCCGCCTCGCTCAAGGTGCCGACGGTGGACGTCAGCCTCGGCGAGCGGAAGCTGGCCAGCGACCTGCGGTTCGCGTCGGTCGCCCCGTACGAGATCGTGCCGGCCAGGGCGGCGCGGGTGCGGGTGCGCGGCGAGGACGGCCAGCAGGCGGCCGCGAAGGTCGCGCTCGGCGCCGGCTCGGTGCACACCGTGGTCGTCCTCGACGGGAAGCCCGGACTGCGGGTGCTCTCGCTCGTGGACGTGGCGCAGGGTTCGCAGACGCCGACGGGCGGCGTGAACGCGGGCCTCGGCGGCCTGGCCGGGAGCGGCGCGGAGCCCGCGGCCGAGCCGGGCCGCGACGGGTGGGCCCTGCCCGCCCTCGCCGTCCTGGTCTCCGCCGGAGCGGGCACGGTGGTGCTCGTGAGATCGCGCCGCCGTGCCTGACCTGCGCCGCGCCCGCGCCCGGCTCGCGCTGGGCGGCCTCGCGATCGGCCTGGTGCCCGGCGCCGCCGGCTGCGGCGGGGCCGCGAGCCCGGCCGCCGGGCCGACGCCGGGCTGGTCGGCCGTGCCGGGAGGCCAGGCCGCGCGGGTGTCCAGCCATCCGGTCACCGGCGGCATCGGCGAGCCGGCGGAGCTCCGCATCCCGTCGATCGGCGTCCGCACGGCGCTCGAACGGCTCCACAGGGACGAGCGGGGGGAACTGGAGACGCCGGAGGACCCGGCGCGGGCGGGCTGGTTCGCCGACGGCGTCCGGCCCGGCCGGCCGGGCCCGGCGGTGGTCGTCGGGCACGTCGACTCCAAGACCGGGCCCGCGGTGTTCACCCGGCTGGGCACGCTGCGCCCCGGCGCGGCGGTGCGGATCGGCGACGCGCGCGGCAAGGGCGTCACGTTCCGGGTGGAGGAGGTGCGTTCGTACGCCAAGGCCGGCTTCCCGACCGGGGAGGTGTACGGCGCGACACCCGGCCCGGAGCTCCGCCTGATCACCTGCGGGGGTGGTTTCGACCGCGCCACGGGGCACTACAACACCAATGTCGTTATTTATGCCGCCTTGACCCATTGAGTGATCCCCCCGGAATGCCTGATCCTTGAAGCACTCGCACTCGATGGGTCGCGCGTCACCGGAAGGCGGGCTCCCCATGACCGAGAACCCCGGTCAGCTGGTCGCCGGTCAATACCGGCTCGTCGCGGAGATCGGCCGCGGCGGGTTCGGCGTCGTATGGCGGGCGCGGCACGAGCGCCTCGGCCGGGACGTGGCCGCCAAGAAGCTGTTCCTGGCCACGCACGCGGGCACGCTGGGCGCCGACCAGTGGCAGGAGCGCAGCCGCCGGACGTTCCGGGAGGCCAGGTCCGCGGCCCGGATCGTCCATCCCGCGGCCGTGCGGATCTACGACGTCGTCGAGCACGAGGGCGACCCGTGGATCATCATGGAGCTCGTTGACGGCCGGTCGCTGAACGCCGTCGTCCGCAGCCAGGGCCCGCTGCCGCCCCGGCGGGTCGCCGAGATCGGGCTGCGGATCGTGGGGGCGCTGAGCGCCGCCCACCAGGCGGGCGTCGTCCACCGGGACGTCAACCCCGCCAACGTGCTGATCAGCGGCCGGGGCGCGGTGCTGACCGACTTCGGCATCGCGGTCATCCAGGGCGATCCCTCGCTGACGCACACGGGCGTCGTGATGGGCGCGCCCGCCTATACCTCCCCGGAGCGCGCGCGGGGCGAGCAGGCGGTGCCCGCGTCCGACCTGTGGTCGCTCGGCGCCACGCTGTACTACGCGGTCGAGGGCGGCAGGCCCTTCCCGGGCCCCAACGCCAACGCCGTCCTCTACTCCATCCTGACCACCGACCCGCCCGTGCCGAGGCTCGCCGGCCCGCTGACCCCGGTGCTCAACGGGCTGCTCCACCGGGACACGGCGCAGCGGCTCACCGCGGCGGAGACGGCCGCGACGCTCGAAGGGCTCCTGCGCGACGAGGGCGTGTGGGCGGCCGCGGACGCCACGACGATCCGGACCGGCGCCGAGCAGAGCGCCGAGCGGACCGACCCGCTTCCCGGGGAGGCGCGCGCCCCACGGCGGTACGCCCTCCATCTCGGGAACGGCGCCGGCGGCGGCAGCGCACGCCGCCCGGCGCTCACGACGTCGGCGCGGCGCCGGACCCTCGCCCTGTCGATCGTGTCCGCGGTGGTCCTCGCGCTGCTCGTCGGCCTCTCCCAGCGCAACGGCGCGGCGCCGGACCCGCGGGACCGCCAGGGCGCGGCCTCCGCCGCCGCGAACGCCCCCCGGCTGATCGGCACGCTCACCGGCGACCGTGTCCGCTCCGTGGCGTTCAGCCATGACGGGAGCATGCTGGCCACCGGCGGCGACGGCACGGCCGTCCGGCTCTGGGACGTCGCCGGCCGGCGGCAGACCGGAGCGCTGCACGGCCAGCAGCACACGGTGTTCAGCACCGCGTTCAGTCCCGACGACCGCACCCTCGCCGCGGGCGGCTACGACGGCCGGGTCATCCTGTGGAACACCACGACCCGGCGGCGCAAGTCCGGCTTCGGCATGGTCGGCAACAGCGTCGGCTCGCTGGCGTTCAGCCCCGACGGGAAGATCCTCGCCTGCGCGGGCAGCGACGCGGTCCGCCTGTGGAGCACCGCCGACCGGTCCTGGGCCTCGACCCTGCGCAGCCCCGCAGCGTACGAGAGCGTCTTCACCACCGCCTTCAGCCGTCAAGGCCAGCTGGCCGTCGCGGGCAGCGCCACCATCCGGCTCTGGAACAGCGGCATGGGCGAGGGCCGCAAGGCCAAAAGCGTGACCCTCGCCAAGGTCGACGCGGTCGTCTCCAGCCTGGCCTTCAGCCGCGACGGCGGCACGCTGGCGGCAGGCGGGTTCGACGGGAAGGTGCGCCTGTACGACACGATCCGGCGGCGGCCGCGGGCCACGCTCACCGGGCACGACAAGAGCATCACGGCCGTCGCGTTCCATCCCCGCACCCGGGCGCTGGCGTCGGCGGGCGGCGAGACCGTGCGGCTCTGGGACACGACGACGGGCCGGTCCACGGCGGTCCTCAGGCAGGGCCGCGCGGTCGTCAACGCGCTCGCCTTCAGTCCCGACGGCCGCGTCCTGGCCACCGGCGACGACGACGGAGCCGTGCGCCTCTACGAGATCCGTCCCTAGCTAGTCTTGATCGCATGAGCCGCTACGGCACGCAGTTCGGCCCGGACATCACCTTCCTCGGCGTCGATCGGTGCGACTGGGCCGACCCGTCCACCTACCGCGACGCCGACGTCGTCATCCTCGGCGCCCCGTTCGACGGCGGCACGTCCCACCGGCCGGGGACCCGGTTCGGCCCGCAGTACATCCGCCAGACCTGCTACCTGCCGCAGGACGGCTCGCGGCCGTCGCTCGCGATGCGGGTGGACGCGCTCGGCGACCTGCGCGTGTACGACGCGGGCGACGTCGAGATGTACTCGGGCGACGCCGAACGTTCGGTCCGCGACCTGCAGGCGGCCGTGTACGCGGTCGCCGCGACCGGCGCGATCCCGCTCGTCCTCGGCGGCGACCACACCATCGCCTGGCCCGACCACGCCGGGGTGGCGCAGCACCTGGGCCAGGGCCGCGTCTCGATGATCCACTTCGACGCGCACGCCGACACCGGCGACATCGCCTTTGGCTCGCTCGTCGGGCACGGCCAGCCCATGCGCCGGCTGATCGAGTCCGGGGCGCTGCGCGGCGACCGGTTCCTGCAGATCGGGCTGCGCGGGTACTGGCCGGGACCGGAGATCCTCGGCTGGATGGCCGAGCGGGGCATCCGCTCCTACGAGATGACCGAGATCGTGGAGCGCGGGCTGACCGAATGCCTGACCGAGGCGTTCGCCACCGCCACCGACGACTGCGACGGGGTCTTTCTCTCCGTCGACATTGACGTCTGCGACCCTGGGCACGCGCCCGGCACCGGCACACCCGAGCCGGGCGGCCTGAGCGCCCGGCAGTTGCTCGACTCCGTGCGGCGCGTCGCCTACGAGCTGCCGGTCGTCGGCGTCGACGTCGTCGAGGTGTCGCCGCCCTACGACCACGCCGAGATCACGTCCCTGCTCGCGAACCGCGTCGTGCTGGAGGCCCTCTCCGGCATCGCCCGGCGCCGTCGCGACGCCGCCGACGGCACGACCTGGGACCCCCGGCGCCCGTTGCTCGACGGACGGTAGGGCGCCGGGCCCGTTGCCCTCGGCCGCGGAAACGGGTCCCCAACGGAAGGCAAGGCGCGGTGTGTCGGATGGCGGCCGCCGCCCGCGACCGGTTTCCTCTCGTCCTGGTCAGCGCCCCGCCTCGGGGCCCCACGGGAGGAAACAATGCATCGCAGGTCCCTGCTCGTCGCCGCGGTCGGCGTGGCTCTCGCCGGCCCCGCTCTCACTGGCACGGCCGGACCGGCCCACGCCGACGGCCCCGTCCTGCCCAAGAACGCGCGGTCGACCACCGTCACCGTGTCCCCGGAGAAGGTCAAGCCCGGCGAATCGGTACGGGTGCACGTGCGGTGCATGACCCACGTGGGGGGGTCGGCCGTGCTGAAGGTGTCATCGGCCGCCTTTCCGACGGTCAACGCCGCCCGGCAGAACCTGTCGTTCAGCCCCCGGCTCGACCCCGCGATCAAGCCGGGGACCTACACCGTGCGCGGCGCGTGCAGGGCTCCTGGCGCGTACGTGAAGAAGCGGCCGGCGACCGACACCGACACGTTCACCGTGGTCGCGCCTCCCGCGCCGCCCGCGCAGCGGAAGGGCCCGCCGTTGCGCAAGGCCCAGCCCCGCCACGGGACGCAGACGCGCAAGGTGCCGGCGGGCGCGGCGGCGACGGGCTTCGGCGAGGTGCTGGCCGGCCGATGAGACGGTCACGCCGCATCGGCGCCGGCGCGGCGGTCGTCATCGCGGCGGCGGGTTCGGGCATCGCCTGGCTGGCGGCCACCCGGCCGGACGGGGCGCCGCACCCCGCCGCCCCCGCCGCCTCCGCGACCGTTCCCGCCGCCCGCCCCGGCCCGGCGGGGACCTCCCCCTCTCCCCCTCCGTCCGAGGCGGCGCTGGGCGATGGGCGGCGGCCGGTCCGGATCGTCATCGACAGGCTCGGCGTGACCGCCCCGGTGGGGCCGGTGGGACTGCGCCGCGACGGCACGGTCCAGGTGCCGCCGCTCTCGCGGGTCCACGAGGTGGGCTGGTACCGGTACGGCCCCGCGCCTGGGGAGCGCGGGCCCGCCGTGCTCCTCGGCCACGTGGACTCCGGGCGCGGCGGGCCGGGCGTGTTCTACCGGCTCGGGACGCTGCGCCCCGGGGACGGCGTCCGCGTGATCCGCGCGGACGGCCGGGCCGTGCGGTTCCGGATCACCTCGGTGGAGGAGGTGCCCAAGGCACGCTTCCCGACCGCCCGCGTGTACGGCGACCTGGACCATGCCGGCCTGCGCCTGATCACCTGCGGCGGCCCGTTCGACCGGGCCCGCCGCAGCTACACCCGCAACGTGATCGCCTGGGCGCGGCCCACCGGGTCTCAGCCGTCGGCGGGTATGACCGGGAGATAGGCCCGCTCGCCTTCGGCCTGCCGGCGCACGTCCTGCGAGATCCGCATCGAGCAGAAGTGCGGGCCGCACATCGAGCAGAAATGCGCGGTCTTGGCCGGCTCGGCGGGCAGCGTCTCGTCGTGGAACGAGCGAGCCGTGTCCGGGTCCAGCGAGAGCTCGAACTGGTCCTCCCAGCGGAACTCGAACCGCGCGTCCGACAGCGCGTCGTCCCGCGCCTGCGCACCCGGATGCCCCTTGGCCAGGTCGGCCGCGTGCGCCGCGATCTTGTAGGCGATGACGCCGGCCTTGACGTCGTCGCGGTCCGGCAGGCCGAGATGCTCCTTGGGCGTGACGTAGCAGAGCATCGCGGTGCCGTACCAGCCGATCATCGCGGCGCCGATCGCCGAGGTGATGTGGTCGTGGCCGGGCGCGATGTCGGTGGTCAGCGGGCCGAGCGTGTAGAACGGCGCCCCGTCGCACCACTCCCGCTGCCGGTCGACGTTCTCCTTGATCTTGTGCATCGGGACGTGGCCGGGGCCCTCGTTCATCACCTGCGTGCCGTACTCCGCGGCGATCCTCGTGAGCTCGCCCTGCGTGCGCAGCTCGGCGAACTGCGCCTCGTCGTTGGCGTCGGCGATGGAGCCGGGACGCAGCCCGTCGCCGAGCGACCACGTGATGTCGTACGCGGCGAAGATCTCGCAGAGCTCGCGGAACCGCGTGTAGAGGAAGTTCTCCTCGCGGTGGGCCTGGCACCAGGCCGCCATGATCGACCCGCCCCGCGACACGATGCCGGTCTTGCGCCGCGCCGTGAGCGGCACGTACGAGCGCAGCACCCCGGCGTGGACGGTCATGTAGTCGACGCCCTGCTCCGCCTGCTCGATCACGGTGTCGCGGAAGACCTCGAAGCCGAGCGCCGCCGGATCGCCGCCCACCTTCTCCAGCGCCTGGTAGAGCGGCACCGTGCCGACCGGGACGGGGGAGTTGCGCAGGATCCACTCGCGCGTCGTGTGGATGTCGCGCCCCGTCGAGAGATCCATGATGGTGTCGGCGCCCCAGCGGGCGGCCCACGTCATCTTCGCCACCTCGTCCTCGATGGAGGACGACACCGCCGAGTTGCCGATGTTGGCGTTGACCTTCACGAGGAAGTTCCGGCCGATGATCATCGGTTCGAGCTCGGGATGGTTGACGTTGGCGGGCAGCACCGCCCGGCCCGCCGCGAGCTCGTCGCGGACGAACTCCGGGGCGGCGCCCTCCCGCAGCGCCACGTACTCCATCTCCGGGGTGATCTCCCCGCGCCGCGCGTACGCGCGCTGCGTCACCGGCCCGCCCGTCGCCTCGCGCGGCCTGCGCGCGGGGAAGGCGGCCTGGTCGCGCAACGGATCGGTGGACTTGCGGCCGTCGTCCTCGGGACGGAGCGCGCGGCCCTCGTACTCGGCGGTGTCGCCGCGCTCGGCGATCCACCCGGCGCGCGGCGCGGGCAGCCCCCGCCGCACGTCGGTCTCGTGCGCGGCGTCGGTGTACGGCCCGGACGTGTCGTACAGGACCACGGTGTCGCCGTTGGTCAGCGGCACCTCGCGCACGGGCACCCGCAGGTCCGGTCGCGATCCCAGGAGGTAGGCCTTGCGGGCATGTGAAACAGCGGTGTCGTTCATGACGACTCGATCTCTCCCTACGCCGGCATTACCCGGTCAGGTTCCAGCGGTCAGCGGCCGTCCCAGCCGCTATCTCAGCCCGGTTCGCCGGGCCCCCGCGATCTGTCGTGCCCGACGCTAACCCGGCGTCCCCCCGTTGCCGCAACCGCCGCCGGTGAGGTATGGCCGGTTCCGCGCACCCGGCCGAAGACCATGGCGGGATTCCGTTACGGTAGGGAACGTGGTGATCGTGGGCCGGCTGCGGCCGGAGGTGACGGACGGCCTGATCGCGGCCGTCCTGGCGGGGGGCGCGCTGGCGGCGACGCTGGCCTGGCCGGGGGACCGTCCCCTGGACGCCGGGGGGGTGCTGCTCCTGATCGCCCTGCACGTGCCGCTGGCCTGGCGGCGGCGATGGCCGGGGGCCGTGCTGCTGGCCTTCACCGCGCTGATCCTGCCGTTCCACGTGCTCTCGTACCAGCATCACACGGTCGTGCCCTCAGAGGTGCTCGCGCTGGTCACCTACGCCTTTCTGGGCCGCAGGGTCCGGGCGGTCCTCACGACGCTGTGCGTGATCTTGACGATCTGCGCGGTCACGTTCGCGATGCGCGCGGGCGGGAGCAGCGGCCTGGAGCAGATCGGCGCGCTGGAGGCGATCGTCGGCGTGATCGTCGGGGTCCAGGCCTGGCGGGTGCACCGGGCGCGGGTCGCGGCGATCCTCGAACGGGCCGAGACCGCCGAGCGCACCCGCGAGGAGGAGGCGCTGCGGCGGGTCGCCGAGGAGCGCCTGCGCATCGCCCGCGACCTGCACGACCTGCTCGCGCACACCATCACCGTGATCGGCGTCCAGGCCGGGGCGGCCGCGCACCGGGTGGCGGGCGACCGGCCGCTGGACCGGGCCGAGCTCGCCGGGACGCTCGAATCGATCGCCGCGACCTGCCGCGACGCGCGCGCGGAGGTCCGCGCCACGCTCCAGATCCTGCGGCGGACCGACGCGCCGGGTGTGCCGGGGGCGCCGAGCGAGCTGGCGGCCGGGCTGGACGGCCTCGGCGAGCTCGCGAACGCGGTGCGGGCCGCCGGGCTCGACGCCCGTCTCACGGATGTGGGGACGGGAGAGCCCGCCCCCGAGGTCGGGATCGTCGTCCACCGGATCGTGCAGGAGGCCCTGACCAACGTCATCAAGCACGCCGGGGCGAGCGCGGTCGAGATCCGCCTCGTCCGGGCGGACGGCGAGCTCCGGCTGACGGTGACCGACGACGGCCGCGGCCCGGGCGAGGGCGGCGGCGAGGGCTTCGGCATCCTCGGCATGACCGAGCGGGCCCGCAGCGTGGGCGGGACCGTGCGGACCGGCCGGGCGGCCGGCGGCGGCTTCGCCGTCACCGCCACCCTGCCGATGAACCCGCCGGACACCGAGGCGCCCGTCACGCGAAGCGGTAGTTCTTCACTTCCTTGAGGTAGGCCTGGCGCTCCTCGTCGGAGAGGAAGGCGGCCTTGAACGAGTTGGCCGCCAGCCGCCGGAGCTCGGTCAGGCCGACCCGGAGCTCGGGCTCGTTCCGCACCGCGTCGAAGACGTCGCCCACGTAACCGCCGAAAAAGGCCGGGTCATCGGAGTTGACCGTCACCAGGAGCCCCGCGTCCAGCAGTATCGGCAGAGGATGCTCGTAGAGCGAGTCCTCGTTCTGCAGGAGCACGTTCGACACCGGGCAGACGGTCAGCGGCACCTGCTCGTCGACCAGGCGGTCGACGAGCCGCAGATCGGAAAGGCAGCTGTTGCCGTGGTCGATCCGCTCCACGCCGAGCACGTCCAGCGCCTCCCAGATGTACTCGGGCGGCGCCTCCTCGCCCGCGTGCGCGACACGCCGCAGCCCCGCCTCCTGGGCGAGGCCGAAGACCTCCCGGAACTTGCCCGGCGGATTGCCGAGCTCCGCCGAGTCCAGCCCCACCCCGATGATCGGCTCCCCGAACCACGGCCGCGCGCTCTCGAACGTCTCCAGCGCCGACGCCGCGGACTCGTCCCGCAGGAAGCACATGATCAGCCGCGCGGTGACGCCGTGCCGGGCGGGCGCGGCGGCCAGCGCGCGGCCGAGACCGGCCATGACCGTCCCGATCGGCACGCCGCGCGCCGTGTGCGCCTGCGGGTCGAAGAAGATCTCGGCGTACCGGACGCCCTGCGCCGCGGCCCGCGCCAGGTAGGCGTCGGCGAGCTCCTCGAAGTCCTGTTCGGTGCGCAGGACCACCATCAGCTCGTAGTAGAGGTCGAGGAACGTCTGCAGATCGTCGAAGACGTAGGCCGCCCGCAGATCCTCCGGAGTCCGGAACCGCAGCAACCTGATCCCGTTGCGCGCGGCGAGGGCGAACGCGTGCTCGGGTTCGAGCGTTCCCTCGATGTGCACATGGAGTTCGGCCTTGGGAATGGGCGCGGGGATGGGCGTGGTCACGCGGGGCCTCCGGCGGCGAGGTACAGCAGTGCCGCCATCGTAGAAGCCTGCCCGATGTCACCGCGCGTGATCAGGTCGCGTGTCGACGACAGGGGCACCCATTCGATCCGCTCGGCCTCGACGTCGGTGGGCTCCCCGATCCGCACGGCCCCGTCCGCCCGGAAGATGTGATGAACACCATCGTGAATTCCCGGGGAGGGGCGGACGTCCAGCAGATGGCGGATCGGGCCCGCCCGCCAGCCCGTCTCCTCGATCAGCTCGCGCGCGGCGGTCTCGGCGGGGTCCTCGCCCTCCTCGACCCGGCCGCCCGGGATCTCCCAGCCCCACTGGTCGGTGATGAACCGGTGCCGCCAGATCAGCAGGACCCGGTCCCGCGCGTCGAGCGCGACCACCGCGGCGGCGGGCCGGATCCGCAGCAGATGGTGGTCGAACCGGCGCCCGTCGGGCAGCTCGACGTCGGCCAGCCGTACATCCATCCAGGGGCTCTCGTAAAGGGCCCGCTCGCCGTGCAGCGTCCATCTCATGCCGGGACGCTATCGGGGGGCTTTCAAACCCTTACCGATAGGGTCAGGATCATTGGCAGGAGCGGAGGTGTGACGCGTCGGTGAGCGCTGAGGTGGGCAGGGATCCGGGCGCCGGGACGGGCGAGGCGCCGGACCGGATCTGGACGGTGCCCAACATCCTGAGCTTCGCGCGGCTGCTCGGAGTGCCGCTCTTCCTGTGGCTGGTCCTGGCCGAGGCCGACTGGTGGGCGCTGGGCCTGCTGGTCTTCGCCGGCCTGTCGGACTGGCTGGACGGCAAGCTCGCGCGGGCCCTCGACCAGACGAGCAGGCTCGGCACCGTGCTCGATCCGGCGGCCGACCGGCTCTACATCCTCGCCACGCTCATCGGGCTGACGGTCCGCGAGATCATCCCGGTGTGGCTGATCGTGCTGCTGGTCGCCCGGGAGGTGGCGATCACGCCGATCGTGCCGATCGTGCGGCGCCTCGGCTATGGCGGGACGCTGCCGGTGCACTTCGTGGGCAAGGCGGGCACGATGTGCCTGCTCTACGCGTTTCCGCTGCTGCTTCTGGGGGACCACGACGGCGCCGTGGCCACCACGGCGAAGGTCGTCGGCTGGTCGTTCGCCATCTGGGGCACCGTCCTCTACTGGTGGGCGGCGGTCCTCTACTGGGTGCAGGCACGGCAGTTGGTGCTGGCCGGCCGTGCCTCGCCCCCCGATCCGGGTCCGTCGGCCGGCGCTCAGAAGGGAGCGGAGGCCCCCCGATGAAGGCCGTTGTGATGGCGGGCGGAGAGGGGACGCGGCTGCGTCCGATGACCGCCAACCAGCCCAAGCCCCTGCTCCCCGTCATCAACCGGCCGATCATGGAACACGTGCTGCGCCTGCTCAAGCGGCACGGGCTGACCGAGACCGTCGTCACCGTGCAGTTCCTCGCGGCGCTGATCCGCAACTACTTCGGCGACGGCGAGGAGCTCGGCATGTCGCTGAGCTACGCCACCGAGGAGATGCCGCTCGGCACGGCCGGCAGCGTCAAGAACGCCGAGGAGGCGCTGCGCGACGACCGGTTCCTGGTGATCTCCGGGGACGCGCTCACCGACATCGACCTGACCGACATGGTGCGCTTCCACGAGCGCAACGGCGCGCTGGTCACCATCGGGCTCAAGCGGGTGCCCAACCCGCTGGAGTTCGGGATCATCATCGTGGACGACGACTGCCGTATCCAGCGCTTCCTGGAGAAGCCGACGTGGGGCCAGGTCTTCTCCGACACCGTCAACACCGGCATCTACGTGATGGAGCCCGAGGTCCTCGACCATGTCGCCGCGGGCGAGTCGGTCGACTGGTCGGGAGACGTGTTCCCCAAGCTGCTCGCCGAGGGAGCCCCGCTCTACGGGTACATCGCCGACTGTTACTGGGAGGACGTCGGCACCCACGAGAGCTATCTCAAGGCCCAGGCCGACATGCTCTCGGGCAAGGTCGACGTCGACCTGGACGCGTTCGAGGTCATGCCGGGCGTGTGGATCGCCGAAGGGGCCGAGGTCGACCCGGAGGCGATCCTGAAGGGCCCGCTCTACATCGGCGACTACGCCAAGGTCGAGGCGGGCGTCGAGCTGCGCGAGTTCACCGTGCTGGGCAGCAACGTGGTCGTCAAGGAGGGCGCGTTCCTGCACCGCGCCGTCGTCCACGACAACGTCTTCATCGCCCCGTCCACCAACCTGCGCGGCTGCGTGATCGGCAAGAACACCGACATCATGGCGGGCGCCCGCGTCGAGGAGGGCGCGGTCGTCGGCGACGAGTGCGTGATCGAGGCCGAGGCGTACGTGTCGAGCGAGGTGAAGGTCTACCCGTTCAAGACGATCGAGGCCGGCGCCGTCGTCAACACCAGCGTGATCTGGGAGTCGCGCGGGCAGCGCAACCTGTTCGGCCCGCGCGGCGTGTCAGGGCTGGTCAACGTCGAGATCACGCCCGAGCTGGCGGTACGGCTGGCCAGCGCGTACGCCACCACGCTGAAGAAGGGCACCACGGTCGTCACCGGCCGGGACGCCTCCCGCGCCGCCCGCACCCTCAAGCGCGCGGTCATCAGCGCCCTCACGGCCAGCGCGATCAACGTCCAGGACCTGGAGGCCACCCCGCTGCCGACGGCCCGGTTCGAGACCGGCCGGGAGGACTGCGGCGGCGGCATCTACATCCGCACGACGCTCGGCGACCCGCAGGGCGTCGACATCCTCTTCCTCGACGCCGACGGCGCCGACCTGTCGCTGGGCGCCCAGCGCAAGCTGGAGCGCGTCTTCGGCCGCCAGGAGTACCGCCGCGCCTTCCCCGGCGAGATCGCCGAGCTGACCTATCCGGCGCGCACCGTCGAGACCTACACCCGCGACCTGCTGCGCTGCGTCGACATGACCGGGGTCCGCGAGGCCGAGTTGAAGATCGTGCTCGACTGCGCGGGCGGCACCGCGTCGCTCGTCCTGCCCACCCTGCTCGGCAAGGTCGGCGTGGACGTGCTCACCCGCAACAACCGGCTGGACGAGGCCAACCCGACCGAGACGCTCGCCGAGCGGATGCGCGACCTGCAGCGTCTCGGCGAGCTGGTCTCCTCCTCCCGCGCCGCCTTCGGCGTGCGGTTCGACCCGGTGGGCGAGCGGATCTCGCTGGTCGACGAGAACGGCGAGTCGATCAGCGACGACCGCGCGCTGCTGGTCATGCTCGACCTCGTCGCCGCCGAGCGGCGCGGCGGGCGGGTGGCACTGCCGGTCACCACGACCCGCGTCGGCGAGCAGGTGTGCCGGTTCCACGGCGTGCGGGTGGAATGGACGTCGACCTCGCAGGACGTGCTCACCAAGGCGGCCGCCGACCCCGACATCATCTTCGCCGGCGACGGCCGCGGCGGGTTCGTGATGCCCGAGTTCAGCACCACGGTGGACGGGATCGCGGCGTTCGTGCGGCTCGTCGGCCTGGTCGCCCGCACCCGGCTGACGCTCTCGCAGATCGACCGGCGCATCCCCGAGGCGCACCTGCTGCGGCGGTCGGTGCCGACGCCGTGGGCGGCCAAGGGCTCGGTGATGCGCCATGTCGTCGAGGCCGCCGGCGAGCGCACGATCGACACCACCGACGGCGTCCGCGTCGTCGAGGAGGACGGCCGCTGGGTCCTGGTCCTGCCCGACCCCGCCGAGGCGGTCACGCACCTGTGGGCCGAGGGCCCCGACGAGGACGCCGCCCAGGACCTCCTGGAGGAGTGGGCCGCCGTCGTCGAACGCGCCGGCTCCTGACGGGCCCTAGTCGACCGGCGCGTCGTCGGGCGTGCCGCGTGCGATGGAGCCCAGCACGCCGAGCGCGCGCGCCAGCGTCTCAGGCGGGGGAGAGGCCAGACCGAACCGCACCGCGCCGGGCGAGCCGCCGTTGCCGACGGCGAACGCGGCGGCGGGCGTGACGGCGATGCCCCGGCGCGCCGCTGCGGCGACGAACGTCTCGGCGCGCCATTGCGCGGGCAGATCCCACCAGCAGAAGTACGAGCGCGGATCCGTGCGGAGCCGGAAGCCCGTCAGGGTCTCGGTGAGGATGGCCTGGCGTGCCACCACGTCGGCGCGCTTGCGGGCGGTGATCTCGGCGACCGTGCCGTCGTTGATCCAGCCGGTCGCCGCGTCGAGCGCGAGTCCGGCGGGCAGCCACGCGCCCGATCGCACCGCCGAGGTGAAGGCGTCGATGACGTCCGGCGGCACGACGGCGAAACCGGTGGTGAGCCCTGGGGCGAGCCGTTTGGAGAGGCTGTCGACGAGGATCGTGCGGTCCGGGGCGAACGAGGCGAGCGGCGGCGGCGCCTCGTCCGGCAGGAACGCCCAGATCGTGTCCTCGACGGCGCGCACGCCGTGCCGCCGGAGCACGTCGGCCAGCGCGGCGCGGCGGGCCGCCGGCATCGTCGCGCTGGAGGGGTTGTGCAGGGTCGGCTGGACGTACACGGCGCGGACGGGGGCGGTGCGGTGGGCCGCCGCGAGGGCGTCCGGGTCCAGGCCGTGCTCGTCCACCTCGACGGGCACCGGGACGATGCCGAGCCGCGCCGCCAGGCTCTTGACCACCGGATAGGTGTGCGCCTCGACGGCCAGCCGCTCACCGGCGGGCACCAGGGCCGACAGCGCCGCCGCGATGGCCTGGCGCCCGCTGCCGGTGAACCGCAGCGCCGCGGGATCCGGGCGCCAGCCGCCGCCATGTGCGAGCAGACCGGCGGCGGCCTCGCGCGCGGCCGGCGTGCCGGTGGCCCCGGCCGGGCGCAGCGCCGCCCCCAGCACGTCGGGACGCTGGAACCGGCGCAGCCCGGCGGCGAGCAGCTCGGCCTGCCCCGGGACGATCGGCAGGTTCAGCTCCAGGTCGACGCCCGCCTGCGCTGGCTCGGCGAGCGCGGGCTCGGGCGCCCGGTCCGCGGACCGGACGAAGGTGCCGCGGCCGACCTCCCCGACGACCAGGCCGCGCCGGACCAGTTCCTTGTAGACCCGCGCGGCGGTCGAGTTGGCGATGCCGCGTGCGCGCGCGAAGTCGCGTTGCGGGGCGAGCCGGTCGCCGGGGCGCAGCCGCCCGGCGGCGATCTCGGCCGCCACCGCGTCGGCGACGAGCCGGTAGTCGTCCACGACTCGTTCCTCTCATTGCGCCGATCGCAATTTCCAGTGTTGCACCGAGATAGTACCGAGGTCTAGGCTCGGAGCAATAACTTCTGGAATGAGGCGTGATGATTTCGCTCGGTGCAATGGCGGGGATCGCCCTGGTCGCGTTCGGCATGGTGATGTCGCCCGGCCCCAACATGATCTATCTCGTCTCGCGCACGATCACCCAGGGGCGGCGGGCCGGGATGATCTCGCTGGGCGGGGTGGCCACCGGCTTCGTGGTGTACGTGCTCGCGGCCACCGCCGGGCTCACCACGGTCTTCACGCTGGTCCCGGCGCTCTATACGGCGATCAAGCTGGCCGGCGCGGGATATCTGCTCTGGATGGCGTGGCAGGCGGTGAAGCCGGGCGGCGGCTCCCCGTTCGCTCCGAAGGAGCTCCCGGTCGACCCGCCGCGCCGGCTCTTCACGATGGGCCTGGTGACCAACCTCCTCAACCCGAAGATCGCGATCCTGTACGTGTCGCTGCTGCCCCAGTTCGTCGACCCCGAACGGGGCCACGTCGCGCTGCAGAGCCTGCTGCTCGGCCTGACCCAGGTCGCCGTGGCCCTGACGGTCAACGCCATGTGGGTGCTGAGCGCGGGGGCGGTCGCGCTGTTCCTAGCGCGGCGGCCGCTCTGGCAGCGCGTCCAGCGGTACGCGATGGGCACCGTGCTCGGCGGGCTCGCCGTCCACATCGGGCTCGACAGGTCCAAGGCGGTCGTGGCGGCTCCCTGACGGCGGCACACGCAGGATCGCGGCCGCCCACGGGGGCAGCCACCAGTTCCACCGGCCGAACAGCGCGACCAGCGCCGGGACGAGGAGCGCGCGGACGATCGTCGCGTCCAGCAGGACGCCGAGGCCCAGCCCGGTCGCGAAGATCTTGACCTCGACGAGGGGCGCGGCGGCCAGCGAGGCGAACGCCAGGAACAGGATGAGCGCCGCGCTGGTCACCAGGCGCCCGGTGCGGCCGATGCCCTCGACGACCGCCGTCTCGGTGGATCCGGTGCGGTCGTACTCCTCCCGCATCCGGGCGAGGATGAAGACCTCGTAGTCCATCGACAGCCCGTACAGGAACGCGAACACCATCGCGGGGACGAAGACCGCGATCGACCCCGTGGCCGAGACGCCCCAGATCTGCTCGCTGCCGTGGCCCTGCTGCCACACGAGGACCGTCGAGCCGAGGACCGCCGCCAGCGACAGCAGATTGAGCAGCACGGCCTTCAGCGGCAGCAGGAGCGACCGGAACGCCCGGGCCAGCAACACGAACGTCAGCAGGCCGATGAGCGCCAGCATGAGCGGGAACGCGCCGTACACCTTGGCGGTGAAGTCGAGGTCGGCGGCCGTCCCGCCGCCCACCTGGGCGCCCGGCGGCACGGCGGCCCGGATCTCCCTCACGGTGTCCTTGCCCACGCGGGTGCCGCCCTCATCGGCGGGCAGGACGGTGACCAGCGCCGAGCCCTCACGCCGCCAGCCGGCCCCTTCGGGCGCCACCACGGAGTGCACCCCGGGCAGGCCGCGCAGCCCGGCCGCGACGCGGACCGGATCGGCACCGGCGGGCACGAGCACGTCGACGGGAGTGAGGACGCCGGACGGCACGCCGCCGCGCCGGAGAGCCGTCAGACCTTCATAGGCGGGGCCGGATTTGGCCATGGCGTCGCTGTGCGTCTCGCCGAGATTCATCCCGAGCGCGACGTAGGCCAGAGCGGCGAGCGACGCCGTCGACACCAGCACCGCCACCCACCGGAACCGGACCACCACCCGCGTCCAGGCCGTCCATGCCCGGCTCGCGCCCGCCTCCTTGCGCAGTTTCGGCCGGTCCAGCCAAGGGCCGATGGTGGCCAGGACGACCGGCAGCAGCGTGAGCGTGGCCAGTGCGCTCACGGTCGGGATGATCATCCCGCCGTACGCGACGCTGCGCAGGAACTCCACCGGCATGACCAGCATGGCGAGCAGGCCGATGGCGACCGCGCCGGCGCTGAAGAGGACCGCGTGCCCGGCCGTGGCCATGGCCCGCCGCACCGCCGCGTCGCCCTCGTGTCCCCGGGCCCGTTCCTCCCGCCAGCGGGTGACGAGCAGCAGCGAGTAGTCGATCGCCACGCCCAGCCCGATCAGCGCGACGACGAACTGCACCATGAAGTTGACGTCCGTCACGCCGGTGATCCCGTACACCGCCAGGAACGAGGTCAGGATCGACACGACGGCGATGGCGAGCGGCACCAGCGCCAAGAAGGAGCCGAAGACGAAGGCGAGCACGATCAGCGCACTCGCGCCGCCGACGACCGTCTCGACGAGCACGCTCGGCCCGTCGCTCCCCGCGCCCTCCTCCAGCCCCTCCATGCTGGTCACCGCGACCGTCGCACCGGACGGCAGATGCGACCGCAGCGCCTGGGCGAGCGGACCGCTCTGGTCGGGCCCGTCGTCGCCCATGCCGCCGTCCCCGCCGTCCGCCGGTCGGCGCGGGAAGACCAGGCCGAACGTGGTCCGGCCGTCCGCCCCGACGAGGCGCCGGTCCCCGGTGCCGGCGTACGAGACGACGCGCGCGTCCAAACGGGTCCGAACGGCGTCGAAGGCCTTGCCCAGGGCAGCCTTGGCCTGGGGTGAGTCCACGTTCTGCCCGGCGGGCAGGGCGACCACGGGAACCAGCGGCTTGTCCGCGCCGCCCGAGCCGTACACCCGCGTGATGGCGGCGTTGGCGTCGCGCGCGGCCGATCCCGGCGGCGCGAAGTTCTCCTTCAGCCGATCGGTGACCTGCATGGTGGCGACGGCACCGGCGCAGGTGGCGGCCAGCCACAGCAGCGTGACGAGAAGTTTGTGCCGCAGCACGTATCCAGAGAATCTCTCCATGCGGCCCAGTGCAGCGGCCACGTCTTCGGGGACCGTGCGGGCGCTCTTAGAGATCGCTGTGAATCGGCCCTTCACAGCGATCTCTAAGAGATCTCACACTGCGCCCGAAGCGGTCCTGGCACGACACTGGGCTTGTGACACAACCCCCCACACGCGTCCTCGTGGTCGACGACGAGTCCTATCTGGCCGATCTGGTCGCCACCGCCCTCCGCTACGAGGGGTTCGAGGCGGCCGTGGCGGGGTCGGGCGCGGCGGCCCTCACCCAGGTGGCGCGGTTCGCTCCCGACCTCATCGTGCTCGACGTGATGCTCCCGGACGGCTCCGGCCTGGAGACCTGCGCCAAGCTGCGGCGCGACGGCTGCGAGGCGCCGGTGGTGTTCCTGACGGCCCGCGACGCAACCGAGGACAAGATCAAGGGGCTGACGGTCGGCGGCGACGACTACGTGACCAAGCCGTTCAGCCTGGAGGAGCTGATCGCCCGGATCCGCGCCGTCCTGCGCCGCGCCCGGCCGCGCGCCGGTGAGCGCGGGCGGCTGGCGTTCGCCGACCTGGAGATCGACGAGGACACCTACGAGGTGCGGCGCGGCGGCGACCTGGTCGAGCTGACCCCGACCGAGTTCAAGCTGCTGCGCTACCTGGTGATGAACTCCGGGAGGGTCCTGTCCAAGCGGCAGATCCTCGACCACGTCTGGGAGTACGACTTCGGCGGCAGCGACGGCGTCGTCCAGACCTACGTCAGCTACCTGCGGCGCAAGGTCGACGACCGCGACCCCCGCCTGATCCACACGGTGCCGCGCGTCGGCTACATCCTCCGGCTGCCCAGGGAGGCCTGATGTCCCTCCGCCGGCGGCTCATGCTCATCGTGATGGTGCTCCTGACCCTGGGCCTCGTCACCGTGGGCGCCTCCACGATCGCGGCGGTCTTCGACTGGAAGACCTCCGCGAACGACCGGCTACTGACCTCGGTCGGCCGGGAGGCGGCGGCCATCGTCGTGGCCCGCGCGGAGCGCGGAGAGGGGCTGAGCCTGCCGCCCGCGACCGATGACATGCCGCGGCTGTGGCAGGCCGGGAGCCGGCACGGAGGGTTCCCCTCGTTCCTCCAGGTGCGCGGGCCGGACGGGCGGGTGCTGCAGACCGTGTCGTTCGCCGAGACGCCGCGGATCCCGGCGGACGTCCGGCCTGGGAAGGCGAGTGAGGAGAACCCCGACGGCGAGCGGTTCACCCGGATCGAGGCGCGCGTCGCGGACGACGAGGGCGAGTGGGAGGGGCCGTTCGGGGACTCGCAACCCGACTGGCGGATCCGTGCCGCCGAGCTGCCCGGCGGGCGGGGCACCCTCGTGATGGCGATGCGCACCACCGACCAGGACTCGCTGATCGGCCGGACGTTCGGGACGTTGTTCACGGTGACGCTGCTCGTCCTCGGCGGCGTCGCGTTCCTGGCCTGGCGCGCGATCCGGCGCGCGCTGCGGCCGCTCGACGAGATCGCCGAGACCGCGGGCGCCATCGGCGGCGGCGACCTGGCGCGCCGCGTCGACGCGCCCGGCCCCAAGACCGAGGTGGGCAGGCTGGGCGCCGCGCTGAACGCCATGCTCGCGCAGATCGAGTCGGCGTTCCGCGAGCGCGCGGCCTCCGAGGACCGGCTGCGGCGCTTCGTCGCGGACGCCTCGCACGAGCTGCGCACCCCCGTGGCGACCGTCCGCGGGTACGCGGAGCTGTTCCGGCGCGGCGCCGCCGACCGGCCGGAGGACCTGGCCAAGGCCATGCGCCGGATCGAGTCCGAGGCCGAGCGGATGGGCCGGCTGGTCGACGAGATGTTGCTGCTGGCCCGCCTCGACCAGGGCCGCCCGCTGGAACGCGAGCCGGTGGACCTGGCCGTTCTCGCCGCCGACGCCGTCGCGGACGCCGGGGCGGTCGAACCGGACCGGCCGCTCGCGCTGGAGGCGGACGGCCCCGTGGTCGTCCTGGGCGACGCCGAACGGCTCCGGCAGGTGCTCGGCAACCTTCTCGTCAACGTCCGGCGGCACACCCCCGCCGGAGCGCCCGCCACCGTGCGCGCGGTGGCCGAGGGCGATCGGGCCTTCATCGAGGTGGCCGACACCGGCCCCGGTCTGACCGCCGAGCAGTGCGCCAAGGTCTTCGAGCGCTTCTACCGGGCCGACGAGGCCCGGTCGCGCGACCAGGGCGGGGCCGGGCTGGGGCTCTCGATCGTCGCCGCCGTCGCCGAGGCGCACGGCGGCACCGCCACGGCGCGGTCCCGGCCCGGTGGAGGCGCCGCGCTCCGCGTCACATTTCCCGCCGCACCGCCCGGCGAGCGCGACCGTCACCCCGCGCACCAGGCTCGCCGTCAGCGCGGTACGGTCTGAGTGAGGGGGCTACGGGGAGGGTGATCGAGGCTCGTCCGCGCGGCGGCGTAGACCTGCGATCATTGTCGAAGGTAGCTTGAGGGACGTCGGCTCCCCGATCCAGTTGACCCCTCGGGCACTACCCGCGTAAGTTGCGGCAACCGTCGTGTTGGTGGACGGGGAGTCAAGGCCGTGGTCGGGGGCGGGTCCCCGGCGTGGGTTGGTACAGGATGCGCGTGCCGCGGGCCGCCCTCGCGAGAGCGAGGGCCGCGTGGCACGCCGATGGTAGGAGGCCGAGCCGATCGATGCCGAGCGTCTACTGCACGCAGTGCGGTCACGCCAACCCGGATGATGCCCGCTTCTGCTCCAACTGCGGCACTCCACTGACGCGGACCGCCACGCCTCCCTCTCCCGCGCCGCACCAGCCGCCGCCGCCCTACCGGGAGTCGCCGGGCGAGTCGACGTCGACGATCTCGATCGGCGGCTTCGAGGCCCTCGACACCGACCAGAGCGCCGAGGAGCCCGTCGGCCCCGACCAGGTGGCCGTCGAGGCCCTGCCGCCCGGCACCGCATTGCTGGTGGTCAAGCGCGGGCCCAACGCCGGCAGCCGCTTCCTGCTCGACAAGGAGCGCACGTCGGCGGGGCGCCACCCCGAGAGCGACATCTTCCTGGACGATGTGACCGTGTCCCGCCGGCACGCCGAGTTCGCCCGCGAGGGCGGCAGCTTCTCCGTCCGCGACGTGGGCAGCCTCAACGGCACCTACGTCAACCGGCAGCGGATCGACTCGGCCGGCCTGTCGGGCGGCGACGAGGTCCAGATCGGCAAGTTCCGGCTGGTGTTCCTGACCAATCCGCAGCACGGCTGACCGGCCGGCCGCCCGCCGGGACCGGGCGGCGCACCGCCACGGGGACGAGGGGAGGGGCCCATGAACGCGCAGCCGGCCCGTGCCCTGATGACCATCGGGGACGTTCTGGGCCTGCTGCGGGCCGACTTCCCGGACATCACCATCTCCAAGATCCGGTTCCTGGAGGCCGAGGGGCTGATCGAGCCGCAGCGCAGCCCCTCGGGCTACCGCAAGTTCGGCGAGGGCGACCTCGAGCGGCTGCGGTCCATCCTCACCGCCCAGCGTGACCACTATCTGCCACTGCGGGTGATCAAGCAGCGGCTGGAGGCGCAGGACCGCGGCGAGGCCGTGCCGCCCCTGGAGACTGCGGGACGCGTCCCGGCCCAGGACCGTCCTCCCCGCACGCTCGTCGCGGCCGACGCGGGCGCGCCGGAGCCCGCCGTGCGCCTCACCCGGCGCCAGCTCCTCGACGGCGCCGGGATCGACGAGGAGCTGCTGGCCGGCCTGGAGGAGTACGGCCTGGTGACCCGCACGGGCCGGCACTACGACGGCGAGGCCCTCACGATCGCCCGCGCCGCCGCCGCGCTCGGCGCGTTCGGCGTCGAGGTCCGCAACCTACGGGCCCTCAAGTCCGCCGCCGACCGCCAGGTCGGCCTCATCGAACAGGTGATCGCGCCGCTGCTGCGCCGCCGCGGCCCCGGCGCGCACGAGCAGGCGGCCGGGACGGCCCGCGAGATCGCCGAACTGTCGGTCCGGCTGCACGCGGCGCTGCTGGCCACGGGCCTGCGTGAAAGCCTTGACCCCTGATCATGGAGCCGCCGGAGGTTATTGCCGCGCCGTCCGCTCGCCCCCGTGTCGGGGGTCGGGTGTACGTTGGCTACAAGGTTCGGTCAGAAATCGATCTGGGCAATTGGTGATCGAGACAGCGAGGACCAGCAGGGAGCCGCAGTGAAGCAGATGGAGGTCGTCGGCGTCCGGGTCGAGATGCCCTCCAATCAGCCGATCGTCCTGTTGAAGGAGACGGACGGGGATCGCTACCTGCCCATCTGGATCGGGGCGGTCGAGGCCACGGCGATCGCCTTCGCCCAGCAGGGCGTGCTGCCGGCGCGCCCGCTCACCCATGACCTCTTCCGCGACGTCCTCGACGCGCTGAGCGTCCAGCTGCGCACCGTCAACATCATCGCGCTGCGCGAGGGCATCTTCTTCGCCGACCTGGTGTTCTCCAACGGCGTCGAGGTGAGCGCCCGCCCCTCCGACTCGATCGCCCTCGCCCTGCGCACCGGCGCCACCATCTTCGCCAGCGAGGACGTCCTCGAAGAGGCCGGGGTCGCCATCCCCGACGAGCAGGAGGACGAGGTCGAGAAGTTCCGCGAATTCCTCGACACCATCTCCCCGGAAGACTTCGGGCGCGCCGGCTGACCGAGCTAGCAGACGCTGCCCTTCGGGTTAGGTAAAGGTTTTTGGACGGCGCAAGGTCATCCTTCGGTCCGGGTGCGCGCGCATCGGGGGTGAGGGGCCTGTTTCCGCTGGGTAATCACCTGGGTAGGAGTGCATGGGGCGCGGCGTGCGCAGTTTGCCCACGTGAAGCCGGTTCATCCGGGCATGCGACGCGCCGACGGTGAACGTTGACCACACCCTGACCGGCACCTACCGTGCTGGTGGAACACCCGTGGTGTAATTCGTCAAACCCCCTTGACGGAGCGCGACGGGCTGATAGGAGCCGGAGGTCCGCGTGGCGGTGAGCAGCGGCGAGGGCAAGGCGACCCCCGACAGGCACATTGCCTCTCAGCGTGCCGGGGAGCAGGGACTGCTGTTCGACACGCAGGTGTCGTCGCCGCCCGAGGATGTCGGCTACCGCGGTCCCACCGCGTGCTCCGCGGCCGGGATCACCTACCGGCAGCTGGACTACTGGGCGCGCACGGGGCTCGTCGAGCCGAGCGTGCGGGCCGCGCACGGATCGGGCAGCCAGCGGCTCTACAGCTTCCGCGACATCCTCGTGCTGAAGGTCGTCAAGCGGCTCCTCGACACGGGCGTGTCATTGCAGCAGATCCGGACCGCGGTGACGCACCTGCGCGACCGGGGCGTCAACGACCTGGCCCAGATCACCCTCATGAGCGACGGCGTGAGCGTCTACGAGTGCACGTCGGCCGACGAGGTCGTCGATCTGCTGCAGGGCGGGCAGGGCGTCTTCGGCATCGCCCTCGGGCGGGTCTGGCAGGAGGTCGAGGGCAGCCTCGCCGAGCTGCCCGGCGAGAGAGCCGCGGCCGATGATGACGACGATCATCCGCATGACGAGCTCGCCCACCGGCGGCGGGTCCGCAAGACCGGCTAGCCCGCTTCCTTCTAGATCGCTTCCTTGCGCTGCAGGTAGGCGAACGCCCCCCAGCCCGGCAGCACCGGGAGCCACAGGGTCAGCAGCCGGTAGAGCAGGACGGCCGAGGCCGCCGTCTCGGCGGTGAGCCCGGCCAGCGTCAGCGCCAGGGTCAGCGCCCCCTCGACGGCGCCGAGGCCGCCCGGGGTGGGCGCGGCCGAGCCGACCGCGTTGGCGGTCAGGAAGACCACGATCACCGTGGTGAGGGGCAGCGTGCCGCCGAACGCGCGGATGGAGCTGTCGAGGCAGACCACGAAGGCGGCGCTCAGCAGGACGATGCCGCCCATGCCGGTGATCATCTTCTTGGGCGACTGGAGCACGTCCACCAGCCGCGGGACGACGCCGGAGAACATGCTCTTCAGCCGGGCCGTCACGAACCGCCGCACCTTGGGGATCGTGAGGGCGATCCCGGCGAGGACGGCGAGCGCCAGCAGGACGATGACGATCATCCGGGACGGCGCCAGGTCCTTGGTGGCGTTCGTCGTGGAGCCGGTGATGAAGCCGAAGAGGATCAGCAGCAGGATGTGCGTGGCCATGCCCATCAGCTGGGAGGCGCCCACGCTGGCCACCGCGGGCCCGGGACGCACCCCCGAGCGCTGGAGATAGCGGGTGTTGAGCGCCACGCCCGCGACGGCGGCGGGCGCCACGAGCTTGACGAACGACGCGGCCAGCTGGACCAGCACCGTGCGCCCGAGCGGGAGCCGCTCGGGCACGAAGCCGATGAGCATCCAGGCGGCCGCCACGTAGGTGACGCCGGCCGCCGCCAGCCCGGCCGCGGCCCACCACCAGTCGGCCTTCGCCAGCAGCTGGTCGAGATCGACGCTGCTGAGCTGGGGGATGATGATGTAGGCCGCGAACGTGAGGGCCACGATGCTGAGGATCGTGCGGGGGCGGAAGCGCTCCAGCCGGATCGGCGGCGCCTCGCCCTCGGGCTTGAGCCGCAGGATCTGCTCGCGGATGCGGGTCAGCAGGTCCTTGTGCTGCCGGAGCGCGGCCCGGGTGGCGCGGGTGAGGGCGACCCGCTGGAGCATCGGCACGACGCCGGCCAGTGTCCCGTCGCCCAGGACGGGCGAGGCCGTCGCGACGGCGCGTTCCGGCCCGACGCGCAGGGCGAGCGTGGTCAGGAGCTGGGCGAGGTCCAGGCGCAGCGCGAGGTCGCCCGCGGCGATCTCGCCGACCCGCAGATGGATCAGCTGGGCCCGGCCGTCGGTGATCAGGATGGCCTCGCCCTCCAGCCGGCGGTGGGCGAGGCGCCCGGCCTGGAGCCGCTGGAACTGGTGCCAGACGTCGGCCAGGAGCTCGTCGGTGATCTCGTCGTCGGCGAGGGTGCCGAGGGTGCGGCCCGAGACGTGCTCGTAGGCGAGCAGCGCGGCCTCGGTGCCCACCTCGGACGTGCCCAGCAGGCGGGGCGTCCGGGCGTTCGCGGCGCCGGCCGCGTACGCCATCAGCGACTCCTGCTCCAGCGACCGGCGCAGCGACCGCAGCGCCCGGCGGGGCGCCGCGGCGCGCAGCCGGGCCAGCCGCCACACCCGGTAGAACAGGCCGGCCGTCTGCTGATCACGGTCGAGGACGGTGACCCGCAGCTGCCAGTCGCCGGGAGGGAGCCGGCGTCCGGGCTCCGGCTCGACCGCCACGTCGTAGGCGCGGGGCTCGTCGGCGGGGGTGGGAACGGCGCGGGCGCGCAACGGCGTGAAGCCGAGTTTGGCCAGGGCGGCCATGACGGTGGTGCCGGGCGGACGCGGGTTGGGGGTGCCGACGGCGTACAGCGTGCCGTGCCCGATGGCCCGGCCGAGGAAGTAGGTGGCCGCCAGCGCGGCGACCGAGGCGTACGAGGCGGTCAGGCCGGTCAGCGCCGCGAGCCCGATCATCGTCCAGGTGGCGGCCTGCCAGCGGGTCCGGCCGGCCATGCCCACCGCCGTGACGAACGCGATGACCGGCGCGATGTCGGTGTGCACGGGCGCGGTCTCGGTGCCGCCCCAGATGAGGGAGTCGAGGACGCCGCCGGGAGCCGCGGGGACCACCCAGTCGTCCAGCACGATGGTGAGCCCGAACGCGATCACGGCGGCCAGCAGGGCGATGGCGACCCGCACCCCGTCCTTGTGGAACAGGCGCTCGATCGAGAACGCCACCGGCACGGCCAGCACGCCGAAGCTGGAGACCAGCGTGGCCATGGTCAGCAGGAACCGCGGGGCGTGCGCGGTGCCCTCGACGATGTCGCTCTGCAGGCCGTGCGTGGTGCCCTTGGCGATCGAGACCAGCAGCAGGATCGCGGCGAGCCCGGCCACCGCGGCGGCGAAGCGCAGGGCGTCGCCCGGGCGGCGGATGCGGTCGGGCCGGGCGGGCTCGTCCACCGGAACGACGGCGGCGCCGGGCCTGCCCTCGGGCGCCTCTCCCGGGGCCTCGGGGGCGCCCTGCCTCGTCCCGTGCGTCACGCCTTGGGTCACGCCGCACCACCGTCCGGAACTCTCACTGTGATCAGCGTCCCAGACACGGCGCCGCCTCGTCGAGCGGGGCATGCGCTCCCGCCCCGCGCGGCCACACAGCGCTCACCTGTTCCTCTCGCCCCCTGGCTCCCGGCCGGTCGATGGCTCCGTGAGCTGTGAATATCGTACTTGTCCCGCCCCGGACGGCCGATCATGGGCCGGGGGAGCGGGCCGCGTCGATCGTTTCGGCCGTCGTTGGATAGAGTTCCCTTTGGACATGCCGTCGACCCTGTGCGGGAGAGACTCCACGCCGCCAGCGCGGAGCGCCGAAGGGGCAACCCTCCCCGGAACCTCTCAGGCAAAAGGACCGCTGGGCGAGGCACCTCTGGAAAGCAGGCGTCCTTCTCCTCGGCAGAGGGGGCGGGGTCTCACCGAAGGGGAAACCCCGTTCCGCGGGTGAAGCTCTCAGGTGCCCATGACAGAGGGGGAGACCGGCCATCGGCCCAGCGCGGGCCGATGGTGGCCCTGAGCGACCGCAGCAGCCCAGGAGGCTTCCCCTATGACCGCCCAGTACTTCGCCCCGGTGGCGTCGCCGCAGCACCCACGGTCCACGTTCGCCGACCGGCACATCGGGCCGTCTCCCGACGAGCAGTCCCGGATGCTGGCGGCCATCGGCTATTCGAGCGCCGAGGCGCTGATGGACGACGCGGTGCCCGGCGCCATCAGGACCGGCCGGCCGCTGGACCTGCCGGCGGCGCTGAGCGAGCCGCGGGCCCTCGCGCGGCTGCGCGAGCTCGCCGCGAGGAACACCGTCGTCCGGTCCATGATCGGCCTCGGCTACCACGGCACGCACACGCCCGGCGTCATCCTGCGCAACGTCCTGGAGAACCCCGGCTGGTACACCGCCTACACGCCGTACCAGCCGGAGATCTCGCAGGGCCGCCTGGAGGCGCTGCTCAACTTCCAGACCGTGGTGAGCGACCTGACGGGGCTGCCGGTCGCCAACGCCTCGCTGCTGGACGAGGGGACCGCCGCGGCCGAGGCGATGGCGCTGGCCCACCGGGTGTCCAAGCGCAAGGAGCCGGGCGCCTTCCTCGTCGACGCCGACGCGCTGCCGCAGACGAAAGAGGTCATCCGCACCCGCGCCGTCCCGCTCGGCATCGAGGTGGTCGTCGCCGACGTGGCCGGCGGGCTGCCCGAGGGCGACTTCTTCGGCGTGCTCCTGCAGTACCCCGGCGCCTCCGGCGCGGTCCGCGACCTGGAGCCCGTCACCGCCGCCGCGCACGAGCGCGGCGCCCAGGTGGTCGTCGCGGCCGACCTGCTCGCGCTGACCCTGCTGCGGCCGCCGGGCGAGTCCGGCGCCGACATCGTCGTCGGCTCGTCGCAGCGGTTCGGCGTGCCGTACGGCTTCGGCGGCCCGCACGCCGGATACATGGCCGTCGGCGAGGGCATCCAGCGGCAGCTGCCGGGCCGCCTGGTCGGCGTCTCGGTCGACGCCGACGGCACCCCCGCGTACCGGCTGGCGCTGCAGACCCGCGAGCAGCACATCCGGCGCGAGAAGGCCACCAGCAACATCTGCACCGCGCAGGTGCTGCTCGCCGTCATGGCGAGCATGTACGCGGTCTACCACGGGCCGGAGGGCCTCGCGGCGATCGCCGGGCGGACGCACGGGCACGCCGCCGAGATCGCCGAGGGGCTCCGCGGGGCGGGCGTCGAGGTCGTCCACGGTTCCTTCTTCGACACGGTGCTCGCGCGGGTGCCGGGGCGCGCCCGGGAGATCCTCGCCAAGGCGCTGGAGAACGGCCGCAACCTGCGCCTGGTCGACGACGACCACCTCGCGATCGCGTGCGACGAGACCACCGACGCCTCCGACGTGGCCGCGGTGCTCGCCGCGTTCGGGGTGGAGCGGGCGCCCGAGCCGGGCACGGAATCGATCCCCGAGGCGATCCCCGAGGCGCTGCGGCGGGAGAGCCCCTACCTGACCCACCCCGTGTTCCACGCGCACCGCTCCGAGACCGCGATGCTGCGCTACCTGCGCAGGCTGCAGGACCGCGACATCGCGCTGGACCGGTCGATGATCCCGCTCGGCTCCTGCACGATGAAGCTGAACGCCACCACCGAGATGGAGCCGATCACCTGGCCCGAGTTCGCGGACATCCACCCGTTCGCGCCCGGCGAGCAGGTCCAGGGCTATCTGGAGCTGATCGGCGAGCTGGAGTCCTGGCTCGCCGAGATCACCGGGTACGCCAAGGTGTCGGTCCAGCCGAACGCCGGTTCCCAGGGCGAGCTCGCCGGGCTGCTGGCCATCCGCGGCTACCACGCCTCCCGCGGCGACCATGGCCGCACCATCTGCCTGATCCCGTCCTCGGCGCACGGCACCAACGCCGCCAGCGCCGTCATGGCCGGCATGAAGGTCGTCGTGGTCAAGTGCGACGACCGGGGCAACATCGACCTCGACGACCTGCACGCCAAGATCGACAAGTACCGTGACCAGCTCGCCGCGATCATGGTGACCTACCCGTCCACGCACGGCGTGTTCGAGGAGACCATCGCCGACACCTGCAAGACCGTGCACGACGCGGGCGGCCAGGTCTACGTCGACGGCGCCAACCTCAACGCGCTGGTGGGCCTGGCCCGGCCGGGCGAGTTCGGCTCGGACGTCTCCCACCTCAACCTGCACAAGACGTTCTGCATCCCGCACGGCGGCGGCGGCCCCGGCGTCGGCCCGGTCGGCGTGCGCGAGCACCTCGTGCCGTTCCTGCCCAACCACCCGCTGCGCGCGGAGGCCGGTCCGCAGGAGACCGGCGTCGGGCCGATCTCGGCCGCGCCATGGGGATCGGCCGGCATCCTGCCGATCTCCTGGGCGTACATCGCGATGATGGGCCCGGACGGCCTGCGCGAGGCCACCGAGAACGCCATCATCGGCGCCAACTACCTGGCCGCGCGACTCGCCCCGCACTACCCGGTGCTCTACACCGGGCGCAACGGGCTGGTCGCGCACGAGTGCATCGCCGACCTCCGCAAGATCACCAAGGAGACCGGCGTCACCGCCGAGGACGTCGCCAAGCGGCTGATCGACTACGGCTTCCACGCGCCGACCCTGTCGTTCCCGGTGGCGGGCACGCTGATGATCGAGCCGACCGAGAGCGAGGACCTCGCCGAGCTCGACCGGTTCGTCGACGCCATGATCGAGATCCGCCGGGAGATCGAGCGGGTCGCGGACGGCACCTACGACCGCGACGACAACCCGCTGAAGAACGCCCCGCACACCGCGGCGAGCCTCGTCACCGAGGACTGGAAGCACTCCTACACCCGCGAGGAGGCGGCCTACCCCGTCCCGGCGCTGCGCGAGGACAAGTACTGGTCGCCGGTGCGCCGCGTCGACCAGGCGTACGGCGACCGCAACCTCGTGTGCTCGTGCCCGCCGCCGGAGGCGTTCGAGGACTGATCGCGGAATCGGTGATCTTCTTGGCCGGATCCGGGTGTCGTCCCGGGCCGGAGGCGCCCGTCTCGGTAGGCTCGGGGGACCATTCGATCCCCAGAAGGCTGCCGCATGAGCAAGACGCCTGACGATCCGGCTCGGCTGTGCGAGGAGGCCCGGCGGCTCGCCGAGAACGGCGAGGCCGGCCGGGCCGCCCGGCTGTACGAAGAGGTGCTCGCGCTGGGCGACACGCCGGAGCGGGCGCAGGCCGCGCTCGGGCTGGCGGTCGTCCTCGACGACTCCGGGGACGTGGCCGGGGCCCGGGCGGCCGACCGGGCCGCCATCTCGACGGGCGACCCCGAGTACGGGGCGCGGGCCGCCTACCACCTGGCGCTCACCCACGAACGGGCCGGCGAGCACCAGGAGGCCGGCCCCGCGTGGCAGGCCGTGGTCGACTTCGGCACCCGCGCCTACCTGCCGCCGGCCTTCCTGGCGCTCGGACGGCTGGCCGACGACGCCGGTGACTTCGAGGCCGCGCGCGGTCACTGGGAGGCCGCGATCGGCACCGGCGACCCCGAGTACGGCCCGGTGGCCGCCCACGACCTCGCCCAGCGGCTGCTCGAACGCGGCGAGCCGGCGCGGGCCCAGCGCGTGCTGACCGCGGGCCTGAAACTCATCGACCGCGAGTCCGCCCCGTACGCCTACGCGCGGCTGGCGGTGGCCCTCGGCATCTCCTACCTCGACCAGGCCATCGGCGCGTTCGGCGCGGCGCTCGGCGACGACGGCACCGCCGCCGACGCCGAGGTCGGGCCGCTGGCCACCGAACTGCTCGCGCGCACGCTGCCGCTGCGCGGCCGCGGCGACGAGGCCCGCGAGGTCTGGCGCCGCGGCCTGTCCGACCCCGGCGTGTCCGGCCAGGTGCGGGCCCGGCTCCGCCGCGACTTCGGCGGCGACGACGAGGACGCGAACCCGGCCGACCTGTGGTGGGAGCCGGTGGTCGAGGCGGCGGTCTCGGACGGCTCGCTCCCCGCGGTTGCGGGCGAGGCCTTCGGGGCCCTCGACCACATGTACGCGCTGCTGGCCGTCCGCTACGCCGACGGCCCCGCCGCCGAACCCGGGCCCGCGCAGACCCACGACCTGCTGGGCCAGGCGGTCAGGGTGCCGAGCGACTACCTCTGGGGCCCGCTGCTGCACGAGAGCTTCGCCGAGCGCCTGCGCCTGGCGACCGGCACCCCCGCCCAGCAGTTGCCCCCCGGCTGGCCCGACGCCTGACCGCTCAGCCTGCGACGTTTCGTTCGGCGACGACCTTGCCGATTCGCACCCGTACGAGGTATTCGCCCGGCACGGCGTTGCGCTCGCCGAACTCCTTGCCCCGCGCCTCGCCCATGTAGCGGCTGCCGATGGCCGTCGCCCACTCGCGCATCTCGTCCAGGTCCTCCGACAGCGTCGCCTCGCCCTTGATGACCACGAACGAGAACGGCGGCTCCTGGTCGTCCACGCAGATCGCCACCCGGGGCTCGCGCCGCAGGATGCGCCCCTTGAGGCTGTCGACGCCGGTGTTGAACACCAGGTCCGGGCCGTCCAGCACGAACCAGATGGGCGTCACGTGCGGGGCGCCGTCCTTGCGGGTCAGCGCGATCTTCCCGGTCCGGGTGCCCTCGGACACGAAGGCCCGCCACTCACTGTCTGTCATCTGTTCCATGAGCCAAGTCTGCCGTACCGGGACGCGGCCGCTACGGTGGGTCACATGGAGATCGTCACGGCCCACGGCCCGGCCGGGATCACTCTGGACGAGGTGGACGACCCCGCGTTCCTGCTGGTGCTGACGCACGGATCGAACGGGGGAGTGGAGGCCCCGGACCTGCTGGCCGTCCGGGCGGTCGCGCTCGCCCTCGGCGGCGCGGTCGCCCGCGTCATGCAGCCGTTCCGGGTGGCGGGCCGCCGCGCCCCGGGCCCGGCGGCCAAGCAGGACGAGGCCTGGCTGGAGATCGTCAAGCTGCTGCGGGACCGGTGCGGCGCCGTGCCGCTCGTCCAGGGCGGGCGCAGCAACGGGGCCCGGGTGGCGTGCCGCACCGCCCGCGCGGCGGGGGCGGCCGGCGTCATCGCGCTGGCGTTCCCGCTGCGCCCGCCGCGCAATCCGGAGAAGTCGCGGGTGGACGAGCTGCGCTCGGCGGGCGTCGAGGTGCTCGTGGTGAACGGCGACCGGGACCCGTTCGGCGTCCCGGACCCGGCGGACGCCGCCGAGGTCGTCGTGCTGCCGGGGGAGCGGCACGAGCTCGCCAAGGACCCGGACGCGGTGGGCGCGGCGGCGGAGCCGTGGCTGCGCCGTTGGAGCGGCACCCGTTGAACGAAAGACGCCCGCACGAAGCGGGCGTCGAGGGGAGTGCTGTTGTGGTCGTGTTCCTCTGGGCCGCGAATCGGGCCCAGAGGTCCAGGGCGAGTGAGCCTGCCCCCGAGGATGATCACCCGTTTGGACTAGTCCCCCGTGTGGAGCTAGTTCAGGCGGCGGACGGAGCGATCAGGTCCGTCGGCCGGTGCGGTGCGATGACTTCCCCGTCGGGCAGCAGCTCACCGGTGTCCTCGAAGAGCACGACGCCGTTGCACAGCAGGCTCCACCCCTGCTCGGGGTGATGCACGACCGTGCGTGCGGCATCGCGGTTCTGTCCGTCAGGCGAGGGACAAGGCGGCTGGTGCGGGCACATCGGCGTGCCTCCGGTCTTCGACTTCGATGCGGTTTGTTTGTCGTCTTTATGACGTACCCCAGTGTGATGCGGTTCGCATTGCCGCGGCCATAGCCCGTTGGGACGGTTGTTCTTTGGTACCGGAGTACGGGACGGCTGTGACCCGCCTCACTCTGAAGTGCCACTCCCGGGGGGTCAGGATGTGGTTTTCCAGGAGCGTGGAACCAGCGTGCCCCGCGATCGACGACAGGTGACGAACGACACGCCGTCCGGCGGGCAAACGCCTCACCCGGTTCCGGGGCCGCGCCGTCAGGGGGCGACGGCGGCCAGGACGAGGTCGAGCCCGCCGTTGAACCGGGCCTCCCAGTCCACCGTCTCGCCGGACCCGGCCGGCGTCCCGCGCACCTCCAGCGCCGTGTGCCCGATGACGTACCCCAGCAGCGTGTGCGCGGCCACCTCGGCGGCGGCCTCGGGGACGCGGCCCAGCCGCAGCGTCTCCTGGAGCGAGGCGGTCGTGGTCGCGAGGGCCGCCGGGTTGCGGCTGGTGACCAGGAGGGGCAGCACCCCGGCGTGGTCGAGCAGCCGGGCCCGGTAATCGCGGGCCCAGTCGCGCAGGGCCTCGCGCCAGCCCGCCGCGCCGCTGATCCGTGCCGGGGCGATGGCCACGTGGGCGACGAGGCCGTCCAGCAGCTGTTCCTTGCCGCGGGGGAGGTGGTGGTAGATGGCCATCGCCTCCACCTCCAGCGCGTCGCCGAGGCGCCGCATCGTGAGGCGGCCGAGCCCCTGGCCGTCGACGATCTGCAGGGCGGCCTCGATGATGCGCTCGATGCTGAGGGGCGTGCGGTTCTGGGCGTTGATCGCCGGCTGTCGGACCATGGAGCAGACCTTACTGCGTAAAGGGCGCGACTTGGGCGTCCCGCGCCACGACACGCCGATGGCGGGGCGTACGCTTACCCGCAGTCAGATGTGAACGACGGGATTCAAGGGAGTCACCCGATGCCGCTGGGCCGCCGTGTCAGCAAGGAAGCCATGGAGATGTACGAGGCCGACCAGCGGCTGGCGGGCACCCACAAGGACCGGCTCGCGGAGGCCGCCGCCGCCGAGGACGCGTTGCGCGCCGCCCAGGCGCAGGGGAGCGCCGAGAGCGGGGCGGACGAGCTCGCCGTCGCCTTCGACAAGGCGCTGACCGCGGTGCTGCTCGCCGCCGAGGCCGCCGAGCGGGTCGCGTCCGGCCCGAAGACCTACGCGCCGGAGTCGGCGGACCCGAAGGCCCGGCGGGCCGCCGAGATCGCCCGCCGCAAGGCCAAGGCGCGCCCGGCCGTCACACCGTGGACCGGTGAGGTCGACCGGATCCGGACCGCCCGGGAGCAGCACCGGATGGCCTACCGCGTACGGCCTGCCGCCGCTGTCTGACCGGCCGCCCGCGTCCCGGGCCCGCGACACAGCGTCCGCGCCGGGTGGCACCGGCCGCCGAGTTCTGAGAATCTACCCTCTCGGGGAAGGCCGGGGGGCTTCCCGCACCGGGCGCCGGGGAGGAGCGCCCCGGCGTGGCGGGAGCACCCGGCGCCAGGGCCGCACGAACGTCATGGTGCTCTTACCGCGGGGGGAAGTCACGTTGGAGCGCACGCCGCCGGATCGGCATCGCGTACTCGAGTCCTATCAGGACGGAGTGCAGGCGATCCGCGCGCTGGCGGCCCGGGTCGGCGACTGGAACGTGCCGACGCCCTGCGCGGAGTGGCAGGCCCTCGACCTCGCCGGCCACCTGCGCTGCGTCGCGGAGAACTGCCTGGAGTACCTCCAGGACTCGCCCGACAGCCGACTGGCCAAGCTGTTCGCCCAGGACGCCGCCGCGGCGGTGCTGATCCGCCAGCAGGCCCGGCAGAACGCCACCGAGCTCGCGGTCCTGCCGCCCGAGCCCGGCCCGTCCCGGATCATGGCGTTCACCGTGTCGGCCGGTGCCTACGCCGACCTGATGCCGGAGATGTGGGACCGCACCCACCTGATCTACCGCGGCACCAAGTACACCGTGGGCGACCACGCGGGCGCCGCGTGCGTGGAGTGGCACCTGCACGCCTGGGACCTCGCCAAGGCGATCGGGGCCGACTACCGGCCGCTCGATCCCGAGCTGCTCGTGTCGGCCTGGCACTGGGGCGTCCCGCATCTGCCGCTGGCGCCGGGAGACGCGTGGGAGACGGTGCTGCGCTCCTCGGGCCGGTCGCCCGGCTGGCCGGAGGAGAAGGGCCCGGCGCCGCCGTCCGCGACGCGCGGCGCGCCGGCCGCCCCCGGCCGCCGCCGGGTGCGCGGCCGGCGCGCCTGATCCCGATCCGTTCCGGTCAGACTCCGACCAGCTTCCTGCTGTGCGTGCGGATGTAGACCAGGTAGGTCAGCGCGAAGCACAGGGCGTAGAAGGCGATGAAGGTGATGTAGGCGGCGTCCCCGGTCTTGTAGGTGAGGAACGACTGCCGGAAGGCGATGTTGACCAGCACGCCGCCGAACGCCCCGATCGCTCCCGCGATCCCGATCAGTGCGGCCGCGAGCCGGCGGGACTCGACCTCGGCCGCGGCCGGGTCGCCGCCGTTGGCGACGCCCAGCTCCGCCTTCGCCCGGAAGATCGCCGGGATCATCTTGTAGGTCGAGCCGTTGCCGACGCCGCTGAACACGAACAGCAGGATGAAGCCGGTGAGGAACAGGGCCAGCGACTTCTGCTGCGAGGCGACCAGCACCACCGACGCGGCGGCGGCCATCGCGACGAAGTTCCAGAACGTCACCCTCGCGCCGCCCAGCCTGTCGGCGAGCGCGCCGCCGACGGGCCGGATCAGCGACCCGAGCAGCGGGCCGAGGAACGTCAGGTAGGCGGCGTCGATCGGCGTCGGGAAGTCGGCCTTGAACTGCACCTGCAGCACCTGGCCGAACGCGAAGCCGAAGCCGATGAACGAGCCGAACGAGCCGATGTAGAGCACCGAGATGACCCAGGTGTGCGGGTCCCTGCTCACGTCCCGCATCCCGCGCTTGTCGTTGCGGGCGTGCGCCAGGTTGTCCATGAAGAGGGCCGAGCCGAGGGTGGCCAGCACGATGAGCGGGATGTAGATCCCGGCCACCAGGCCCGGGTGGTCCTTGCCCGCGGTCGCCAGCACGAGCAGGCCGACCAGCTGGACCGCGGCGACGCCGATGTTGCCTCCGCCGGCGTTGATGCCGAGCGCCCAGCCCTTGAGGCGCTGCGGGTAGAAGGCGTTGATGTTGGCCATCGACGAGGCGAAGTTGCCGCCGCCCACGCCCGCGACCGCCGCCAGGATCACCAGCGTGGAGTACGAGACGCCCGGCTCGATGAGGAACGCGGCCAGCACCGAGGGGATCAGCAGCAGCGACGCGCTGAAGATCGTCCAGTTGCGCCCGCCGAACTTGGCGACGGCGAACGTGTAGGGGATCCGCAGCACGGCGCCGAACAGCGCCGGGACGGCGGTGAGCATGAACTTGCCCGCCGGGTCGATGCCGTAGGCCGGGCCCAGGAACAGCACCAGCACCGACCACAGCGTCCACACCGAGAACCCGATGTGCTCGGAGAAGATCGAGAAGATCAGGTTGCGGCGGGCGACCTTCGCGCCGCCGTTCGCCCAGAACTCGGGCTCCTCGGGCCGCCAGTCGTCGATCCAGTGACCCTTGATCCGGGTCAGCGGCCGGCCGCGGCCTTTCCGTGCAACATCGGTCGTGACGGTCATCGGGACTCCTCGTCGGTCGCTGTGGCGTTGCCGACGCTAGGAGCCGCGGGTTTCGTCGTTGTGTTTCGCGTAATGCGGCAGTGATAACTCTGCTGCACCGCGCCCGGCGCGTGGTGTGAGGGCCCCGGCCGGAGCCGTCCAGGTCAGGGCCGGGTCAGAGCCCGGCGAGGGCCCGGTGAGAGCCGGGTCACACGTGCCCGGCGAGCGCCGCCGCCCGGCGCGGCTCCGCGGTGCGGGCGCAGTGCGGCGAGCAGTACCACTGCCGGTCGACCTCCACTCCGTGGCCGAGGATGCGGCACTCGCAGTGCTCGCAGATCGGCGCCATCCGGGTGATCGCGCACTCGAACGAGTCGAAGGTGTGCACCGCCCCCTGCGCGTGCACCTCGAAGCTCATCGCGTACTCGTTGCCGCAGACCTCGCAGGCCGCCATCGACGGTCCCCCCGTTTCTCCCACATGATCGTCTTTCGTAGGCGATCTACCCAGCCGGGAGCGGGTTCTATCCCGTTTCTATCCCGTCCTGTCACCCAGCGTGACGAAGGAGGGTTCGCGGCCGTCCTCCAGGTAGACGGCGCGCCGCTCGGCGAGACCGCGCAGGCTGGGCTCCATGCGGCGGGAGATGTGCGGCGGGGCGAGCTCGGGGATCTTCTCGACGGCCACCAGCACATGGTCGGAGAGCTCGTCGGGCGGCAGCCGGACGGCGGCGGCCTGCTCGGCCGTGACGGTGCCGGCGAAGACGAACACGTTCACCGCGTCCACGCCGCCGCGGGGCGATCCCCAGTCGACGCAGACCAGCCCGTCCAGGCGCGGCACGAAGCCGAGCTCCTCCTGGCATTCCCGCACGCACGCGGTCAGGGGCGACTCGCCCTCCTCGATGACCCCGCCGGGCAGGAACCAGCCCTCCTTGTAGGTGGGCTTCACCAGCAGGACCCGCCCGAGGTCGTCGAGCAGGAGGGCCGCGGCGGCGCCGCGGGTGCGCGGCAGGGAGGCATAGTAAGCAAGGTCGGGCATAGTCCGAGGTTAGGCGCCGCGGACGGCGCGCCGAGGGCGCCCGGGCGGGCCCGTGACCGCTTTCGCGCGGGAGATCGGAGGGGTACCGCGAATCCGTTCGGGATGCGGCCGGGCGGCGCCGAATGGGCCCTGCCGGCCGCCGACAACGCTCGACACGTGATCGTCGCGGGGCGGGCCCGGCTCATACCAGGCTGACCTTGGAGAACGGAACCGCGTGAGCGGCATTTAACATCCGGGTCACAAGCGGGACGCAACCGTGAAATGCCGTCCGAACACTCTCGGAACATGACCGAGACCCCGACGCACTGTCCCTACTGCGCCTTGCAGTGCGGCATGACCCTGGGCGGCAGCCCCGTCCGGGTCACCCCGCGCGAGGACGTGCCCGCGAACCGAGGGGGCCTCTGCCAGAAGGGCTGGACGTCGGCGGAGATGCTGACGGTCCCGGACCGGCTGACCACCCCGCTGATGCGCGCGCGGCGCGGCGCGCCGCTGGAGCCGTGCGGCTGGGACGAGGCCCTCGACCGGATCGCCGCCGAGACGGGACGGTTGCGGGCCGCGCACGGCAGGGACGCGATCGCGGTGTTCGGCGGGGGCGGCCTGACCAACGAGAAGGCCTACCAGCTCGGCAAGTTCGCCCGGATCGCGCTCGGCACCTCGCAGATCGACTACAACGGCCGGTTCTGCATGTCCTCGGCCGCCGCGGCGACCAACCGCGCGTTCGGGATGGACCGCGGCCTGCCCGGACCGATCACCGACCTGGGCCAAGCCGACACGATTCTCGTGGTGGGCGGCAACGTCGCCGAGACCATGCCGCCGTTCATGCGCCACCTGACCGAGATGCAGGACCGCGGCGGCGCGCTGATCGTGGTCGATCCGCGCCGTACCGCCACGGCCCGCCAGGCCGGCCTGCACCTCCAGCCGACGCCCGGCACGGACCTCGCGCTGGCCAACGGGCTGCTGCACCTGGCCCTCACCGAGAGACTGGTGGACGAGGAGTACATCGCCGCCCGGACCAACGGGTTCGAGGCCGTGCGGACCCTGGTCAACGGCTACTGGCCCGACCGCGTGGAACGCATCACCGGCGTGCCGGTGCCGCACATGCGGGAGACGGTCCGCCTGCTGGCCCGGGGCGGCCGGTCCCTCATCCTCACCGCCCGCGGGGCCGAGCAGCACGCCCGAGGCACCGACATGGTGACCGCGTTCATCAACCTGGCGCTGGCCCTGGGCCTCCCCGGCCGGGAGGGCTCGGGCTACGGATGCCTCACCGGGCAGGGCAACGGGCAGGGCGGCCGCGAGCACGGCCAGAAGGCCGACCAGCTGCCCGGCTACCGCAAGATCGACGACCCCGCGGCGCGCGCGCACGTCGCCGGAGTCTGGGGCGTGGACCCCGAGAGCCTTCCGGGCCCCGGCCGGTCGGCTTACGAGCTGCTGTCGGCGCTCGGCACTGAGGATGGGCCGAAGGCGATGCTGCTGTTCGGCTCCAACCCGGTGGTGTCGGCGCCGCGCGCAACCGCCGTGGAGGAGCGGCTGGACGCGCTGGACCTGCTGGTCGTCGCCGACTTTGTGCTGTCGGAGACGGCCCGGCGGGCAGACATCGTGCTGCCGACCGCGCAGTGGGCCGAGGAGTCGGGCACGATGACCAACCTGGAGGGGCGGGTGCTCCGCCGCCGGCAGGCCGTGCCGCCGCCGGCGGGAGTCCGGTCCGATCTGGAGATCATCGCCGCCCTCGCCGACCGGCTGGACGCGCCCGGCAAGTGGAGCTGCGAGCCCGCCGAGGTGTTCGACGAGCTGCGCGCCGCGAGCGCGGGCGGCCTGGCCGACTACTCCGGGATCACCTACGAGCGGATCGAGGCGGAGGGCGGCGTCTTCTGGCCGTGCCCGGGCGAGGACCACCCCGGGACGCCGCGTCCCTTCCTGGACCGGTTCGCCACCCCGGACGGGCGGGCCCGCTTCACCCCGGTCGACCACCACGGCCCCGTCGAGAACGTCGACGACGAGTACCCGGTCTACCTGACCACGGGCCGCGTCCTCGCGCAGTACCAGAGCGGCGCGCAGACCCGGCGGGTGCGGCCGCTCGTCGAGGCCGCCCCCGAGGCGTTCGTGGAGCTGCACCCCGACCTTGCCGAACGGCTGGGCATCGACGACGGGTCCGGCGTGCGCGTGGCCAGCAGGCGGGGCACGGCGACCGTCCGCGCCCGGCTCACCGACGCCATCAGGCCCGACACGGTCTTCATCCCGTTCCACTGGGCGGGGGACGAGCGGGCCAACCTGCTCACCAACCCCGCCCTCGACCCCCTGTCGCGCATGCCGGAGTTCAAGGTGTGCGCCGTACGGCTCGAACCAGCCGGACCATCGAACGGAGCGAAGCTGTGAGCATCGTCGTCATCGGCAACGGGATGGCCGGATCGCGGTTCGTCACCGAGCTGCGCGACCGGGACCGGGAGACGCCCCTGACGGTGTTCGGTGCCGAACGCCAGCAGCCCTACAACCGGGTGTTGCTGTCGAACGTGCTCGCCGGGGTGGCGGGGCCGGACCAGATCGGCCTGGTGGACCCCTCCTGGTACGAGCGCAACGACGTCGACGTGCGGTCCGGCGTCGAGATCGTCCGCATCGACCGCGACGCCAAGGAGGTGCACGCGGACGACGGAAGCGCGACCCCCTACGAGACGCTCGTCATCGCCACCGGGAGCACGTCGTTCGTGCCCCCGATCCCGGGGACCGAGGGGGGCCTGCCCGCCGGGGCGGTGGCCTTCCGCACCCTGGACGACTGCGGCGCGATCCTGGACGCCGCGTCGACCGCCCGGACCGCGGTGGTGGTCGGCGGTGGCCTGCTCGGCATCGAGGCCGCGCGGGGGCTCGCCGGGCGCGGGCTGGAGGTGACGGTCGTCCACCTGGCCGGTCACCTCATGGAACGCCAGCTCGATCCCGGGGCCGGACGGGTGCTGGCGCGGACCCTCGGCCGCCTGGGGATCCGTGCCCTCCTGGACGCCAACGTGACCGGCCTCTGCGTCGGCGACGAAGACACGCGGGTCACGGGGGTCGAGCTGGCCTCCGGCGACGTGGTGGCGGGCGACGTGGTGGTCATGGCGTGCGGGGTGAAGCCGGAGGTCACGCTGGCCCGCGCCGCCGGCCTGGAGATCGATCGCGGCGTCGTGGTGGACGAGACGCTCACCTCGGTCACCGACCCGTCCGTCCGGGCGATCGGGGAGTGCTCGCAGTACGGCGACGTGGTCTACGGCCTGGTCGCGCCCGCCTGGGAGCAGGCGGCCGTGCTGGCCGACGTGCTCACCGGCGCCGACACCGGCGCGCGGTTCACCGGCGCCCGGCAGATCACCCGTCTCAAGGCCGCCAGCGTGGAGCTGGCGGCGATGGGGGAGACCCACCACGGCGACGACGATCCCGACGTCGAGGTGATGCGGTTCGCCGACGCCAGCCGCGGCACGTACAAGAAGGTCGTCATCAAGGACGACCGGGTGATCGGCGCGATCCTGCTCGGCGAGACGAGCACCGCGGGCACGCTGACCCAGCTCTACGACCGGGCGGCGCCGCTGCCCGCCGACCGGCTCAGCCTGTTCTTCCCGGGGGTGGGCGGCGCGCAGACCGCCGATTCGCCGGTGCGCATGCCGGACGCCGCGACGGTCTGCCACTGCAACAACGTTTCGAAGGGGCAAATACGCGCGTGCTGGGAGAAAGGCGCGCGTTCGGCGGCGGCGGTCGCGGCCGAGACGAGGGCGAGCACCGGCTGCGGGGGATGCCGTGACGCCCTGGAGGGCATCGTGGGCTGGCTCGACGAGCAGGAGTCGGCGCCCGTCGGCTGAGACCTCCGTACACCGGACCCGGCCGTCCACCGAACCCCGCCGCGAGAGCGGCGGGGTTTTGTGCTTTGCGAAAGAACGCACGAATTTCCGGATCGGTCATTACGAGGGTGACCACGAATCGATTTCAGCGTGAGCGTCTTTTAACACGCCGGTGACAAAGGGGACGCAGCCGCGAAACGGCCTCTGCTGAGGATCGGCGCATGGGTGATGGAGGAGACGAGCGGATGAGGTTGGTCGTCGTCGGGCACGGCCCGACCGGGCACCGGCTGGTGGAGGCCCTGCGCGAGCGGGACACCGCGGGCGCCTGGCGGGTCACGGTGGTCGGCGAGGAGATCAGGCCCGCCTACGACCGGGTGGCGTTGACCTCCTACCTGACGGAGGACGCGGAGCTGGCCTACCCGGCGCACGACGCGGACGTGGAGATGGTCACCGGCGACCGGGTCGTCGAGATCGACCGGGACGCGCGCACCGTCACGACGGGCAGCGGCCGTGAGCTCGGCTACGACGCGCTGGTGCTGGCCACGGGCTCGGCCCCGTTCGTGCCGCCGGTGGCGGGCAAGGACCTGCCGGGCGTCTTCGTCTACCGCACCATCGACGACCTGGAGGCGCTCCGCGCCCACTGCTCGAACCTCACAACGTCAAGCCCCGGGGCCGGTGGCGTCGTCGTGGGCGGCGGACTCCTCGGCCTCGAAGCCGCACGCGCCCTCCAGGGTCTCGGCGTCGACACGCACGTGGTCGAGGTCGCGCCCTGGCTGATGCCGCGGCAGCTCGACGAGGGCGGCGGCGCGATGCTGCGCCGCCACATCGAGGGCCTGGACATGAAGGTGCACGCGGGCACGCCGATGGCGGGCCTGGAGGCCGGCGACACCGGCGCCGTGGCGCGGGTGGCGCTCGCCGACGGCTCGGCCATCGACGCCGGGGTGGTGGTCTTCTCCGCCGGCATCCGGCCGCGCGACGAGCTGGCCCGCGCCTGCGGCCTGCCGGTGGGCGAGCGCGGCGGGATCGTGGTCGACGAGAACTGCCGCACCGCCGACCCCGCCGTCTACGCGGTGGGCGAGTGCGCCCTGGCCGGCGGCCAGGTGTACGGGCTGGTCGCCCCCTGCTTCAGCATGGCCGAGGTGGTCGCCGACCAGCTCCTGGCCGCGGCCACGGGGGACGCGAGCACCGCGAGCTTCACCGGCGCCGACCTGTCGACGAAGCTGAAGCTGATGGGCGTGGACGTCGCCAGCTTCGGCGACCCGTTCGCCGGGCCGGAGCAGGGGGCACTGGACGTCACCTACACCGACCCGGTGGCGGGGATCTACAAGAAGCTCATCGTCAGCGACGACGCGCGGACCCTGCTCGGCGGCGTCCTGGTCGGCGACGCCGAGTCCTATCCGACGCTCCGCGCGTTCATCGGCGCGGAACTGCCCGGGACCCCCGAGCAGGCGCTGTTCGGCGGCACCGAGGCGGCCGGGGGCGAACTGCCCGGCGCCACCGTCATCTGCAGCTGCAACAACGTCAACGCCGAGCACATCCGCTGTGCCATCCGGGACGAGGGCCTCACCGACATGGGCGGGGTGAAGGGCTGCACCCGCGCCGGGACGAGCTGCGGCAGCTGCGTGCCCCTGGTGAAGAAGATCCTGGACGCCGAGCTGACGGCGGCCGGCATCGAGGTCAGCCGGGCGCTCTGCGAGCACTTCGAGTACAGCCGGGCCGAGCTGTTCGACATCGTGCGGGTGCGCGGGATCACCACGTTCACCCAGCTGATCGCCGAGCACGGCAAGGGCGGGCGGGGCTGCGACATCTGCAAGCCGGTGGTGGCCTCGATCCTGGCGAGCCTCGGCAACGGCCACATCCTCGAAGGCGAGCAGGCCGCGCTGCAGGACACCAACGACCACTTCCTCGCCAACATGCAGAAGAACGGCACCTACTCGGTGGTGCCGCGCATCCCCGGCGGGGAGATCACGCCGGACAAGCTGATCGTCATCGGTGAGGTCGCGCGCGACTTCGGTCTCTACACCAAGATCACGGGCGGCCAGCGGATCGACCTGTTCGGCGCCCGCGTCGAGCAGCTGCCGAGGATCTGGAAGCGGCTGGTGGACGCCGGGTTCGAGTCGGGCCACGCCTACGGCAAGGCCCTGCGCACGGTGAAGTCGTGCGTCGGTTCGACCTGGTGCCGCTACGGCGTCCAGGACTCGGTGGCGATGGCGATCCTGCTGGAGCTGCGCTACCGCGGCCTGCGCGCCCCGCACAAGCTCAAGTCCGCCGTTTCAGGCTGCGCACGCGAATGCGCCGAGGCGCAGAGCAAGGACTTCGGCATCATCGCCACCGAGAAGGGCTGGAACCTCTACGTGGCGGGGAACGGCGGCATGCGCCCCCGGCACGCCGACCTCTTCGCGACCGACCTCGACGACGAGACCCTCGTCCGCTACATCGACCGGTTCCTGATGTTCTACATCCGCACCGCCGACCGGCTGCAGCGCACCGCGAGCTGGCTGGAGGGCCTCGAAGGCGGCCTGGACTACCTGCGCGAGGTGATCGTCGAAGACCGGCTCGGCATCTGCGCGGAGCTGGACGCGGCGATGGACCGGCACGTCGGCTCCTACGCCGACGAGTGGCGCGACGCCATCGAGGACCCCGGCAAGCTGAGCCGCTTCGTCTCCTTCGTCAACGCCCCCGACACCCCCGACCCGAGCATCGTCTTCGAGCAGGAACGCGATCAGATCAAGCCGGTCCTGGTGACCGGTCCACGCCTGGAGGTGGCCGCCCGATGACCACGACACCCGACATGACGCTCACCCGAGACGCCGCCGTGCTCCCCGCCGCCGCGCCCGCCCGCGCGGGGGGCTGGGTGGACGTCTGCTCCTACACCGACCTGATCCCCGAACGCGGCGCCTGCGCGATGGTCGGCGGGCGGCAGGTCGCGATCTTCCGCACCTTCGAGGGCGAGCTGTTCGCGGTGTCGAACTTCGACCCGTTCAGCGGCGCGTACGTGATCTCCCGGGGCATCCTCGGGAGCCGCGGCGGCGCGCCGACCGTCGCGTCCCCGATGTTCAAGGACGTCTTCGATCTGCGGACCGGCGCCTGCCTGGCCGACCCCGAGGTGGCCCTGCCCACCTTCCCGATCCGCCGGAATCCGGTGGACGACCGTGTGGAGGTGGGGTCGTCCGATGAACACCGGGGGCTTGATGAGCACCGACAGTGAGCCACTCGCCGGGTTCGCGGTCGGCGTGACCGCCGATCGCCGGCACGAGGAGCTCGCCACGCTGCTGGAGCGGCGCGGGGCCCGGGTCGTGCTCGCGCCGGCGATCCGCCTCGTCCCGCTGTCGGACGACGCCGACCTGCTGCACGCCACCGGCGACTGCATCGAGCGGCCCCTCGACCATGTGGTCGTCACGACCGGGATCGGCTTCCGGGCCTGGCTGGAGACCGCCGACGGCTGGGGGCTGCGCGACGCGCTCATCGAGCGGCTGTCGCGGGTGGACCTGCTGGCGCGCGGGCCCAAGGCGCGCGGCGCGATCCGTTCGGCCGGGCTCCAGGAGGTGTGGTCGCCGGAGTCGGAGAGCTGCGCCGAGGTGCTCAAGCACCTGCTGGAGAAGGACCTGACCGGCTCGCGGATCGCCGTGCAGCTGTACGGCGAGCAGCTTCCCGAGTTCACCGGCGCGCTGCGGGCGGCCGGGGCCGAGGTGATCGAGATCCCGGTGTACCGGTGGTCGCGCACCGAGGACTCCACGCCGCTGCGGCGGCTGGTGGGGCAGGCGGTGGCGGGGACGGTGGACGCCATCACGTTCACCAGTTCCCCGGCGGTCGCGGCGACGCTCGCGGTCGCCGCCGAGGACGGCCTGGAGGAGCCGCTGCTGGAGGCGTTGCGGACGCACGTGGTGGCGGCCTGCGTCGGGCCGGTCACGGCGCAGCGGCTGACGGAGCGGGGCGTGCCGACGGTCCAGCCCGAGCGGGCGCGGATCGGGGCGCTGGTGCGGGCGCTGGTCTCCGACCTGCCGCAGCGGCGGGCCAGGCGGATCGAGGTCCGCGGGTTCTCGCTGGAGCTGCGCGGGCACGCCGTGGTGCTCGACGGGCAGCTGAGGCCGATCGCGCCTGCCCCGATGGCGATCCTGCGCGCCCTGGCGCGGCGGCCGGGACACGTGGTGTCGCGTGCCGAGCTGTGCGGGGTGCTGCCCAGCCGCCTGATGGTGGGCGGGGTGCCGTGGGGCCGGGACGGGCGGCCCCAGGCCGACGAGCACGCGGTGGAGATGGCGGTGGCGCGGCTCCGGCGCGGGCTGGGCCGGTCCGGGATCGTCGAGACCGTCGTGAAGCGCGGGTACCGGCTCGCCTGCGACCCGCGGCTGGCCGACCCCGTCCGAGCGGAGATGAGTGGCTGAGTTGAGGGACGTGCATCCGACGTTGCTGGCCGTGGCGCACGGCACGCGCGACCCGGCAGGCGCCGCCACGGTACGGGCGCTGCTCGACCGGGTGCGGGCGCTGCGGCCGGGGCTGCGCGTGGCCGAGGCGTACGCGGAGATCGCCGCGCCGTCGCTGGAGGACGCGCTGCGCGGCGTCGGCGGGCCGGTGGTCGCGGTGCCGCTGATGCTGGCGCGCGGGTACCACGCGCTGATCGACATCCCGGGCCGGGCCGAGCGGCTGCAACCGGGCCTGGTGACCTCCCGCCCGCTCGGGCCGCACGGCCTGCTCGCCACGGCGATGATCGACCGGTTGGCGGCGGGCCTGGGCGGCGGAGAGCCGCTGCGGCCCGCCGACGCGGTGGTGCTCGGCGCGGCCGGGTCGTCCGATCCGGCGGGTGTCGCGGACGTGCGCGCCGCCGCGCGGATGTTGTCGCGGCGGCTGCGCAGGCCGGTGCCGTTCGGCTTCGTCGCGGCCGACGGCCCGCCGCTGGCCGAGGTGGTGGAGCGACGGCGCCGCGAGGGAGCGGGCCGCGTGCTCGTGGCGTCGTATCTGCTCGCGCCCGGGCTGTTCCACCACCGGATCGAGGCGGCGGGCGCCGACGCCGCCAGCGCCCCGATCGGGGCGCACGACGCGGTGGCGCGGCTGGTGCTGCACCGGTTCGACGAGGCCGGGCTGCGGCTCGGCGGCGCGGTGCGCGTGGCCTAGGCGGGCAGCCGGCGGACGAGGGGGCGCTTCCGGAGACGACCGTGGACCCGCCCCGCCTCGGAATGTCATCGGTGCGGCATGGATCGGTCTGGTCTGGAGGGTATTTCGCCGGGGATCGGGGCGTCCGCGAAGCGCGGGTCGTGGTGGGCGAGGATCTTGAGCATGAGCGCCCGGAACTGCTCGCGTTCGACCGGGTTCAGCGGATCGAGCAGCAGGTCGTTCATCCGCTCGCCCCGGGCCCGGCGGTCGTGCAGCGCGAGGCGGCCCGCGTCGGTGAGGTGCAGCGAGTAGCGGCGCCGGTCGCGGGCGTCGCGGTGCCGCTCGACGTAGCCGTGCCGCTCCAGCAGGTCGATCACGGCGACCAGGTCGCCCGGATCGAAGCTGAGGCGCTCGCTGAGCTCGCGCTGCGACATCGGCCCGTGGCCGGCCAGCCAGGCCAGGGCGAGCGTGTGCGGCAGCCGCAGCGGCTCGTCCGGATAGAGCTCGGCCGAGCGGCGGCGGGCGAGCCTGATGAGCTCGAACATCAGGTAGGTGGGCACCCGGAGCAACGGATCCGGCGGCGGCTCGGCGCCTTCGGGATTCGTCACGTGCGCGACTCCCTCGCAGTCGTAAATCTCTTGACCTGAAACTTAGGATATTCCTATCGTTGGCGATGCCAAGGATGTGCCGGGGAGGGTCATGACGAACGGGGAACCCGCGGTCGCGGCGGACGGGCTGGTCAAGCGCTTCGGCGACGTGGAGGCCGTGCGGGGCATCGAGCTCGCGGTGGAGCCCGGGGAGATCTTCGGGTTCCTCGGGCCGAACGGCGCCGGCAAGTCGACGACCATCAACATGCTCTGCACCCTGCTGCGTCCCACGTCCGGTGGCGCGCGGGTCGCCGGCCACGACGTCGTCACCGAACGCGACCACGTGCGGCGCAACATCGGGCTGGTCTTCCAGGACCCGACGCTCGACGGGTACCTCACCGGCGAGCAGAACCTGCGCTTCCACGCCGAGCTGTACGGGGTGCCGCGCTCGCAGGTGGCCGACCGGATGCGGCAGATGCTGGACATGGTCGGGTTGTGGGACCGGCGCGGCGACCGCGTGGAGACCTACTCCGGCGGGATGAAGCGGCGGCTGGAGATCGCCCGGGGGCTGCTGCACTCGCCCCGGGTGCTGTTCCTGGACGAGCCGACGGTCGGCCTCGACCCGCAGACGCGCTCCTCGATCTGGGACTACATCCGCCGGCTCAAGGACGCCGAAGAGATCACGATCTTCATGACGACGCACTACATGGACGAGGCGGAGTACTGCGACCGGATCGCCATCATGGACCAGGGCGCCATCGTGGCGCTCGACACGCCCGAGGCGCTCAAGGCCGGGGTGGGCAAGGACCGCGTGCAGATCCACACCGACGACGACGCGGCGGCGATCGCGGCGCTGCGCGAGCGCTTCGATCTGGAGGCCAGGGTCGTCGAGGGCGCGGTGACGTTCGCGGTGCCGTCCGGCGAGGCCTTCGTGCCGCGGCTGTTCGCCGAGCTCGGGATGCCGATCAGGTCGGTGAGCGTCTCACGGCCGTCGCTGGACGATGTGTTCATGTCGTTCACCGGCAACACGATCCGCGACGCCGAGGGGTCGGCCAACGACTGGATGCGCATGGTGGCGCGGGGGAGGAGATGACCATGGGGACTCCGGCCACGGCGGAGGCGGGCGGCGGCGTCGCCCGCGTGCGGGTGCCCGAGAAGAGCCTCCGGCAGGACCTGCGCGTGGTGAAGATCGTCCTGCACCGGGAGCTGATCAGGTTCTGGCGCGACAAGATGCGCATGATCTCCAGCCTCGTCCAGCCGGTGCTGTGGCTGCTGGTGATGGGCACGGGCCTGTCCAACCTCATGGCGGGCGGCGGCGGCTCGTCCGGCGAGGTGGACCTCAAGACGTTCATCTTTCCGGGCGTCTGCGCGATGTCGGTGATGTTCACCGCGATGTTCTCGGGCGGATCGATCGTGTGGGACCGCGAGTTCGGCTTCCTGCGCGAGATGCTGGTCGCGCCGGTCAGCCGGACCGCCATCGTCGTCGGCAAGTGCCTCAGCGGCGCCACGGTGGCGACCCTGCAGGGCGCGGTGATCGTGATGCTGGCCGGGCTGGCGGGCGTGCCGTACGACCCGCTGCTGCTGCTCGAGCTGCTCGGGCTCATGTTCCTCGGGGCCTTCGCGATGACCTGCTTCGGCGTGATGATGGCCGCGCGGATCAAGACCATGCAGTCGTTCTTCGCCCTCCTGCAGATGGCGATGATGCCGATGATGTTCCTGTCGGGCGCCCTCTACCCGCTGAACGGCCTGCCCACCTGGCTGAGCGTGCTCACCCGGCTCAACCCGCTGACGTACGCGGTCGACCCGCTGCGCCAGGCCGTCTTCGCCCACCTCGACGTGTCGGAGGAGCTGCAGAAGACCTTCAACCCCGGCGTCACCTGGAACGGCTGGCTCGTCCCGGTCTGGCTCGAACTCGTCATCGTGGTCGGCATGGGGCTCGGGCTGATGGCCGTGGCCATCTGGGAGTTCCGCCGCGGCGAGTGAAGCCGGGTGACACCGGAGACCCCCGCCGCGGGGCAACGGGGGTCTCGGGCGACCGGAGGGGTCAGAAGACCGGCCGGACGGTGATGTTGTCGATGATCCAGGCCGCGTCGACACCGGCGGTGAGCCGCGTGTCGTTGAGCCGCGCCCCGTTGGCGAAGTTCATGATCGACGCGAACACCGCGACCTGCTGCCCGCCCGCATAGGTCTTCTGCGAGTTGACGCGGACCTTGCGCTTGGACCAGGCCGGGACGGCCTCGAAGTCCTGCCAGTTCTCCGTGGACGTGGTCCCGGTGCTCGCCAGCAGCCCGCTGACGGTCTCCTGCGGCACCGAGTCGGCCCAGTTGGAGTACACCTCGACCTGCACGGACTGGGAGAGCTCCACGCGGCAGCCCGAGCCTCCCGGCTCGTCGTCGGTGTCGATGAAGAACCGGCTGTGCTCGCACGTCACGTCCACGTCCACGACGAGCGGCCGGGCGGCCGGCAGCGTGAACAGGCGCATGTAGCCGTTGCGCCAGGACATCCAGGCCCAGCTGTTGTCGCCGGTCTCCCGCTGCCGGAACCGGATGTGGCTGCCCGCCCGGTTGATGGTCGGGGCCCAGAAGCTCTCCTGGTTCCAGACCGCGAAGTCGCCCGGCCGGGACGAGCCCCACGCGGGCCCCGGGTCCCAGTTGCCGTCGTAGGCGACCAGGGAGGCGTCGCCCTCCTCGAGCGCGCGGCCCTCGCCGGGCACGATGCTGACCTCCGCGTCGCCCATGCCGGGCAGCGCGGCGACGGCGCCGGCCTGCTCGGCGAAGTCGGCGCGCATCCGGTCGAGCGCGACGAGATCGACGCCGATCTCGGCCATGTACGCACGCTGCCGGGCGGAGCGGCGCAGCCGGGCTTCCAGGTCCGCGTCCTCGGCCAGGCGGTGCTCGGCCGCGTGGGCCCGCAGCCTCTTCTGGAGCTCGGCGGGAACGATCTTCAGCCGCTCGGCCTCGAACCGCTCCACGACGGCCTGTCCCGCGGCCACGATCCGCTCGGCCTGCGCCGCGTCGCGGGCCGCCATCGTCTCGCGCATGTGGTCGAGCGCCGTGGCCGGGATGGTGCCACTGTCGGTTGTGCTGGTCATCGGTGACCTCTCTCACTCGGTGTTGTCACGACCACCGACAGTCTTGGCTCCGGCGCGTCCGGAGACATCGGTGACGGCTACCGAGTTAGCGGCCCGCGGTCACCTACCCGGACACGGCGAGGCCCGCCGGACCAGGTGGTCCGGCGGGCCTGAGCCGCGCGTCGCGCTGTGCCGTGCTCTGTTTCTTGCTCTGTGCCGTTCGTGCCGCCCCGGGGCGGGTCAGACCGCGAAGTCGAGCAGCGGCTGGGCGTTGCTGGGGTGCCGCAGCTTGGACAGCGACTCCTTCTCCAGCTGGCGGATCCGCTCGCGGGTCAGCCCGAGGGCCTTGCCGATCTCGTCGAGCGTCCGGGGCGTCCCGTCGTACAGCCCGAACCGCATCGCCATGATCTTGGCCTCGCGCGGGTTGAGGATGTCGAGGGTGCGGCGCAGCTGCTCGGCCATGAGCTGGCGGTCGACCAGGTCGGAGGCCTCCGGGCTGTCGGTGTCCTCGATGAGGTCGCCGATGCGGGTCTCGCCGTCCTCGCCGATGGTGGAGTCCAGGCTGATCGGCTGCCGGCTCGTGCGCAGCAGCTCGCGCACCTGCTCGGGGCTCTTGTCGAGCTCGACCGCCAGCTCCTCGGGCGTGGGCTCGCGGCCCAGCCGCTGGTGCATGTCGCGCTCGATCCGGCTCAGCTTGCTGAGCATCTCCAGCACGTGGACGGGGAGGCGGATGGTGCGGGCCGAGTCGGCGAAGCCGCGCTGGATCGCCTGGCGGATCCACCACATGGCGTACGTCGAGAACTTGTAGCCCTTGGAGTAGTCGAACTTCTCCACCGCGCGGATCAGGCCCAGGTTGCCCTCTTGGACGACGTCCAGCAGCGACAGACCGCGGTCGGAGTACTTCTTGGCGACCGACACCACCAGCCGGAGGTTGGCCTCCAGCATGTGGGACTTGGCGCGGCGGCCGTCGGCGGCCACCCACTCCAGGTCGAGCCGGCGCTGCGGGCCGAGCTTCTGGGTTTCGAGCAGGTGCTCGGCGTACAGCCCGGCCTCGATGCGCTTGGCCAGGTCGACCTCCTGCTCGGCGGTGAGCAGCTGGCGCCGCCCGATCGCCTTGAGGTAGGTGTGCACCGAGTCGCCCATGGAGGTCGACTGGTCGTCGAGGTCGGCGGCCGGGGCGGCCTCGACCTCGGTCATCTCGAAGGTGCCGTCGTCGGGCCCGTCGTCGGCGCCGTCGAGCTCCGCGGCGGCGGGCTCGCGGTCGTCGACGGCCTGCACGGCCGACTTGACGGCGGACGTGGCGGTGGCCTTCTTGGCGGTGACCCGCTTCTTGGCCGGGGCCCTGGTGACCTTTGTCACGTCGGCCTCGCCCGTGGCCTCACCGGCCTCGGCCGCCTGGCCGGACTTGGCCTTGGCGCCCTTGGCGGGGGTCTTCTTCTTGGCGGACTCGGCTTCGCTGGCTAGGCTGATGCCGGCCTCGGAGAGCTCGCGCAGGATCGAACGACCCTGTGCCGGGCTGATACCGGCGGCCTCGAAGGCCTCGCGTACCTCGCCGAGCGAGAGGCGCCCTTGAGCACGGCCACGCTCGAGGAGGCCGGCGAGCGCCGGGCTCGTCAACTCCGTGAGCGGGGTCTCTACAGCGGTTCGCGGCATGGGGGCACCCCTCTCCCTTCACTGTGTGGGTGCGACGCAGAGGCGTGATTCGCTAGTGATGCGCGCACTTATCGGAACGCTGCACAGGCGCCTTCTTGTTCCCAGAGAGCGCGCCCGAAACCTGTGGCGTGGCCCTCCATCGGCTGAATCCCCTTGCGGGGCGCCGGTTTCACGTTTTGAAGGTTTCTCGGGTTCCGCATGACCCGGGGCGGAGACGGGCCTCAGGACGGGCCGGCTCCGGGGGCCTGCCGCTGACCATACCGGGCGATCACGCGGTCCCGCAGCTCGGGATCGTCACGGGGCACCGGCTCGAGGAAGACCTCGTCGATCTCCCCATGGGCGTCCCGCAGCTCGTGCGACATCCGCACGCACGCCCGTTCGACGTCACCGGCGGTCAGCGCGTCGTGGAAGTCCAGCCGGGCGCAGACGAGGACCCGGTCGGCGCCGACCGTCATGGTCACGATGTCGACCACCCATTCGATCTCCGGGGCGGCGGCGAGCAGCTCCCGGACGTCGTGGACGAGCCGGGGATCGGCCTGGTTGCCGATCAGCAGGTTGAGGTTGATGCGGCCGAGGATCAGCGCGACCGCCGTCAGCAGCAGGCCGATCATCATCGAGCCGACGCCGTCCCAGACGGCCGAGCCGGTGAGCTGGTGCAGGCCCAGCCCCGCGGCCGCGAAGATCAGCCCGAGCAGGGCGGCGGAGTCCTCCAGCAGCACGCTGATCGAGGTGGGCTCGTCGGTCCGCCGGATGTACCTGATCACCGGCAGGCCCTCGTCCCGGGCGTCCCGCCGGACCTGCCGCAGCGCCTGCTGCCAGGAGACGGCCTCCAGGGCGAACGCGACCGCCAGCACGACGTAGCCGACCAGCGGGTCGGACTCCGCGGCCGGATGCCCCAGGAACGTCTCGACGCCCTGGTAGAAGGCGAACAGCGCGCCCATCCCGAAGATCGCGACGGCGACGAGGAGCGTCCAGATGTAGCGCTCCTTGCCGTAGCCGAGCGGATGCCGCCGGTCGGCGGGGCGGCCGCTGCGGCGCAGCCCCACGATCAGCAGCACCTCGTTGAAGGTGTCGGCGATCGAGTGCGCCGCCTCCGCCGCCATGGACGCCGAACCGGTGATCACCGCGGCGACGATCTTGGCGATGGCAATGCCCAGGTTGGCACCGAACGCCAGCAGCACCGTCAGCGTGCTCTCCTGCTGCTCCTCGGCCATAGAGACCCAGCGTGCCACGCCGGGCCGGGATCACCGTGGACCGGGGCGCCGGAGAGTCTCCAGATCGGGTTTTCCCGACGGCAGCAGCGGTATCTCCCGCACCAGCTCCAGCTCGCGCGGCGCGGCGTAGGCGGGCAGGGTCTCGCGGACCCAGCCGCGCAGTTCGGCGAGCCCGGGCGCCCGCCCGGCGGGCACGACCACCGCGGTCACCCGCCGGCCCCACTCGGCGTCGGGCCGGCCCACGACCGCCACGTCCGCGACCTGGGGATGGCGGACCAGCGCCGCGGCGACCTCGCCCGCGACGACCTTCTCCCCGCCGGTGACGATCACGTCGTCGGCGCGGCCGCGGACGCGCAGCAGCCCGTCCTCGATCACGCCGAGGTCCTGGGTGACGAACCAGTCGCCGTCCCGTGCGGCCGCGGTGGCGTGTGGCCGCAGCCGGTATCCGCTGAACAGGACGGGCCCGGCGAGCCGGATGCGCCCGTCCGCCCCGATGGCCGTGCGCACGCCGTCCAGCGGCACGCCGTCGTACACGCAGCCGCCGCAGGTCTCGCTCATGCCGTACGTGGTGAAGACGCGCGCGCCGCGTTCGCGGGCCGCGTCGAGCAGGTCCGGGGGAGCGGCGGCGCCCCCGAGCAGGACGGAACGGAACTTCGACAGGTCGGTGCCCGCGTCCAGGAGCCGGCGGAGCTGCGTGGGGACCACGGAGAGATGCGCCACATCGGCGCCCGCCACCGCCGTCACGTCGAAGCGCGGCTGGATCACCGGCTCGGTGCCGGCGGCGAGCGACCGGACCAGCACCTGGACGCCGGCGATGTGGCTGGTGGGCAGGCAGCACAGCCAGCGGTCCTCTGGCTCGGCCCCGATCCGGGCGAACGTGGCGGCCGCCGAGGCGAGCAGCGCGGCCGCCGGCAGCTCGGCGATCTTGGGCGTGCCGGTGGACCCCGAGGTCGCGATCAGCACGGCGGTGTCATCCGCCACGGGGGTGCCCGTGACGGGACGCGTGCCGTCCTCGGTCTCGATCGCGTGCGGTGCCAGCGCGTTCAGCAGGTCGTGGAGCGCTGTCTCGGGCAGGTCGGGCGAGATCGGGCAGATCGCCGGGCCGGTGCCGTCCAGGGCCGCGGCCAGCGCCTCGAACAGGCGGGGCCCCGGCGGCAGGACGAGGGCGTGCAGGCGGCGGTCCATGATGCGATCAGCCTAATCGACCCCGCTGAACACGTTCATATCGGTGTGCCGTTGAATTGGGGGCGGAGCGGCGCGACACGGAAGAGGATCATATGGTTTCGGAGCTGTTCGACAGCGGCGCGTGGAAGGAAGTCGAGGGGTTCGGCTTCACCGACATCACCTATCACCGGGCGGTCGACCAGGGGACCGTCCGCATCGCGTTCAACCGGCCCGAGGTGCGCAACGCCTTCCGGCCGCACACGGTCGACGAGCTCTACCGGGCCATGGACCACGCCCGCATGTCCAGCGACGTCGGCTGCGTGCTCCTCACCGGCAACGGGCCGTCGCCGAGGGACGGCGGCTGGGCCTTCTGCTCGGGCGGCGACCAGCGGATCCGCGGCAAGGACGGCTACAAGTACGCCGAGGGGGAGACCGCCGACAGCATCGACCCGGCCCGCGCGGGGCGGCTGCACATCCTGGAGGTGCAGCGACTGATCCGGACCATGGGCAAGGTCGTCATCTGCGTCGTGCCGGGCTGGGCAGCCGGCGGGGGCCACAGCCTCCACGTCGTCTGCGACCTGACCCTGGCCAGCCGCGAGCACGCCCGCTTCAAGCAGACCGACGCCGACGTCGCCAGCTTCGACGGCGGGTTCGGCTCGGCCTACCTGGCCCGCCAGGTCGGACAGAAGTTCGCCCGCGAGATCTTCTTCCTGGGCGACACTTATGACGCCGAGGCCGCGCACCGGATGGGCATGGTCAACGCGGTCGTGCCGCACGCGGAGCTGGAGCGGACCGCGCTGGAGTGGGGCGCCAAGATCAACGGCAAGAGCCCGACGGCGCAGCGGATGCTCAAGTTCGCCTTCAACCTCGTCGACGACGGTCTGGTGGGGCAGCAGGTGTTCGCGGGCGAGGCGACCCGGCTCGCCTACGGGACCGATGAGGCCGCCGAGGGCCGTGATTCCTTCCTAGAGAAGCGTGACCCCGATTGGTCGCGTTTCCCGTGGTACTACTAATATCTTCGCCCTCCGATTCTGGCTCGTCAGCCGAATCGGATTCTTGGCCCTTGACCTGGTGCTGAGCTGATTTACGCGGGCTCCTCTTGGGTGCGCTCTCCCGTGGGGAGCCCAAGGGGAGCCCGAAAGTTCCGGCACCCCCGTTCGAGGCGGCCCGCGGCACCAGCGCCGCGGCCGCCTCTGCGGCCTCGCGCGCCAGATCGGGCAGCACACTGGTGTAGGTGTTGGACGTCAACTGCATGGAGGCGTGCCGCAGCTGAGCCTGGATCAGCTTCATGTCGACGCCGGCCGCGAGCATCAGCGTCGCGGTACCGTGCCGCAGGTCATGGAGCCGGATCGGCGGCAGCCCGGCCCGGAAGGTCAGCAGCAAGAACAGGTCGGAGACGTTGTCGGGGTGCAGCGGCTCGCCGTTCTCGCGGGTGAACACCCGCCCTGACGCGACCCAGGCCTCACGCCCCCAGGCCAGTTGGTCCTGCTTCTGCCTCGATCGGTGCGCCCGGAGCGCCTTGCCGGTGCCTGCGTCGATCGGGATGGCGTCGTCGCTGGAATCGCTTTTGGGGGCGGTCTCCTCGACCTCGTCGTAGGTGATGTTCACCCGCTGAATGCTGATCGCCAGTTCCAGTCCCTCAAGGTCGACCTCGGGCCAGCGCAGCCCGCACGCCTCCCCGCGGCGGATGCCGGTGAATGCCATGGTGTGGAACAGCGCGTACAGGCGGTGCTCGGCGATCGAGTCGAGGAACGCGCCGGTCTGGTCGGGAGTCCACACCATCGCCTTGGACGGCCTCGGCACGCTCTTCCAGATCTTGAACGCGCGCACTGATCGGCTGTCTGCCGGTTCGCCCGCCGCTCCCAGTGCCTTGATGTACTCGGCTTGCCAGGCTGTGGTGCGGACGTCAGTCCACACCAGCGCCTTGGGGGGCTTGTAGGCGGGGAGCTGGACGAGTTTCGCCCAGTTCACGGTGATGTAGCCCTGGGCTGCGGCATCGGAGAGTGCTTTCCGGAGGGTGGCGCGGATCTGCCCCATGGTTCCCGGTCCCACCTGACGGCGGAACGGGGGAAGCTCCGCGATCTTGTCCAGGATCTCCTGGTGGGCGGCGTTGTCGCGCTCCTGCTTGGCGTGCCGGGCGGCGTGGCGGAGTTCGCGGCGCAGGTCGGCCGCAGCGGCGATGACGGGGTTCTCCGCTGCGATCGCGTCGAACATGTCGTTGAGGTGTTTGACCCGCAGCCGGTCCAGCTCAAGATGCCCCAAATGGGGCCGGAGGTACTTGCGGATGTGGGTGGAATACCGGCGACGGGTGCTGGCGCGGATCGTGCGATGGTCCTTGAGCCACTGGTCAAGGTACTCACCAACAAGGATCTTGGTTTGTGCGTTGCCGCCGCGGGCTTCCTTGGCCTTGGCCTCGTCCATCCCGGCCTGCGCCTCGGTCTCCGAGGCGAATCCGCCGCGGCGCAGCGTGCGGCGTTTGCCGTTCGGGCCGGCCTCCAGTTCGAGCCGGTAGTACCAGGTGCCGTGCCGCGGGTTCCAAGAGCCGTCCTTGCGCCGCAGCTTGGGGCAGGCCTGGCCGAGTTCCTTGCCGTCGGCGTCGCGGCATTTGCAGCGCTTGTAGGTGGAGCCCTTCATGCCCGGTCGCCTCGATCGAGGCGCTCGCCGAAAGTGATGCGGCGGAGCCGGTCGAGGGCCTCCTCGTCGGTGACTCCCTCAAGGACGCCGGCGTTGACCTGGCTCATGAGGCGCTGCCCCCACCGGTGCATCTCGTCGAGGAACCGTCGTCGTTCGGCGGCGCTGGCCGCGTCCAGGTGCCGGTCAAAGTGCTGCTCGCCGGCGGCCTGCGCGAGTTTCACGACCTGGGTGACCAGCCCGGCCGCCTCCCGGTCGATCGCCTCACGCTGGTGGTGGAGGGCCGCGAGCCTGGTCAGCCCGTCGCGCAGCTGGGTGTCCCAGACTGCCTCGAGTGGAATCAGCAGTTCGTCGAGAGGGACCTCGAAGACCTTGGCGAATCCGAGGGCGTCGTCGACGCTGATGGATCGCCGCTTTCCGTCCTTCGGTTTGACGATCTTCGAGATGGAGGACTGGTGGAACGGGTGGCCGGCGTCGGTCATTTCCTTGGCGAGGCGTTCCTGGGACCAGCCGCGGACGTCCATCTCCCACGCGATGCGGCGGGCGAGGCTGTCCTCGCTCATGAAGCCAAGCTCGGTTCGACTCTGTCCGGCATCATCCGTCACGCAACCGCCTCCATCCAATCTGAATGGACTGTACCCCCATCTCGATTGCCTGCGCCACCGTCTTCGTGTCATTCTGATTCAGATCAACCCCCATCCATCCGGAATGACACGCCATGACACCATCCGACATCCCTGGAGAGGGCGCCCCCATGAGCAAGACCGGCCTCATAGTCGAACCGCTGACCGTCGAAGAAGTCCTTGAACTTCCCGTCATGGTGGACATCGTCACCGCTGGCAAGTGCTTCGGTATCGGCCGGACGAAAGCTCAGGAGCTCGCCCGCAATGGCGAGTTCCCGTGTGATGTTCTTCGGCTTGGTGTCCAGTACCGCGTGACCCGGGCCGCCTTGCTGCAGGCGCTCGGCCTCGCCCAGGAATCTGCCTAGTCCGTCGGCTGCGTCATGCGCTCGGCTGGCTGCTGACCGACCTTCACCTTCTTGCCCTTGGGAACCTTCGCCTTCTTGGTCTTCTTCGGCTTCTTGTCTTTGGGCTGTTTGCCTGGCGCTGTCTTGGGTGTGTCTTTGCCGCCGTTGCCCGGCTTGGGCGTAGAAGGCGGTGCCGGCGCAGGCGGGTCGGCAGAGGGCGGTGGCGGTGACCAGGGGCTCGGGGAGGGCGCCGGGGGTGGTGTCGCGGCGGGGCTTGGTTCCTGGCGTGGTGTGGCGTCCGGTGGCGTGCTGGTGGCGGCCTGCCGGGGTGTCGCCTCTGAGCGGGGGGCGCTGCGGCCGGTGGGGGATGCGGCGGGACCGGGGCGCGGTGGTATGTGCTGCGAGGTGAGCAGCGGGTCAGCGGCGGTTCGGGCCTGTGGAGCCGGCGTCGCTGCGGGTTCGGACGGCGGGTCGGTGAGGTGGCTGGGGGCGATGCTGGCGGTGGCGACGACACCGACGACGGCGACGGTCGACGCGGTCTGCGCGACCGGCCCGGACAGCAGCTCGGCGGCTCGTTGGGTGAGGGCGGCCAGGGACGGGATGTGGAGTAGCGCGGCGAGGCTGCCCCATCCGCCGATGCTGCGGCGGCTGGCGCGGAGGCCTTCACCGGCGCCGTCGCCGCACACGTAGTAGCGGTGGCCGTCGCGGTCCCAGCTCGCCACGATGATCTCGGCGGGCAGTTCGGGGTGGCGGGAGAACCCCCCACATGGCGCAGCCGGCGCACTCTGGATGTCGTCGATGACGCGCAGCAGCGCCTCCCAGATGCCGGTCTCCTGGGCGACGGTGAGCCGGTGTTCCCTGCTGGTTTTGGTGATGAGCTGGACGCGCTGGCCGCGGATGTACACGTCGTGGCGAGATTGGCCGTCACCGTGGCGCAGCGCGCGCAGCATCCGTGCGGGGACTTTGGCGCGGCGGGCTGCTTGGAGATGGAGGTCGCGGGCCTCGTTGTCGATGTCGCGTTCGCGTTCGGCCCACATGTCGGGGTGTTTGCGGGCGTGCCATCCCCAGAGGTTGAGCCAGTCGCGGCCTCGGATCGCCGGCAGGGGGAGGGGGCCGGGGTGGTCGAGGGCGGGGTTGTGGGGGATGGGGTGGGCGCCGGAGTCGTCGACGGACATGCAGGCACACCTCGCGTGCGTTGCTATGTGGTTGTGTGCCGAGGCTGAGGCTGCCTGTTATTAGAAGACGGTGCAACAGGGCGGGATGTTGACCGTTCACGCAAGCTGTTACCGATCTGTTACAGACGGATCGGGGGGAGGTTGCCTGCGCGTGGAAGGGAAACGTCGGTAGCCTCCGCCGCGCTATCCGGCCTGGCTGTGTCCGTTGTCCCGACGCGTGTGGAGTCGCTCCATCAGTTGGGGGAGCAGCTCGGGGATCCGGTCGGCCATCTTGAAGAGCATCAGGATGCCGAGGCTATCGATGGCGGGTTCGGCCTTGGGGTCACGGCTCCATCGCACGCAGGCGATCGCGAAGCCGCGTTCGTCGGCGGTGAGGCCGGGGATGAGCCAGATCGCGCGTTCCCACGGCTCTATGTCTTGCAGGCTGACACCGGGCGGAATGTCTGCGGCGGGCGGCTCGGGCGGGAAGTTGAGCAACCCTGTTCCTGCGTGGTGGGGGTACTCCGTCACCGTTGAGTCTTTGAGGATCTCTTCGATCGCGCCTTGGGGAAGTCGGTACGCGACCTCGATGGCGGCGATCATGTCATCGCTGAAGGTCTTCCGGTAGGCGTTCTCGATCTCCTGGACCGTCTTGTCGGTGAGGTGGTTGTCCTCGGCGAAGACGCGTCTGATGCGGTACCGCTGGTTCAGTTGGGGTCTGCGGAGTCTGAGGAGCTGGCCGAGACGCTCCCAGTCTTCGTCTGGGTATTTCTCCATCTAGCGCTCCTGGTCTCCTGTCATCGCCTGCATGTTCGCGGAAATATTTCGGGGCGTCAAGTGATCTAGGTCTCTGGGTATCGGTGCAGGTCAGCGTGAGGTGGCCGAAACGACACGCCGGACTGCACCTTTTCCACTAGCCCAACGCGCAAAGATCGTCTCCTCTGGACGCTTGTCGGCAAAGGGCTGTTTCCTCTAGTCTCCTCTCATGAACCGGCGACAGAGAGCGCGGCGCGGCGAAGGCAGGAATCCGCAGAAGCCTCAGAATGGCTTCGCGATTCGGGAGTTCCGGCAGATTCGCCGCTGGTCTGGCACCGCACTCGCCCGGGAGATCGGAATCTCCCACTCGACTCTGTCCAACATCGAAGCCGAGCGGCGACCCGCGAGCGATGAGGTCTTGAACGCCATCGCCTTCGCTCTCGATATCGACGTTCGTGCGATCAGACGCGACAAGGTCGGGGTGGCGTCCGAAACCCCTTTGGGTGTGAGTGGGGCGGTCGCATGCTGACCGTTATCGAACACCGGAGGGCTTCTTTCGAAGAGCCCGCTCCTCGGAGCCGGCCATGACCGAACTTCAGTCGTTCGACTTCCACGGCGATCGCATTCTGTTGCTCGACGTCCAAGGGCAACCCGAGATCGTTCTCAAGCCAGCGCTCGAAGCCTTGGGTGTCGACTACTGGAGGCAGATCGAAAAGCTGCGTCGCCGCTCGTGGGCTGCAACCCACTTGAGGGGGGTGCAGGTCCCTGACCAGGTACAACGCAGGGAGATGGTGACCTGCGATGTCCGGACCTTTCTCATGCTGCTGGCGACGATCGACGAAACCAAGGTCGCAGAGCGGATCAGACCAAAGCTGATCGCCTACCAATCCGAAGTCGCTGACGCCATCCATGACTACTGGACCAAGGGCCGAGCCACCAACCCGCGTGTTCTCCATGACCGCGAACCTCTGACCTTCACATGGGAAGAGCTCGCTGCGGTCCTGAGCCAACGTCATTTCATCAACCTGTCAGTGGTCTCACTTACCCGGACCCTGCGGTCAGCTGGGGTGCTGAAGCAGACCGGATCGCCCCGCAAGGAGTACGCCCACCTGTTCTGGTTCTCCGGCTCCGCATGGCTGATCAGTCCCACGGCTGTCGCGTTCCTGGCAGCCAAGGCTTACGACACGATCACCCGGCTGGAAGCCAGGGGATTCCTGCAGATCGGCCTCACCGAGGTCGACGTTGCCGCCGCCCAGCTCGAACTTGAGGGCACGTCATGAGCGGTGTGGAGTCTGCTGCCTGGTACCGGCCCGGCATGCCTGACCGGGAGGTCCAGGAGTGGCTGGCCGCTGAACGAGCCGCCGCACTCGCCCCGGAGATCGCACCCACCGACGACATCGCGCTGAGCCTGCGCGCGCTCTTCCCGGATTTTCCGTCCTGGCTGGCCGCGCACCGCGCAGAGCAGGTGCAGGACCCCGCAGCGTAAATCGGCCCCGGTCGGGATGTGCCTCCCGGACCGGGACCAGGCCGAACCGACAACACCAGATCAACAGGAAGGAGTCGGCCGACATGAGTGATGGTAATGCCGCCCTGGGTCGAGCACCGATGCCGCCAAAGGACGAACTGAAAACCGCAGCCCGTGAACTGCGGACCCGAGCGAGGTACGCCACCGACGGTCCGTGGACGTGCTCGCCCGTGTTCTCACCGGACGCGGCCGCCACCAGCGGCGTGTACTCGCTCGCCCACCCGACGGGGACCGTCGAGTCGGAGGTGGTAGCCGCAGGCCGGATCAGATCGGGCTATGGCGGCATCCGCAACGGCCACAACGCCATCTGGATCACGCTCATGCAGCCCGGCGTGGCTGAGCCTCTCGCCGATCTGCTGGACGCTTTCGCGGCCATAGAGCCTGTGCTGGACACGGGCAAGGCCGTCGCTGTCGCCCGCGCGATCAACCAGGCCGCTGGGGTCAAGCGGTGAACCCGGCCGAGGAACTGCGCGCCGCCGCGTCCCTGCTGCGCGACACGGCCGCCAAAGCCTTCAAGGACCGGGCGTGGGAGAACCACGAGGACGACCTGTGGATCGGCGGCCCGGTCTGGGGCTATCGCATCCAGAAGCTCGGCACCCTCACTGAGGCCGACTCCGCGTGGATCGCACTCGCCCAGCCTCGCATCGCCGAGCCGCTCGCCGCATGGCTGGAGAAGGTCGCCACCGACCACGAGATCAGCATGCAGGCCCACGCGGGCTCCGTCATCTCGCCACACAATCCCGCCCTTGCGGTTGCCCGCGCCATCTGCCCGCCCGCCGACGACGCCGAGGTGACCCGGTGAGCTTCGAGTCGCGCACCTATGACAACGACCACGGAGACCCGGTGGTGGTGCTCGTCGTCACCGGCACCCATGACGTCTCCCGGCTGATGAACCTGCTCGCTGGCAGCCGCATGGCGCTGTGCGAACACCAGGGTCTCGCCGAGCGCATGCTCCGTCAGGTCAAGCGGCACAACGGCGGCGCGGCGGCCCTGCGGCTCCTCCGTGAGCACGGCGGCCCCGACCTGCTCGATACGGCGCAGGCGCGGGCCGAGGAGCGTGTGCTCGCGGTTCACGAGGAGGAGCTCACGCGCTTCCGCGCCCAAGAGCGCGGTCGTGACCTGTCCCGCGCACAGAACCAGGCCCAGGAGGCCACCCGATGACCGAGCAGCAGACGACCGCGCCCTCCTGGGACGTCCGCCAACTGCGGTCCGGCCGCAACTGGTCCGGGTTCCTCACCCTCGACAACCTCGACGCCGTCGCTGATCGAATCCGAAACCTGATCGGTGACCAACAGTCGTACGTGTGGATGGCCAGCAACGAAGGCCTCGGTGACTACCTGCCCAGCGTCCGCACGGGACAGGTAGCCGACAAGATCACGGTTAAGCGCGATGACGCAGATGGAACGCTGATCGGCGACATCACGGTCCACGACTCGCACGGCCTCTGGTGGATCACGACCGAGGCAGCGGACCAGGCAGCGGCTCGAGGACACACGCCGGCCGATGCCGCGTATCTGGAGGTCAAACACGACCACATCGTGATCGACCACAAGGTGCCCGCTGGTCACCGGGTCTATTGGGTCGTCGCTGTTGAGCGCGGCGCTGAGGACGGTGCGGCATGACCGTCACGCTGACCAAGACTCACACCACATGGGGTGTCCGCCACGCCGCCGCGCATGACTCGATCACCCATGTGGACCAGCGCGCCAACGAAACCGACGCCCGCCGCTGGTTGAACGCGCTGCTGTTCTGCGGCAACTGCGACGCGGTGCTGGTGTGCCGTGGCCGCGACACCGACGAGTGGACCCCAGCCGGACCGGCGGTGGCGCCGTGACGCTCCTGGAGAAGATCCGCTTCCTGCACGACTCCATCGACGGCGGCCTGGTCTCGTTCGGCACCGCCGTTGACATCCTCATCGAAGCCTCCGGCGGCGTGGTCTCCGCAGACGCCGCGAAGACCCTTCTCCACCGCCCCAGCAGCGCCGCTGACGGCGACTGGCTCCCGTACCGCGACTGGGCGGGGCGGTGGAAGCGATGAGCATCCGTTACGAGAACCGCCGCCATGCCGTCGGCGATGTGGTCATGGCCGGCTACGAGCGGCTCCTCGCTGTGGCTGAGGCCGTCAAGCAGGCGCTGACCCCCAAGGAGGCGGCCCGGCGATCGAACTCGCTGCCGTCCCGCCTGCAAAGCGCGCCGACGCGTAGCTGCCTCATCGTCCGAGAGGAACGCGCCGATGCCTGAGCCGATGAGCGACGAGCGCCTCGCCGAGATCCGCGAGCGCATCGCTCGCATGGAGGAGTCGGACGACTACCTCTCCCTCGTCGAGGCGTATGCCCGGGACCTGCTGGCCGAGGTGGAGCGGCTCCGCGCCGAGCTGGCAGCGTTCTGCCCGCCTGGCCACATCGGGGCCGGTGAGATGCCCGCCCTGTGCCCGTCATGCACGCAGTACTGCGTGCCCGGCCTGCCCCGCTGCGCACGATGCTTCCGTGCCGAACTAGACGGGCTGCGCGAATACCGCGACCAGCGTGAGGCTGAGATCAGACAAGCGCTGACCAGCGTGGGTGAAGCGACCGGGCTTCCCCGCCCCACCACCCTTCGCGACGTGCCCGGCGCTATCCGCGCCAGGCTCCACGATGCCTTCCGCGCCCTCGACGGCGAGGAGGGGCCCGGTGAGTGAGAACTACCGACGCCTCATGTACGCCCTCGAGCAGGCGGAGAAGGGCATTCGCGGGGCCAAAGCAGAGCGGACTCGACTCATCCGCAACGCGATCGTCGTCCTCGAAGCGCTGGAGACGGTCGAGGGTGAACGGGACCGCCTCGCCGCGCAGGTGAAGCGCGTCGAGCAGCTGCGGGACCGGTGGGAGGCCGCCGTACGCGACCCGTCCACCTACCACGGCGGCGCCGAGCATGCGGCAGCCCTGGCCGCCAGCCACCTGCCCGACCTGCGCCGCGCCCTCAAAGGTGGGGAGGCGTCCGATGTGGACTGACCCGTTGCACGCCCTCGGGTCCTGCGCCATCGGCATCGGCATCGCCGTCTGGGCTGTTCATCGCAGTCAGCCCGATGATCGCCGCCCCTTCGGCCAGCGCTACCACGAAGACATTGGCCCGGACTTGCTCACTGCTCTTCGTGCTGAGCGCAAGGACTGGCCGTGCAGCGACTTGCGCGGCTACGGCTCCGAGGAGGACCGGTGAGCCCCGCCCAGTCCGCCCCACTCGCGGCGGCTCGGCCCGCAGCGAGCCGGGGGCCCCACCCAGTACGTGCCCTCTCTCGTAACCCCGAGGCGGGAGAGGGCACCCAGACCGTCGAGTTGAGCGACCACACACGCTCCTCGACGCCGGCCCTGCCCGCTGCGCACGTGCCCGCGGCGGGCAGGGCCACCCCCGAACCGCTACTGCAGGGCACTGACGCGCTCCTCGCCACGCCGGAGTCGCGGGCCGGGTTCGCGGCGTACCTGAACCGGCTCGAGGCCGACGGCTACGCCGCCTGCCGGCACATGGCGGCCTACATCACCCGGTCCCGCGAACTGCTCACCGCGAACCAGCCCTCCTCGCTCGACCTTCTTCCCCGGGTTGTCGAGGCATCCGAAGGAGGACCTGCATGACGCTCAAGACCCGGCGGCCCACCGGCGCCGTCCCGTGGCCCCTGATCCTCATCGAAGGCTCGGAGAAGAGCGGGAAGGCGCAGCCTCTGCACGCCAGACTCATGACGGAAACCGGCCATATCGCGATGGGCGATGTGGCGGTCGGCGACGAAATCCTCGGCTCAAACGGTGAGCCCACAACGGTCCAGGAAGTCCACGAACGTGGTCTCCAACCGATCTACCGTCTCACCTTCTCTGACGGGGCCACAGCAGAAGCCTGCGGCGAGCATCTGTGGGCGACCTGGACCTCGGGCGAGCGCCACCGCAAGTACATGAGGGGGCCGAAGAAGGGGCAGCCGCGGAACCTGCCCCCTCGTATCCGGACGACCGAGGAAATCCGCGATCTTGTTCTCGCGGGGACGCCGGTCTTCATCCCGATGACCAGCCCAGTCAGCTACGACCGCGCAGGTTCACACCTGCTGCTGGACCCGTACCTCCTGGGGCTTCTTCTGGGCGATGGCTGCCTGGCGAAGGATTCCTATCCTTTGTTCACCCCTGGGGATGAGTCACTCTTCGAGGAACTTGAGCGTCTGCTGCCGGATGGTGACGCGCTCACCCGGCTGCGGGACAGGTGCACGGGAGGCATCAAGGGCGGACACACGACCGCCGCGCTTCGCCAACTCGGGCTGATCAAGACCAAGTCCGCTGACAAGTTCGTCCCAGGTCCCTACCTGTTCTCGTCCGTTGAGCAACGCCTCGCGCTGCTGCAGGGACTCATGGACACCGACGGGGGGATGGAAGGCAAGCTTTCCACGTACTGCACGGTGTCACCTGCCTTGGCCGAGGGTGTCAGACACATCGTCGAATCCCTTGGCGGTACGGCGAAGACAAGGGTCAAGCCTTCTGGCTACCGACTGGGGGACGGGACCCGCAAGAGGTGTCAGGACGCCTACGTCTTGACTGTTCGCCTGCCCCAGACGATGGCGCCGTTTCGGCTGGATCGGAAGCTCCGAGCCTGGCAGGCAGTGCGCCCCGCCTTCAACTGCCCGCCGCGGAGGGCCATCAGGCAGATCGATTTCCTTGGGGAGCAGCCAGCCCGATGCATCACGGTCGCGGCCGAAGACAACCTTTACCTCACCGACCACTTCGTCGTGACCCACAACTCCTGGTCTGCAGCCCAGTTCTCGGCCAGTGACCGTATCGGCCAGATGTACTGGATCGACCTTGGTGAAGGCTCCGCCGACGAATACGGCGCTATCCCCGGCGCCGACTACCTGATCGTCGAGCACGACGGCACCTTCGGCCAGATCTACGAGGCGGTCGCTGCAATCCACGCCCTCGCCGCCGAGGCCCACGCCAAGGGCGCACCGCCCGTCGCGCTCACGTTCGACTCCATGACTGCCGAATGGGAGTTGCTGAAGGACTGGGCGACCGAACGCGCCAAGGATTCCAAAACCAACAAGCGGAAGCTGGCGCAGGACCCGAACGCCGAAATCACAGTCGCGACGAACTACTGGAACGACGCCAACAACCGACACCGCAAGCTGATGCGGCTGATGATGACGTTCCCCGGCATCGTCATCATGATCGCCCGCGGCAAGCCTGTCGCTTCGATCGGAGACGACGGCAAGCCGGTCGAGGGACGCAAGGAGTATCGCGTCGAAGGCCACAAGACCCTCGGCTTCGACGCCTCCTGCTGGGTCCGGTTGTCCCGCGAAGACCCACCGATCGTCGTCGGCGCCCGGTCGGTACACACCGGTATTCGACCCGGTCGGGATGACCCGATCGCGTTGGCCGAGGACTGGACCCTGGAGTGGCTGATCTTCGATGCGCTGCGCTGCGACCCAGCCGCTGCCCACGCCAGGAACCTGGTGGATGGCAAGCCAGAGATGATGCCCGAGCAGATCCGCGCCGAGGCCGTGCACGCCGACACTCCTTTCGGCCGCTGCCTGGAGCTGTACGCCGAGGTCGAGCGGCTCGGCTACGAGTCGGTGACCGTGCCGAACGAACGCGGCCAGGAGGAACTGCTTCTCGACCTGGTGAAGCGCCTCGGTACCGCCCGCATGGCGACCTCGCCTGCCACGCCGCAGCAACACGGCCGGCTGAAGGCGATGTGGAAGTCCGCGGGCGACTTCAACGACCTCGACGCCAAGGTCCGCTATCTCGCGGAAACCGTGAAGCGGCCGATCGAGTCGGTGGCCGACCTCACCGCAGCTGAGATCGAAGAGGTCATCACCCGCCTGCGCCGCTACGTCAACCAGAACACCCCGCCCGCCGCGCCCTCGAAGCAGCCTGAGCCTGCCGGAGCCGCCTCGTGAACCTCGCCGACCACACCCTGCGCGTCGCCGCCCTCGAAGCCCTGGTGGCGTTCTTCACCACCGAGTACAAGGCCGCACGCCGCGAAGCCGAAACCGCGTACCGCGACAACAAGGTCAAGAAGGTGACGATCGAAACACCGGACGGGGTGCAACTCGGCGACATCACGGTCAAGCAGCCCAGCGCGTCGGTCGTCATCGACGAGGACAAGCTGCTGGCGTGGGTGGCGGAACACACCCCGCACGAGGTGGAGGAGTACCTCGACACCGCGGTGCAGCTCGATGAGGAGGCGATCGAGTGGGCCCGCGTGAACCGCGATGATCTGCTGCGCCGCCGGATCCGGTCGGTGTGGCGCGCGGAGTTGGTGAAGCAGCTCACCGCGCACGGCGGTGAGGTCATCGACGAACGCACCGGCGCAGCGACCAAGGTCGCCGACGTGGTTCCGGTCAGGGCGACAGGGGAGTTCTCCCTGCCACCCAAGGGCGGGAGTGAGCGCCGCTCGAAGCTGATGGCTGCGCTGCTCCGCGGAGACCTCAAGGCCATTCCGGTCACCGCCTTGTCGATCGTCGCTCCCGCAGAGGGCGGTGAGGGCGCGTGAACGCCACCGTCACCTCGCTGCGGGAGGTCGACCCGGCTGAGGTAGCGCAGGTCGACATCTCTGATCTCACTCCGAACGAGATCGCCAAGCGGCTCATCGTCCTCGGCCGGCAGCTGTATGCGAAGGTCGCCGAGTTGCGGGACCTGGGTGAGGTCGTGTCGAACGCCCGCAAGGACGCCAAGGTCGCCTACGCCAAGGCGTTCCTTGAGGCGACGGGCCCGATGGATGTCCGCAGACAGGAGGCCGAACTGGCCGCTGCGGATGCCCGGCTTACCTTGGACATCGCCGAGCAGGAGTTGTCGGCGTGCAAGGAAGCGCTGAAGGCGATCCACGCGATGATCGATGTGGGCCGCAGCCTGTCCGCCACCACTCGCGACGAGATGCGGATGGCGGGGGTGGGCGGCGCATGAACCGCAAGCAGCCGCTGCGGCGCCACACCCCGCTGGTCGCCAAAACGCCGTTGAAAGTTCGCCAGGGTGCAGACGGGAGCAGCACCCTTCGCCGCCGGACGCCATTGAAGGCGCGCAGCGTCAAGACCGCCCGCAACTACGTCAAGCGCCGCGACCTGGTCGCCGAACTCTTCACTGAGCCGACCGTGTGCGAGGTGCCGTGGTGCACCGACACCGCCACCGACCCGCACGAACCCCTGACCCGTGCCCGCGGCGGATCGATCCTCGACCGCAGCAACATCCGGTTGATCTGCGGTGCTCACCACTCCGAGATCCACGACCACGAACCGGACTGGGCCTACGAACTCGCCTTCCTGATCCATTCGTGGGACGGCGGTGCCGCCGCATGAACGCTCTCACCCCGGCGCAACGCACCCTCCTTGCCGCCTCTGACGCGCGCCACACACAGACCACATCACCGAGGAGCCAAGCCATGCCTGATCCTCTGACCGTCGAGGTCGAACCGATGTTCCTCAAACCTGGGGACCTGGTCATCTCCGACCCCGACGACCCCGACCGCCCCGTGCACTGGGAGATCACCGCCGTAGGTGTGCGGCACGGCTTGTTCGTCGCTGACTACCGCACCAACGAGGACGTCGAGGGCTGTCACGGGTTCGAGGAGCCGCTGCGGCTAGTGACTGTGGTGGTGCCGGTCGAGTCTGCGGCGGTCGCGTGATGGGCGCCCACAGCGCTCCCAAGCGCCGCCGTGTGTGGCTATCAGAGCTCGGCGACAAGCTGCTGTGGCCGATCTTCAGCGCGGTAGAGGCGGCCGCGTTCTGGCTGCGGGAGAGGTTCCCGGCCGACGCTGACGTGCAGGACGATGACTTCTTCGCCGAGCTGACCGCAGGCAGCACAGCATCCTCTGCTCTCGCTCTGCCGGTGGTGCCCGAGACTGTCGATGACATCGCCCCGGCCGCTGCCGCCGCCGAACTCGCGCCGTCCACGCTGAGCGCGGTTCAGGCGGTCGCGCTCATGCACCACGAGCACACGCGTCTGCCGCAGGACCGCCTCGAATGGCAGTTCTTCGACGACGGCGCCCGCGGCACCGTCCACGTCCTGGACGGCCCCGAGCTGGAACACCGGGCCATCGTCGGGGCGTACGCGCAAGCTCTCGGCAGCCAGGTCGCCGAGAACATCCGCCAGCCCGAAGAAACGGGCTACGCGGTGGTCATGACGGTCGGCGAGTACGCCGGTGTCCGTATCGGTGTGGAAGCGACCATCTGCCCGGACGTGTCGGTGTCGATGCAGATCTTCACCGAGGCCAGTCAGGATCCGTCGCTGGACGAGCCGACCACCCAGACATTCCCCGCGATCATCCTCGCCGAGGCCGACGCCCCCGAGCCCGCGGGGGAGGCGGCAGCGTGACGATCCGCATTCCCGCGCGGGTGAACACCGCCTTGGACGTGCTGGCGCGGTACCGCTCCTTCACCGTCGTCGCGTTGTTCGCCGCGGTCGTCGCCGCAATGGCGTGGGCCGAGCTCTCGGCCGGCGTGTGGCTGGCCTACGGCGGTATCGCCATCACAGCGGGCTGTGCCGCCCGCAGCCCGCAGGTCGCGGCGCTACGGACCGAACGCGACGACCTGATCCGCACCAACGCCGGTCTCACCGAGCGGCTCCGGGACCTCGAACGCGGGGATGCCTCCGCCACCACCGCTCAGATCCACCAGATCCCGGAGGAGGGCACCGCAGCATGAGCGACCCGACGCGGGAGCAGACCGACATCATCCTGGCGCTGCGCAACCCCGGCGACACCAGCGAACTCCCCGCCGTGCTGCCAGCTGCGCCGGGCAGCCACCGCCGGCGCCGCACCGGCCAGCAGCGAACCGCTGCACTGTGTGTTGCTGGGGTGTGTGTCCTGGCCGGGGTCGCCTGCTTCACCAGCTACAGCATCGGCACTGCTTTGAAGGGCAACGGGCCGCAGACCTCGCCACGAGCCTCGTCGCCGACGCCTTCCATGCGGTCGACGACCGAAGCGGCACCGCCGCAGCGGTCCCGGACACCACGCGCGGACCGTCGCCGGCACCGTTCCACGCGCCCTGCCCCGATGCCGTCGACCTCGGCGCCGAAGCCGCGCCGCACCTCACCATCACCATCGCCGCGCAAGCCATCACGGACACCGAAGCCCTCTCCGTCGCCCACCCCGAGCGGCGGTTCGACGGCTTCCCCGACCCCTTCGCCCTCTCTGTCTCCGTCTCCGACGAGGACACCTCCGCGGGGAGACCACCATGGCCAGTGACGCCGAGCTGCGCAGCCTGCTGATGCGCGCCCGCGGGAGCGCCGCGCTGGCGCTGTCCATCATCGACAACGCCGGTTCCACACCGGCCGAGCCGCTCATCGCTCAGGTCCGTGCGTCGCTGATCACCTCGTTCGCTGGCGACCTGCCCCTCCAGGTCCAGGTATGCGAGAACGGCCAGCACACCGACTGGCTCGCCGAGGCCGCCGCTGACACACCGCCTCTGCCATGCCCGTGGTGCCGGATCCTCACGCTCGAGGCTGAGCTGGAGGTGGCGGGGGAGCGTCCGGTGTGGGACCTGTCCGGTGCCCCCAATCTGGCCCCTCCTGCCGCGGCTAGCGAGGCGTCATGAACGGCCGCGACGAGTCGTCTCGCCTGCCGAGTGTTGACGTCCCCTCGGCAGGCGAGGCTCCCATCTCTGGGCAGGTGGGTGAGCGAACCCCCGAGCGCTACCCGCCTGCCCGGGCCAGGTTCTGGCGGCTGGAGATGCCCGCGGGCCAGACCCTTCTGAACGCCAACCGGCAACTCCACTGGAGCCAGAAGGCCCGCATCGTCCGGCAGCTCCGATCCGACGCCTACTTCATCGCCAAGTACGTCAAGGTGCCGCCGTTGAAGCGGGCCCGGATCGACGCCTACTACTGCCCGCCTCCGGCTCGTCGCACTCGCGACGCGGCTAATTGGCAGCCCACCTTCAAAGCGCAAGTCGACGGGATCGTGGACGCTGGCGTGCTGCCCGATGACGATCACACCCATCTCGAGGGCCCGTTCCCGCACATCGGCGACCCGCACCCGGACGGCCGCGTCGTCCTCATTATCACTGAACTCGAACCCACTCCTGGAGTCTCATCGTGAGCGTCCACACCCTGATGGAGAAGGACGGCATGGTGCAGGTCGGCGCCGCCGTCACCCAGTACGAAGCACTCGCCGCTGGCCAGCAGATCCTGCGGTTCTGCTACAGCGCAGCTGGCCGCCTCGAGCCGATCGTCCTGGACCGCCCGGACGTCGAGAGTCCATGCCGCGTCACCTGCCCCGACGGGATGGTCGAGGTGATCGACGGCAAGACCGCTTTCGTCTCGACCTCAGGGAAAGTCACCGTCCTCAATGACCCGCCCGCCCTCGCCGCCGCGCTGGTCGCGGTCCACGACTACGCCAAGGACGGTCTGAACCCGGCTGAAGTAGAGCGGCTCACGGCGTTCCTCGACGAAGCCATGGACGCTTCGCCGGAAGATCTGGCCCGCCGTCTGCTCACCGAGTTCGACGTCAAGGCCAAGCAGGGCGACGACGGCTGGGAGCACGTCACCGGTCAGGCTGCCTCCGCCTTCTCCTCGGAGGCTGTGGAGGCTGCGGTCGACGCAGCTGCCGGGAGGGCGTCATGACCCTCAAGGCCCTGTCCGTAAAACAGCCCTGGGCGCTGGCCATCTGCCACGGCAAGGACGTCGAGAACCGCACCTGGGAAACCAAGTACCGCGGGTTCATCGCCATCCACGCGTCGAAGGCCTTCGACGACGTCAGCCTCGCGGTCCTGGACTGGATCGAGGCCACTGCCCGCCTGGCCCCCGGCCAGCTCCACAAGGAAGACCACCGCGGCGCTGTCGTCGCAGTCGCTGAGATCGTCGGCTGCCACCTGGCTTGCGCGGACGACCAGATCATCCCTGGAGCCCCTCCCATCCTGTGCTCACCGTGGGCCCTCGAAGGGCAGTGGCACTGGGAGTTGGACAACGTCTGCCCACTACCCGAGCCGGTGCCCTGCCGGGGCGCCCTGGGCCTATGGAGGCTGCCTGATGAGGTCGTCGCGGCGATCCCGGCTCAACTCGCTCGAAAGGCCGGTGCGCCGTGAACCCGTGGGACGAGATCGACACTGCCGCCGACAAGCTCGACAAGATGGCCGCCGCCGCGGACGACGACCTGAACACCAACCCGTACTGGGGTAGCCGCTGCCCGACGAGGTTCGCCGACGGCATCAACAACGCCTGCGGCGGCGCTGCCGGCGAGCTCGCCGCGATGTTCAACCCCGACCTCGCGCGCCTGTTCGCGCGCCGGCTCCGCGCGGTCGGGGAGGCGTGGCCGCGGCACGTGGCGGTGACCACGACCGCCTCGGCTGCCGCTGGCCGAGCGGAGGTCCTGGCGATGGCCCGCAACATCAACGGCACCACGAAGGCGACGACATCATGAGCGACGCAACCAAGATCGAATGGTCGGATGCCACCTGGAACGTGGTGACTGGCTGCACCAAGGTCAGCCCAGGGTGTGATCACTGCTACGCCGAGACGTTCGCCGAACGCTGGCGCGGCACACCTGGCCACCACTTCGAGAACGGCTTCGACCTCACACTCCGAGGCGAGCGACTCGACCATCCGCTCCGGTGGACCAAGCCCCGCCGGATCTTCGTGAACTCCATGTCGGATCTGTTCCACGACGGCGTGCCGAACCGCTTCATCGCGGACGTGTTCGCCGTCATGGCAGCCACTCCGCAGCACACGTACCAAGTGCTCACCAAGCGACACGGGCGCATGAGGTCCTTGCTGAACGACGGAACCTTCCGCGCGGCCGTCGAGATCTACCTCGCCCACCTTCTCCGGGTGGACGAGGCGGACATGCCGTGGCCGCTACCGAACGTCTGGCTGGGCGTCTCGGTCGAGAACCAGAAGTGGGCCGACCTCCGCATCCCCGCTCTCCTCGACACGCCATCTGCCGTCCGTTGGGTCTCGGCGGAGCCGCTACTGGGGCCCCTCGATCTTCTGCCGTACCTCGGAGGTAGCGATGGTTGCGCCCAAGTTCAGGGAAGAGGACGTCTACCCGGCGGTGCTGCTGGGGGATCTGGAGATCGACTCCCAGGGGAGAGTTTGGCGTGTCGCTGCCAGACGAGGGGATCGCTGGACGGGGGAGGTGCGGGTCATACCCTGCGCGCGCAGGAGAGCGGAGAACGTCACGGGGAAATACCTCCAGGTCCGGGTCATGTTCGACGGTATTCGCTACCACGCCCTAGCGCATCGCCTGGTCTGGAAGCACTTCGTTGGGCCGATTCCGGAAGGGCTAACGATCAATCACAAGAATGGTCGTCAGCAGGACAACCGGCCCTCGAACCTGGAATTGGCGACACCGAAGGAGCAGGCACGGCATGCCCGCGATGTGCTCCGGAGAGGACGCCTGGATCAGTACGGCGAGCGGAACGCCATGGCGAAGCTGTCGACGGAGCAGGTCAGAGAGATCTGTTCACGGCGAGCATCGGGCGAAGCTCTTCAGTCGATAGCGGACCACTTCGGCGTGCGGATGCAACACATCTCGAGGATCGCGAGGGGCGACAGACGCTCTCTTGGATAGTTGCCGGTGGTGAGTCCGGCCCTGGTGCCCGCCCCATGCACCCCGACTGGGTCCGCGCCCTGCGCGACCAGTGCACCGCCGCTGACGTGCCGTTCTTCTTCAAGCAGCATGGGGCGTGGGCGCCCGTCGGCCCGCTGTACGGCGACTCCGACGAGACCGATGACGCCCACATGGAAGCCGTCCACCTCCAAGTCCACGGCCGTAAGAAGGTCGTCCAACTCGAACGATCCGGCGACATCGCCGACGGCTACCAGCCGACCGACCCGCGCACCTGGTTGATGGCCCGCGTCGGCAAGAAGGCCGCTGGCCGCGAGCTCGACGGCCGCATCTGGGACGAGTTCCCGCACCACGTGGGGGTGGGGACGTGACCCGCAGACTTCACCGTGGCCGCCTGTCGCTGTATCTGGAGCCCCGTGACATCTGGGTGGGCGTGTACGTCGCTGAAACCGCCGTGTACGTGTGCCCGCTGCCGCTGCTGGTCCTGAAGTGGGACCGCAGCCCCAAGCCCGCGGAGGTGGCCTGACCATGCCCGCCAACCTTGACGCCCTGTGGGAGTTGGAACGCATGGCCCGCGTCCCCGCCCAGGAACGCAAGTTCAGCCTCGCCGACGAAACCCGCGCCCACCACGTCCTCGACGGCATCACCGTCAACGGCAACGACCCCCACCTAGACCAAACACTGCTACAGGCCGCCACCCAGCACATCCGCCGCCGCGTCACCAACCCCGACGACCAAGCCCGCATCCTCGAAGCCCTCGGCCTCGACGACGTACCCGACCGCCCGGTCACCCTGGCACCAGAACCAGACCGCAGCAAGATCCGGCGCGGGCCGCGGCCATCTGAGTCGCGACCCGACTTCACCTGGCAGGACTTCGCCGACTGCCACGGAGAAGATCTCGTTCTGTTCTTCGGCCCCGACGGTGAACGCGCCCCCGAACGTGAGCTCCGCGAACGCAAAGCAAAGCAGATCTGCGCGGGCTGCCCCGTCCGCACGGAATGCGCGGACTACGCGGTGTCCAGACCAGAGAAGTACGGCACGTGGGGCGAACTGAACGAAGAAGAACGCGCCTCTGAACGCCGCCGCCGGCAGCGGAGAGGGCAGGCAGCATGACCGCCGCACACCCTCTCGACGACCTCCTCGAGGAGATGCTGCCCACGGCGCTGGAGCTTTCGGTGGTGGTCCGTGACCGCGACACCGAAGCAGTCGCCGCCGTTCTCGCGCCACTCCTCCAGGAAGGCGACCAGAGCCGCCTCGCAGCCCTCATCATCGACCTCGCCGTCCTGGTACCCGACGACACCCCGATCCGCGACCTGACCGCCTGGACCTTCGGACCCCACGTCCCCGACGACGTGTACGCCCAGATCGTCGAACTCAACCCACGGCCCGGCATGAAGTGGTGCCTGGCGTGTGAGGACTGGCACCGGCTGGAGGAGTTCCACAAGGACTCCAGCCAACGCGACGGACGCAAACCACGCTGCCGGAAATCGATCGCTCAGGCACGACTCGAGCGGCTAGCGGCGGAGGGAGCAGCGTGAACTCAGGCGTCGTTTTCGGCCGAGCGCTCCGGCGTGGCAGGCCGCTTGGGAAGCGTTGCTCCGCGTCGGCGGACGTACCAGGCCATGAAGTCGCGCAGTACGGCGGCCCGGTTCCGTTCGCCGGCAACCTGGCCGAACTCTTCCCACAGGTCATTTTCAACCCTGATGGGCCGATGTGGCGTGTGGGTCTCCTTCACAAGGTTCATCGTAGCCCGTGCATATCCACGAGGAGGACGCCGAGGGTTGCCGTGTATATCCACGCTCGCTATGGTCGTGGATATACACGGGGAGTGCAAGTTGCCTCGTGGGACGACCTTTGGTGCCGATCAACACCACTCAGACTGGTGCGCGTGGATTCAGGGGGCGCAATGGCCGTGTCGAGGACTCTGCCCGACCATGAAACATGCGGCACGCACGAGGGCTACAGCCTCACCTGCTCCCAGTACGAGGGCCTGCTGGCGGAGAGCGACCGCAGCTGTCAGATCTGTCGCCTCCCTGCGGCAGAGACACCAGCACGCAAGCTGTTCATCGACCACGACTCGCTGCATGGCAGGTGGGCGGTTCGTGGGTTGCTGTGCAACTCCTGCAACACGCGCCTTGAGTACCAGAACCTCTTCCGCGACGAAGTCGAGGGATACCTGGCGAACGCCTGGTTCCTGAGGGCGCTGGCGGACGCGGACATGCCGTTCTCCAGGCCGGTAGAGCCGCCGATCGGTTCCATCGTTCGGGACGGCCTTGATGTCGAATGGCGGCGCGTCGACGCCTGGTGGCGTCCGTGTGGTGGTTCCTACCACGGCAACCTCCGGCCGAAGCTCTGGCATCGCCTGTGGGAGCGGGGCGGCGTCTACCGCCTGCAGGTCCTTCAGTGGGGCGAGCCGGAAGTTTCGGTTCGTCTTGACGACCCCGATGGCGCCGCCCGGCTGCTTCGAGCGCGCATGGCACCGGATCTTCGCAAGGAGTTGGCCCGGTTGCTTCTCACCGAATGACGCACCGTTTCCCTGCACGCGGCCGACTTGGAGAAGGACCAGCATCTGATGGGTGACACCTACATCAAGCTCAACGACGCACTTCCGGAGCACCGGAAGATCGTCGCCGCAGGCGGTGACGCCGGCTGGTTGCACGTGTGCGGACTGGCCTATGCCTCGCGGAACCTGAGCGATGGTCGAATCCCCATCGGCATGGTCCCGCGTCTCTCAGACCGCAAGCAGCCAGACAAACTTGCCAAGAAGCTCTGCGAGGTGCGTCTCTGGCACGCCGTCGGCCACGACTGTGACCGTTGTCCGCAACCGGCGGACGACGAGTACGTGATCCACGACTACCTCAACCACCAGAGGTCTGCTGAGGACGTCAGCGCCATCAAGGAGAAGCGCGCTGCAGCTGGCCGCCGTGGCGGAAGCAAGAAGGCGGCAAACACCAAGCAGCGTGCTACGGCAGGAGCGAAGCAAACTTCTAGCAATTTGCTAGACGGTAGCTACGTCAGTGCTGAAGCAAACGAGACCCCAGAGGCAGAAGAAGTACTTCGTACTTCTCAGACAGAAGAACCACTACGTGGTTCTCAGGCAGAGGCAAAGCAGCCGCAAGCGGCTGCAGGACTGCCGCAGCACCCTGCCAAGCCGACCCTGCGCGCAGTGACAGACCTCGATCCACGATTCATCGCGCACAAGCTCCTCGATGAACACATCGATGCATGCCGCCAGCGACCACCACGCGATGTCCTGCAGAAAACCGGAGAGAAGATCGATGCCCTCGTCGCCGAGGGCATCGAACCATCGGACATCCGCAAGGCGCTTGCTCTACTTCGAGCTCGCCCGCGCCTAGGACCCGGAACCCTCCCCAACCTGGTGCATGAAGCCCGGTCCGAACCGGCCGACGAAAGCTCCGCCGCTGCCAGGCCAGGCCGCTCGGGTCAGAACGTCCACCGTGAACGCGGCGCAGGTGCCGCCATCGCAGAGGCATTCAATTGATGAACGACGACATGACCCCCCTCTCAGAAACCGTCGATGGCTACCGGGCATCTGCCCCCGCTGCCTTGCAGCAGGCGCTCGAGCGCGTCGCCCATGAGACCCCTGAACAGGCTGCCGAGGCACTGGCCAAGGCGGATGCTGAAGCCCTCAGAGAGGCAGCCCAAGAACGCGCCACATACCGACGGCGTCGCTACGAAGACGCACGTCCGAAGGCTTACGCCTTCGCCTGCTATGACCACCTGCTACCCCAGCAGGACCCTGGCGGGCGCGGACGCGGATGGCTGGCTTCTGGCCACAAGAACGCGCTACTGGTCGGGCCATCCGGCCACGGCAAGACCCACCTCGCGTACACGATCGGCAACGACGCAGTGGCTCGAGGGCTGTGGGTGGAAGCATGGTCTGTCTCAGAACTTCTGCAGGCCCTGTCGCCGCTGCCAACCCATGCTCGGTTCGACGAAGCCCGCTCCCGGCGCCAGGAGTTGATTGGCGACGCGGTCAAAGAGTGCGAACTGCTGATTCTCGACGACCTGGGAGTGGAAGTCGGCAGCGGCTATGTGGCCGACCGGAACATCGAAACCCTCTCTGACGTTCTCACGGCCCGCGACAGCAACCCTGATTGTCGAACAGTGATCACCCTCAACGGGCCACCGACTGCCGACCTGCCTGCGGAGGAGGAGCGGCAGCGCGTCAAAGCTGAGGCTGCCAACAGCATCGCCAACCGTTATGGCGCTCGTCTGGCCACCCGCCTGCAAAACGACATGGTCGGGATCTGGATCGAGGGCGAATGCTTCCGCCGGCCCGCGACGTGGAACCCGTTCTCATGATCCGCGCCGACGAAGCAACCGAGGACGCGCGGACGCCGGGCGGCGACATCTACCTGGCAGCGCTGGCCCGCCGTGACGGCCGGCCGTTCACCGGCGGCGCGGTGTGCTGGAACCCCACAGAGGCCTGTGAAGGCATCTGCCGCGCCTGCCCGCGGCCACGCGAGACAGGTGATCGGTGATGGCGTTCAGCGTCTACCACGTCGGTCTCGACCTGGAACTCAACCTCACGCTGCCCGACCTCGGCCACCCAGACCTGCCGGGTTTGTGGGATGCCCTGCGCGCCGACGACCGGCCGGTGCCGGAGCGGCAACTGCAGTGCATCCAGTGCCGTCAGACGCGGCCGCATTGCCCCGAATGGATGTTCCTCACAGAGCGGGACGGCAAACGGTTCGCCTCCCACTTCACGCGCGGGATCGCCGACCATGCCGCTGAGAACGAGAGCGACGAGCATAAGGCGTACAAAGAGCGGATCCTCCGCGCCGCCGAACTCGGAGGCTTCCTGGCCGAGGCCGAGAGCCGGTCGACAGATGGCAAACGGCGAACGGACGTTCTGGTCAAGAGCGATGACCGCCAGATCGGCTGGGAAATCCAGCTCTCCTACACGACTTTGGACTCAGTCCGGAAACGCGCCAGTCTTGCGCGCCGCGATCAGATCACGCCCCTATGGGCGACCATCGATGCCAAGCGTGACTTCATCGATCGAGTGCCGTGGGCGCGGCTGGACGATATGTCCTGGCACGACGTTGCAGAGGGACGCTTGCCGCTACTGGTACGCGGTGGCGTGCAGTCCCTTGAGCTCTTTCGGTGCGAGCGAGGCTTCGTCATCGGTGGCGGGTTCTGTCCCGTTAGAGGCCGGGGATATTGCGGGGAACTCCACGGTCACTGGCAGGTAGCCCGCAGGGTCTACGTCGACGACCTTGTCCGAGCCTCGGCGGCCGGGGACTACGTGCCCGTTGTAGTCCCCAACAGTGGGCCACGCGGCTACAACCGGTGGTGGGTCAACGCCGCCGACCGGGATCGCTACCTCGACATGGGCTTCGAGTTGCTGCCCGAGGGCGACTACCAGCGCCGCAAGGCTCAAAGTGGCTCGGAGTTGGAGGCTAGTCCGCTAGACCCAAAGTGTCACTACGGCGAGGACAGCGGTATCCGTTCCGCGCCGACTGCGGCGCGAGATGACGGCACGCCCGTCGTAACGACTGCCGTGCCGCGCCAGAAGACGGCTGAGCCTGAGCAGCCGTTCCTCCTCGATTGGACCAGCCGAACCCACTGGGGTGGCGGCACCGCCCGCCCGTGCCGTAGCTGCGGCAAGCCCGCGCTCCTGGTGGACGACTTCGGCAAACCCCTGCATAAGACCTGCGCAGAGCGCCTGCACAGCGAGGACGGGCAGCGATGAGCGACGTGGAGATTGAGGCGGCGGAGAACCGGGCGGTCACCGAGTTGGAGCGCAGACTCCGTCCGATCGTGACGATCCAGGACCCCAGGGCATTCGCCCAGCGGTTCATCGCGGACATGCGCTCCGAGGGGTGGCGGCCGCCGTTGCGGCCTAGCCCGGGGTGGAAGCACGACGCGACCCAGGCCGGTGCCGCACCCAACCAGGACTGGAAGGCGGCCCGCGCGGCCCTCGGCATGGACGGAGGTGCTCCTGATGCCGCTTGAACCACACCGGTTGATCACCGAGTTGAAAGTGAAGCGGCTGGCCGCCGGGTTGAGCGCCCGGGAAGCCGCGCGCCGCGCTGGCCTCGGCGAGACCGCCGTCTGCGACTGGGAGTCGGGCCGCTGCCAGCCGACGGTGGTGGCGCTCGAGGCGTACATGGCGCTGTTCGGGCTGGGGCTGATCGGTTCCGATGTGGCGACTCGTCATGAGGAGGCGATGCGTCGCCTCGCCCTTGAAGCCATGCACGACAAGCCAACCGCGCCCGCCGACGATCTGGAGCCCATCACGCCGGAGCAGGCCGCGGAGAATCGCGCTGTCCTGGCCAAGGATCTCGGCTTCGTCGATGACTTGCCTGCGTCGGACCCCGAGAGTTTGCCTGTGCGGGAGGCGGCATGACGCATCTTCGCCTGGTCCCGCCAGGGGACGCTCCGGCTCCGGACTATGTCGAGCACCAGGGCCGGCCAGTTACGTGGCGGCCGTGGGAACGGCCCAAGCCAATGGCCCACGTCACGCTTGTCTGCGAGTCGTGTGGTTGTGGCGACTGGTTGTGGGTGGCCGCGGGCCTCGTTGGGCCGCTGCCGGATGACCGGTTCCAGTTCGTTGAGCGGGCCTTCGCTCGTGATGGTCGCGAGTACGGGGTTGAGCGGGACGTTCCGGCGTGGCCGGTGTTCGAGCTGTTCGCCTACCACTGCTCAGCGTGCGGCGAGACGACGGTCTACGACATGGGCCGGTCGGGCGCGGAGTGGGTCGAGATCGACATTGACAGGCCGGCGCTGTGGTGACCGCTGCGGAGGTCCGCTCGTTGATCTGCGACGACCAGGACCTGAACTTCTACCTCGGCACGCACCGTCCGCGGTGGCTGGTGACGGCACCGAGGGATGTGTCGCTGTTCATTTCGCATCGGGTTCTGGCGGGGATCAAGAAGCTGCCGCGGCCGGAGTACAGGCACTACGCCGTCGACTCCGGCGCGTTTACGGAGCTGTCGATGTTCGGGGAGTTCCGGACGTCGCCGGAGGAGTACGTGGAGGCGCTGGTCCGGTACGACACCGAGATCGGCGACATGGCGTGGGCGGCACCGCAGGACTGGATGTGAGGCGTTCATGCTCGCGAAGACAGGGCTAACGGTGCAGGACCACCAGCGTCGGACGGTCGACAACTTCGTTCGGGTGGCTGAGCTGTGGCAGGAACGCGGTGACCACCCGGAGTGCCCGGTGATGCCCGTGATCCAGGGCTGGTCTCTCGACGATTACGTCCGCTGTGTCAGTTACTACGAAGCCGCTGGCGTGCGGCTGGCTGAGGACTACCCGGTCGTCGGAGTCGGGAGTGTGTGCCGCCGGCAGGGGACGGCTGAGATCTCCGAGATCTTCCGGGTCCTCGCCCAGATGGACCTGCCGTTGCACGGCTTCGGGGTGAAGACCGCAGGCCTTGGCCTGTATGGGCGGTGGCTGACGACCGCGGACTCGATGGCGTGGAGTTACCAGGCGCGGCGTAACCCGCCGCTGCCTGGGTGCAGCGGCCACAAGAACTGCGCGAACTGCATGCGCTACGCGCTCGCTTGGCGGGACCGGGTCCTGGCGACGGTGGACGGCCCACAGCAACTCGATCTCACATTCGATGACTTGGAGGACGCAGCATGAGCACCAACCCCCTGGACGAGTTCGCGCGGTGCCCGCAGACCACAACCGATGTGACGGCCGAGTCCCTGACTCGGCACATGGCGGTGTCGGCGCAGCGCCGCGTCATCATCATCGACCGGCTGATGGAGGACACCAGCCCGGCAGGGCAGCTCCGGTACATGGACGCCATCGGGCTGCTGGTCGGCGAGTTCAGCGTCGTGAAGTTGCTTCGAGCGCTGTCCGAGCACGCCCCCGGGATGGCCGACGAGGTCGCCAAGGACCTGTGGGGTGACTGGGAAGACGGCGGCGCGATCGGCGAGTGGTTGTGGGAGTGGCTGGCTGAGTACGGCATCGACGCCGCCCAGGTGTCGAAGGTCGCCGGGGAGATGTGGGACCGCCATGTTGCTAAGCAGCGAACCGAGGCCGCGGCGTGAGGATTTTGGTGACAGGGTCACGTGGCTGGCCGGACGCCTGCGTCGTCGCCGACGCTCTTGACGACCTCATCGGCGCCACGAGCGATGCCGAGGTCGTGGTGGTGCACGGCGATTGCCCGTCTGGAGCTGACCGGTTCGCTGCGGAGTACTGCGAGTCCACTGCGGAGTTCTTCGAGCACGCCGGTAAGACGCTCGCGGTTGAGCCGCATCCAGCGGACTGGAAGCAGCACCGGAAGACGGCGGGGTTCCGCCGGAACGCCGAAATGGTGAGATTGGGCGCGGACGTCTGCTTGGCGTTCATCGGCCCATGCACGAAGCCAGGCTGTGCCGGGATCCCGGTGCAGCGGTTCACGCTGGCGGGTGATGCGGCGTGACCTCTCTCGGCGATCGCATGAAGTCATACGAGGCTGTGACGAGGTCGGTGTTGCCGCGCCGCACGTACACCCTCTGTCGCGTGGACGGAAGATCCTTTCACAGCTTCCTCCGGCACGCGGATAGGCCGTTTGACGACGCGGTGATGGCCGCAATGGACGCTGTCGCTGAGGCGCTGTGTTCGGAGATGTCGGGGGCGGTGTTCGCCTTCACCCAGTCCGATGAGTGCTCGGTGGCGGAGTGCTGCGAACGCAACAGCGACGTGCCTGCCATCTCGCGGAGGTTCGTCGCCCGGAAATCCGCGAGGCACTGGCCTCGCTCACCAACCCCTCGGAGGAGAACACAGGTGGCTGAGATCAAGTCGGAGGACGTCCGTATCCACACACTGACGGTGCCGGAGGACGAGCTTGCCGCGTGGCGCCGGGCCGCGGAGATAGCCCGTGGCCGTGACGTCGGGCCGCAGCCGGGTGACGAGGAGATCTGGGCGAAGCTCGCCCGACTCGGTCTAGGAAACCTGAGAGGCCGCGACTGATGTCGCGACCTGAGGACTTCAGTTTCAGACGCGAAATGCAGGATCCGTCGAGAGAACGGGATTCGGTGTGACTGCCCACGTGTACCTGTCGACCGCCTGCTGGCACGAACAGCGCGACGGCAACCCCGAGATGCATGCATCGTGCAGGAAAACGTGTAAGTGGTGCGGGACCTCATGCTCCTGTGACCGGCACCCGGAGGCCGACACGGCGGATGCGCCACCACACCGGGTGGACCAAGCCCGCGACATAGCGCGTGAGCTGTTCGAGCTCGTTCCGGCTGATGCGATGCCGACGCCGCTGGGAGAGCGGATCGCGTCGGACCCGGCGCTGTTCTGGCTGCGAGGCGAGGAGCGCCCGCCGGGGAAATGGCGCGGTGGCAGTGGCGGAGAGTGAACCGGCGCCGTGGCGCAAGAGCACCCGCTGTGGAGGTTCCGCGACCTGCGTCGAGGCAGGCCCGCGCCACGGGCTGGTGGTAATCCGCGACACCGCTGACCGCGACGGCCCGTTCCTCACGCTTACCCCCACCGGCTGGTTCCAGCTACTGATCAAGATCAAGGAGATTCCGTGACTGACAGCCTCACGACCGTGAGCATCACCGCGCCGGGTGTCGACCGGTTCGCCGAAGTCAACGTGATCCTCGTCCAGACTGCCCGGATGCCCGCGTTCCTGGCGGAGGTTGACGGCCTGATGGGGGGCGATGGCGTTGAGGTGATCGTCTCGTGGCCGGTCAGCGAAACCGACCTGGGCGGCATGAGCGGACGCATCCATCCAGCCGACTGGCCACTGCTGAGGGACGCCCTCAAGGAGTTCTCGGTGCAGATGGCGAAGAACCGATGAAGCCTGACGAAGTGCCTGATGAACTGCTCAACCTGGCGTGGCGCGCCGAACTCACTCGCCGCGTGCCCGAAGCCAGAGCCGAACTCATCGAGGAGTACTGCGACTTCGAGGCCCACCCAGGGATGAGATATCAGCGTGAGCAGCTCCGGCCTGTCCTCGCCGCCGTCCTGCCCGAGCACAAGCGGCAAGTGCGGGCCGAGGCCGCCCAGGAGATCCAGGCCGAGGCCGCCACGCTCGCGACCCGAGCACAGGGGATGTCCAACAAGCGCGGCAAGGACGCTCGCGACCTCCAGGTGCGCGCGGGCTACCTCATGGAGGCCGCCGTGATCGCCCGAGGTGAGTCGCCATGACCGCCCAAATCCCGGAGGACATGGTCCGCTACCTGGCCGCACGTGACCGCGAACACGCCCGCGAGATCGCGGAAGCACTGGACACGCTCACCCCCAGGGAACAGCGCCTGATCAAGGAGGCCGCTGTCATGGGGTATGTGCGTGGCAGCCTCGCGACTGGCGCCAGGGTTCAGATCCCGCCGGACTCGGTCGTGCTGAGCGACGTCGTCGGGGCCTGCATCGCCAATTCGGATCGGTTCCCACTCATCGGCGGAGGTGAGGCATGAGCAGTCACGAACCCTGCGCCAACCAGGCATGCAAGGGCCACAAGCGCTACGTCGGCGGCGGGTCCATGGATGGCCAGGTCAGATGCATGACTTTCGCGACACCGAGTGACTATCCGCAGACGCTCGGGACGGTCCTGCGTGGTGGCACGCGCTCCTGGTACGAGATCGATTACGAAGCCAGCGACGGCCCCGAGGCCGTCTACCGGTTCATCGGCTATGGCAAGGAGTTTCCGCAGCAGCCTGCCCGAGGTGAGGCGCCGTGATCATCTCCGCGCTGGCCCGCCGCTCCCGCAGACGCAGCGAACATGGCATGACCGATGAGCAGCTGCGCCAGGCGCGGGAGATCGCCCTAGACATGCTCGCCCGCGCCATCGAACCGTCGAGCACACCGTTCCGATCCTGTGACGAGTGGGCGAGCGAGACGTTCGTGCTCGCCGACCTGGCCACCGAGACCTGCCGCACCGATCCGCTCACCGCCGCCCGGCGGATCTTCGCCCCGGAGCTGACATGACCGACCTGCGGGGCCACATCATCACCATGACCACACCGGAACCGAGATGCCGCCGCCAGCACGTCGAGTTGAACATGACGTTGCCCGTGATCTCACCCAGGGACCGCGTGCTCATCCGCGATGCTCTCGGTCGGTGGCACCCGGCGATCGCCCACACCGCGGCCCGCTACGACTGCCGCCACTCCAGCGGACGTCTCTGCCATTCGACCATCGCGGTCGCCGGAACCACGCAGTCCTGGGAGCACCCGGTGAACTGGCCTGCCGAGGACGTCAGGCTCGCGGGAGGTGAGGCGCCGTGACCGTCCGTTCCGCCCTCAGGGCCGTTGGCGGCGGCCTTGCAGCGCTGGTCGCCGCCGGATCCCTGTTCGTCCTCGGGACGCTTCTGATCGCCTTCCCCGGCCATGACGTCGCCGTCCTGCTCGGGCTCCTCATTTGGCTCCTGCTTGGACTCGCCTGCCTCGTGGTGATGGCAACGCAGTTGCGGCGTGTGGTCCGCGCTATCTGGCGGAGGTGGCTGTGACCTCCAAACCCAAGCGCAAGCCGCGCAAGAAGCGGAGGGCCCGATGACCGACGACCTGCGCGACCGCATCGCCGAAGCCGCCAAGAACTGGTCGCTCGCCTACCCCATTGACGCCTGGCAACTGGGCCCGGAGGACCACCGAGAGAAACTCGCCTCCAACTGGGGCGAGGGGATCGCCCACGCCGTCGTTCCCCTCGTGCAACCAAGACTCGACCGGCTTGTTGAACTGGAGAACGCGCTCGACTGGCAAACGTCCTGCACGAACTGTGCGCGAATCCTGGACGGTGCGATCGCCGAGCGCGAGCGCGCCGAGAAGGCCGAGGCACTGCTGCGCGAACTCGTGGACGAAGGCCCCTGCTACTACGACCACCACGGCCAGTGCCAGGGACACAACCTCGGCTACTGGCCCTGCGAGCACGCCCGCGCCAAGGAGTTGCTCGCCGCCCTCGACCAACGCGAGGAGACCGCGTGAAGGAGATCCCGCTGCCCGAGGTCACCCGCGTCCAGGAAGGCCGCTCCAGCGTCGTAGAGCCGCCCCTGGACACCGACTGGGACGAGGCCACCAAGCTCGCCTGGCAGGCCGCTGTGGTCGCCTGCGACACCGGGCTACCGATCCGGCTCTACGACGGAGCATGGGTCGTCGGCGGCAAGCCCATGAGCGGCTACTACTCGATCAACGTCGGCCCGTCCAGCGCCTCATCGTTCACCTACAGCAAGGCGTGGACCTACCTCAACGGCGTCAGGGCCGGAGCGGAAGCGACCAAAGGGCTCGGCGCCAGCAGGGCCGAAGCGGCCATCGCGGAGGTGCGGCGACTCTGCAACCTGACCATCAACGTGTCCTACCGTGCTCAGGCCATCGACCAGGCAGTCGACACCCTCGCAGTCCTCGACCGGTTCGCGAAGGAGAGCTCGTGAGCACCGAGAAGACCACCACCGCTGAGGCCGCCGACCCCAAGCACGGCATGACCCTCGACGAGCTGGCGGCGTTCGTCGAGGAGGCCAGGGGAGCCGAGATTCCAGGGACCACGATCGTCAAGGCTACGGCGACGTGGCGGTCCAGCATCAAGAAGCTCGAAGTCAAAGGCTGACGCGCACCACCGCAGGGGGGACCATGACCGACCTGACCTACAGCAGGATCGAAGTCGACGACGACGGCCTGCACGACTGCGCTCGCGGCGACCACTGCGCCGCCCGCACCACCACCGTCGAGGCTGGCCAGCGCATCACCGTCCCAGCACAGACCTACCGGGCCCTGTGCGACGCAGACCGCACCCACGTCCTCAACTGCCTCGACGAACTCCCCGGCCTCTACAGCGAACTCAGAGCACGGATCGGCGACAAAAGCCGCTCGGACGGGCCCCGAGTGTCAGGCGGCGGCAAAACCGCACCCGTCATCCTCAACCTCGCCGTCGACGCGCTCCTCCGCCACATCAACACCGTGGTCCTGTCATGGGACGAACGCGTCCGCGTCGTCGCCGGCTTCTCCGACCTCGCCGCAGCCACCACCGACACCGCCACCACAACCGGCTGCGTCCTCCTAGCCCGCCACGTCGACACTCTCCTCGGCCTACCCGCCGAACCCATGTCCCGCCGCCGCGACCTCACCCAGGCCGAACACCTTCCACTCGACGCCACCGGCCTCGTCCACCCCGAAGCAGGCTGGGTCGAATACAACACCAACCTCACCGGCGCCGACGCCGGCCTCGAACTCCTGGCGCTGCACCACCGCTGCCTGCGCATGCTCGGCCACACACCCCAACACCACGACCTCATCACCCCCTGCTGGGAGTGCGACGAACGATCGTTGCGCCGCCACGACGGCACCGCCGGCCTCGCCGACCATGTCGAGTGCATGCGGTGCCGCGAACAGTATCTGGGGTCGAGGTTGAGCGCGTTGATGGTGGAGGAGGAGCAGGCTCAACTGCGCAAACGAGACCGCGAGGCGCAGCAGGAGGGCCAGCGACGGCAGGTGCTGCACAGCAGCGTCGCCGGATTTGGTGGCCGCCCGTGAACCAGCCGGATGAGACGATCGCCGCGATCGACGCAGCCATTGACGGCTACACCTCCCGCGACTGGGCGGTGAGCAAAGACGCGATGCGCTGGTCTGCCGAACCGCCCGCCCTGACGCCAGGCCGCGTCTTCACAGCGCCAGTCGGGACATCACTGGATTCTTCGGCGTGGACCGATATCGGCTCGTTGCTTGCCGACGATGGCATCGACTTCTCAGGCGAGGACATCAAGTGCACGATCACCGTCGACACGACGAGATTCATGGAGATGCTGCGAGGCTGGCCCCAGCACATTCAGATGACGGTCCGCGCTGTCGGCAAGCAGGCCTTCCAAGCGTCCCGAGCGATGCACGTAGCCACGGCGCCACAGACTTACGGTTCCGGCTACCGCAAACACCGTGCTCGCTGCCGGGCCTGCAACCCTGCCGCCAACCCCAAGCCCCTCAAGGTGAACGGCGCCGACTACACACGCCGCCGAAAGAACAGGATCCGACGTGGCCGATGACCTGCCCGACTGGGCGAAGCAACTCCAGGACGCGCTCGAGCAAGCTGGCCGCGAACTCGGCGACGCGTTCACCAAGGCCGGGCACATCCTCGGCGCGCAGGCCGCGATGGGCTGGGCATTCCAAGGAGAGTTCGACCACGCCCGCACCGAGATCGCGAAGTTGCCACGCCCGCAGATCGAGATCCTGTCGATGGCGGCGAGGGCACTGGCGACTCTCGCTGAGGAAGAAGCCGTCAGGCGATGACCTGGCAGATCTCGAAACGCTCGGGCTTTCGGACATGATTTGCGTTCTTTGCGCCTGCGGTCCAAACTAGTCCGCAGGAAGAACAACTATGCCCTCGGAGCCTCATTGGCCCGGGGGTTTTCGCATGTCCGGGGGTGTTCCATGGTCGGCCCGGATGGCGAAGAGTACTGGACCACTAAGCAGGCCGCTGCGGCGATGGACGTAGCCCCGTCAACGATCAGCACGTGGCGACGGAACGGATACCTGACCCCCATCGACGGCAGCCAACCGCGCAGACCAATCTACTTGCGGATGGACGTCATCGCCGCCGAGAAAATGGCCTACGACGCCGCGATCCGAACGTCAGGTTCAGCGAAGCGCACGTCCCGCCGCCACCTGCCTCCGTCCCGTCGGCCAGCCAAGGCCGCCTGACCTTCGCAAGTTCACACCGCCTTGAGCAGCCGGTCCCCATCTGCTGCGTTGACGGGTGGTGTGTTTCCGCGCGCGCCACTCCTAGCCGGTCGCGCGGAACCCCTGGTGCAGGCTTGCGCCCCCGTTCGCCTGCACCACGTTGGGAGCCCGGCCCGGTCCGGGGGGAACTGACCGGGCTCCCAACCAGGCATGGTGCACGCCACTTGAGACCACCCGGCCGCGTCCGATCAGTTGGAGGTGCAGGGTGGCTGACCCGCAGCACGTCACTCTTGTGGCCGATGAAGTCACCGAGGTCGTCCTCGGCGCCGACGCCAACAAGATCACTGTGTTGAACGTTGATGGTGTAGCGGCGGTCTACTTCAACATCAACACCGCTGCGGCTCCCGAGGTGGGCGGCGACGGCTGCTGGGCGCTGCCCGCCGCCATCAGCGCGGTCGACGTGCCAGTCGCAGGACCCGGTAACACCCGCGTGAAGCTCATCTCCGCTGGGACACCCACGGTCATGGTCGGGAGGCTGTCGTGAGCAGTTCCTACGCCTTCGCCGGTGGCGGTGCTGCCGGAGGCGACGTCCCTGACCCCGCCGACGAAGACGACTTCCCGACCTCGTCCGGCGAGTTCAACCAGGTCGGCGTGTCCAGCAAGTACGCCCGGTCCGACCACGGCCACCGCGGTGTACCACCCGAACGGCAGATCACCGCCGGGACAGGCCTTTCGGGCGGCGGCACCTTGGCCGCAGACCGAAGTCTGGCCGTCGCCTACGGCACCTCTGCGGGCACCGCAACCGAAGGCAACGACTCCCGGGTGACCGGCTCGGCCCAGAAGTCCGCGAACCTGTCGGACCTGGGATCGGCGGCCACCGCACGCACCAACCTCGGCGTACCCTCCACCGCCCGGCAGATCACCGCCGGAGCGTTGCTGACCGGGGGCGGTGACCTCACAGCCGATCGAACCCTCGCCGTCGCTGACCGCGGTCTGCTGCTCCGCGACGCCATGCAGCCCTCCGGCCGGTACGAAACCCGATCCCGCATGGACTCCGGTGTCGGCTCCTCCGGGATCACGTCCGGGACGCTGTACCTGGTGCCGATCTGGCTGCCGTCCGGCCTCACGATCTCCGCGATCACGTTCGTGACGGGAACGACCGCCGGAGCGACCCTCACCAACCAGTGGTTCGCGCTGTTCAACAACAGCCGCGTCATGCTGGCGGTGACCAGCAACGACACCACGACCGCATGGGGATCGAACTCGGCGAAGACCCTGTCGATCGCCACGACCGCGGCCGGCGCGGCCGCCAGCTACGCCACCACCTACGAGGGTGTGCACTACCTCGGGCTGGTCGTCACCGCCACCACCATGCCGACCATTCACAGCGGCGGATCCGCCAACGTCGCCCTCGCCGGCGCCACACCCGGCGTCGGAGGCAGCAACACCGGCCAGACCACTCCGCCCGCGTTCCCGTTCACCGCGAACGCTCCCACGCAGGGCGGCCCGCTCGCTTACGCCTACGTGACGTGAGGAGCGACCATGCCCGCCGAACTCCTGATCATCGTCCCGTCCCGTGGCCGCCCCCACAACATCGCCGCCCTACACGACGCATGGCTGCGAGCCGAGACCACCGACGCCGCCGCGCTCCTGGTCGCAGCGGACGACGATGACCCCACCCTCCCCGACTACCAGCAGGTGTGCGGAGACCGTGGCATCGAACTGGCGGTCGGGCCGCGGCTCCGCCTGGCAGGCACACTGAACCAGCACGCCATCTCCCGCGCACCGCACCACTTCGCGATCGGGTTCTTCGGCGACGACCACCGCGCCCGCTCAAGCCACTGGGACGCCCGCTACCTCGAAGCGCTGCACGACCTCGGCACCGGGATGGTGTACGGCGACGACGGCTACATGGGGGAGCGCCTCCCGACCGAGATCGCGATGACGTCCGACATCATCACCACCCTCGGATACATGGCCCCACCAGGCCCGATCCATTTGTGGATCGACAATTGCTGGTATGACCTGGGCCACGCGATCGAACGAATCCGGTATCTCCCGGACGTGCTGATCGAACACATGCACCCGATAGCGGGAAAAAGCCAAGACGACGCCGGCTATCTCGAGGTCAACCACCCCGACGCCGCAGAGCGGGACCGCCTGGCGTACGCACACTGGCTCGAAACCGGTTTCGACGCGGATGTGGCCAAGCTCAAGGCGCTGCTTTGAGGGCCATCGCCTTCAGCCTGTTCGGTCCAGGCGACCTCTATCAGACGGGCGCGGTCGCCAACGCTGAGATCGCCGCTGACCTGTACTCCGGCTGGACGTGCCGATTCTATGTCGGCGCTTCGATCCCGGTCACGACGCTCGACAAGCTCACCAGCATCGGCGACACCGAGGTCGAGTTGGTACGTGAACCCGAGAACTGGTGGTCGACCTTCTGGCGCTTCCGGGCGCTCCTCGACAGCGCCCTCGATGCGGTGATGTTCCGCGACTGCGACTCCCGCCCCTGCAACCGCGAGGCCGCAGCGGTTGCCGAGTGGGTCGACTCGGGCCGCGACGCGCACATCATGCGTGACCATCCCAAGCACGGCATGCCGATCCTCGCCGGCCTGTGGGGCGTCACCGCAGCAGGCGCCGCCCGGATCCGCCATCTGCTGCCTGCCGAGCCAGGCCCGGTCGAACATTACTTGGCGGACCAGTTCTGGCTCCGCGACCACGTCTACGAGCAGCTCATCGACCATGCAATGGTGCACGCCTCCCCGGATTCGCCACCGATGGCCGACGACGTCCGAGCCGACTTCCGTGACTGGCCGACACCGCGTACACCGGGCCGGTTCGTTGGTCAGGGCTTCAACGCCGACGGCACGCCGCGTATCCCCGACGACGCGCTGCTGGTGTAAGGAGAAACCTGCCTGTGAACGTGCTGGTAACCGGGTCCGCGGGGTTCCTTGGCCGGCGCCTCACCGACGCACTCGAAGCCCGCGGCGACACCGTCACCGCGATCGACATCGCCGAAGGCTGCGACGCTCTCGATCTTTTCCGCGACGGGCACCGCAGGTTCGACCTCGTGTTCCACTGCGCGGCGGTGGCGCCGCACAGGTCCGCGATCGACGGTCGCCCGCTGACGGTCGGCGCAGGCAACCTCGAACTTGACAGCGCCCTGTTCCAGTGGGCGGCCCGCACACAGCCGGGCAGAGTCGTCTACTTCTCGAGCTCGGCGGCTTATCCGGTCTGTCTCCAGGACGGGAGTCACAGGGATCCGCTTCGAGAACACGACACCCTTATCCATCCTGAGCAGCCCGACGCGATCTATGGCGCGGTGAAGGCCATGGGAGAGCGGCTCGCGCGGCTTTATCGTGACCAGGGCGGCGCTGTGACGGTCGTACGCCCCTTCTCTGGCTATGGCGAAGACCAAAGCGCCGACTTCCCGTTCGGTGCGTTCCGGATCCGGGCGCTGGCGCGTGAGGACCCGTTCACGGTCTGGGGCGACGGCACACAAGTCCGCGACTGGGTCCACATCGACGACGTGGTCGGCGCGGTCCTCGCATCTGTGGACAACGATGTGGACGGCCCCGTCAACATCTGCACTGGCATCGGTACGTCGATGGCGCAGCTGGCCCGGATGTTCGCTGTAGAGGCGGGCTACGCGCCGCGCTTCGAGTTCCTCGCTGACAGGCCGTCTGGAGTGACGTACCGCGTGGGCGACCCGACACGCCTCAACGAGATCTACACGCCCAAGGTAACGATCGAAGAGGGCGTGAAGCGAGCACTCGCCCAGCAGCCAGTCAACATGTGATCGAGCGTCCCATCTGGGACAATGATTCCGTGAGCTTCAGCATGTTCTGGCGCCCAGCACCCAAGGACATCCCACCTGGCCAATGGCTAGACGATGATCTGAAGTACAAGCTCGGGCAGCGCCTGTGGGAGAGCGGGACATCGAAGAACGGACCCGAACAGGTCGGAGCCGAACTCGTCCCGTACCTGGAGGGACTCGCTGACGGCGGGGTAGTGGGAGCAAAGGAACTGATCGAAGCGATCCGCGAACACGAGCGGGTGGAGATTTGGATCGGTGACCCCAGTGATTGATCCGATGGAGCGGTTCCTCGCTGAGACATCCTGGCTGGAAATGAGCAAGCCTCCTCAGCGACGGCGTCGAAGGCTGCTGGACTGGCTGCTCCGCATACGCGGCGGTCACCTTCCTGCCTTCACAGGTGACCCGGACCTGATCCCGGTGATGCTGTCTCCTGGCAGGTTCACTCGGAAGCGTCCAGGGGAGTCGTGGGCTAAGGCGACGAACCGACTCACCGAAGGACGCGACCTGTGACCAATTTCGACGCAGGCGGCATTCTTCCCGGCCAGTACGACTTCAGTGTCCGAACGCGCGGACGCTGCCCGCTGGACGGCTATCAACTCATCGAGACCGACCCGGTCACGGTCCAGATCGATGGCAAGCCGGTCGAGGTTGATGGCGGCTGGGAGCATGTGATCCCGGCTGCGGAGATCCCGACGATGACTGAGGCGCTTCGCAAGATTGCGGACACGCACGGCTTTGAGGCGTCGGCTGAGGCCGAACAGATCCTCGAGGCACCGTAGTTCTCGTTCGTCCGCTGTCACCCTCCGCCCATGCCCGAGGCGATGACGTTGACGAGGATGTCCCTGCCAGCGCTGCCGAACCAGCTCGCGGTCCGCCGTAGCCGCCCAGCCTGCTCTTCGTCCTCGGTAGCGTCCGCCTCCCGCAACAACCCTTCGACGATCCTGTCCGCGAGCTTCTCCGGAGTCGGCCACGCCCCGACCGCCCGGCGGGCATGACCGGTCGGACCATGCACGAACAGGATGTTGGTCCCATCCGCGCCAAGCTCGGCGACGTCTTCGAACTGGAAGAACGGCGGTTCCTCGCGAGCGAGCGCGTTCAACGCGCGGGCGACCGAGGTAGCGTCCATACCAGTTCGCTCAACTAGCTGACCAGGCATGATGTGCGGCGCGCCCTCGTCAGCCAGCTCGACGATCGCCCGAAGAATTGGTTCGTCCCGACTTCCCCATGTGTCCATCACGACAGCCAACGTAGGAGACACATCTGATCAGCGTCTGACGAACGCGGGTCTTCATGGAGGGGAGCAGCGTGCCGGCCCCACTCCTGGTCCTCACCAACGGCCGCCCCGAATGCATCGCCAAGACGATCTCGTCGCTGACTGAGCACCTGTCGGGCGTCGACTCCATGGTGATCGTCGATGACTCCGGCGACGACGTCTACGGCCAGTGGCTGGACGACGAGTACGCCGGCGGCCCGTTCGACGCCAAGATCCTGCACATCGAGGGCGAGCACGGCTACTGGCGCGCGATGCAGATGGTGTGGTCCCTGGCCCGCCACTGGGACGCCGAGGCCTTTGCTTTTTGGGAAGAGGATTTCGTCCTCCACGCCGATGTCGACCTGGATGTCCTCGCTCAGGTACTGGAACAGCAGCAGCATCTGACGCAGATCGCGTTGCTGCGGCAGGCGTGGTTCCACAACGAGCGCGAGCACGGCGGGCTGATCGAGGCGCTTGAGGTCCAAGGCCAGGTCTTCACCGAACACACCGACGGCGAACACCACTGGATCGAGCACCGTGCCTGCTTCACCGGCAACCCGTGTGTGATCCCGCAGCGCACCTTCGACCTGGACTGGCCAGAGGGGCAGTGGTCGGAGTCCCGGTTCGCTCAACTGCTGTGGCGGATGCCTGAAGCGCGTAGCGCGTACTGGGGGAGACGTTCAGACCCGCCGAGGGTGGAGCACGTCGGCCACCAACGCGTCGGCTCCGGATACTGATGGGGTCACCCAGACAGCGACCAGTACGGACGGCACTTCTCGTAACCGCCGGGATCTTGTTCGTACTCATCATCAATCGGTTGCCGCCCGAGCCGACGCTCGCAGTGTTGAACGTCGTACTGGTGGTGGCGCTGATTGCGACGGTGGCCTGGGCTGCATGGTCGTATCGGCGACGCTCCTGATCTCCCGGTCTGTGTCTGCCGCTCTTGGAGTGGGTGGTGCTGGACACAGGCCGGGACCAACCCACTCCATATCGCTTTGAGGTGCACGAATGCACAGGTTCAGCGTCAACTACCGCACGCAGGAAGGCCACCCGAGCAAGGGCCAGCTGGTCAATCGGGGCTTCTGGATTCGCGACCTGCCTCGTCCGCTGGTGTTGTGCCGCACTTTCGGCCATCAACCCACCGTGGACGGCTGTGGATCGCCGGGCGAGCGGGGACATGTGGCCCGCTGGGTGACCTGCAGCCGCTGCGGCGAACGCCCCGAACCGCAAGGCAACCTCGACCCAGCCCGATGGGACATCGGCGTCTCCTACACCGGTGGCTGGAAGCCGACACCACCCGGGACGCCCGAAACCCTGAAAAGCCTCTTCGACGGCGACGGCCTCTCGAACGAGCCGGCGTTCTCGCCGCCTGGCTCATGGCCCACGAACCCGACATGGGTGTTCGGCGGACAGATCATCATCGGCCCAAGCTTCGATGGCGCGTCCGTCGAGATGAAGGTCGGCAACGCTGGTAGCGAGCAACCTCTCGCTGGGCACGTGCGCCTCAACCCGCTTGGCGCGCTCTATCTCCACAGCGAAAAGCTCGGTAGAGGCATCCAGCGTCGCCTGAACTCGACCGGCTACGACTCCCGCGTCGTCGGCGTCGACGTGTCGCTCAGGCGGCTCACGTGGAAGCTGTGGGCCAAACGCGACAGTTGGTCGAAGGAGGATCCGTGCTGGCAGCAGGGCTCGGTGAGCCTTGACCCACTGGCGAAGGCGTTCGGACAGAGGCAGTACTGGTACACCGACGTCGACGGCCCCGTCGACGCGACGGTTCGTCTCCCGCATGGAGATGACTACACCGTCACCCTGAAACTTCAACGCTGCGAACTTGGCCGGCCCAAGCTCCGCCGACGGCACCACTCATGGACTGTGGACTGGACCTGCCGCGGCGGCATCGCCACCAAGCCCGGCGACCGCGGACGCATCAGCGGCGGAGCCGTTGAAGTGACCGCCTCATCAGTTCAGGAAGGAAGCTGGCCGCTGGAGGCAACGGCTGCACTCGCGCAGAACGTCACGCAGCAGCGCACTCGCTACGGCTTCTGCGTCGCGTCGGTGGAGGCGAGTGGCGATGCATAACACCACCACCAACAACGCTCGGGTGTTGGCAGGCCCATGGTGCCCGTACCCGGCCGACCTAGCAGTGGACTACCTCGGCTGGCCGGTCGAGCGGGTACGCCAGGAGTTCGGCGACACCGTCCTGATCCGCCGCACCCTCAACGGCTACGAGTTCCGCCGCCCCGACCCAGCACCGGACTCCGCTGAGGTGCGAGAGCAGGTCACAGCCACTATCGCCGCTGCCCGCAACCAACCTGGCGGACTTAATACTGCAGAACAGATCATCCGTACGGCCAAGTTCAAGCCGTACGGACGCCGAGCGATCGCGGGGAAGCGCTGATGTCTCGCCGCCTGCAGATCAGCGTCACGGTCGTTGAGGGCACTCCTCCATCAGACGCCGAAGGCCCAGCCCGCAAGACCGCTGCCCACCGCGGCTCTGTCCTGGACCTGCGGTACACCGGTGAACTCGACACGATCGAGACATCGGACGGCGCTGTCATCAAGTCGGGCAACGGCATGACGATCCACACTTTCGAAGCCGACATCGAGCCCGCAGAGACTCAGGCGTGATGCCTCGCGTCCTGGTCGGGATTCCGTGGCGGCCGCAGCCGCACCGCGTCTACGCCCACGACCTCACGGCGGCCCGCTACCGCGAACTCCTGCCGAACGCCACGGTCATCGACGTCGACACCATCCACGAACCCTTCTGCTTGGCCGGTTGCCGCAACCAAGCAGTCAGATTGGCGGAGGCCGCCGGATTCGACGTCGTGGTTCTCGGTGACGCCGACACGCTTCCCGAACCGGGACCGCTGCGCGCCGCGATCGAAGCGGCCGCCACCAGCGATGTCGTGCATCTGCCGTACACCGAGTACCGGTCGCTCCGCCAGGCCGGCACCAGCCAGTTCTTGGCCGGCATGCCACTCGAGGATTGCCGCCACCTGGTCGTGGACGGAGCCTGCTCAGGAATCTACGTCGTCAGGCCCGACACCTGGTGGCGGCATGGCGGCCAGGACGAACGGTTTCTCGGGTGGGGCGGCGAGGATGCAGCCTGGTACGCCGCCCATACCTGTCTCCTCGGCGCGGAGCCGGTCCGGCATGAGGGCCGCGTGTACGCCCTGCACCACGAGGGCGCGCAAAAGGAAGGCGACCAGTACACCGCGAACTTCGCGCTGGTGTACCGCTACCACCAGGCACAGCACGACCCCGACGCCATGCGGTCCCTGATCACGGGCTCTGTGACCTGCGCAAAGTCAACTCTCTCCACCGGCGGGTAACCATGATCCTCGGCTGGAGGTGGACCACGATGTGCCGCCACCGCAGACCCTCCACCCGCCGCCTCCTCGAAGACCTCACCCGATCCCTGAACCACCTGCACCGGAAGGCAGACAAGATCATGGCAAACCAGGCTGACCTCGACGCCATCGTCGCCCGCATCGACACCGCTCTCACCGGCATCCGCCAGGACATCCAGGACCTGAAGGACCAGGCGCCGCCCGAACTCGACTTCAGCGCCCTGGAGGCGAAGGTCGCCGCCCTTGAGGGGCTGGACGCCGAGAACCCCGCTGCCGAGCAGCCCGGTCCTGGTACGGGCGACGACACCGGCACCTCCACCGAGACGCCCGGCACCAACACCGGCGACACGGGCGGCACCACCTTCGGACGGTAACTCGCCGATGCCGATCGTCGCGCGCCCAGAGACACCACACGACGCCCTGCGCCGCACCGCGGAACTGCTCGCTGCGGCCTATACCAAGGCGCGCGACGACCTGGCACGCGAGATCAACGAGAACCTCTACCCGTTCGAGCCCGAACAGGCCCGTGACCACAACGGCCGCTACATCCTCCTCGACGCCCTCACCGCACTGGCACAAGCCCAAGCGACGCTCGCAGCCACCGAGCTCCACCAAGGAGGCTGACCCATGGCCGACACCAACCCCACCGGCGAAGCCCGCCCCGGCACTCAACGCCTCATGGAGTACTGGGCACACGGCGCCGGAGCCAAGGTCATCAACTGGGGCGTCGCCGGCGACTTCGACAGGTGCGTCATCGCCATCACCAAGGCAGTCGACGGCAAGCTGTCTGAGCGAGCGATCAAGGGGCTCTGTTCGAACTTGCACGTACGAGCCCTCGGCGTGCGGCCAGGTCAAGAGCGCGACGCCAAGGGCAACGGCTGATCCGCAGTGCCCTACGGCCGTCGATCTGGACGCACAACGCCGCTCCCCAAGGGCTGGGCCAAGATCCGTGCTGGCGTCCTCAAACGGGACGGCCACACCTGCACGGCGATCGTCAACGGGCAACGATGCACCACCCCGGCAACCGACGTCGATCACATCGGCGACCCGGACGACCACGACGAAGCCAATCTCAGAGCCCTGTGCGGCCCACACCACAGGGCACGTTCATCCAGCCAAGGCGGGAAGGCCGCCGCAGCTAGACGCATCCCACGCCGTCGGCCTCCCGAACAACATCCTGGCTTGATGACCTGAACCGCAAAGTTCAAGACACCCTGCGGATTGATCCCCGCAGGTAGGAAGCCCCGAGTCTCCCGGCTCGGGGCTTCCGCTTCCCGGGAGTTCCACATGAAGACGTGTACCAAGTGTGGAGAAGCCAAGCCGCTTGAAAGCTTCCACCGAGACAAGCGGAAACCGGATGGTCGTCGTTCAAGCTGCAGGGCATGCTTCAACGCAGACCAGAGGGCGTTCCAGCGGAAGCACAAGGCGGCGACCGGGCAGTACTACAGCCACACCTTCACCTACGAACGTACCTGCGAGGCGTGCGGCGAGACTTGGCGGACCAGGAACAAGAAGGCCCGCTTCTGCTCGGTGAGATGCACCAACAGGTCGCGGAGTTACGAACACGTCTGCCTAGAGTGCGGCGTCACGTGGACCAACGCCAGCGCCACCTCCCGCTACTGCTCCGCAAGGTGCATGAGGGCGGCGCGTTGCACCAAGGAGCTTGAGGTCTGGAGGCCACAACCGTGGTGGACCAGGCGGCGTGTATGGCTCGTGCCAGCCCCGCAACGCCGCTGGTATGCCGGCCAATGTAGGCGCTGCGACGATCCGTTCGTGAGTGACCAACCAGCGAACCGCTACTGCTCGCGCTCATGCGCACGTTCGGACTCCAAGGCCAGACGCCGTGCCCGCAAGAAGAACGCCTACGTGTCCGACGTCTACCGCGCCAGGATCTTCGAGCGGGACAAATGGATTTGCCAGCTATGCCACCGCAAGGTCAACCAGCGTGCGGTTGTGCCACACCCCAAGGCTCCTGTGCTCGATCACATCATCCCGCTCAACGACGACGGCACACATGAACCCGCCAACGTCCAGTGCGCACACTTCCTCTGCAACAGCATCAAGAGCGACCGCGGTGGTGGCGAGCAACTCCTCCTGATCGGTTGACCATCACGCTGTGTGACCCCTCCCGCATGACCCCCAAGATCATTTTCTGGGTAGACCGCAAGCGTACTGCTCCGGAGGCTGGCTACAGGTCTGGGGCCTTCGATCCCAGAGGGGTGGTGACGCTCTGTGGCTGGTCGTGGTCCTGCCCCGAAGCCGGCTGATCGGCGGGCGCGGACGAACAAGGATCAGGTCGGTCAGACGGTGTTGCGGTTCGAGCGCGCTGATCAGCCGGAGCTTCCCGACGACGTCGATTGGCATGAGCGGACCCGCGAGTGGTGGGCGATGTGGGGCCGGTCGGCGCAGGCGGACACGTTCACGGCAACGGACTGGTCTTTTCTGCTGGATACGGCGTTGATGCATCACGCGATGTGGTCGAAGGGGCAGTGGACGCTGGCTGCTGAGGTGCGGCTGCGGGTGGCGAAGTACGGGGCGACGCCGGAGGACCGCGCGAGGTTGCGGATGGTGTTCGCAGACGCTGATGAGAAGGATGAGAAGCGGGCTGCGAAGGCTGGCGCGTCGGCGCGTGAGCGGTACGGGAAGCTGCGAGTGCTGCCGGCGGGGAAGGCGTCCGGGGGCGAGTAGTGCCCTGGCGCGGCCCAGAGTATCCGGGAGAGTTGCCGACTCTCGGCTACTACGCGCTGGACTGGTTCGCCGAGATGTTGATCGTGCCGGATGGGCCGGCGGCGGGTCAGCCGCTGGTGTTCACCCCGGAGCAGGCGCAGTTCGTGCTGGATTTCTACACGGTCGACCCGCGGTTCGAGGGGCCGGCGGTCCGGGGCAGGGCACTGGTGAACGCTCGCCGGATCCGGCGAGCTGTGTTGTGTCGGCCGAAGGGGCACGGGAAGTCGCCGCTGCTGGGTGCGATGTGTCTGCTGGAGACGCTCGGCGATGTGGTCATGGACGGTTGGGACGCTGACGGGGAACCGGTGGCGCGGCCGTGGACGTCGCTGGGGTTCAAGGCGAAGGCGCAGGTTGTCGCGGTCAGCGAGGACCAGACGACGAACACGTGGGATCCGCTGCTGGAGATGGCCCGCAACGGGCCGGTGTACGACGAGTACGACATCGAGCCGATGGAGACGTTCGTCAACACTCCTCGCGGCCGGATCGAGTACACGACGTCGTCGGCAGTTTCCCGTGAGGGGTTTCGGCCAGTGTTCGCGGCGATGGATCAAACCGAGTCGTGGGTGAAGTCGAACGGCGGCCTGAACCTGGCGGCGTCGATTCGCCGGAACTTGGCGAAGGTGAACGGGTCGTCGGTGGAGACGCCCAACGCGTGGGTGCCGGGTCTGGACAGTGTTGCGGAGAAGTCGTATCAGGCGTGGCAGCAGCAGACCGAGGGGCGTTTGAAGGGCGACGACGGGATCTTGTTCGATCATCGTGAGGCGCCACCGGACACCAACCCTGCGGACCGTGAGTCGTTGATGGCTGGGCTGCGGGTCTCGTATGGCGACTCGGCTGACGTCAACGGCGGGCATGTGAATCTTGAGCGGATCCTGCAGGACTATTGGGATCCGGCGACCGACCCGGGGGAGGCGCGCCGCTTCTACCTGAACCAGGTTGCGGCGGCGACGGATGCGTGGGTGACGCCGCAGGAGTGGGCTGCCTGCGCAAACCCGAGCGTGGTGGTTGCGGATGGCGCCGAGATCGGGCTGTTCTTCGACGGGTCCAAGAGCCTGGACGCGACGGCGCTCATCGGTTGCGACATCGAAACGGGGCACGTGTTCGACGCCGGTGTGTGGGAGCCGGACCCGAACAACCCCGACGATGTGGTGCCGGTCCGTGAGGTCGATGCCGCGGTGGCGCGGGCGTTTGAGCGGTGGCGCCCGGTGGCGTTCTTCGCCGACGTCCGCGAGTGGGAATCGTTTGTCCACACGACGTGGCCGGACCTGTACGGTGACCGGCTGCTGGTGGCGGCCAACCCGCGGGGCCGCAATGCCGGCCCGGTCGCGTGGGATATGCGGGCCCGCACGCACGACTTCACGCTGGCTGCCGAGGCGTGCCATTCAGACATCACTGACCGGCAGTTCACTCATGATGGGTCGTCGGTGGTGGCGCGTCACGTCGCGAATGCGCGGCGCCGCCCGAACCGGTACGGAGTGTCGATCGGCAAGGAGTCGCCGCGGTCGCCGTTGAAGGTTGACGCGGCGGTGTGCGTGATCGGTGCCCGCATGGTCCGCCGGGTGGTGCTGGCGTCGCCGGAGTGGGCGAAGCGGACAACGAAGAAGACCCGAACCGGCCGCGTCTACGGGTTCTAGTGACCCAGCCGAGGGGGTGCCGTGGCGCTGTCGGAACGTGAAGCCCCTGACACGGCGAAGCGGCTGTTGGCGTTGCGTGCGGATGAGCAGCCACGGTTGAGGAAGGTCGCTGCGTACATGCGTGGCCGCCAGGACTCGGTGTATGTGCCGAAGGGCGCCAGGCAGGAGTACCGGTGGCTGATCAAACGGGCGAAGGTCAACATTTTGCCGCTCGTGGTCACGGTGGTCGCACAAAGCCTCTTCGTGGACGGGTACCGGCCCGAGCGCACTGAGAAGAACGCCAAGGCGTGGAAGTACTGGCAGGCCAATCGGATGGACGGCCGTCAGCACGGCTTGCACCGCGCCACCCTCAAGTACGGGCTCGCCTACACGCTGGTGCTTCCCGGCCAGCTCGCGGACCAGCCGATGCCGGTGATCACCCCGAAGTCGCCGCAGCGGATGACGGCGTTCTACAGCGACCCCGTCGAGGACGAGTGGCCGCTGTACGCGATCGAGGTCAAGACCGAGAACCTCCCGAACGGCAAGACGCAGCAGGTCGTGTACCTGTACGACGAGGAGTCCCGGTTCCGGCTGGTGGGCGACGGGAAGCCCGGTTCGCGTCTGCTCCTTGACGAGGGGGACGGCGCGGTTGCTGAACACGGTCTCGGGGTGTGCCCGGTCGTCCGGTACCTCAACGGCGATGACCTGGACGGCGACGAGTGTGTGACCGGTGAGGTCGAGCCGCTGTTCGACATGCAGGACCAGCTCAACTCGACGACGTTCGGCCGGATGATGGCCGAGCAGTTCGCGGCGTTCCGGCAGCGGTGGGTCAGCGGCATGGTCGTGGAGGACGAGGAAGGCCGGCCGAGGGCTCCATTTCAAGCGGCGGTGGATCGACTGTGGACGGCAGAGGACCCGGATACCAAGTTCGGTGAGTTCGGGCAGACGGATCTGTCGGGGTATCTCCAGAGCGCCGAGGAGACGATCCGGCATGTGGCGACGGTGTCGCAGACCCCGCCGCACAACCTGCTCGGTCAGATGGCGAACCTGTCCGCCGAAGCTTTGAACGCCGCCCGCGACGGCCTGAACTCCAAGGTCGCGGAACGCAAGTCGACGACGGGCGAGTCGCACGAGCAGACGCTTCGGCTGTCGTCGCTGGCCGCGGGCGACGAGGCTGGGTGGCGTGACACCTCGGCGCAGGTGGTGTGGCGTGACACCGAGTCGCGGTCGCTGGCGCAGACGGTCGATGCGCTCGGGAAGCTGGTGCAGATGCTGGGAGTGCCTCCTGAGGTGCTGTGGGAGCGGATCCCGAACGTCACTCAGCAGGATGTTGAGCGGTGGAAGGCCGCTGCGGAGAAGGGTGACGCGCTCGGGCAGTTGAACGCCCGTATCGACAAGCAGACTGCCGCGATTGCGGCGCTGGACGAGGCGCCTGTGGTGCCGGAGTTCGATGGCGTCGCAGGTTGACCAGGTCGCCGCTGCGGTGACTGCGGCGTACATCGCGCGGCAGCGGCGGCTGGCGATGACGTTGACCCGCGATCTGATTCTGCTGGTCCGTCAAGTGTTCACGCCCGGCGAGGCGGGCGCCTCGTGGGCGGCGACGAAGATGCAGTTGGAGTCGCTGATCCGGGCGAGGCGACAACTGTCTGCGGACTTGGCGGCGCGCTACTACGTGGACCTTCGGTGGGTGTCGCTGAACCCACAGCAGGCACCGCACCTGCGTCCCGAAGCCACAGCGAAACTCCCTGAGACACGGCGGCCACCGGCGCGGGAGGTGCTCAAGTCGGCGCCTCAGGCCAGTCGACGTTCTTCGACTCCGCTTGAGCCGGCGGCGGAGTTGGAGGATCTGGCGGACGCCCTGGGGTTGGACGATCTGAGCGAGACGCAGGCGTGGGCGGAGTTGGAGCGCATCGCCCCTGCCCAGCCCGAGGACCTGGACGCGGACAGGCTGGACGCGAACCTGAACGCGACAGGAATCGCATCGTACAAGCGCGCGTTGCGGGCCGGCCAAACCCCCGACCGCGCCGTCGACACCATGGCGGTCAACCTTGCCGGGTCGGCGACGACGCTGACGCTCGAGGGCGGCCGCGAGGTCATCCGGGACTCTGCTGACGCCGATGACGAAGCGATCGGGTGGCTGCGCGTCCCCGACGCGGACCCCTGCTCGTGGTGCGCGATGCTCGCCTCCCGCGGCGCGGTGTACCGGTCTGAACAGACTGCGGGACGGGCGAAGAACGATCAGTTCACCGGTGAAGGCCAGTTCAAGTGGCACGACCAGTGCGGCTGCACCGCCATCCCCGTCTTTGACCCCGATGACCCGCACCTGCGCGCCGCAGAGGATCTGTACGACCAGTGGCTCCGCGAAACCCAAGGCCACTCCGGCAACAACGCGGTGAACGCGTGGCGCCGCTACTGGGAGAACCGCGACCAGTTCCAGTCAGCCGCTGAATCCAACGCCGGCTGACCTTCACTCGAGCGCTCCACTCTCTTCGACTTCCCGGACCGCATCCCCGCGGCCCGGGACATCGGTGTGCCCACGCGACGTGGCCGCACCAACCGGAAGGAACAACCGATGAGCCAGGACGCGACGTCCCAGCCGTCTGAACCGACGACCGTCATCCCCTCGGCGACCGAGGACGATCAGGCACAACAGATGCTCGCCGTCGCGGCGACGCAGACCACCCCTGACGCTGCGGCCGGTAGCGACACCGCGGCGCAACCCGAGTCGGCCACCACTGACGAGGACAAGCTCGGCGACAACGGCCGCCGCGCCCTGACGAGCGAACGGCAGGCCCGCCGCGCGGCGGAGCGGGAACTCAAGACGCTGCGTGAGCGGCTTTCAGCGTTCGAGGATTCGCAGAAGACCGAACTGCAGAAGGCGCAGGAAGCGGCGCAGCGGTATGAGTCCGAACTCACCACTACCCGGGTGGCGAACGCCCGGTTGATGGCCGCGGTCGCCCATGACCTACCCCCTGACCTGATCGATCTTCTCGGCGATGGAACTGAGGAGGAGATCGACGCGAGAGCCAAGCTTCTCGCGCAGAAGCTCGCCGCGGCCGCGCCGTCCCCGTCTGCTGTCGAAACGAAGCCGGCCCCTGCCTCGGCGAGGCCGGTGGAGTCTCTGACCCCCGGCGGCAAACCCGCCTCGGCTGAGCCCGAGGACCCGAACGTGTGGATCCGCCGCCTAGCGGGCCGCGCACCCTAACCGACACGCAGCACCGGACACCTGTCGCACGGGGCCCGGGGCAGCTGCATGCCTGAAAGTGAGGTAGCCCCGTGCCGACCTACAACTCCTCGATCACCCGGGACTCGTCCGATGACCCGCTGATCCCGGTGCCGGTGTCGTCGCAGATCCTGCAGGAGATGCCGACGCAGTCGTTCATGCTGCAGCGGGCCGGCCGAGTGCAGATGTCGACCAAGTCGCAGCGGCAGCCGGTTCTGGACGTGCTGCCGATGGCGTACTGGGTGTCGGGTGACACCGGCATGAAGCAGACCAGCTCGGTGGACTGGAAGAACGTGTCGCTGGTGGCCGAGGAGCTCGCGGTGATCGTGCCGATCCCCGAGGCCTACCTCGACGACTCCCAGGTCCCGATCTGGGACGAGGTCCGCCCCCGCATCGTCGAAGCGATGGGCGCCAAGATCGACGCGGCGGCGCTGTTCGGTGTCGACAAGCCCTCCAGTTGGCCCGCCGCGATCTACCCGTCGGCGGTCGCGGCCGGCAACGCAGTCCAGGCCGGTACCGCGGTGGACTTCGGCGTGGACGTCGCGGAGCTTGGTGAGACGATCGCCAAGGACGGTTTCGCGGTCAACGGGTTCGCGTCGCGGCCCGGACTGACGTGGAAGCTGGTCGCGATGCGCTCCGAGCAGGGCGTGCCGCTGTACCAGCCGAACCTGCAGGAAGCCGGCGGGCCTGGCCGCCTGTACGGCTACCCGGTCTCGGAGGTCAACAACGGCGCGTGGGACGCCGACGAGGCCGAACTGATCGCTGGTGACTGGACCAAGGCGATCATCGGGATGCGTCAGGACATCACCTGGAAGATGTTCGATCAGGGTGTCATCTCCGACGGTGACGGCGCGGTCGTGCTGAACCTGATGCAGCAGGACTCGGTGGCGCTGCGCGTCACGATGCGAGTCGCCTACGCCACCTCCAACCCGGTGACGGTCCTGAACAGCAACGCCAACACCCGGTTCCCGTTCGGTGTGATCCAGGCGACCACCGCCGACAACGTCGCCGGTTCCGTCTGACCCTGGTGGCCTTGGTGTCCGCCGGGCGGCGGAGTGTTCTTCGCGGCGCTCCGCCGCCTGACGGCAACCGGGGGACGGGTGTGCGTGTTCTGGCGATGATTCCCGACTATCCGCCCCGCGGCGTCGGTTCGTGGATCATGACGCACGCTCTGCTGCGTGCCCTGGTCTCCCGCGGCCACGCCGCCGATGTGGTGTTGTCGGCGGCCGACGGGGACCCCTATGAGGTCGATGGGGTACGGGTGTGGCCCCGCACCGGTAAGGCCGACCCATTCCGGTTCGTCGACGACAGCGACGTGATCGTCGCGCATGTGGAGTCGGCCAGCAGGCCGCTGGCGCTCGGAGACATCCGCGGCATCCCGGTCGTGCAGATCGCCCACAACGCCGGTGCGTTCACTGAGTCCGCGTTGCGTAAACGCCCGGCGGCGCTGACGGTGTTCAACTCCGGGCATGTGGCCGACCGGCTCGGCGAGTTGTGTGTGCGGTCGATCGTGGTGCGGCCGCCGGTACAACTCAACGATTACCGAACCACCCCAGGCGATGCCGTCACCCTGGTCAACCTCAGTGAGGACAAGGGCGCGGAGGTGTTCTACGCCCTGGCCGAACGGTTCCCCGGCCGCCAGTTTCTGGGTGTGCGTGGCGGCTACGGCGTCCAGATCACGCCCCACGGCCCTGATGATCTCCCCAATGTCGACATCGTGGACCATGTGGCCCCGCATCTGATGCGTGACCAGGTGTACGCCCGAACGCGGGTGCTGCTGATGCCGTCGGCGCACGAATCGTGGGGCCGGGTCGGTGCGGAAGCGATGTGCAGCGGCATTCCGGTCATCGCGCACCCGACACCCGGTCTGCGGGAGTCCCTCGGCGCCGCCGGGACCTTCTGTGACCGCGAGGACGTGGACGCGTGGGCGGTGGCTCTCCGCAAACTGCTGGATGGCCGGTCGTGGCGTCCCGCGTCCCGCAAGGCGCTCGCCCGCGCCGCAGAACTCGATCCTGCCGCCGATCTCGACCGGTGGTGCAGTGAGGTGGAAGCCCTGGCGCGAAGGAGGCTGCGTGTCCGCGCTCGCGTCCCAAGCTGACCTGGAGGCCCGGCTGGGCCGCGCCCTCACCGCTGCAGAAGAAGCCCGCATTGACGCGTTGCTGGACGACGCTTCAGCGTTGGTGCGCGCCTACACCGGCCAGGCATTCTCCCTGACCGAGGACGAGGAGATCACGCTGCCCGCCATCAGCGGGAAGATCACGCTTCCGCAGCGGCCGGTCATCGACATCACCCACGTGATCGCGGTCGGCGGATCCGACGCGCTGCCCGATTTCGCCGTCGTCGACTGGATGTTCGACGGCATCGAAACGATCCGCGTTGGTTCCGGAGGCTTCGTCATCAACCTGCCCGAGGCGTGGTGGGACGACGAGGACGGTTACCCCGGCACCTACCGCGTCACCTACTCGCACGGCTACGCCACTGTGCCCGGCGATGTGCTGAGCGTGGTGTGCGGGATGGCGCTGCGGACGCTCACCTCACCCACCACGGCGGGGGGAGTGGTGTCGGAGACGATCGGGTCCTACAGCTACCGCCTTGACAGCGCCAGTGGCGGCCTGGGCGTGGTGATGTCCGCCGAGGACCGCAAGGTGCTGGACCGGTACCGCCGCACCGCCACCACGACCAGAGTCGGCCGGTAGATGCTCGGCCCGCACACCGTGACCGTGATCCACCCGGCTGGCCGTGACCGGTGGGGCGACACCGTCGCCGGCGGCACCGAAACGGCCGTGTCCGGGTGTTTTTGGCAACCGGTCTCCTCCTCCGAACAGCAGATCGCCGCCGACACCGTGGACGTTGTTGCCCGCCTGTTCATGCCTGCCGCCGTGGACGTACGGGCCACCGACCGCATCAGGTTCGAAGGCCGCACCTATGCCGTGGAAGGCCGCCCTGCCCTGCACCACACGCCGGCGGGGCCGCATCACTACGAACTCGAGCTCCGCGATGTGGAGGGGTGAGCGCCCATGGCCGGGCAGACGGTCCGCTACGAACCCAACATTCCGGGCCTCGGCCGGATCATGCGGTCCCGCGGCATGCAGGCGATGCTGTCCGGTGAGGCGCAGCGCGGCAGGCAGTACGCCGAGGTGATCGCACCACGCGACACCGGTGACTACGCCGCGTCGTTCCGGGTCACCTCCGCGAGTCGTGGTTCTGGGCGCTGGTCCGACCGGGCCGCCGGCTACCTGTACAACGACTCCGACCACGCCCTGGCGGTGGAGTTCCAGGACGACTACCGCACGCTCGGCATCGTCGCCGACATCATCGAGAACGGCGCGTAGCGGTGCCGGTGCTGGCCTCGTTCCCTAGTGCTGAGCGCATCATCGCTGCCGTTGTCGACGACCTCGGAGAGGTCGGCGCGGAAACCTCCACCACTCTGCAGGACGATTTGCCGTTCATCCGGGTGCGGCGCATCGGCGGCGCCGATGACCAGGTCACCGACATCGCCCGGGTCGACGTGCGTGTATACGCCGCGGATCTGTCGGGCGCCAAGGCGTTGGCCGAGACGATCCGGCAACGGTTGATCAGTGGCCCGTCTGCGACCGCGGACGGCGTGCTGGACCGCGCCGCCACCGAGGTCGGCCCGCAGGAGGTTCCCGGACCCGATCCCGACCACTACCGGGTGGTGTCCACCACCTACCGGGTCAGCGTGCGCCGCCGCTGACTTCCTCTCGTCCAGGCCCGCCAGCCTGTCCAGCCCCGCAAGCGGGGCGCATTTCGTGTCCCGCACAGAAAGGGATTGATCGTGGCTGGTGTTGCCTACGACGATCTTCAGCAGCGGAACGCCGCGCTGATCTTCAAGGCCCTGCAGGGGTCGGTGTTCATCGCGCCGTCCTCGGCGACGGCCATCACCACCCTCACCGACTCGTCCGACAAGCTGCTGGCTGCGCTGCCCGCCAACTACGAGGACGTCGGCTGGACTTCCGATGACGGCGCCCAGTTCGGCCGCGACGTCGACACCAGCGACATCACCGGGTGGGGGTCGGTGGAGCCGCTGCGCTCGGACGTCAACTCTGACGTCACCACGCTGCAGATCGCGTGCCTGGAGACCAAGAAGGCCACGATCGGGCTGTACACCGGCGCCGACATGACCACCAACGTGCCCGACACCACCTCCGGTGAGCTGTCGATCGAGAAGCCGGCGCGGCCGGCTTTCCGGTACTACCGGGTGTTGGCGCTGGCGGTGGATCTGACCGACGACGGTGAGTACTACGTCGCGCGGTTCCTGCCGCGGGCCCGCGTGACCGACTTCGACGAGCAGACCTACCAAAGCTCTGACGACGACCCGGTCACCTGGTCGGTGACGCTCACGTCCTACCAGGACCCGGTGCTGGGCTACAGCGAGAAGTACATCTTCGGCGGCCCCGGTTGGGCGTCGCGGCTGGACGCGATGGGCTTCGACGCGCTCGGTAGCTGATCGTCGCGGCGGCCGGCAAGCGCTGGCGGGCCCCGGCCGCCGCGGCATCCACGCCCGCCACCCCACGCCTGAAGGAGGACTTCGGCCATGGCGTCTGCCTACCCGGTGTATCGCAGCCCGGACGGCTCCACCGAACAGACCGCCTCCACGCCCGCCCGTGAGGTGCAGCTCAAGCATGCCGGGTGGACGAAGGTCACCCAGCCGCGCAAGAAGGCCACCCCCACCACCGACGTCCGCCAACCCAAGTCCAGTTCCCGCTAAGCAGAAGAGGCCCGCCGCATGCCTACCCGCAAGTACCTTCTCGAGAAGTACCGCAACGAAGCCGTCAAGCCCGACTTCGAGATCGTCGTCGACGAGGTCACCAGCATCGTCATCAAGATGCCGACGGTCGACGAGGTCATCGACCTCAACGACATCACCGACATCCGCCAGCAGCTGCAGATCCTGGCCAAGGACCAGTACCCGGGCCTGATGGAGGTCATCGGTCATGATCCCGGCGCGATGCTGCAGCCGCTGATGAACGACATGCTCAAGCACTTCGGCCTGGGAAAGTAGCGCAGGTCGCGGACCTGATCGACCGGTACGGCGACGCGATCCGCGCTGACCTGCAGTGGCGGTATGGCGTCGACCTGCTCGATTTCTTCCGCGGCTCATTGTCCGCCGACGCGGTCCTGGACTACCTCGAACACCTGCCGCGCACCTCGGCCTACCACTCGGCGGTCGCGCAGGACGAGGAGCTGGCGGCCGAGCTCGCCGACAAGCCGCAGCCAGAACTGGGCCCGCCGCCGCTGACCGAGTTCGGCCCGGAAGTGCAGGTGCTCGCCGAACTCCGCGACCTCATCGCGGCGCTGCTGGCCGTGACGGTCAAGGCGAACAACGGCAAGCCGCACAAACCCAAGCCGTACCCGCGGCCGGTGACCGCTTTGCAGCGGGTCCGCCGCAAGCAGCGCTACCTCAGCCATCAGGCGCTTGTGGACCGGGTGAAAGCCCGCCAGACACCCGACGGCTGACCACGGGCGGAGGTGGGCCGTGGCGGTCGAAGTCGGCGGCGCGTTCATCTCTGTACGGCCTGACCTGCGTGGTTTCCATAACACGGTCAAGCGTGAGCTGCGGTCCATGGCGCCGCAGATGGTCCGGATCGGCCAGGAGTGGGGCAGCGAACTCCAGAAGGGAATCAAGGAGAAGCTCAACCCGATCCAGGTGCGTCTGGACGCGGGGACGACGGCGACTCGCTTGGCGGCACTCAACCGCGCCGTCGAGGGACTCGATGGCCGCAAGGTCACTATCAAGGTCGACGCCGACACCGGACCGGCCGCTGTGCAACTGGCCGAACTGCATGCCAGAGCCCGTCAACTCGACCGGACCGTCATCAAGATCACCGTCGATGTTGATGTGCAAGGCGCCGTCACCCAGCTGACGTTCCTGGAACAGATCCTCGGGCGCCTGGACGGCCGCCGCGTCAACATCCAGTTCGACGCTGACATTGCTGCGGCGCTGGCCCGTATCGCCGCGATGAACGGCGCGGTCCGCAGCATCGACAACCGCCGCTCCATCAACATCGATGTCGACACCGGCAACTCGATGGCGTCGATCGGCGCACTGCGCCAGGCACTGATCACACTTGGGTTGCTGTCGGCTCCGGCACTCGCCGGCATCGGCGCGGGCATCATCGGGCTGGTCGGGCCGTTGTCGGCGGCCGCGGTGGGGTTCGGTGCGCTCGGCGCGGTGGCGATACCTGCGATCTCGCGGATCCGGCAGGCCACCCAGCAGCAGACCCAGGCCACTCAGGCGTCTGCTGGCGCGGCGGCGCAGGCGCAGGCTCGAGCGTTCGCGCTCGCGTCCGCGCAGCAGCAACTCGCCTCAGCTGTCCGCAACGCCGCGCACGCACACGCACAAGCTGTCGACCAGGTCCGTCAGGCCGAGCAGCAGCTCGCGTCAGCGCAGTTGTCTGCGGTGTCGGCGCAGCGTGCCCTCACTCAGGCCAGGCTGGATGCTCGCCGGGCGTTGCAGGACATGCGCAACCAGGTCATCTCGGCTGGGCTGGCGGTCCAAGAGCAGCAGCTGCAGATCGAACAGGCGCGTGCGGCGTGGGAGCAGATGGCCGCCGCAGTCGCGGCCGCCAACGCCCAGGTTGCCGCCGCGCAGGACGACCTGGCTAAGGCGCAGGCGGCCCAGCAGGCGGTCGCTGCCGACCCCGCCGCCACCGACCAGGCCAAGGCGCAGGCCGCCGCGAATGTCGCTGCGGCGCAAGCGGCGGTCAAGGCCGCCAAGGATCAGAAAAAGGCCGCAGATCTGCAGGCTCGCCAAGCCGAGATCAACTACAAGCAGGCGGTGCAGCGGCTCAAAGAGCAGCAGTTGCAGCTACGGCGCCTCAAGGAGGACGAGGCCAAGGCCGCCAAGGCCGGCGTGGAGGGCTCGGAGCAGGTTCGCGGCGCGCGGGAGCGGCTCGCTGAGGCCAACCGGCGCATCGCTGACGCCGAACGTTCTCTGGCCAACGCTCGAGCCAACGTCGCACGCGTTGACCAGCAGTCCGCCGACCAGATCGCCTCTGCTCGCCGCGCTCTGGCGCAGGCCAACGCCCAAGCCGCGTCCAGTGGCGCCGCCCTCACCGGCCAGATGATCAAGCTGACGGCGCTGGAGCAGCAACTCGCGACCGCGTGGAAGGGGCTCACTCAGGTCTTCAACGAGTGGTCGCGGTCGCTGCAGCCCGACGTCATCCCAGTTCTGATCAAGGGCATTTCTCTCCTCAAGCAGCTACTACCGGCGTTTACGCCGTTGGTGAAGGGGGCGGCCGCAGGCGTCGGGGAGCTCCTTGACCGCGCCAGTGCCGCCGCGCGGTCGCCGTTCTGGACACAGTTCTCGACGTTCATGGGGCAGTCGGTCGGCCCGGCGATTGTGGCGCTGGGCACCCTGGCAGGGAATCTCCTGAAGGCCTTCGCCGGGATCGCTCAGGGATTCATGCCGATCGGCATGGCGTTCCTGCAGGTGCTGAATACGGTGATGGAGCGGTTCGCCGCGTTCACCACCGGTCTCACCTCCAACGCCGCGTTCCAGCAGTTCGTCGGCCAGTTCACCGCCGCCATACCGATCATGGTGCAGGCGTTCTCGGCGCTCGGGTCACTGATCGGCTCCCTGTTCGCGGCGCTGGCGCCGGTGATGGCACCCGTGCTGGAGTTCGTCCGCTCTTTGGCCGCCAACATCGCCAACGTGCTGCGGACGGCGGCACCGGCCATCCAGTCGGTCTTCGCGGCGCTCGGCCCTGCCCTGTCGGCTGTGCTGACCGCGCTGGCGCCGGTCGTGACTCAGTTGGTGCAGGCACTAGCGCCGCTGCTGGTCCAACTGATCAATGGACTGAAGCCGATCCTGCTGGCGATCGTCCCGGTCCTCGGGCAGGTCATCGCAGGGCTAGCACCGGTCATCTCGGCGCTGCTGGCTGGTCTGCAACCCGCCATCGCCGCGCTGGTGCCGGTCGTAGGTCTGCTGGTCGGCGCGATCGCCAAGATCCTGCAGGCGCTCGCGCCGGTCCTGCCGGTGCTGGGGCAGTTCATCGCGTCCCTGGTGAACGGGCTGATGCCGATCCTCACTCCGATCATCAACGTGATCGCTCAAGTCGCTGCGTCCCTCGCCGGGGCGCTGGTCACCGCGCTGGCGCAGATCGCGTCGCCGCTGCAGCAGGTCGTCGTCGGGATCGCGTCACTGCTTCCGGAATTGCTGCCGCTGGTCCCGCTGCTCGGGCAGATCCTGATTGCGATCCTGCCGCTGGTTGTGGCGTTCGTGAAGCTCGCCGCGATGCTGATCGGCTACCTGATTCCGCCGCTACGGCTGATCATCCGAATCGTCGTCAAGATCGTCGCGGTTCTGCTTCAGCTGTTCCTGCCCGTCCTGCGCACCGTCGTCACGGTCGTGACATGGGCCGCGAGCCTCATTCAGCCGATCTTCACCGCCATCGGTGTTGCGATCCGCTGGCTCGGCACCGCCGCGATGTTCGTCTGGAACATCATCAAGATCGCGTTTGCGGGTATCGTGCTCGCCGGGAAGATCCTCTTCGCGGTCCTCTTCACCGCTGTCATCGCGCCGCTGCTGATCCAGTTCCACATCATCAAGACCGTCGTCATGGCGCTGTGGAACAGCGTGTTCGTCCCGGCATGGAACGGCATCCGTGGCGCGGTGCAGAAGGGCTGGCAGCTCATCCAGCCACTGCTGGCGCTGCTCCGCACGCGGCTCGCACAGCTCGGCGCGGTCATGACGTGGCTGTGGCGCAACGCCGTCGTGCCGGCGTGGAACGGCATCAAGTTCGCGATCAATACCGCGTGGACGATCATCAAGGCCATTTTCAATGCCGTCGTCGCCCACTTTAGGGTGACGTTGGGCCCGGCGTTCACGTTCTTCCGCGACAAGATCGTCAAGCCGGTGTGGTCGACCGTGTCGTCTGTCATCAAGACGGCATGGAATTCGCACATCCGACCCACGTTCGATGCGCTGAAGACCGGTGTCGGCAAGATCCGTGACGCGTTCAAGACCGCAGTGGACGCCATCGGCCGGGTCTGGGACGGGCTCAAGGACAAGACCAAGAAGCCGGTTCAGTTCGTCGTCGAATCGGTCTACAACAAGGGCATCCGCGCCGCCTGGAACACCGTCGCAGGGCTGGTCAAGCTCCCGACGCTGCCGGAACTGCACTTCGCCGCAGGCGGTGTCGTCCCAGCCGGCGCGTACGGGGTGCTGCCGGGGTATGCGCCCGGCCGCGACACCATGCTCGCCGCGGTGTCCCCAGGCGAGGCGTGGATCAGGCCCGACGCCACCCGCGCGCTCGGCCCTGCGTTCATCCACGGGCTCAACGCGGCCGCCTCCTCGGGCGGTACGAGCGCCGCCGCCCGGTTCCTGACCCAGAGCGGCGGCCCGCACTTCGCGCTCGGCGGCATCGTCGGCAGGATCAAGGACGCCGTCGGCGGCGCCAAGAACCTGGTGGTGCGCGGCGCATCGGACCTGCTGTCCAAGGGCGCCAGCTTCGCCGCCCGCAAAATCTTGGACCCGATCCTTGGGCAGCTCACCGAGCTCGCTGGCGACTCCAACTGGGTGAAGGCCATGACCCGGATGCCGCGGCGGATGATCGACGGGTTCATCGGGTGGCTGAAGAAGGCCATCGACCCCAAGCTCGGCGGTGACGCCACCGGCGTGGTCGCTGCGGCCAAGAAATACTTGGGAGTCGGTGACGACCGCGGCCGCGACAACGACAACCCGTTCACCAGGTATTACGGCTGGCCGGCAGGGACGCCCTGGTGCGCTCTGTTCGCGTCCAAGGCCATCGAGGACGCGCACGCCACCAAGAAGTACCCGGGGGCGCCGACCGCATCGGTCGCGGTGTTCAACTCCAAGATGCAGCACGTCCCGATCTCTGCTGGCCGTCCCGGGGACCTGGCGACCTATCGCGGTGACGGACACGTCAACATCATCGAGAGCAAGGCCGCTGGCGGCTACATGACCATCGGCGGTAACCAGGGCCCGAAGGTCAACCGGTATGTGCGTGGCGGGCAGACAGCAGTCTTGCGGCCCAAGTTCGCCACCGGCGGCGTCGTCTCCACCAGAGACCTGCACGTATTCCAGGAACGCAACCTTGATCCGGCGGACCGCCGTGACCCGTTCCTGCGCATGTACGCCCAACTGGCACGACCGACGCTGTTCGACTCGGGTGGCTGGCTGCAACCGGGACTGACCACGGTCCTCAACGCGACCCGCCGACCCGAGGCGGTGCTGACCGACGCGCAACTCCAGGCGATCGAGCAAGGCGGACCTGGTGCAGGCGGCGCGCACTACCACGCGCACCTGGACGGCCTGACCAAGGCGACACACGAGGCGCAGGTACGGGCGGCGTTCACCGCGATGCAGGTGCAGGCAGCGCACAAGGACCGGACCGGGCGCCGCCGGTGACAGCGGGAGTGGGGGTAGCCGATGCCGCTGGTCGCTAGACACCTCACCCAGCCGACGCAGGTTCCCGACCTGGCCGGGCTGCGCTCACCCCTCCAAGTCACCTACATCGACCCAGACGGCACACAGTGGGACTGGTCTAACCCACTGTCGGGATGTGTGGTGACCGCGGTGACGGGGATCGGGTCGCCGCCTGCGTCCTACACCGACAGTGCGCTGGCCGGTGGCGGGTCGCTGCCGCAAGCCTACGGCCCCGCGAAACGGCAGATCGTCATCGGCCTGCACGTGTTCGATGAGGACTCGCAGGCCGCCCTCCTAGACCGCATTGACCGGTTGGCGTTCGCGCTGTGGACCGAACGCGCTGGCGTCCCCGCACCGGGCCGACTGCTGCTGGCCCGGCCGGCGGGGAAGGTCCGGCAAATCGAGGTGTTCTGTACCTCTGGGCCGGAACAGGCCGAGACCGAAGGCTCACAAGACGCCTACCAATGGTCCACCAACTACGCGCTCACCTTCGAGTCCGGCCTTGACCCGCTGTTCAGTGACCTGGACGTGGTAGGTCCGCTGGTGTTCGCGGCGCCGCCGGTCAGCGGCGGGATCCCTCCGATGCCGCCGGTCCTGCTGTCGCCCGCGAGCACGCTGGGGGAGACCACGGTCGTCAACGACGGCAACGCCGACGCCTACCCGATCTGGACGATCCACGGACCCGGCACCCCCACGCTGACCAACGTCACGACCGGTCGAGAGTTCACCTTGGACACGGCGCTCGATGGCGACGAGACCATCACCGTCGATACTCGTCCGGCACAGCAGTCCGCGATCGACCAGGACGGCGTGTCCCGGTGGGGCGACCTGGTGAAGAACAACCCGCGGGATCTGTGGACGCTGATCCCTGGCAGCAACACACTCAGCCTCGAAATCTCCGGGACCGGACCGGGTTCAAAGATCGAGATGGTGTTCCGGCGTCGATGGCTGCGGGCCTAGCCGATGACGGTCTCGGTTGAGTCGCTCGACCTCACCACGTTCCAGCGGGGACGCCCGGTCGTGTTCGACAAGGTCGACGTCACCATCGCCCACAACCACGTCGGTTCGTTCACGCTCGAGATGCCCGCTGACGCACGCAACTGGGAACTGATCCAACTCGATGGGAACGGTGACCTGCTGCCGGTCGGGATCTTGGTGAACTGGAACGGCGTGTATGAGGTGCCGCTGGTCGCCGAGGACTGGGACCGCAAGGAAACCCTCACCGACGGCCGCGCTGTCGAGACGCTGACGCTGATCGGTGCGGACATGCTGTCGGTGCTGGCCAACCGCGTCGCCTATCCCAACCCGGCCGCTACGTGGGCGTCTCAGACCGTCACCACGACCACCTACACCGGCGCCGCGGAGACGGTCATCAAGACGATCGTGGCGGCGAATCTGGTGACCGCGGCGGACACCGACCGCCGAGTGCCGCTCACCATCGCCGCTGATCTGGCCCGTGGCGGGTCAGTGACCTACAAGGTCGTGCCGCCCGACCCGGCTGCGACGACCGGCACGCAGACCACGACGGTGCAGCAGTCGCTGATGGACATGGCCCGCGCCATCGACCTGCAATCGCCGATAGGGGTACAGATCGCGCTCGGGGCGAGCGGGCCGGTGTTCGACGTGTACCTCCCACGAGACCTCACCGAACAAGCTGTGTTTTCCAAGAGTCTGGGGAACTTGCCGGAGTCGAGCCTGTCGGTGACGGCCCCGACCGGCAACGCGGTCCTGCTGCAGTCCAAAGTCACCGGCACCACCTTCACCCAAGCCAACGGGAACGGCTACAACAACCCGTGGCGGCGCGTAGAGGTGTACTCCGACCAGTCCAGCGTCGACACCGCCGCCGACGTCACCACCGCGGGCAACGAAGCGCTCGCGTCCGGCGCCGGCCAGGTGAAAATCTCGGTGACTGTCGTCGACTTGCCCAACCTGCGGTTCGGCGATGATGACCTCGACGCCGGGATCCAGGGCTACCTGGTCGGCGACAAGGTCACCCTCGACGTCCGTGACGGCGTGACCTACTCCGATGTGGTCACCAAGGCCCAGCTCGTCGCGGACGCGACCGGCGACACCTACACCGAGACCGTCACGCCGACGATCGGTGTCGGCGATGACGCCACCGACCAGACCATCTCCGCGAAGTTGTCCGCCCGGCTGCGCGCCGTGGAACGCGCGCTGCGCGGCTCTGTCACGGCCTGACCGACCGGCCATCTGTTCGCCTGCAGTGAGAGGACGCGTGCGCCTATGGCCGATGAGACCTTCCCGATCGCGGGCACCAACCAGATCACCGACATTGTCGGCTGGGAGTCCTACTTCACCAGCGCGCAGCTGGACGGCATCTACTACGGCATCAACCCGTCCCTGAACTCAGGCGCGCGAACCGTGGGTTTCACCGAAGGCGCCGCGCTGGTTCGCGGGTTCTACAAGCCGGTGTTCGCGCCGCGTTCCACGGCGGTGCCGACTGCCAGCGCGCAGAACCGCATCGACCGGCTGGTGATGCGGCTGGACCGCTCACAAGCAAGCGACGCCGCTGCGTTCATCGTGCCCGCAGTTTTGCAGGGCACGCCCGGCGCTTCGACACCGCCAGCGTTGACCAAGGTGATCTCGCCGACCGGCATCTGGGACCTCTCAGTCTGCCGATGGACCTCCAACAGCAACGGGTCACTGTCGGGACTGGTCGACGAGCGGTACTGGCTCGGCGGCGGGTTCACCTCTGCTGCGCGGACTGGGTCGCTACTGGCGGCGTGGCCGCCGCGGGTCGGTGTCGAGATCGAAACCAACAGGGTGTTCCAAAGCAACGGCGCCACCTGGACGCAGGTCACCGACGACGACACCGGCTGGGTGAGCCTGCCGATCGACTGGACCACCCAGTGGACGTCCGCGGGTGGCATCACGGCCCGCAAGGTAGGCGCGACCGTTGCCGTGCGGATTGAGGTGACCCGGGCCGGGTCGAGCCTGGGCGTCGCCGACCCCGACGGATCTCAGATCGCGACACTCCCCACCGCTATGCGCGCAGCCAACTTCAACTACTTCTCTGCCCAGTTCGCCGGCGCCGGATCGGCGGGCGGGATCACGGCACGGCTGCAGGTCAAACCCGACGGGACGATCTGGTGCGGCGCTGTGGACAAAGACGTGCCCGTCGGCCGGCACTTGCGGCAGACCTTCACCTTCATCCCCTGATCCTGGAGTGGCCTCGTGGCGAGACAGTTGTTCGGCGGGATCGGCGACTACGTCGTCGTTCCGGGCGACGCGGTGACCGTCGGAGACGTGGATGGGTTCCAGACGGTGCTGGCGCCGGGCGTCGTCGTGTCGTTCTACAACGCTGCGGCGGCAGGCACTCAGTACACCGATCTGCTGGACCTGTCGAACACCCCGATCACCACGGTGACGACTACTGCGGATGGGGCGCTGCCGCAGTTCTGGGGTCCAGATGGCGTCACGCGAATGTATGCCGAGGCGGGGGGCGAGCGCCGCGCGGTCACCGCGATCGACGCGGGCGATGTGGTCACCGACCTGCGAGCCACAGTGCAGTCTTTGCAGGAGACGGTATCGCTGCTCAGTAACAGTGTCGGGACGGTCCGCTATGACGCGGGGACGTCGTCGTGGCCGGAACGCCCTGACGATTCGCGCACGTATTTGTGGATTGGGCCGACGGCGCCGTCGATCGGCGGCGGTACTGGGATGGTCGATGGCGTCGACCTGTGGATCAACCCGACGCCGGTCACCTGATGAGGTACGCGCAGGTTTTCGCGGCGTCGGGGTTGCGGCTGCTGCCGTTGCAGGGCGGTCCGGGTGTGCTGCCGGGCGGCGGCCCCGGGCCCGACCCGGGCGGCGGCGGGGGGCCGGTCGGGAACCGCAACGCCATTCTGTGGGGCGCCTGCCCCGTCAACCTGTCCGGTAGCGATTTCGAGGCGATGAACGCGCAGTTCGGGCCGTTGACGATCCGCCGGTCCTACCAGCCCGCCGCCGCCGGCATGCCGGCGTCGTGGGCCGCTTGCAACGCCGGTGTCGATGTCGGGGTGCGGGCGTCGGCGTGGTCAGGCAAACCCACCATGTCCAGTGTGGCCAACGGTTCTCTGGACGGGCAGATTCTGGCGTTTCTGCGGAGCATCCCGCCGACTCATCTGGCGTGGGTCACGATCTGGCACGAGCCGGACGGGAAGATCAAGGACGGCGTGTTCAGCCTCGCCACCTACAAGGCGGGCTTCGCTCGGTTCTGTCAGCTGACCCAGCAGGTCAAAACCGAGGGCTGGCCGCACCTGTACACCTTCCAATGCGTCACCACCTGGGCCGGCACCAACCCCAGCCCTGGGACGACGTACGCCGACATGTGGCCCGGTGACGGCCTGGTCGACTGCTACGGCCTGGACGGCTACTCCCACGTCGGCTCGGGCGAGTCGCTGTGGGGACCGGGGGTGGCGTTCGCCCGCTCCAAGGGCATCCCGTGGTGCGTCCCGGAGATCGGCTACGGCAACACCGGTTCCCAGGACGTGTCGTGGCTCAACGACCAGGTGACCTATCTGACGTCGACCGCGGCGGGTGGCCACTCCAAAGCTGCGTTCGCGTGCTGGTTCAACACCGCCGGGCCGATCTCCAACCCGACACCGGGCAGCAACACGGCGTGGATCACCGCCGCAAAGGCCGCGTCCGCCGCCTACTACACCGACTACACCCAGTTCGTCCTCTAGGAGGTTGGCTCTGTGGCGATCGCGTACCGTGCGGGCAGCGAGGCCCACGTCACCACGGGCAGCCTCAACATCAGCATCCCCTCCGGGGTGCAGGCCGGTGACGTCATGGTCCTGGTCGGCGGCCAGAACGACGCCGGGGTCGCCGCGAACGACTGGGCGACCCCGGCGGGCTGGAACTTGCTCGACTCCCGCAGAGTCGGCAGCAACCTGTTCGGCGCGTTGTGGGTGCGGGTCGCACAGTCCGGCGACGCCGGCGGCAGCGTCGCGTTGTCGACGCCGGGCACCGGTAAATCGTGTGCGCTGCTGGCGGCCTACTCCGGGTGTGACCCGGTCACCCCGGTCAACGTCTCGGCGGGTTTGTCGGAGTCGGTGAGCACCGCCTCCCACGTCACCCCGACCGTCGAAACCGCTCTGGACGAAACGCGGGTCGTGATCGCCTGCGCCCAGTCCAACAGTGTGGCCGAGGGGTGGGGGACCGCGACCGGCTACACCAAACGCCTCGACAGCGTCGGGTTCAACTCCGCGCCGTCCGGGCACGTCACAGCGACGCTGCAGGACAAGGGCGCCGCGACCGTCGGCACCTACGGCGGTGAAGCACTAGTCGCCACCGCGGCGTCCACCAAAGCGGCGATGTGGACTGTGGCGTTGTCTCCCGCGTCGTCGACGCAGGTGTCGCGGCCGGTGTCGGACCTGACCATCACCGACGCCGAAGGCGTCCCGGCGCCCGGCGGAGGCAGCGGCGTCTACGCGCGGCTCGCCGAGAACGTCGACACCTCCTACGCGCAGATCTCCGACGACGGTGTCGTCCAGGTCGGGGTGGCGGCGATGGTGGATCCGCTGTCGGCGACCGGGCACAAGGTCACTTACCGCAGCTGCTACGCCGCCGGCGCCTCATCCGGATCGATGGCAGTCACCCTCAAGCAGGGCAGTACCACGGTCGCGTCCTGGACAGACACGCTGACGGGCAGCTTCCAGACGTTCACACACACCCTGACCAGCGGCGAAGCCAACGCCATCAGCGACTACGCCGACCTGAACGTGACGTTCTCGCCGTCCCTCACCTGACCGGGAGCGTCCTGGATGCCTCACCTCGGCACTGTCGGCACCGCCACCCAGAACTCCTCGGCCACCGCTGTCGCGATCACCCTGACCGACGATGTTGCCGTTGGTGCGACGATTCTGATCGGTGCGTGCTGGGACGCGCCGGCGGGCACGATCCCGACGGTGTCGTCGGTGGTCGACTCGAGCGGCAACACCTACACCACCACCCCGGACGCGGTCGTGCTGGCTGGCACGACCCTGGTGGTCGGGGTGATCCGTGGCCGTGTCACCACGGCCCTGGACTCGGGTGACACGATCACTGTGACGTTGTCGGCGTCGCGGGCCCGCTGGTGCCTGCAGGCCGATGTGTTCGACGATGTGGACGCCTCGCCGCTGGATGAGACCGCGACGAACGCGCCGGGCTCGTCGACGAGCCTGTCGACCGGGACGACCGCCACCACCGGCCAAGCCCTGGAACTGCTGTACAGCGTGTTCGGGTTCGGCACCGGCCGGACCGTCACCATCCCGGGCGGGTGGACCGGCGGCGCGAAGGTGGAGACCACTGCGGGGTCCACGGACCGGGCGTTGCAGGTCGTCCACAAGTACGTCAACGCGGTAGGGGCGCAGCAGGGCACGTTGACGCTGTCGTCGGCGTCCACCTATGCGGGCGCGATCGCGACGTACACCTACACCTCGACCGAGGACCCGGTCGCGCGCGTCGCGCAGGTCAAGTTCGAGGCGCCGCTGGCCGGCGCAGCACTGATCGCCAAGGTCGCGCAGGTCAAGTTCGAGGCACCGACCGGGGTGACCGGTGAGGCACGCATCGCCCAAGTCAAGGTGATCGTGCCGTCCCGGGACGGCCAGCCCCCGTATTCGGGGATCAAGGCCCTGGTCGACGGGAGCCTGCAGGACGCCACCATCAGCAGCACCGCCACCTGATGGCCAGAACCGTCGAAACGACCGCCGGATAGAAGGGTGCCCGGGTGAAGGCGACACCACTGCTGCCCAGACTCATATCCGGTTGGTGCCGCTGCCACCTGTTCGAACCCATCAAGGCCCGGATCGGACGCCGCGGTGCCGCATTGCTGGTGTTCGCGTTCATCGACCTGGTCTACGGCCTGTCGATGATCTCCTCCAGCCCGGACATCCGCGGGGTGGCGATCTACAAGTTCGCGGCGACCATGATGCCGCTGGCCGCCTGGGGCATTCTGTGGACCGCGATCGGGATGTGCTGCCTGGTGTCGGCGTTCCTGCGGCGCGACTCGGCGGGATTCGCCGCAGCGATCGGCATCAAGGTCGGATGGGCGCTGCTGGCGCTGATCGGCTGGGGCACCGGCGAGGTACCCCGCGGCTATGTGAGCGTATCGATCTGGGCCGTGTTCGCCGGCCTCGTCGGCGTCATCGCCTCCTGGCCCGAACCGCTTCCCCAGCGGATACGGGACCGCGACATCACCTCCGAAGAAGCGGTGATCTCAGCGGACGCCGACGGCTGCATCGTGTCGTGGAACGCCGCAGCCGCCCACATGTTCGGGTGGAGCGCCACCGAGGCGGCCGGCCAGCCGTTGACCATCTTGATCCCGCCGGAACTGAGGGACCAGCACCGGGCCGGGTTTCGTCGTGCGGTGGCCACCGGTGCCAGTGACCTGTCGGGGCGGATGCTGCAGCTGACCGGGCTGCACCGCAACGGCCACACCTTCGGGGTCGACCTGACCTTGTCGATCTGGCGGAACGCCGCGGGCGAGGTGTCGTTCACGGGCCTCCTGCGCAACCGGGGGTGAGGGTTGAACCCGCAGCTATGGACTCAGCTCACTCTCGGCTTCGTTCCGATTCTGACCGCCGTGCTGCTGTACCGCCAGTCGGTGAAGGTGCAGCGGATCAACTCTGAGGCAACCGAGCGCGCCGCTGAGCAGACCGCAGAACTGGAACGCACAAAAGTCGATGCCGCGGCCTACGAACGAGCCAAGTCCGTCTACGAATCCGCGCTGGGCCAGTTGGAGAAGCAGCTTGAACGCCTGCAGGAGCAACTGGACCGGCTAAATGAGCAGCTGGCGCGGGAGCAGGACACCTCGAACACCCTCCGAAACCAGATACACGAACTCCGCCGCCAGGTGTCGGAGTTGGAACGCACGGTCGGTGAGCTGCGTCGGCAACTCGTTCTCGCTGGTGTCGACCCTGCGTTGATGGGCCGACGGAACACCGACGATCTGGAGGAGCAATGACCGATCTCGTTCCCGAGCACGACTTCCTGGACCGTGTCGACACTCATCCCGACAGTCAGCGGCCGACCGATCCCGACGAGGTGCAGGTGCTGCGCGAGCTCTACGGGGAGCCGGACGACGACGGAATCTTTCGAGGGGAGCGCTAATGCCTGGCGCCGCCGCGATGCTGGCCGAGGCCCGCAGATCCCTCGGGCTCGGTGAGCCGAACCACATCCAAGCCTGGTTCCGTGAACGCAACGGCGCCGCCTACTCGGGCAACTTTGCCTGGTGCGACGCAGCGGTCACGTACTGGTCGGTGAGGTCTGGCAACCATGCCGCGGTTTGCCCGGCAGGGGATCGCGCCTACACCGTCGCCCATGCCGAGGACTTCCGGAAGATCGGCCGCTGGTACGCCGGCACCGTCGAAAACCTGAACAACGCCAAGCCCGGCGATGTGGTGTTCTTCGACTGGGGCGAGACGAATTCGATCGGTGCGATCGACCACGTCGGTGTCATCGAGCAGGTCCTCGGCGGCGGTCGTGTGGTCTGCATCGAGGGCAACTCCGGTGACCGGTGTGTGCGGCGTGTCCGCAGCGCATCCAGCATCGCGGGGTTCGGCCGGCCGGCTTACGGGGCGGACAAGCCTTACAAGTGGTCGGGGAACGCGCCAGCGGCGACGCTGCGTGCGGGTGACTCCGGCGACCAAGTCCGTGACCTCCAGTACGCGCTGCTCAAGGCGGGGAGACGGCTCTCTCAATACGGCGCGGACGGCGACTACGGAGACGAAACCACCACTGCGGTCAAGACGTTCCAGCGCTCTGCGGGCGTGCCGACGAGCGGCGTGTACGACGAGGCGACCGCGAAAGCACTCCAGACAGCTCTGACGCCTGACACGGAAGACGAGGAAGAGATGCGGTACTTCGGGCAGCTCACCAACGGCGCCGCAGCGGTGACGGCGATCTCCCTGCATCCCGGAGACTGCAGGAACGGCATCGGTTTCTGGGGCGACAACGGCGTCCAGAAGCTACCGCCGGCGAAGCTGCGGGTGGCGGTGCACGACAAGGGGGGCTGGTATCTGGCGGAGGTCGTGGTCGACGCCACCAAGCCCAAGCCGTGGATCCGGTTCCGCGAGCCCAAGACGACCGACGGCGCGAGCGTGCAGCGCTTGGACGACGGCGCAGCCGCGGTGGCGTGGGACGCCAGCTGATGCAGCAGCACACCGCACAGCAGATCGAGCGAGGCCCGGCCACTGGCAGGTGGGTATACGCCTGCAGCGGGCGTCGCACCTGGTACGTAGAGTGCTGCCGCGACCCGTACTTCGAGATTCTGCAGCTTCCCGACGATGAGCGCGACACCTCGCCGCTGTGGGAACAGGTCGGACACGCCACCCGCGACGAGGCGTACGGGCATATGCGGGCCATCCTGCTGGCGCAGCTTGACCTCGACGGCGTTCTGACGGACTGGCGCGGTTGCAAGGCGCCCGTGGCCGAGGGGCGCTGCGACGTCCCGACTAAGCGGATCGCGACCCTGCCGTCCATCTATTTCCTGAAGCCGCTGTGCGACGAGCACAGGACTCGTGAGGTTGTTGAGTCCATGTGGGACGGACCGGGAGATAGTTTCACCAGCGGGTAGGCATGGCCGCAGACGGGCGGTGGCCATCGCCTGGGACTCCTCCTACCTGACTGTCAGGCCCGGACGGTACGGTAGAGGCCATTCCCCGCCGCTCCTCCCAGGTTCAGTCACGGCCGAAAGCACGCCTCCGATCATCTCCCTCGACGACATCCATGCTCGGTTCGGTGCGCTTTCGGAGCGGCCCGAGCCAGAGCGGACGCTGCGCGGATTGACGCTGGCGCTGGCGGAGTACTACCTGGTGAAGCTCCCGGATGAGCCTGCGAAGGCCAAGGCTATCGAGGCTCTTGAGGACGCCATGGACTTTGCGTGTGAGGCGCTCACCGGAGCCTGCTGACTATTCGACCTCGCGCCAGGGCCCGTAGATCTGCCAGTCGTTCACTTCGGAGGGACGCTCCTCGTCCCGGACGACGACGAAGCCATCTTTGATCTGAGCTGCGGCAGTCGCTAAGGCCTCCGCATCTGGTCCGGTGACGCTGAAGACGATCTCTCCGTCCGCACGGACTCCCCACTGGCTCGTGAAAAGTCAGTCTGCAACAACTCGGCGGCGCTGGCCGCCCAGTGACCTTAGGAGGTCGCTATGAGGTTCAGGGGCTTCGGGCTGGAGCCAGCCATCATCGCCTACGTAATCAACGGCGGGGTGGCACTGCTGGTCGCTTTCGGTCTGCCGGCGTCGCAGGGCCAGGTGGAAGCGGTCACGGTCATCACCACCGCCATCGCTGCCGCAGTCACGGCTGTGATGACTCGACCGCTGGTCGTGTCGACGCTGACAGGTTCGCTTGCCACGGTGATGGCTGCGCTGGCGGCGTTCCGGATCGACTTCAATGCTGAGCAGATCGGGCAGTCGGTCGCCTTCGTGAGCCTGGTGTTGGCGCTGCTGCTGCGGCAGAACGTGTCCCCGGCTCCGGCTGTTACGGCGAGGCCGCCACAGGCATAGCCTGGTGCTCCGGCAGGGCGCGCACGCCGGTCGCGGCTTCGGCCGCCAAGGTCCTTCGGGTTCCCGCGCACGAACGCCCGCTCTTCCGCTTCGGCGGAGGGGCGGGTGTTTCGTCGTATTCTGATTCGTGGTACCGAGTCTCCGGCACCGGAGGCGAGTCGTGTAGCTCAGGTAGGTAGAGCGCCGCTTGGCTGCTTGCAGGTGCGCTGCGGGCGGTTGCGTGAGGCGGAGGTCGCCGGTGCAAGTCCGGCCGCGACGCGTAGACGCCCCGTCCTCCTGATGAAGAGCCCCAGGGCTCAGGGAGGACGGGGCGTTTCGTTGCCCCTCGGCGGCGGCGTGAGGGCGCCACCTTCGATCACGCACCGATGGGAAGGGCTGACGGTCATGGACAACGACTAGCTCCCCGATCATACGAACAAGGGGCCCGCACCGTTCACGGTGCGGGCCTTCACCATGTGACCTCCAGCGACGTTCGGCCTATGCTGGCGCCAATGAGTACCATGGCCCAGATCTGCCCCAACGGCCACGAACTCGGCCCTGGCCGCGTCCTTGAAGGCTGGGCGCCGTGCGGATGCCCGCCCGCGCTCGGAGCTTTCAAGGGCCATCGAACTACGCAGTGCGAGATCTGCCGGGCCGAGGGCTTTACTACCGTGCGGTACGTGCCGGAGCACATCGGCGACACCCTCCACCCCAGCCGCTAGACAGGTAACTCTTGTGTGGCTAGACCAGGTTGACGTAACTCCTTGACGGAGTGGACGGGCTCTGTAGAAATTGGTCCCGTAGGAACCGCAGACCACGCGGCGACACCGTTGCCGCGGCCCCAGGGTGCGCGCCCTGGGACCGCGGCGCCAGCAGAACGGGAGACCCCCCGAACCGAGCCTCTCGCCATCCGCAGCCTCAGCGTCGGCAAGGACAGGCTCGGTCGGAAGCGCGCGGTGCTCCCGTCCCAGGCGCGTGCAAGGCACGCACCCGAGCCTCTATTGATCTTCTGGTGTTGAGCCCAGTGCCGGAGGCGTCGGGAACTTCCCGCCTCCGGCACTGGATTCTCCCCCCAATGGAAGCGCCGGCCACGGGGACGTCTGCGCTTCCATGTCTGTCGGACACCCATCGAGGTCGACCTCGAACCAGAGGCAGGTCCGTTTCCTCTCGGTGATGAGTGACCAGGCGGCCGCGTACGCCTCGATGATGGTGAGCCCGCGGCCGTAGTCGATCCGGTCGGTCGTGATCTGTCCGAGACAGCCGCCTTTGCGGGCCGGCCCCCGATCCTGCACCGACACCCGTAGCCGGGCATCGTCCGCGGTAACTGTGACGGTGATGGCGGGGGTCCCGTGCAACACGGCGTTCGCGATCCCTTCAGCGGTCATGGACTCGATGTCATCGAGCAGGTCGCTGCTGGCGATGACTTTGGCTGATAGGGCACGGACCTCGCGTCGCACCTGGCTGGCCTTTTCGGCTGAGGACAGTGCGAGAGGCGGGGCGAGGAGCTCCACGACAGCGGTCACGACCGATGCTTGCGGCGAGGCGGAGCCTGATCGGTGAAGTCCCGCGAGTCCGGCACCTGCATCTCGTCACCGCCTGTGTGTGAGTGAGCCTTGCCTGCATTCTTTGCTGTAATGATTACAGATCACAAGTAGTGGCTACGGGAAACTGTGTCCCATTACGGTCACGGCCCGTTCGGGGAGCATCGCGTTGCGCGACACTAGGTGTCATGCCACCAGCCAAGCCGCCGCTCTACATCGCGTCGGTCCGAGCGAAACGACTCGCTCGGAGCCTGCGTGAACATCGAGAGCAGGCAAGAATCACAGCCACGAAGGCGGCGGCCCACCTCGGCTGGAGCCAAGGCAAGGTGAGCCACATCGAACGCTGCCGGAACAAACCCACCCAGGACGACGTCGCCAGGATGCTGGAGCTCTACGGCGTGCCGACACCTGAACGGGACGCACTCATCGCTCTGGCTGGCGAAGCAGAACGCCACGGCTGGTGGACCGAGTACGTCGGGGTCTTCAACGGCCCCTATGTCGCTCTCGAGGACGAGGCATCAGAGATCTGCGACTGGGCACCCAAGGTCGTCCCCGGGCTGCTCCAGACCCAGGACTACGCGCGTGAGGTCATCTCCGCCGGCATGCTCAACGGCGACGACGACATCGAGCGCCGACTGCAAGCGAGGATGGCGCGCCAGACGATCCTGGGGCGGCCGAATCCGCCGCACCTGCATGTCGTCTTGGACGAGCACGTCCTGGAGAGACCGCTCGGCGGTGCCAACGTTCTACGCGACCAGCTGTACAAGCTCCGAGCGGAGGCGGCTCGCCCCAATGTCACCATCCAGGTGCTGCCGAAGTCGGTGGGTACGCACCCCGGCCTTGACGGCGCGTTTATCGTGCTCCGGTTCGCCGAAGATCCCGACGTCGGCTATGTGGAGGGGTTCCATGGCGCGGTGTACCTGGAGAGCCCACCGAAAGTGGCCAACTGTAATGTGGCGTGGGAGCGGCTCTGCAGAGCGGCGCTCGACCCACAGGAGTCGGCGGCGCTGATCGGCGCCGCCGCGAAACAGTAAGGTCCTGACCACATGTTTTACGAGCGTGATCTCGCATGCGCGAACTGGCGCAAAAGTTCCCACAGCGGGGACGCCAACACCTGTGTCGAGGTGGCCCGGAACCTGCCCGGCATCGTGGCGGTCCGTGACTCCAAGAACCCTGACCGGCCGGCGCTGGTCTTCAGCCCCGCCGAGTGGCTCTCATTCACCCGGGTCCTGAAGGAAAGCCCGGCCGCCTAGGTTCGGCGAACATCGAAGGCCCCTCACCGTCTCGGGGGATGGTGAGGGGCCTTTGCCATGCCCGGTCCTGACCAGGAAAGGCACAGCAACCTCCAATGTAGGACACACCTGCCGATTCGTCTCTACCTGTTAATGACAATCGGTCCAGCACCAAACTGCGAAGAAACCTGCCCGGCTTCGTGATCCACCAGGTCACAGGCCAACCGGATAGCAGCCTAGGAGGTTAGGAGCCTAGGCTGAGAGCTATCTCACCCTCCATACGGTGCTCCACATGCAACGGCGCATCGACCCAAACGCCGAGCGGCCCTGGTACCGGCAGCTCGCCGACATCCTCAGAGGCACCATCACCTCGGGGGAGTGGCAGCCCGGCCAGAACCTGCCCAGCGAGGCAGACCTCGTGCACCAGTACGAGGTCAGCTCCGCGACCGTCCGCAAAGCGCTGGCCATTCTCCGCGCCGAAGGCCTGGTCGAATCCGTTCGCGGGATGCCGTGGAGGGTCCGCGAACGGGGGGAGCCGTCCGTGATCCAACTGCAGCCGGGAGACCGAGTGCGTGCCCGGCTCGCCACTCGCGAGGACACCGAACGCTACGAGATCCCCGAAGGTGTCGTGGTCCTGGCGGTGTCCCGCGAGGGTGGACGCGACCATGTGTACCGGGCCGACGAAGTCGAAGGTGTCGTCAGCGACCCCGACGACGACTAATTCCACTGTGGACATGTCAAGAAGCACACGTCCCCGAGGTTCAGGGGGGATCGCCTTCTTCGCAACATAACATCACGCCCACGGCAAGTGGCCAAGGGTTAGCACTATGTGAAATGCACGTGCATTCCCCAGGTCATGGCCCTATCAGGATCAAGTCTGTCAGCTCTCTGGCAGGACCAAGCTCCTGTCAGCTTCTCGCCGCCGCCAGCAACTCCATCCGTGCCGCGAACCGCTCACCCTGCGGCACCGCCGCCCAGAACGTATGGCGGTGAATCTCGACCGCCAACTCCTGCTGCGCCTTGACTGCCTCGTCCCATGACGGCAGTCCCTGACCTGCCTCACCGCGGGCAATGCTCGCCCGCATCCTGCCAGGCGCCAGCGACACTCCTGCAGCCGGTGCAGCGTAAGGCCAGCCCGGAGTACATCATCGGGCTGGCCTCACAGCATCAGGCGGCCTTGTCGAGCATCCACGGCCAGCTTGCCGAGCGACCCGCTTCCAGCAGCGGAATCAGCCGGAAACCCGCGTCCGACAGCCCACCCATCGTCACCCGCAGACCATCACCGGATGCGGCATGGCCACGCTGGTACCCGGCGAGGTTGAAGGTGTACAGCGGCGTGGTCCGCGGCAGAGCCTGCCCGACGTCACCGCCGCTGGCCTGCTCGTCGGTCAGGATCACGACGCGGTCATGGCCCCGGAAATGCTGCCGGACCGCGCCAGCGGTGTCGGTGCCGCCACCGAGGAAATACCCGTCGTTCTTCCACCGGTCCAGCGACCTCAGCAGCGACTCACCCCGACGGAGCGGGAACGCCTTCGTCCGCGGGCCCTGCGGGTCACCCCAGTACCGCGCCGACGACGAGTACGACACCACAGCAGCGTCGTCGCATCGCTGCGCCAGCGCCACACCGAACAGCGCCGCGGCGTCCCACCGCATCAACGTCCCGTCCTTGGAGAACCCAGCGTCCATCGACGAACTGGTGTCGACCAGGATCAGTGTCCGGCCCGGCAGCGCGGGGATGTTGCTGATGGACGCGGTGAGCGCCTTATCGAGCGCGTGCCCCCACCGCAGCGATGGCGCTGCTCGGTATGCCGACAGGAACCGCATCGGAAGCTGCCGTGACCGCGCGACCTGCTCCGGGTCGGCGAGCCGCGCCGCCACCTGTGCGGCGACGTCATCGGAGACGCCGGCCTCATCCCAGTTGCGGAGATTCCGGAGCCTGGCCATGTAGCCCATCGACGGGATGATCGCCTCCCACGCCTTGGCATCCATCGGGCCCTGCAACCAGCCGGCCAGCGCCTCCCAGGTGATGCCGGCCGCTCGGAGCCGCTCCGGACCGTTCTCAGCGGTCAGGACGGCCCTCCGCTCAGCGGAAGGCAGCGCCATCAGCTCGGCGCGAGCCCGCAGCATGGCCAGGCTCTCAGGAATCGGCTTGTCTCGGCCGTGGCGCCGGTCCAGCGCGTGACCGAGCAGGTCATACCGCCATGTCCCACGAATCTCCGGCCGGTGGTACGCCGGCTGCGTCAGGTCGACCACGTCACCGAAACGCACTGCCCGGTCGGCCGAGTCGTACTTCAGCAGGGACCTCTCGTTGTACAAGCGTGCGACGGCATCCGCGACACCGCGCTTCAGCGCGATCGGAATCGGCTTGCCGTACCTGCTCAGCCAGTAAGCGAGGATCTCGCTCGGCTCGTCCGCGCGCTGCAGCACCGAGTCGACGACGGCACGGGTCCGCATCCCCTCAGGCTTGGCGCGCACGAGTTCGACAGCCGCGACGAGCGGCGCCGACCGCATGTTCCCCTCGGCACGCAGCCACGTCAGGAACCCGGCTGTCCAGTTCGGGTCCTCGCGGCCTGCGGAGATGACCAGGTTGGTGAAGCGCTCATCGCGGTCCCCGGCCTTCTCATAGAAGGTGTCCTCGCCCACGAGATTGCTGACAGCGAGAAGGAAGAGTTCGGACCTGGTGTCCCGTGCATGTCCGGGAGCGCCCTCGTAGGTGTGGCCCGACGCGTTTGTCTCAGTCTTGACCGGGCTCGACACGGCGGTGCGAGCAGACCGGGTGTTGAACTTCGCCATCCCTGCAACCCCTGGAGCGGGGGAGGGGTTCGACTTCAGCGGGGGTGCCCGACAACGAGGTCGGCGGATCCAAACGTAGTGCTCTGCCATTGAGCTACACCGGCCGAGGCCGATGACAGGACTCGAACCTGCAACCTCTCCATTAACAGTGGAAGCAGGACCTGCCTGCACTTCGGGCACCCGCGTCTGAAGTTATCGACCCTCCCGACAACAAATCGACGACGGGTCTGTTTTCTCTTTGCAAAAGAAGGAACCGTCATCAGCACTTCGGGAGAGGTGCTGAGGCTGACGCTAGCTGGCCCAGTCCAAGATCGCATCTTGATAACTAGGCTGCGTATCCCTTCCAATGGTCGCCTTTGATGAGACGACTGATCGTCGTGTGGTGCACACCCAGGCGGCGGGCGATGCTGCGACACGAAACGCCGAGCGCGTGCTCCCTGCGAGCCTCCCGGATGTCCTCGTCGCTCAAGCGCCGGACAGCCTCGCGAAGCCTCATGCCGTCGGCGGCGAATCCGCTACGTGCACGACCCTTCGCGATCATGTCTTCCACGTTGTCTCCAGCGGTGCCCAGAAACAGGTGGTTGGGGTTGCAGCAGGGCGGGTTGTCGCAGCGATGGAGAACCCACAGCATTCCAGCGTCCCCGTGGGTGAGCATCCAGGCGATGCGATGGGCTTTTCGTGGAGACTCGCCTGTGGACATTCGAAACTGCCCGTAGCCCTTGGGGAATCGGCTGCGCTGCCACTCCCAACAGGAGTCGGGGTCAGTGATCGCGACCTTGGACCAGAAACGTTCTTCGAGGGTACGCACGTGAGAAGGGCCTCTCTTGAGGTTGCGTGCCTTCTCACCCGAGATCATCGGTCAGCGCACCGGGTGTCAGCTTCCACCCAGTTTACGGGCGTTCGAGTGCCTCGAAGTCCTTCCACGCGTCGCCACCATGTTCACGGTCCATCGCGAGCGCCTCATCCCACGTCTTGGCGAACTGTGCGTAAGCCCGCCGGGTCTGACCCGCGGCGACGAGAGCGATCTTTTCGCGTGCACTCTGCCGCGCCCGCTCGGCGGCCCTCTTTGCGAACCACTCGACGAGCTCGTTCTCGGTCGCGTCCCACACGATGATCGTCTCGGTCTCCGTCGAGAACACCGCGTACTGCTCGTCGGGCTGGCGGAGGATCTGGCTACCCATCGAACGTCTCGCTCCTGTCGCCGTGGGGGAGTGGCAAGCTCATACGGTCGACGGCGTCTCGCAGCGCGCGTCCAGGTCGACGGTCGTACTGGGCGGTGGTCGTGGCCGATGCATGGCCAGCGATCCGCTGGGCCTGGACGAGGTCGCCGCCGTTGTCGATGAAGTCGCCGATGAAGGTTCGGCGGAAGTCGTGGGTGGCGAGCGGGGGCAGGCTGGCTTTCTTGCGGGTGCGGTCGACGATGTAACCGACAGCCCGCGGGCTCATCGCGCCACTGCGGATGTTTCCGTGCCGGTCGATGCGCCGGAACATGGGACCTCGGCGGGTGCCGAGCAGGTTCAGCCACTCGTCGAGGACGGGGATGGCGGCAAGACTTACGGGGACAGCGCGTTCCTTGTTGCCCTTCCCGATGATGCGGATCTGACGTTCGGCGTGGTCGAAGTCCTCGACGAGGAGGCTGGCGGCTTCGCTGCGGCGGAGGCCGGTGGCGTAGAGAAGCGCGACGAGGGCGCGATCTCGTGTGCCGGCGGGGCCTTCGTCGTCACCAGCGGCGCGGAGCAACGCGCCGAGTTCGTCACGGTGGATATTTCGTCCGGCGGGCAGCCGCTTGCCTTTGACATTCTTGATGTCGATGGCGCGGTGGTAGTCCTCGGCCGTGATGAGTTCAAGGCGCCAGGAGGTGCGGAGGATCTGGCGTAGGCCGATGAGGTGCTTGTTGATATGCGTGGGGGAGTACCCGTCGGGGTGCTTGGCGTCGCGGAAGTCGATGAGGGCGGCGCGGACAGCGGAGGTGTGTTCGTAGCGAAGCCCCCACCAGGGTTGTCCGGCGCCGGTCGCTGCGTCGTCCTCGGTGAGAATTTTGGCGATGCGGTCGAGGGCTCCGCGCATGGTGCGGCGGGACTCGGCGGATTCGAGGGAGTTGAGGTACACCTCGTACGGGTCCGCGGGCGGGATGACTGTGCTGGCCGCGATGACCGGCAGGGGAGAGGCCGCAGGCTCAATCGCCCTCATCGGGCGCAGTCGATCGGTCGGTACATCTGCCCGACTGGCGTGAAGCATCCAAGGCTGATTCGCATCGCTTTGCCTCGGCGGTCCCTTACGCCGCACTCTGGATCATCGAGGCAGTGGTCGTCCTGGCAACGATCGATGTGCCTTTGGTGGAAGTCGCGGTTCGTCAGGATTGTGCACTCGGCCCAGTTGTCGTCGATGCGATCGACTTGAACGCTAAGGCCCAACGTGGACTTGCCTGTTGCGGCCCAGATTTGATTGGCATGGACGGCGGTGTCGGTCATGGCAGCCATGTCTAATTCTCCCATCTCCAGACGTTCAATTTCCGGGATTTCTGTATCCCTACAAGATCGATTCAGGTTGGCGACCTTCCGGAATTGCGCTTCTGGGAGCCCAAGGTCTGGTCTTGGTGTGTGGTGTTCACCGGTATCCGCAGCTGTCCATTGTTGTCCGTGGGTGTCCGCGCGCGGTCGGGGTTTGTCCGCGACTGGCGGGCTTCTAGTTCGTTGGCCAGAGGAAGACGGCGGGTACGGCGTCGTCGGGGGCTTGTTCGTAGTCGTCTGGGTCTTCGGTTGCCAGCCGCTCGTCTTCGGGCATGTACCGCTCGCCCGACCAGGTGGAGTCGGCGGCGTACATTGCGGTTTCGGCTTCTGCGAGTGGTGAGTAGCCGTTGCCTTCGGCGTCCTTGGCGAGGATGACTGGGTTCGACGGCCGCGCCGAGTTCGAGCAGCAGGGTCTCGGGGGCGGCGCCAGCGTCCAGCGCTGAGCGGACGAGGCTGCTGGCTTGGTCGAGGTGGCCGGCGTGGATCGTTGCGACGATGATGGCGGCCGCAGGGGACGGCGTACGGATATCTTTGACGGTCGGCATCAGGCAGCGCTCCGCGAGTCTGTTGTGGGGTTCATCGCTGCTGCCTCCAGCGCCCGACCACCAACGGCCTTGCCGACGAGTGCCTCTTGCGGCGGTCGATGATGATGTCGCCGTTCGGAGCGAGGATGATCTCGTCTTCTTGGAGGTTGTCATCTGGGAACGCGGCGATGACTTTGGCCTTGATCGTCGTGGTGTCTGTCATCAGGTTGCCCCCCGCACGTCCAGACCACTGGTCATCCTCGCTGGCGAGTTCATGGGCGCCCCGGGTAGCAGGTGGGGCAGCGTGCTTGCCCCTCGTCCGGCTTGCCTTCGGAGATGTCCACCATGAACGTTCTGATGCTCTTCCCGCATCGGGTCGGATAGACGGGGCCATCTCCGCGGTCGTTGGCCGCACGGAGATGCCAGGTTGTGTCGCTGGTGTCGAAGACTTGCGGATACAGATCTACGTCTCGAGTCATCTCATGTCTCCTTCATTGCTTGAGTCGTGGGTTGTTATGCGGCGCGGCGGGTCTCGGTGCCTCGGTTGATGCGGCGCCTGCCGGCGTCGGTGAGCAGGTAGGTGACGGTGTCGCCGATCACCCGAAGCAGCAGACCCTCCGCGGCCGCCATGTCCAAGGCCTTGCGGATCAGATGCAGGGAGATCCCGGCGGGCAGAATGTTCTCGATGCCGGACAGGGTGTGGCGCTGCGAGACGGCCCACAGCACCATCGCGTCGAACGCGTCCCAGCCGCGACCGCGGACATCGGTGGAGTAAACAAGCTGGTTCATGGCGTTCTCCTCGAGAGTCATCGGCGGGTGGCGTAACGGTGGAGGTCCTTGGCCATGGTGAGGACCCGGTCGGCGGAGGCACCCTCAGACGCTTTGGTGCACACCAGCAGCAACAGCAGCCGACGCAGCCCGGAGTCTTGGCTGCTTTTCGCGTCGGCCAGCCAGTTCTCGAACTTGCCCGCGTACCTGGTGATGCGACTGGTGTCGTATGAACTGGTCGTTTCGGTGGTGGGTGTGAGCTTCAGGGCGCAGTCGACTGCGACGAGCCGGTCCGCTGTTTTCTGAAGCGCCGTGGGCGCCAACTGCATCGACAGGGGCCACGAGTCCATGACTGCTCCTAGTTGTGGGGGGTGTAGTTGCCGTCAGGGCTGCGGGTGGCGTGGCCGTGCGCAACCAACGCTTCGAGGCCCTGGTGCACTTCGTGGGCGGACAGGCCAGTCACGCCCATCAGGTCGAACACGTCACCTCCGGCGGTTTGGGTGAGCGCTTGCTGGATGGTGGCGGTGAACGGTGGCGCTGCCACCGCAGTGGCGGTTGCAGCCTGGGAGGTGGCCTCGTCGTGCTCGTGTGCGGCCGCGCCGGTTTCGTCGGCGGGCATGAGCGCGGAGATGTCCCAGCCGTCTTCGTCGTCGGACAGGACTTGGCCCGAGCCGCGGTAGCCGAGCGGGACGATGGCGCGGGTGAATGCCTCGTCGAACGTGATGGGTTCGGCTGCGATGCGGTCGGCGAGGGCGCGGACGTCCACGCCGGTCTGGCCGGGCTTCACGTACTCGGGTAGGTGCTTGGTGCGGTGCACGATGTCGCTGCGCCGGTCGATGCCTTTGAGGTAGCCGACGCTGTGCACACCGTGGGGCAGGTCTTCGGGGTTGCCGTCGATCCCGAGCATCTGCTTGGCGAGACGGTCGCTGCGGTGCACCACCCCGTTGACCGCGGCCAGGTTCTCGCGGACACCGCGGTCACCGAGCACGTCGACGTCGGCGTCTCGGGAGCCCAGCACCAGCCCGATCCCGACCTTCCGTCCTTCGCTGAGGATGTCCAACGCGAACTGGACCGCGAACGGGCCGAGCTCTGGGTCCCGCGACACGATCGGCCATTCGTCGATAACGCCCAAAAGCATCGGAAACCGGGAGGTGGGGTCGAACCAGCCTTTGCCGGTGTTGGTGCGGCCGAGGTGGTCGCTCCATTCCATCCGGCCGAAGAAGTCGGCGCGGTGCCGCATCCCGGCGTGCATCCACGACAGCATCCGCACGCACGACATCGGGCCCCAAGCGGTGAGGTCGGCGCGGCCACGCCACACGGCGAACGGCTGCTGCTGCGGGTCGCCCATCCACAGGCCGCAGATGCGGCGCATCGCACACACCTGGCACGCCTGCGCGGCGAGGCACTCTTCGCACAGTTTGGCCTGGCCGGCTTCGGCGGACACCACGTGCAGCGTCCCGGTCTTGCCTGAGCCGCGGACGCCGATCGCGACGCCGCAGTTCGCGCCGGAGGACGGAGTGTGCAGTTGCCACCGGGACGGGCTGGAGTCGGCGTACCGGCCAAGGTCGACGCAGCCGGTCTCCGGGTCGTAGGTGGAGGCGCCGTCCCACGGTTGATCGCGTTCGTGAGCTTTGGTTTCGGTGAGGATGGTGACGACCGCGCGGCGGGCGCTGCGGGACTCGGGCGGCGCAACGGACACGTGGTCCAGCGGCACGTCGAACAGCGCGGCGATCTCGTCCTCAAGCCGCTTGACGTCGCTGAAGGTGGAGCGGCGGGCTAGCGACAGTTCGATGTGGAACTGGAATCCGCCGGGCACGTCGGTGAAGTTGTGCAGGTGCGCGTCGATCAGTGTGCCTTGCACACAGAAGTGGTCACGGAACCTGGTGAGGCGCGGGTCCTCGGCCGGTGCTTCCAGCGCCGCGGCGGTTTCTGCGGGGGTGTCGCGGCGCCGGTTGCGGTACAGGTGCGGCGCCGCGACGACCAGACCGCCGCCCAGCAGCGTCAACTGCATGACGGCGTTGGGGCCGACGGGGGTCCACACCGACCCGATCAGCAGCCACATCGACCCGGCGACGACTGCGATCTTGGCGTTCCCGCGGATCTTGTGGCGGGTCCTGGCGGTCTTGACCCGCTTCACCAGGCGCGCTTCGCGGGTCCGCCACATCGCCCACCCGGCTGCGACAGCGGAGGCGCCCACGGCGGTGACGGCGGCCCACCACCCGTTGGAGGTGGCGTAGTGCGCCGTGATCGCGGTGGCGTCGGCGGTGGCCATCCACCGCCACGGGGACAGCGCTGGTGAGTTCGACACCAGCACCATCCATAGCGCCCCCCGTTTGCGGGGGGCGTCGCTGTCCTGGATGGGTTCCTGCTGAGGCTGCTGGGCTTGGTTGAGGGCGGTGGCGAAGGCCTCGCCGAGCACCGCCGTCAGGTCCGGTGGGGCGGCGGACCGGACCGGTGCGGTCGTAGTGTGGGTGCGGCGCATCACAGACTCCGGTCGTGGTAGCGCTTGTCCTTCGCGACGTCGGCGATACCGACCTTGCGGATGGCCTTGCCGACTGGCCGCATGACCGCGTCTTCGGTGGCGACCAGTAGGTCACCGACCCGGATGGCCCGGTTGGCCGCTGCGAACCAACGGTCGGCCAGCTCCCGCAGCCGCCTGGCCTTCTTGAACGCCCGTGCGTCGCCTGCACGCCACGCGATCTTCATGCGTTTGACGGCCTTGTCATAGATCTGCTCAGCGGTGTCGCGTTGCGTCCACAAGCGCCTGGAGATCGCAGAACACAGGCTGAGCCAGGCGGCGTGAGTGCGCTCACCGAACAGGAACCGCACCGGCAGCGGCCGCCGCCAGCCTCTGGTCGTCAACCGGGGTGTGTCGTCGATGACAAGCCCCGGTGCACCGGTGAACACGCTGGCCGCCTCCACGCACGCGGCGACTTCGACACGCCAATCCCAGACGCCACGCAGCTGGCGGGTGGGTGCGTCCGCCAAAGTCAGCGCGGTGTGCATGCGGTCCAGAGCTGCGAGTAGACGCATCAGCCAAGTCCCTTCCAAAGCTCGTTGGGTCGGGTGAGGGGTCAGTCGCGGTCGTGGTAGCGCTTGTCCTGCGCGACCTCGGTCGCGCCACCGGCCCGCTTGATCGCCTCATGCACGGGCAGGTACCGGTCGTCGGCGCTCTTGACGTACGTCACTCCGCGGACCATCAGGTCATGGCCACCGGTGATCGCTCCGGCGACTCGTGTGAGCTGGGTACGGCCCGCTTCCACGCGGCGCAGGGAGTAGTGCATCTCTTCCAGGTCGCGGTAAATGCCGGCGACGTGCAGCAGGATTTCGCCCATCTCGTCGCGCCAGGTGCGGTGGGTGTAGCCGCTTCCACCGGCGGGCGCGGCGGGCGGCTGGGCAGGTACGGGACTGGTCACAGCGAAAGTCCTTTCGAAACGGTCACACGTCGGACAGGTAACGGATGCCGGCGATCTCGTCGGGGCCGCCGGCGTCTTCGACCGCGGCCAGCACCGGCGCCTCACGCTGGTTGACGTCGCGGAGCATCTCGAGGATCAGCTGCATGTACTGGTCGACGTCGTCGCGGAACTTGATCACGTCGCGGACCTGGCTGCGGCCAGCGTCGGCGGTGGTGAGGCGGCGCAGCATCATCTCCAGCACCGCCGGCATCATGTCGAGCCGCTGGTAGATGTCGGCCACGACGCGGTTCCACGCGCCGTGGGTGTAGCTTTCGCCGCCGTTGCCACGCGCCGCCGTAGCGAGGGTGTGGGGGCGGGTGGGGACGATCTGGCCGGGGTGGCGCGGCGCCATGGGAGGACTTCCTTCGATCGCGGGGGCGGGTCCCGCAGGAGCGACCTGCGGGGCGGGCAGGGGCTGGGATGGCCCTGCTTGAGGGGCGGCGGATCCGGCTGGCAGCTCAGGCGTGGCAGGCTTGGCCGGTGCCGGTGCGGGCTGCGGCGGTTGAGTCGGCTGCTTGCTACGGGGTGCTGACGGCGCGGCACCCAGTTCAGGGCGCGGTGGCTTGATCTGCTGCGGTTTCTGGTCGATCACGTCGGTGTCGACCGCGTCATCGGAGGTGTGATCAGGTGTGGCGGCGCCATCACCGGCAGTAGTGTCAGCGTCTCCGGTCGTGTCTGCGGCCATCTCGTTACGGCAGGCGAGGCACGCCGGTTCACCCGTGCCCGGCGCTGGCTTCAACGCTGCAGCGGCCACTACCGCTCCGCACCGGCGACACACCGCCATACGGGTACGGCACGTGCTGGTATCAGCCCCGCCGCCGCTCGCCGAGCCCGCTTTGTCGTCACCGGTCCAGCCCGCCGCGGCTGCCCGACGCTGCTCCCTCCACGTGTGCCGTGCCGCCGCGGCCGCGGCGTCCCACACCCGGCGGAACGGCCCGGTCTCCCCGCGGATGGCCTTCGCGGGCTCCCGTTCCTTCGGAGCGCGGCGCAGTCCCCGACGCACCGCCTGAGCGGTGCGCAGAGCAGCCCATCCCCACCACAACGCAGTGGCGGGGCCGCCGCTACGGCCGCGGGCGAGCCGATCCGTCAATTGCTGAGCCCACGCCTCCTGACGGGAGCGCAGGTCAGCGCGGATCGCCTTCCCGGCCACGCGGGTCTCCTCACGGGCCTGGGCGGTGGCGTCCGCCCAGGCTGCGAGGAGCGCGAAGATCAGTGCGCTGACGGGCTCCACCGCTCTACTTCCCGTTGAGGTTCGATACGACGGCTTCGTCGACGTTCGCCCCGGTCTTCTGCGCGGCGTTCTCGATCATCTGGAAGAACGAGCCCCCCGCCAGGACGATGGAAGCTCCGCATGCCAACGCGACCAGCGGTGTCCGGACCCGGTGCAGGCCGTTGCACTTCACAGCCTCTTCCCAGAAGTAGATCAGTGTGCCGATCGCGGCGATGGTGGCAATGGTGACGCCGCCGATAGCCACGGCCGACAAGTCAGCACCCAGGAATCCGGTCACGGTCGAGGAGGCGCCGAACCCCACGAACAGCAGCAGCCATGCCACCACCCGCGGCACCCGATGCTTCAGATGCAGAGCACCGGCGATGACGGCCAAGATGACCGCCCCAGCAAGAGTCATGATCTTCCCCTTCTCATCCGAACAGCAGCCACAGCGCGACTGCCAGCGCGGCCACGGTGGCCGCGACGTTGATGCGGAACATCCGCGCGAACAGCCACGCGATCGCGTAGCCGACCGCCACCCCGGCCATGCCGGCCGTGTTGTAGTAGGCGACCGTCACCCAGCGCAGGACCCGGCCCTCGTACTCATCAGGCAGCCACAGCCGGGACCTGACGTAGGTCCGGTACTCGGCCAGTGACTCGGGTCGCGCATCCCAGACCCCGCCGGATGGCGCCTGGTCTGATGCCTGCCGGACCCAATGGGTCACCAGGTCTCGGACCTGGTCCAACCACGTGACCCGGCTCCCGTGCAGGTCGCTGTCTGGCAGTTTGACCACGGTGGTCTGAGCGGGTCCGGATGACGCGTCTGGGACCTGCGCCGCCGAGGCAACGTCAAGGCCGGTCTCTTCGATCGGCTGTAGCGGCACCGGCGCGGCGGATGACGCGCCACCCAGCGACACATCAGGCAGAGACGACATCAGCTCAGCCCTTCCGCGCCGGCTTGAAGAACGGAACCGCCTCAGCGAGCTGAACCAGCTTTTCGGTCAACTCCGCGTCGACCGCCGCAGACTCATTCGGGCGCCGCCGCCGCACCTTCACCAACTCGCCGCGCAGCCACGCCAACGCCAGGTCAGCGCCCCCCTTGAAGTCGCCGCCAGCCTGCGCCTTGGCGATCTCCTCGCGGTACTGCGACGCGCGGAATGCCGCTCTGTCACGGTGGCTTCCAGACATTTGGGTTACACTCCTCTCACGCGCGTGTGCGGGTGCGTGTGTGTGCGGGTGCGCCTGTGCGTGCACTCATACGTTGGGATCCGCTGCGGGGCTTGCCGCCGGTTCCGGCTCGCCGCTCCCCTTCACCCGCGACACCAGCGCCAGCCCGGCCAGGACCGCCACCAGGAGCACGCCGACGACCGCTGCCCGCGTTGGCGCGCCGAGCAGAACGGCGACGACTCCGAGGGCGTACGCGACGACGAAGCCGAACACGGTGTAGAGGGCGGCGAGCATCAAGCCCGTCCTGGACATCAGACGTTCCGTGATCACTGTTCGCTACCTTCCGGCTGGGCTGATTGGTGGGTTCTGGTCGCGGGCGGGGGCGGTCATTTCGCGATGTCGATGTGGCCGCCGCGGATCTGTTTGACCAGCTGCAATGCGGCGGGTTTGGCGATTCCGAGGGCTCTGGCGAGCTTCTCGGCGGGAATGTGCCGGCCGTGCTCGTCCAGGTACGCCTTGTCCACGGCGCGGGCCTCGTCGATGCGGTCCAGCGCCTTTGGCTTGGCCTTGGCGCGGGCCGACTTCTTCGGACCGGTCTTCGCAGTGCGCGGACCGGTCTGGGTCTTGCGGGTCTGCGGCTTGGTCGGGACCTGGTCCGGGACCTGGTCGTCAGACTGGTCCGGCTTGGGGTTCTCGGACCTGGTGTCGGACTGGTCTCGGGCCTGGTCATCGGACCCACTGCTGGACCCGGACCCAGACCCACTGGGGGACTGGTCTGCAGACCTGGTCTGGGACCCATCGGTCATCTCACGGCCGGGCTCTGCCGGGACCTGCCGAGGCGGGTACTGCACGGGAACGAACGACACGCCTAGTGACTCGAACACGGTCCGCGTCGGAGGCTGCGTGAGGTCGCTCCACGGTGCATCTGGGGTCAGTTCCGCGAGGGAGCCAGCGTTGTACATCGAACCGAGCTGAGCGATCAACGCGCGCTGCCGCTCGGAGTCAGCGGCGAGGCCGGCGTGGGCGACTGCGGACCGCATGGCACGGTCAAGGCGCCGCTGCGCGGAGTGGAGCCGTACGCCCTTCACATCCCAGGCGCTGCGGAGAGCTCTCACGCGAGCGGCGGCTTTCGCGACCTTGGTAAGCCGCCGGTGCGCGTCGACCTCGGACGCGGTCCGCCCGGACGGTTCGGCGATCCGCAGCCACACCAACACCCGCTCCGGCGTGACCCGCAGGTTGATCTTCGGCTCGTTGTTGTGCTTCTTGCGGATGCGCTGCCGTTCGATCGACATGCCGCGTTCCCACAGCCACGCGGCGAGCAGCGGCATGACCAGGCGGAACAGCATCTCCGGGATACTCTCGGCGTCCATCGCTGAGAACGTCCCAGACAGCGCAGTCACCACCCACACGGCGACGCCGTCGATGCCGGCCTTGGCGTCCTCAGGCTTCTCGGCCTCGCGGATGTTGCGGCGGGCCCGCAGCGCGCAGGTGAACGTGACGAGTTCGAGGACGGCGAATGCCACGATGCGCCACTGGGGCGCGAAGTCCAGGACGTCGCGGAAGAACCGCCACATGCCCTGTGCGGCGACTCCAGCCGCGATGACGGCGACGAGGAAGGTGAGCCGGTTCTCGACCTGCCCGGGCGCCTTGGCCTTGCTACGGCGAGGCTTGGTAACCCGGACGCCCGCGACGACGAACAGCACCACAAGGAGGGTGGCGGCGCAGCCGATCAGGTACGGCTGTGCGACAGCCAGGACACTGGCCGCAGAGCTGAACGAGGGGAGCGTAGGCATCATGCCGCCACCTCCGTGGAGGCCCGCCTGAGCTTGCGGCGCTGCCGCTCCGACAACCCTCCCCAGATACCGAATCGTTCGTCGTTGTCCAGGGCGTAGTCGAGGCATTGGGTGCGGACCTCGCATGCCATGCACACCTTCTTGGCCGGCCGGGTGTCGCCGCCCTGCTCCGGAAAAAAGGAGTCTGGATCGGTCTGCGCGCACAGCGCGAGCTCGGTCCAGTGCGGTTCGGGCGCCCACAGATCGCGCGGTAGCAGGACTAGTGGGGGCGGGGCAGCGGCCACGGGGTGGCGGCGCTGGCGGGCAGTCATGAAGGGTGTCTCCGTTCAGGAGCGGCGGCGGAGGTAGGGGGTAAGGAGCGTGGCGCCGGCCAGGCCGGCGCCGACAGCGCACGGCCAGCCGTAGATCGGTGCACCGGCGGTGCCCCAGATGACGCCGAGGATGAACACCGCGGACCAGAAGAGCGGCAGGCTGGTGGTGGGCGGGATGATGTGTGGGCCGGTCTGCCGAAGGTCGACCGCAGGCGGCCTCGTGGAGCGCTTCATCGCTGCTCACGTTCCTTCTTGCGCTTGTCCAGGGCGGCGATGCGGGCGAGTTCGGCGTGTCCGCGGTCGCGGGCTTCCTTGGTTGAGCCGTTGCGAGCGAGGTACTGGGCTTGGCGCCGGCCGATCGCGCTGGTCATGGCTACGCCTCCTTGGGGATGAAGAACATGCGGTCCAGGACGTCACGGCACCAGGTGGTATCTGCGGCTTCCGGCCACAGCTGCGCGTCGAGTTCAGCGAGGAAGTCTTCTTCACCCGGCTCGAGCGACCTGGTCAGTGACTCCGGGTTGGCAGGTGCCAGCGCGACGGCGATGTGCAGTTCGCAGGGGTCGCAGACGAGCGCGGCGGGGTAGGTGTGGCCGTGGTGCACGTAGCCGGGTACGAACCGGCGGGTGTGTCGACCGGTGATGCGGTGCCAGAGGCGGCGCAGGATGTTCACCGGGTCACCTCGTGGTCGATGTCGGCGGCGTTGATGGTGTGTCCGCACTGGCCGCACCAGCGGACCGCGGAGACACCCTGGATCGGCTGGCGGCAGCAGGGCGACAGATTCGCTGCGGCGCGTGCTGCCACCTGGGATGCGGTGGCGTTGCGCTCGACGAGCCGGGAAACCTCAGGAGAGATCATCACTTCGTGCCCTTCTCCCATGGCGCGCGCCCGTCCCATCGGATCTCGCGGGCCTTGTGGCGGCGGATGGCGTCATGCGCGGCTCGGTACGCCTGCTCTGCGGAGTTGAAGGTGCCGCGGGCAGCGGCGTAGGCCGAGTCCGACCATTCCTCGGTGTCGCCGGGGCGGCGGACGTCCCGGCACACGGTCATTTCCGTCTGCATCTCGACGCTGTATCGGCCAGGGCGGCGTTCAACGCCGTAGGCGTACACGGTGACGACAGCGGACCGGTCGGTGTGGACGTAGCGGACGCTGAACGAGTCGGTGGCCTGGTAGTCGCCGCCAACGTCACCGCCAGCGGTGATTCCTGTGTTGTCCTGCCGCCAGCTCATGACGCACCTCCGGGCAGCATCTGCAGCGGCGGAGGGAACAGCGACATGCCGGCCACGGTTACGCCGATGATCTGGTCGCCCTGCACGATGTGCCGGGCGGCGATGGATGAGTCGGTGATGCCGTAGGAGGTGAGCAGCTCGGACAGGTCGGTGTTGAAACCGGCCAGGTCCAGAGGCTGCTGCTCGGCGGTGTCGATGTGTTCGGGGGCGAGGGCCGTCATCGCTTGCCACCGCCCTGACGCGGGTCCTGCCCCTTGGGGAACGAGGACTTCCACATGCTGCTGGTGGTTGCGGTGGTCTGGCCTCCGCTGCTGGTACGGTCGGACATAGGAACCGGGTCCTTTCGAGAGGCGAGTGGTTCCGTAGAGCCCCGCCAGGCGCCGGAATCGCCCAGGCGGGGTTCGCTCGTCGTAGTGGTCGAACACCCGGAGCTGGTACATGCGGGTTACCGCCCGCCCTGCCAATTACCGTCAGCGGTCTGGCACTGCCACACCCACCTGTGCTTGTTCATCCACGTCTTGATCTGTTTGAGCAGCTTGTCGTGGCTGCGGCGAGTGCCGTTGGTCAGCCAAATCTCCACGTACCGGTAACCGTGGTCCTCCAGCGGTGGCAGCACACCACCGGGCTTGTGGAAGATCTTCAGCCACACCGGTAGGCCCTGGTTGGGTTCCATGGCGTACTCGGATGCGCCGGGCATGTAGTGGCGGGAGGGGCCTTCCGACCAGCGGTGGCCAGGACCGGCGCCGAGGTGTCTGCGGCATTGGTCGAACAGGGCCTTGACCTCACCGTTCTTGGGGCGGGTCTGGACGGTGATGATGGTCGTCTCTGCCATCAGGTCACTCCGTGGCGTATTCGGTGAGGTGTGGGGTTGGACCTCCGCCGCCCCGTACTGCGCCGGGGATACGCAGCGGCCGTAGACCGGGACGGCGGAGGGGGTCATCGCCGACCCCGCTTGTCTTCACGGATCAGGCGACGCAACGTCTTGATCCAGTAGTCGCGGGTCGGAGACTGCGGCCTGGACAACCACCAGGCGAGTCGCTGCTCTTTGGTCGTGTTCATCGGGAGCCGTCCCGCTTCTTGGAGGGGAAGACGGTGCGCCACGCGTCGACCAGGGCGCGACCCCAGAAGGACGCGATCGCGTCGACACGCTCCTCGGCCGTCTTCGGCCTGAGTGCTTCATCGGGGACGACGGGGTGATTGATCGACAGAGGGAGAGGCCCCTTTGGGATTCCGCGGAGCGTGTGCTCCTCCTCTGGCCCGTCGTGCTGCATCACGCCGCCCCCTTGCTGGCCCTCGCGAGCCACTCGGCGGCGAACTCTTCGAACACCACCCGACGGCCGGCGCGGACCTCGGAGAGCAGCGCCTCAACGAAGGGGCGTGAGACGCGGTAGCTCCGACCAATCTGGAGACCAGGGAATGCTCCGGTGTCGAATGCCCGGCGGATGGTGGCCTCGCTGACATTGAGGCGTGCCGCTGCGGCTTTGATCGGCATGAGGTCGTGTATCTGTCGGCCTCCTGCCGCCTCAACCGCCTGGCGGCTCTTCGGCGCCAGGGGCGTCACGCGGCTCTCAATGTGCTGCATGTTCTGAGACTAAGTCGCGACTAAGTCTTACGTCAAGGCCTTCAGAGATGGAAAACGGACACGAAGAAGCCCCACGCCGTCTCGGACGTGGGGCTCTGGAGATCGGGACTAGTCGCGCGGAACTTCGCTCATGATCCTTCTGATCACCGCGGTCGCGTCAACACCGGTGACTGCGGACTCCCTCAGCCGAGCGAAGGCCTCACGGTACTTGTTGAGCTTTTCCTCGTCTCGGAACCGGCGCTCACCGTGGTAGGTCTCGACAAGCACGAACGGGTCCTCGGGGTGATCAAAGATCGTGAATCCGTTGACGTACAGGGTGGTGGCCTCGCGATCAAAGGGAAGGACGCCGATCGTCACGTTAGGGAGCGTCGCCAGAGACAACAGTCGGTCCAACTGCGCCAACATCAGCGACGCAGGCCCCGGCCGCCAGCGCAACGCTCCCTCGGTGAGCAGGAACTCCAGATGCTTGCTGGTGTCGTAAAGGAGTGTCTGCCTGTCCATCCGTTTGGCGACAGCCGCTCCGACATCGTGCTGATCCCCGACGTCGAGCAAGGTCATCACGCGCCGGGCGTAGTCGGCCGTCTGGAGCAACCCAGAGATGGCGGATGGCTGGAAGTTGCGGAGGCCTGCGCTTTCGCGCTCCACCTCGCCGATGTAGGCGTTCCGTTCGGCTAGTTCGCCTTGCTCGGGGGACCAGGTGAGGTCTTCAGAACTGAGTTGAACGGCGAGTGAAACCAGGCCATCGAGGACTTCCTGGTCGGCGCCGGCCTTGCGTGCCCATGCTTCAACGTCCTCGGGGGAGAGGAGTGTGGCGCCACGCTCTGACTTGGACACCTTGGACTGGGACCAGCCACAGGCTGCGCCGAAGTCGGTGGTGTTCATGCCTGTGCTCTTGCGGAGCTTCCTGAGTTCGGCACCGAGTTCTTGGCGGCGTCTGCTGGGCTGTGTGCTCATGTGGTGCGGTGACCTTCCGTGGGGCTCCGCTCATGCTAGTGCGGCGAGTCCTGCGTTCCCAGACTCGCCCAGACTAGTCGCGTGAGGAGTCTTCCCAGGTGGCGCCAGACGGGCTAGCGTTGCAAAAGTTCCCGTTCTTTCTAGGGGCTCAGATCATGGCGCGTCTTTCTCCAGAGCAGTTCGCCACACAGTTCGACGGCCTGTTCACCGAGTCCACGTTCCGTCTGGAGGCGTTGGATCACTATGTCGCCAGCAACGAGGCCGAGCCCTTTCGTCTCTTTCAGGAGGGGAAGAGGCCAGACCAGGCATGGCGAGCTCCTTGGATGCGGTTCGTCCGCTCTGTCCTGGCCAGCGGGCGACACATGGCGCGCGTCCACGTCGTAACCGAGCCCCTGACCGATTACACGCGCTTCGAACTCACCTGCGTGTATCCCTCAAATGTCGAGGCTGGCGAAGACGTGCGGATCCTGCCGCGTCAGCAGGTCATCGACCTGGACCTACCCGCCTGGGACTTCTGGCTCCTCGACTCCGTGCGGGTGGCAGTTATGGACTATGACGTTGACGGCAACTGGCTTGGCGTCGAACTCACCGAGGCTACCGAGACTGTCCAGCGAAGTTGTAAAACTCGTGATGCGCTGCTGGCTCGTGCTGTCCCGCTGAATACCTATCTGGCCCGTATCAAGCAGACCCCGGAGGAGACTGGGAATGGACGGACGCACCATCGAGCGTCTTAGGGACGCGACCTTCCGCAAGTCCGACAAGAGCGGCGACCTCGGTTGTGTTGAGGTCGCTTTCCTTAAGGATGCCGCTGGCGTCCGCGACACCTACGACCGCAGCGGGCCCATCCTCGCCTTCACCCAGACGGAGTGGACCAGATTCATTGATGCGGTTCGCGGCGGCCGGTACGACCTCTGAGGGTTCAGGTAGTCCGTCCCATGTAAGTCAACAGGTGGCGGTTGTCGCGTTTGCGGTAGACCTCGATCTCATATTCGGACAGTTGACGCTTCCGTGAGTTGGGGTCGTGGGCTACCGCATCCTTGAACAGTCCCTCGACATCGCGTGCATCTTCAGCGTCGACTTGGCTGGTGTATTCGGCGATCTTGTTGTTGCGCCACCGGACTCGTACGGTCACCAACTCTCTGGCCATGGCAGATCCTCCGCTCGTTGGGGGAGCCTGCCCGGAGGTGAGTGTGTGGATGCATGACTTGCCGCATGTGGCAAGGTGCGACGTTTAGGGGTTGACCTCGCGCGGCTGAGCGCCGTGAAACATCGCCTTGTAATTTTCAAGATCGGCGTGAAAATTACAAGATCCACGTAATCATTACACGGCAGTTGAGCTGCAGATATGTCCGGTGTGTCGCCCCGGAATTCATGAGCGTTTCCGCTAGCTTGGAGACGACAAAACCCCGGCCTGCCAGCCGGGGCTTGTCTGAAGTGGAGACCGGTGTCGCAGCCAGTCCACCTCCACGCTGCTGACGACTGTAGCAACTGCCGCTGACGTCGCATAGGACCGCCACGCTGTGGCGCCGGTCTCCGTGACAACGAGAGATCGGATACCCCTCGGATGCGGATCCACCGGTCGTCCCCCGACGAACACTTCACGATCATCCCCAACGAGACGCTCCGCGATCAGCGCCTCAGCTACACCGCCCGGGGAGTGCTGATCGAGTTGCTCAGTCACGCAGACGGGTGGCAGACGACCGCCGACGACCTATCCGAGATGGCGCGCCGGCATCGGGGCGAGAAGCGCGGCGAAGGTCGGCGCGGCATCAGGAACGCCTTCAAGGAGCTCGTCGATCACGGATACATCGTGCGGCGCCGGCTCAAGGACGAGAGCGGCAAGTTCGTCACGGTCCTCGAAGTCTTCGACACCCCCGGCCACGGGGACGCGACCTCCGACAACCGAGGTACCGCTAGCGGCACGTCCGCTACAGGCACATCGGCTACCGGTATGTCCGTTACCGGTACGTCTTCAAGAAGTACCAACCTAAGAAGCACCAAAGAAGAAGAACCAACCCAAGAACACTCCACGTCACTCGCTGACGCTCGTGCCGCCGCTGACGCGGCGCGGCAAAGGATCAAGGGTGAGCGCGAGAAGTTCTACGAGGCCATCCGCCGCATGCCAGACGCCGATCTCCACGACTTCATGTGCACGCTGGAAGAGCGACGGCCACGCATCTACCGGCAGTGCCGGAGGAACGCGTCTGCTTGGCTCAAGGAGAACCATCCCGCGGTCCTCAAGGGTGCGGAGAAGGCTGTGATCAAAGACCAGGTGACTTACATGTATGCGCTGTTGCACTACCAGCCCGCTCCGCCAGCGAAGTACGAATGGGACGCTTGGGTGGTTCGGCCCCTGGCGGGTCTCGTCGGCGAGGGGAGGGCTGCGTGAGCCGGTCGGACTGGATCGCATCGGCTGCTGCCCTTGCGGCGTTCCTGAGTGTTGGTGTGGCGCTGTTCGCGATCAAGTACGCGCGTGACTCCGCGAAGCACTCCGGCCGGTCCGCCGATCACGCGGGCGAGTCCGCTGCAGAGGCGCGTCAGCTCCGGGAAATCGAGGCCGAGCGACGCAAGGAGGAGCGGGAGCGCCGACACGACGACCTCGGCCCTAATCTGCCAGCGGAGATCGAAGCGGAGCAGGAAGGTGAACTGCTGTACGGGGAGATCACTGTCCCGCGGGCGTACCGGGTCCGCGCGTACGCCCGGTCTGGAGACTCGCTGACGCAGCTGTCGGTGGACCCGGTGACGGTGCCGAACCGGCCGCTGCGGTTCGTAATCGAGCATCTACATCCCGAGCAGAGCGCGATCCACACGGAGGAGATCTTCTTCCACTTCTGGCCGCCAGAAGAGTCCGATCAAGTGCCGGTGTGGAGCTGTGGTTGCGGCCTGGACACGAGTCGTGAAGTGATGGGGGACAAGGGGCATTGGAAGGCGAAGGTTGAGGTCACCTTCCATGACGTGATGGAGAGCGTCTGGTAGTAGGCAGATCTCACACTCTCGACGGGCTGGGGCTTGCGGATACTGTCTTGCCGGTGAACACACCTGGGGGACTCTCGGTGAGTGGAACTTCGTGGGAACTTCCTGCTCGGCAAGTCGGGGCAGATCAGTTTTGGGACCGGCTCGGCGACGACTGGCAAGCCATCGACGGCGTCGCCCCGGAGATGCGTGTGTATGCCCGCTGGGATGCCAGCGGAGAGGGACGAGCGAAGATCACCGGACTCTGCTTCTCCCACCCGGCAATCACCTCAGAGTTGCTGCGCACGGTTCCCATCTCTCGGCTTGCAGGGCTTCCGGCCGAGGTTGGCCTTGCTGCAGCGGGTGGTGAATCCTTGGCTGCTCTGGTGCCGTTGCGTCGAGAGCCAGGGGAGGATCCCGGGGAGTTTGCGAGTCGGGTCGCCTCCTACTATCGGATCTCCACGCGGATGAGCAGCAGACCGGCGATGGAGATTGCGCGGCATTCTGGTGTGCCGGTCGCCACGGTGCGTGGCTGGATCCGTGAGGCTCGCCTCCGTGGCATGCTCCCGCCGGGGAAGCGCGGCAAGGCCGGATAGCTCGAGAGGTTAGAGCCGATCAAGCAGGTCCTTTTTCTTTGCCTGGAACTCTTCCTCGGTGATGACGCCGGCTTCCTTGAGCTTGCCGAGTCGTTCGAGCAGTGACATGACTTCGTCGGGGGTGGTGGGCTGCGCGGAGGGAGGCGGCCCGTCAGCGGGCGCGAGAGCCGCTGGTTGCGGCGCTGCGGGGATCACGCCAGGAACGGGTGGCGGGAACCCGCCAGGAGCGGTTTGAGGTCCCGTCTGGCCCTGGTACTGGATGCGGTGCGTGCCGAGGTCGCGGGCTTCGCCGACCTGCCGTCCGTGTGCCGACACGCGCACCGCATGGACGGCCTGGTTGATGGTGTCGCGGACCTGGTGGGGTTGCGGGATCCACTCCAGCGTCGCGGTCTCTGGGTATCCGCCTGGCCGCGGCACCTTCACCATCACGTTCCCGACGCCCTGCGTCTTCTGGATCAACGTCTGGGCCACGTCGACGTCGGCGATGTCCAGCAGCGGGATTTGCTGCTGGCGGGTGCCGGTGACGCCGCCGGTTTCGTAGTACAGGAAGTGGGTGGTGAGCCTGTAGTGCAGGACGACGCGGCCGCCGGTCGCTTTGGCGGTGAGGTTGCGGGATTGGCCTTCCCAGATGATTTGTTCTTGGCCGGAGTGGATGGTCACGTGGCGCCCCCGGTGCTGGTGCGGAGTGGGACCGTCACCGTAAGACAGGTTCCGGGCACTGTGCGGTGTTCGGGCCGGATGCGGCCGTGCGGTGAACCGCTCCTGCTTCCCGGCGTCGCTCGGTGAGCGATGGGATACTGGGGAAGTGAGCATCTGGAACAGCCTCGTCGACAGCGACCACATCGACGACCTGGTGACCGGCCTCGCCGTGGACGACCAAGGAAACGCGGCGCCCGCGTTCCAGGCGGACGTTGCGGTCGCCACTCCGCACCATGCTCTTATCCGCCTCGCATTGTGGGCCGACGATCGGTCTGTGGTAGCGGAACCCGAGCTCGATGCGGCCAATGCACGCAAGCTCGCGGCACGGCTGAACGCCGCCGCTGACATCGTGGAGCGGAGCGAGCTGCCATGAGCCTGAGCTTCGTGGCGTCGGCGGTGCTGAGGAACCTGCTGGATCGACGGCGGGGACGGTGCCGCGTCGCCAGCGGCGGGGCCCTGCCCAAGTCCGACAAGTCCGGCGATGACTCCATCCCGGTTATCTTGTCGCCGGGTCGTTCCACCACGCTTCGCCCCGGCGAGACTCACCTTGAAGCGATGGAGCGGCTCATGCGCGGCGAGGACCTATGAGTGATCTGGTGGAGTTCTTCAAGGCGCGGCGCGACGAGGACCAGTGGATCGCTGAGGGCGCAGCACAAGACGCTGGTTCGGCCTGGGAATCTGCCAAGACCTTCGGTCCGCACGGCTCCGATCCGATTGATGACCACATCGCCCGCCATGATCCGGCGCGTGTGCTGGCCGACGTGCAGGCCGACCGGAGGCTGATCGCCGAGTACGAGCGGGCCGTCGAGTTCTACAACCGTCCAGAGAACCAGCGTCACTCCGCCGGTGAGGTGACCGGCTTGTACACCGCGATCAAGATCCGGGCTGAGCGGTTCGCCGACCACCCCGACTACCGGGACGAGTGGCGGCCATGAAGGGCGCTCGATCAGGTCGAGGTGACATGACATCGAATCCCGGAGACCACACGCCCCGCTCAGCTGCGGTGCTGCTGACCGACGCGCTCGATCACCTCGCCCTGGTCGAGCCCAGGGCGCTGCGTGAGCCGGTCCGGATGATGCTGCGGGCTGGGATCGAGCAGTGCGCGATCTCAAGCAGTCTGCTCGGGAAGCCGGTGGGTCACGTGCTGATGCTGGCGCAGGCGCTTGTCGATGAGGGGCACAGCCGGGAGGACCAGCCGGTGAGTATGGGCTATGTGGGGCCGGCGACGCTGGTCACCAAGGACGCCGCAGAGGTGCCGGTGACTGCTGAGCTGGAGCGGCGCGCGGACCTGCCGATCGAGGTGTTCGGTGATGCGGGGCAGCGGATCCACGCCGCCACCCACGGCTGGCGAGGCTCCTTGAAGGCGGACGAGTCGGTCAGTGACTATGGCCCGCTGCCGCTGCTGCTGCGATTTCCCGGCGGTGGCGAAGCCGAACTGTGGAAGGTCTCGGTGCACACCAGCGACCCGCGGCGTCTGCAAGTCACCGGCTACGGCGATGCGCCCTGGAGGGACCGGTGACCGTGCCGTCGGCTCCGTGGGGGTGTGACTGGCCTCGTCCCGTCATCCACATCGACCCGGGCGTCAGGTTCGGTCGGCCGCAGATCCGAGGCGTGTCGTGTGAGGCCTACGCCGACCGTGTCTTCGCGGGCGAGTCCGTCGAGGAGGTCGCCGCCGACGACGAGGTGACGCGCGATGAGGTGCTGCTCGCGTGCTGGTGGGTCGGCTTGAACGACCCTCGCCGGGATTCGGCGCTGCGGCGGTGGGCTGAGGTGGCGCACGCCTCGCTGGCCCGTGCCTGGTTTGACGAGGTCCCCGACCCGCCGGCTCGAGACCAGTGAGCTGGGTGCCCGGGTGGGAGGTGGATCCACACCGAGCGGTGTTTGAGGCCGCTTCCTCTGCCGGCTGGGATTCCCAGGCCCATTGTCGGGGTCAGGTGCTCAGCCGAGCCACATGACGCCGTGCACGGTCACTGTGCGGGCCTGGTCGTCGAGGTGGAGGTGGACGATGCCGTCACCAAGGTCGAACAGCGCGAACCGGAACGCCTCATCGTCCTCTTCAGGGTCGGGCACGGTCTGACCCCAAGGATCCCGGAGAACGTCGACGAGAACGTCGAACAGCGCTTTGCCGGGACGTTCGGGGAGGCCGTACACCTCGGCGGAGGATTTGGCGTGCCAGACCGGCCGGTAGGCGCTCACGCCTTCAGGTGGGGGAAGACCTCATCCATGGGGACATCCTGGCCCCTACCGGCGCGTACGTCCTCGTACCGGTCGTGAAAGTCTGGCTTGCTGTAGGCGGCGGCTAGCAGCCGCCAGGTCTTCAGCATGTCTTGAAGGGCCCGGTAGCCGGCGAAGTCGTGCGCGGCGTCTACGGCCTGGTGGTACTCGGTGAGGAACTTGGCGCGGGCACGTGCCGGGAGCTGGTCGTGGATGGCCTGCGGGTCCCGCGGGTCAGGCTCCTGGTGGACGGGCTGCGCACTCATAGGCCGAGTGTATGTCCCCATACTTAGCGCCGTCATGAACTGGCGAATGTGGGTCCAGTTAGCGCCCGAAGCGGGGGAGCCTCTAGATGGCGGCCAGGACGGTGTTGATCCGCTTTTCACGCTCCTGATCGGCAAGTGAAACTCTCAGCCGACAGCAGGCGAGACGGACACGTCGCGGGTCCTGGCGGTCTGCCTTGAGGCGCCAGTTCGCCAAGATCGGATCATCGATTATGACCTCGAAGTGTTCGGATCCTTGGTCTGCCTGCCGTGCGACGGCATCGCTGATGATCTGTGTCGTCACGGGGCTTCCCATCTCGGTGGGGAACTCCTCAGCCAACACCCGGAGGACGGCTGCTGCGTAGCTCACGAGTTCACTCCTCGCTGGTCTCGGGCTTGGCCTGGAGCCGGCTGAGGAGTTTCTCGACCTCGTCGAGTGTCATCTTGAGGTTGGCCGGTTCGGTCCAGTCATCCTGCTTGGCGTCGATGCCGAACTTGCCCAGTGTGGCCATCAGCCGGTCAGCTCGCTGCTGGACTTCCTCACGCTGCTGACGCTCGATCTCGTAGCCTCGCCGTCGCTCGTCCTCATCGGCCTTCGTCTGCGCCACGACGTCCTCGTACGGGCCAAGGACGTGAGCCGGGTTGGTGATCACACCCCAACGAAGATCGAGTTCCTCATCGGACGCCTTCGTTGCGGCCGTGAACTGGCCCAGCGACGTGGTCGCCAACGCAGCGAGGTCGGTTCCCTCTGAGCGGCCAAAGGCAACGGGATAGCCGACGTCCGGGTCCGCAAAGCCCCGACCAGCTCGCGGCTTGCCAGCGTTCGGCCAGTGCTGGTGCACTGGCTTGCCTTCGCCAGCCCACCGATCGCGGGCGTAAAGGTGATCGGCACTGGGCGCCACAACGAACACGACCGGTTCGACGCTGCCGTACTTGCCGCGCCGGTATCCATAGACGACGCCGGGCTTGATGTCCTTCGTCTTCATGGCTCACTCCTTGAACGCGTTGTGCCGATCGTTGTACGGCCGGAGGTCTGCGATGATCTCGCTGTCGCAGCGGGCGATCGCGAGGCAGTATTTGCCAGGATCGGTGACCTCGACCCGGGTGCTCACCAGATCAGATTGCGGGCTGAGCCGTGCGGTGGCGAACGAGCTGCTTTCGCTGGTTTCGGTGTACCGGCGGACCGCGACTAGGTCGGCTGCGTCAGCCATTCGCAGGCCGCCAGGCGCCAGCACGTAGCGCACCTTGCTCTTGCCGACGATCAGCTCAAGGTTCTTGACCAGGGCGAACTTGCCGTTGTCGAGGATCAGGTCGCCCTCGTGGATCTGCAGGTCGCGGTCAGGACTGGTCCACTCGACGATCTGGTCGTCGACCTCACAGCGGGTCTTGGTTGCGGTGGTCATGGCTTCTCCTTGGTCGATTCGGCGATGGAGGGCTCGCCGGCGTCCTGCCGTGCTACCAGGCATTCCACGTCGTTCAGGGTTTCGAGTGCCGCCAGCCGCGACACCAGGTCCGCTACCTCGCGGGCGAGGTTCCTCGCCGAGCCGAGCGCGGTCGTGACGTTGCCGTGCTGGATGTCCTCGCCGAGTGACGCGATGCGGCGCTGGATGTTGGCGAACTCGCTGTTGGCGCCGGCTTGATGCCGCACGATCTGGTTTCGGAACATTCGTGCGGAGAGGGGGTCAGGGGAGGTCATCGTTGCTCCTTGGGGGCATACATGTCGATGGACGCCACGACAACGACGATGAACAGGCCCAGCACCACCAGGTTCGTGGCGGCGAGGATGAGCCGGCCGGTGGCGAACACCGCCATCGCGGCGGACAGCAGGCTGGTGAATCCTGCGCCGATGGCCCACGTCGGCACCGCGGGCTTGAACTTCGTCAATCTCGTCTCCTGATGTCGTGGCTCTGACGTCCTGTCCCGGGCCCGTACGAGACGAGACGGGCCCGAAACGGGGCGTCAGGGCTCGATCCCTGTGCAGCGCCTGCACAGCCGGTACTCGCCGTCGGCAAATAGTCGAGCGGGGATCGCTGTGCTTCCCAGGTCGGTGTGCCATCCGCAGCGGGCCCAGGTCGACGACAGGCCGTCCTCTTCGACGATCCCGAACCCTTCGGCGCGCAGGTGCAGCATCCCGGTCGAGGACCGCAGGTACAGGTCCGGGCGGTCGGTGTCCACACGTGCTTTCGTCGTCGCGCTGGCTTTCTTTGCCGGGGCAAGCCAAGCAAGTGCTTCCACGTCGCCGTCGTCGGCGCGAGCACCCAGCAGATCCACGACGTAGTTGATCCGCTTCTGGCGGGGCGAGGTGTTCGTGTACCGCCCGGTGTAAGAGCTAATCGCCAGCTCGTACTGCTCGATCAGCTCGGAGGTGTTGAGCTTCGCAAGCCTGTCGCGCCGGACTGCCCCCGGTGTCTTTTTGGTGGCCATGACCGTCATCTCGTCTCCCTGTTGTGGTGGGTCTGGCGTCCTGTCCCGAGCTCGTACGAGACGAGCCCGAGGCGGGGCGTCAGACCTTGGCCGGGTCGGCGGTCAGCTCGTCCAGCAGCTTGTCGATGCGTCCCATGGTCGCCTCCGACATCAGGAAGCTGGTCTTCGCCTCCCGGGACAACCGCACGAACAGTTGGAGCCGCCGCACCGGGTCGGTGACCGTGGACAGCTCCGCGACCCGCCGCGCCACGTTCTCGCCGCCGCCGCCGGCGAGCGCCAGCAGCGCGTCCCGGCGGAACTGAGTCGTCATTTCCATGGGGGTCCTCTCGTGAGCGGTCTGGACAATGTCGGCGAGGGCTGTGCGGGCGCCCTCGTAGCCGCTGGCGGCGGCACGGAAGGCGGCGGCGGCGCGAACCGCTCGCTGGTCCCCGCGGGCGGCCCTGTTCTCGGCCACGGTCAGGGCGTGCATGGCGGGCGCGGTGGCGGGCAGGTTGGCGGCTCGCTGCAGCGCGTCGGTGGCGTTGGTGAGGACGCTGCGGGCGCACCACAGGTCGACCATCGCGATGGCGAACTCGCTTTCCAGCCGCGCGATGTCCGCGGCGGTCAGGCCGCCGTGGAAGGCGTGTTCGGGGCTGAACAGCATGTCCGTCATCTCATCTCCCCAGCTCTGGGTGGCTAGCCACCATCATAGGCATGGTCATGGACAGGTGGCAAGCCACCGTGCGAAGATTTCCTCATGCCCAACAAGCACGCCTATCCAGCGATCACCCCAAGGCCCCATCCCGAACTAAAACGGCGCGCCCAAGAAGCAGTCGCTGAAGTCGGCTCGACACTCAACGCCCACGTGATCGCCTTCCTCGAGTGGCTAGTCGGCGACACGGACGAACTGCCTGCCCGGCCCGGACCGAAGAAGCCGAATCTGGGGGAGTAGATGCCGCCGAGCGCAGGCCCCTGGTTCCACCCAGGGTTTTGACGGGTCGCAGGGCCACAGCATGGGGACCCTCTCCGGCCTTGACCGCCCTCTCGAGCGCCTCCGAAGGTCAGTCCGAGGCGAGGGCGGCGTTGACGCCCGACGGCAAGCCTCTACTCTTCGGTGTCGATGTCGGCGAGGACCGCCACGTTCACCCGCCGGCGCTCCCAGTTCTCGGTGAACGCGTGCAGATGCACCCACCCTGCGCTGTGGGGGCTTTCGGGCCACCGGTCCAGCCCGAGCGCCTCCACCCACGCCTCGAACACGCCCCGCCGCTGCTCGTGCGACGTGTTCTGCACCTTGCCGACGACGGCGAACTCGCTGACCTCCCACGGGATGACCGGCAGCCCGCGGTCCCGGCAGATGTCCAGGATCGCGCCGAGAACCTTGTGGGCGCCGACCTGCCAGCGAAGTTTCTCGGACTCACTGACTCGTGTGCTGATCAAGGACATAACGTCTCCTCGTGGGGGAGTGGAAACAGAGGGAGGTGCTGGACGGTGTCGTCCAGCACGAAGTCGATGCCCGGCTCGTCGGCGCGAGCTCGCTCGAGCCACTCGGTGTGCAGCGCCCGGGTGTTGATGACCGCCTGCTCCAGGCCGACACCATGGTTGGCGCCGCAGCACCCGCGGCACACACATTCGGCTTGGGTGGCCTCATAACACACGGCGTCGCAGTGGCCGACGATGTCTCCACCCCGCCGCACGATGATGAGCGAAGCCATCGCGATCAATCCTCGGGATCCGGCAGCCGGTTACATTCGAAGATCAAATCGGCGCGGTCCCCGAATGCGGTGTGGCAGCGCCGACACAACAGATCATCGGCAAACCAGTCCGTGAGGCGTCCACCCTCTTCCGGTCCGCCACGGTTGCACCGCACACGCACACCGCAGACCGTGTACACAGCGCCCATCGTCAGATCGACGAGACCGTCGAAATCCATAGGACGTCCTGGCTCATTGTCTGCCCAGAGGGGCGTGCCTGGCCCGGCCACTACATGCACGGTGCTGCCGCCGGCGTTCTCGACGAACCGAAGTTCCTCGCCGAAGGTGTCCCAGCCAGCAATCAGCAGATTCGCGCGTTCGGCCGTTACCGCCGCCATCGTGATCACTCGATCCCAGCAGCGGACAGGAGACGGTTCAGCGCCTCCACCTCGCGTCGCGTGTCGCTGGTGCCACGGTTCAGGTAGGCGACCAGGTCGCCGCGGTCAACGACCACGTGGCCGGTGGCATCGAGTCCTGTGAGCGCCGCATCGGCGACTGTGAGGGCTGTGTCCTCGGTGAGGGGGATCGCGTCGCCGAGCAGGGTGGTGGCCAGGGAGACGGTGGCGCGGACCTGGCTCGCTATCGCCGCCCGCGCAGAGGTCTGCGCCGTCACGACACACCCCCACGCAGCCACTCAACGGCTGCTTGGGTCGCTGTCAACGGACCTAGGGCACGTCCTCCGGGGCAGTCGTGCGTCAAGGCGGTTACGGTCTCCCGCACCGATGCCGACGATGAGCGGCACAGCCAGACCCGGATCGGGCACCCGCAGCGATAGGCCTGCACCAGCAGCGAGTAGCCAGCCGCCGTGATGCGGTCGGCCTCATCGAGCGCGGTACGACGAGCCTCGTCGGTGATCAGATGTCCTGTCACGATGCCGGTAGCCGTGCTGGTGTTCACCCGGCTGTCAGTGCGAGGGATTCCCACCTCGGCGAGCGCGTCCTTGAGCCGTTTGGTCGCTGGCTTCACGAAAACCCTCCTCGAACCCAGCGGGCGAGGCGCGACCAGAAGCGTCGGCGCCGCCCACGCCGAATGTCCTGAACCATGGCGGCCACCAGGTCAGCTGCCGTCTGGTCCACGGCGGCGCAGAAGCCTTTAGGGTCTTGGGCGGCCCAGTCGCATATCTGTTCGAGCGTCAGGCCTCGTGTCGTACGGCGGTCATTGGTGGTGCTCATGGTCCCTTCCTGGCTGGAGGTGGCGAGAGTGGGTAGCCGGAGGTGTGGATGGTCAGGCTGGTAGCCGAGGATGGGAGCCCGTGGGGAGCCCGGCAGGACAGGACTCGGCCGGTTCCAGCCGGTGCGACCGGCACGATCCGGCATGCTGCGGGGCTTCTGACAAGCAAGAACAACCTGGAACATCACCGGGCATCACCATCCGGTACGTTCTCTGCGGTACTACTAAAAACCTCGAGCTGAACGGCAGGGGGTCAACGGGTGAGGGTCTACTCCATCCCGATGCGGACGCGGTTCCGCGGCATCACGCAACGGGAGGGCGTGCTGATCCACGGCCCTGCGGGCTGGGGCGAGTTCTCGCCCTTCGCCGAGTACGGCCCGGCCGAGTGCGCCCGCTGGCTGGCGGCGGCGCGTGAGGCCGCCTACGACGGCTGGCCCGCGCCGTTGCGCGACACCGTCCCGGTCAACGTGACGATCCCGGCGGTCGGCCCCGAGACGGCCGCCGCGATGACGCGGGCGTCGGGCTGCCGCACGGCCAAGGTGAAGGTCGCCGAACGCGGCCAGGACGAGGCCGACGACGTGGCGCGGGTGGAGGCCGTCCGTGACGCGATCGGCCCCGACGGCAGGATCCGGGTGGACGTCAACGGGGCGTGGGACGTCGACCGGGCAGTGCGGATGATCCGCACCCTCGACCGGTTCGGGCTGGAGTACGTCGAGCAGCCCTGCGCGACGCTGGACGAGCTGGCCCGGGTCCGGCGGCAGGTGGACGTGCCCGTCGCCGCCGACGAGTCGATCCGGCGCGCCGACGACCCGCTGAGGGTGCGGGCGGCCGGGGCCGCCGACATCGCCGTGCTGAAGGTGCAGCCGCTCGGCGGCGTCCGCGCCGCCCTGAAGATCGCCGAAGCGTGCGAGCTGCCGGTGGTGGTGTCGAGCGCGGTGGAGACCTCGATCGGGCTCGCCGCGGGCCTGGCGCTGGCCGCGGCGCTGCCCGAGCTGCCGTACGCGTGCGGCCTGGCCACCCTGTCGCTGCTGGAGGGCGACGTCGTCCGCCACCCGCTGGCCGCGGTGGACGGCGCGATCCCCGTGCGCCGCCCCGAGGTGGACGAGGACGCCCTGCGCCGGTTCGAGCCCGCCGACGACCGGCTGCAGGCGGGCTGGCGGCGCCGGGTCGCCGACGCCCAGACCCTGATGGACGCCCCGCCGGTGATCGGAGTCGCGCGATGAATCCGGCCACCGCCCTGGCGACGGTGCTCGTCGACGAGCTGCTGCGCTGCGGCATGACCGAGGTGGTCCTGGCGCCCGGGTCGCGGTCGGCGCCGCTGGCGCTGGCCCTGCACGAGGCGGTCGAGGCCGGGCGGGTGCGGCTGCACGTGCGCGTCGACGAGCGGTCGGCCTCGTTCCTGGCGCTCGGCATGGCCAAGCGGTCCGGCCGGCCGGTCGCGCTCATCTGCACCTCGGGCACGGCGGCGGCCAACTTCCACCCCGCCGTCATCGAGGCGCACGAGTCGCACGTGCCGCTGGTCGTGATGACCGCCGACCGGCCGCCCGAGCTGCGCGACACCGGCGCCAACCAGACCATCGACCAGGTCAAGCTCTACGGCACCGCCGCCCGGTGGAGCTGCGAGGTCGGCGTCCCGGAGAACCGGCCCGGCATGGTCGCCTACTGGCGGTCGCTGGTCAGCCGGGCGTGGGGGCTGGCGCTCGCGCCCGACCCGGGGCCCGTGCACCTGAACGTGGCGTTCCGCGAGCCGCTGATCCCCGACGGCGACGCGAGCTGGTGCGAGCCCCTCGACGGGGACGCGACCGGCGCCTGGACCAAGGTCCGGGCGTCCACGCCGGGATCGGTGCTGCACGTGCCGCCGACCCGCCGCGGCGTTCTCGTCGTCGGCGACGGCGCCACCAACGTCAAGCGCTACGTCGCCGCCGCGTCGATGGCGGGCTGGCCGGTGCTGGCGGAGCCGAACGGCAACGCCCGCTACGGCGACCATGCCCTTTCCTCGCATCACTTCCTGCTCGGCGTGCCGGAGTTCGTGGAACGGCACCGGCCCGAGGTCGTCGTGACGCTCGGCAAGCCGGGCCTCTCCCGGCCCCTGCTCTCGCTGCTGCGCCGCGCGGAAGAGCACGTCGTCCTGTCTCCCGACCTGACGCGCTGGCCCGATCCCGTGCGCTCGGCCACCCAGGTCGCCCAGGACGTGGAGATCCCGGTGGTGTCGGGCGACGACTCGTGGCTGAAGTCGTGGCGCAGCGCCGACCTGGCCGCCGCCGCCGCGGTCGACGCGGTGCTCGACGCGATCCCCGAGGTCACCGAGCCGCGCCTGGCCCGCGACCTGGTGGCCGGGCTGCCGGGCGGGTCGTTGCTGTTCACCGCGGCGAGCATGCCGATCCGCGACCTCGACCAGGTGATGCGGCCGCGCCGCGGCATCCGCGTCATGGCCAACCGGGGGGCCAGCGGCATCGACGGCCTGGTCTCCTCGGCGATGGGCGCCGCACTGGTGCACAGCGGCCGCGCCTACGCGCTGCTGGGCGACCTGGCGTTCCTGCACGACCAGAACGGGCTGATCCTCGGCCCGGACGACCGCCGTCCCGACCTGGCGATCGTCGTGGTCAACAACCAGGGCGGCGGGATCTTCTCGCTCCTGCCCCAGGCGGCCCTGCGCGGCCCGTTCGAGCGGGTCTTCGGCACGCCGCACCAGGTCGACCTGGAGCACATCGCCGCCGCGCACGGCATCCCGTACCGGCGCCTGGAGGCCGCGGCCGACCTGCCCAAGACGGTCGCGGGGGAGGGGCTGCGCATCGTCGAGGCCCGCACCGACCGCGACGCCAACGCCGTGCTGCACGCCGAGATGCGCAAGGCCGCCCACGAGGCCGTCCGCGACCTGCTGTCCCGCTGACGAACCCGGCTTCCGCCCCCGCCATCGATAGTTCAACTCTCAATTTACTACGTAAAGCCGGCGGCCCATTAGTGCCTCTTATCGATTGAGGAACCGCACGTTCCTCAACAACCTCTAGCCTCGGCACGGAGGAAGGGAGAACGGCGGATGATGCACTTCGAGGACGCGGCGCAGTGGGAGGCGTGGCTGGCCGAGCACCACGCGGAGGGGGGCGAGGCCTGGCTGAAGATCGCCAAGAAGAACGGGGGAGCCGTGTCCCTCACGATCAAGGAGGCGCTCGACGTCGCGCTGTGCTACGGCTGGATCGACAGCCACCGCAAGGCCCTTGACGAGCAGTTCTACCTGCAGCGCTACTCGCCCCGCCGCAAGGGCAGCCCCTGGTCGCGCGTGAACGTCGAGAAGGTGGCGGCGCTGACGGACGCGGGACGCATGCGGCCGGCGGGGGAGGCGGAGGTCGCCGCCGCCCAGGCCGACGGCCGCTGGGAGGCGGCCTACATCGGCCAGCGCGACGCCACCGTGCCGCCCGACCTGGCCGCGGCCCTGGAGGCCAGCCCCAAGGCCGCCGCCCGCTTCGAGGCGCTCGGCAAGACCGACCGCTACCAGATCATCCTGCCGCTGCTGAAGGCCAGGACCCCCGCGGGCCGCGCCGCCCGCCTGGAAAAGGCGATCTCCGACCTGCTCAGCGACTGAGGGGGACGTGGCCGGTGTCGTAGCCGAAGTAGCGGGGACCGGCCAATTCCAGGCCGCCGGGCGTGAGCCAGCGGGGATCGCAGGGCACCCCGAGGACGGTGACCCGGAGGCCGTAGCGCAGGCCCTCGGTGGTGACCGGTTCGCCGCTGTCGGTGCCGAGCACGCAGATGAGGTCGGGTGTGGTCGCCACGATCTCGCCGTCAGGCGGGCCTGTCCGCGGGCGAAGCCGCCGGACGTCGACGACCTTGCCGGTGAGGAGCCGGATCCCGCCGAGCAGGCCGGCGGCCGGCTGGTCGCCGCGCATGACGGTGTCGGCGCACGAGACCGAGCAGCCCATCTCGACGCAGGCCGTGCGCGCGAGCCGTTCGGATCACAGGTTGGAGACCGTCTCCAGGACCAGGGTGTTGCCCTTGTCGTCCGCGACGGCCATCGGGGCGACGGTGACGCCGATGAGGCCGGGGAGCACCATCTTGGCCTCGGGAAAAGCGCGGCCCATGGCGTCGCCGTCCACCACCGGCAGCCGGGTCCGCGCGGCGGCGATGAACGGGGTCATGGAGTTGAGGCCGCCGACCTCGATGGGGACGAGGTGGATGGCCCGGCGGCCGAGGACCCTCTCCAGGGCGCGAAGGGCGGTGACCTCCTCGGTCCCGGCGGGGATCTTCTCCAGGGAGCTCGACCACCAGGGGTCGCCGGCACGGGCGGCGGAGGAGCTGCACCTGCATCTAGAAACTTACTATGTAAAGGTCGTGAGCTTGGAAACTCACCAGCCTGAACAAAGAGTTAATCCAGCAAACGAGCCCGCAAGGCGTTGGTGTCTTCGTCCGCCCATCCGTGTGCGGAGAGCCACTCCTGGGAGCCGCCGAACTTCTCGTCCACGCGGGCCAGGAACTTCTCCATGATGTACGCGTGCGGCACGTGGCTGTCGGCCGGCCGTGAGTCCAGGTCCTCGGCGTAGGTGGTGCTGGCGCGCAGCCGGGCCAGGATCGCGTCGATGCGTTCACCGGTCTGGGCGTAGTCGGCCACGATGGCCTCGCGGGTCACCCCCGCCACCTCCAGCGCGAACGCGCAGACGACGCCGGTGCGGTCCTTGCCGGCGGCGCAGTGCACGAGCGCGGAGCCGGCCGGCCTGGTCATCACGCGCAGCGCCGCCACGATCGAGTCGGGCCGGTCGTCCAGGTAGCCCAGGTAATGGCTGATCGAGCGGTCGTGCGCGGGCGCGGTGTCCGGGCGGGTCTGCCACGGGAGCACCTTGTCGATGTCCACCTCGTCGGACTGTGCCTCGGTGTCGGCGGCGACGTCGGTGTGGCGGCCGCCCTCGGCGAACAGCGACAGGTTGTGGACGGTGACCGAGGGGGTGCGGGTCAGCGGCCCGGGCCCCTCGAGGCGTACTTCGGCGTCGCTGCGCAGGTCGATGACGTCCCTGAGCTCGTAGTCGTCGACGAGGATCCGGATGTCGGCGGTCGTCAGGTCCTGCAGGTTGTCCGACCGCAGCACCCGTCCCAGGCGGGTCGTGCCGCCGTCGGTGGTGGGGAGCCCGCCGAGGTCCCTGACATTGACGGCACCGTCCAGATCGATCCAGCGAGAGCGCGCATTCATGGCATATGACCCTATATGACCGGTCTGTCGCTCTGGGTGGGGGAGCTGGCCCCACCCCGCGGCCGGGTGGCAGGTCCCCCTCGCGTGGGGTGCTGGAGCCCATGTGATCGCGAGGTCAGGTGACCAGACTGAATGCGTGATCAAGCCCGTCACGTGGGGTTTTTCTGGCCGGTACCGAGACCTGCGAGCCAGGCCGCAGATGGCTCCCCAGCGTGGTGACCGCTTGATCGCCGGTTCCGTAGCTTTCGAGTCGAACGATCCCGCCCCACCCCGTGAACGCCGCACGAATGGAGAGTCCATGACCGCCACCCTCGAGGCCCCGGCCCCCCGCCGGAGCGCTGGCAGCGATTTCGCGCCGCTGTCACGGCAGGTCCGTGACAGCGGACTGCTGGAACGGCGCCTCGGCTACTACGCGTGGGCGATCGGCCTGAATGTGGTGGCCACGGCGGCGATCTGGGCGGCGGTGGCATGGGCGGGCGCCACCTGGTGGGCGGTGCTGCTGGCGGTCCCGCTGGCGCTGGTGTCGGCGCGGACGGGGTTCCTGGGCCATGACGCGGGGCATCGCCAGATCGCGGGTTCGCATCGCGTGAACCGTGTGCTGGGCCTGATCCTGGGCGATCTGATGCTCGGCATGGGCTACGGGTGGTGGAACGACAAGCACAACCGGCACCACGCCAACCCCAACCATGTCGGCAAGGACCCGGACGTGGGCGAGGGGCCGCTGGCGTGGACGCGGGAGCAGGCGCACGGGCGGCGGGGCGTGCTGGGGTTCCTGGCCCGCCACCAGGCGAAGCTGTTCTTCCCGCTGCTGACACTGGAGGGGTTCAACCTCCAGGTCAACAGCGTCCTGCACCTGAAGAACGCGCCGCGGCGGGAGAGGCTGATCGAGGGGACGCTGCTGGCGGCGCACCTGATCGGCTATGTGGGGCTGGCGTTCGCGTTCCTGTCGCCGCTGCAGGCGGTGGCGTTCATCCTGCTGCACCAGGCGCTGTTCGGCGTGCATCTGGGCGCGTCGTTCGCGCCCAACCACAAGGGGATGGAGATGCCAGCGGAGGGCACGCGGTGGGATCACCTGCGGCGGCAGGTGCTGACGTCGCGGAACGTACGCGGCGGGCTGGTGACCGACTACATGCTGGGCGGGTTGAACTACCAGATCGAGCACCATCTGTTCCCGAGCATTCCGCGGCCGAATCTGCGCAAGGTGCAGCCGCTGGTACGCGAGCACTGCGCGCGGGTGGGGCTGCCGTACGTGGAGACGGGGCTGATCGAGTCGTACCGGGAGGCGCTGGGGCACATGCACGAGGTGGGCGAGCCGCTGCGTTCCTGAGCCCTGTCCCGGTTGGCTCTATCCTTGTTCCACCATGCCTGAGGGACACACGATCCATCGTCTGGCCGCCGAGCATCTGCGGATGTTCGGCGGTCGTCGTTTGCGCGCCGAGAGCCCGCAGGGCCGGTTCGCCGAGGGGGCGCGGCTGCTGGACGGGCGGGTGCTCAGCGATACCGACGCCTACGGGAAGCATCTGCTGCTGTGGTTCGAGGACGAGCGGCCGCTGCACGTCCATCTGGGTCTGTACGGGACGTACACGTTCGGGCCGGTGCCGGCTCCAGAGCCCAAGGGGCTGGTGCGGCTGCGGCTGACGGGGGAGGCGGAGTTCGCCGATCTGCGCGGCCCGGCGGCGTGCGAGCTGCTGGAGCCGGGTGAGGTGAAGGTGCTGCTTGATCGGCTGGGCGCCGATCCGTTGCGTGCCGACGCCGATCCGGACCGGGCGTGGCGGCGGATCTCGCGGAGCCGGACGAGCATCGCGGCGTTGCTGCTGGATCAGGCGGTGGTGGCGGGCCCGGGCAACGTGTACCGGGCGGAGGTTCTGTTCCGGCAGGGGATCGATCCGGGGTTGCCGGGCCGGGCGCTGACGCGTGAGCAGTGGTCGGCGATCTGGGCGGATCTGGTGTCGCTGATGCGGGCGGGTGTGGCGACGGGCCGGATCGACACGGTGCGGCCGGAGCACACGCCGGAGGCGATGGGTCGTCCGCCGCGGGTGGACGACCATGGCGGTGAGGTGTACGTGTACCGGCGTGCGGGGTTGCCGTGCCTGCTGTGCGGGACCGAGGTGCGCACCGAGCGGCTGGTGGGTCGCAATCTGTTCTGGTGCCCTGCGTGTCAGCCGGCGAACTCGGGTCAGCCGACGAACTCGGGTCAGCCGACGAATTCGCTGTCGCCGTAGCGGACGGTGGCCCGCGCCCAGTCGCCGCCGATGGCGGTGACGAACCGGCGGGCGATGCCGAGGTCGGCGAGTTCGGCGACGAGGATGAGGTGGCCGTCGAGGGTGACCGAGCCGCCGTAGAGCTCGTCGCGGGCGGCGGGGTCGGCGACGAGGCCGTCGTGGAGGCGGCGGGCGTCCAGGCCGGGGACCTCGATGCGGACGGCGTCGGTGCGCGCGGAGGCCTTGGGCAGGTACTCGAAGGTGAGGACCGACTCCTGGTGGAATTCCTTGCGGACGAGGTCGGCGATGTGGTGGAGCTCCAGGGCGTCGGTGCGGTCGATGTCGAAGCGGCGTGACCGTTCGTAGGTGGTCTGCTGGAGGTCGCCGGACCAGAAGACGCCGTCGAGCAGGGTGGAGCGGCGGGTGCGGGCGCCGTTGCCGGCGATGATGCGGCGGACCTGCCGGTCGAAGCGGGTGAGGTGGGTCCTCAGCCGGGGATCGCCGGGGTCGGTGATGATGGCGGTGTTGTTCGTGGCGAAGATCTCGGCCTGGGGCGGGTGGTGGCCGGTGGCGGCCTGCGCGGGTGCCGCCGCGAGCGTGCCGATGGCGAGGAGCCAGGCGAGCAGGGCGGCGGCGGTGGTACGGCGGCGGTGCATCTGGTGATCCCCCGAGGATGGTGCAGACGGTGTCGGTGCCAGCCTCACAAGGCGCGGGGGAGCTCAACAACCGCCTGACCCGCTCTGGTCAGCGAACACTCGCCTTTTCGGCAGGTCGGGGGTGGGTCAGCCTTCGAGGGCGTACTGCATGGCGCGGAACTTGGTCTGGGCTTCGGCGAGTTCGGCGGCGGGGTCGGAGTCGGCGACGATGCCGCAGCCGGCGAACAGGCGGGCGCGGTTGCCGTCGAGCTCGGCGCAGCGCAGCGCGATGCCCCATTCGCCGTCGCCGCGGGCGTCGACCCAGCCGACGGGGCCGGCGTAGCGGCCGCGGTCCATGACCTCGAGCTCGCGGATGAGGTCGAGGGCGGTATCGGTGGGGGTGCCGCAGACGGCGGGGGTGGGGTGGAGGGCGGCGACGACGTCCAGGACGGAGCGTTCGCTGTGGAGGCGGCCGTGCACGGGCGAGGCCAGGTGCATGACGTTGGGCAGGGTGAGCAGCTCTGGCTCGCCGGGGACGGTGAGCTTGGCGCACAGCGGCGCGAGGGCGTCGCGGACCATCTCGGCGGCGTAGGCGTGTTCTTCGAGGTCCTTGGGGGAGGCGCAGAGCCGGGCGGCGCGTTCGGCGTCCTCGTCGGGGGTGCTGCCGCGGGCGGTGGTGCCGGCCAGGACGAGGGAGTCGACGCGTTCGCCGACGCGGCGGATGAGCAGTTCGGGGGTGGCGCCGACCAGGCCCGCGACGGAGAAGGTGTAGCAGGCGGGGAAGCGGTCGGCGAGGCGGCGCAGCAGGGTGCGGGCGTCGATGGGCTCGGCGGCCTCGGCGCACAGGTCGCGGGCGAGGACGACCTTGCCGAGGCGGCCGTCGCGGATGCGGCCGACGGCGGCGGCGACGGCCTGTTCCCAGGCGGGGGCGCTGAGGGTGCCGTCGCTCCAGTCGAGGCGGGCCGGTGGCCGGGGCGGGTGGACGAGGGCGAGCGGGTCGGTGTCCTCGCCTATGGTGGTGAGCCAGGCGACGCCGTCGCGGCGGCCGACGATCCAGCGCGGGACGATGAGCACCGAGCCGGACGAGGCGGGGTCGAAGGCGAAGCTGCCGAAGGCGACGGGTCCTGAGCCGGGTACCTGGACGGGGTCGTCGATGTCGGCGGTGGCGAACAGCTCGCGCAGCCGGCGGTCGGCGGCGGCGAAGTGGTCGTCGCCGGCGGGGACGGTGAGGCGGGCGGCCTCGCCCCAGCCGACGATGCCCTCGCCGTGGCGGATCCAGGCCAGCGCGGTCGGATGCGGAAGTCGCGAGACGAGGTCGCCGGGGTCGGCGACCCGCTCGGTGCGGACGATCAGGCGGTCCGGTGCGGTCACGGCGAGCTTCACGGATGCCACTCTACGGGAGAGTTGAACCCGTTCAAACTGCCGGGACGACCGGTCGTGGTGAGGTATGCGCCACATTGTGCGCGGCGTCGCGGGCGCGAGCGCCTCTACTCGTTCCCCGGGCGGGGCGTGCCGAACCCGCGCCGCGGGGGCCGATCGGCCTGTCGCGGCACGGGTTCGGTGAAGGCCCAGGTGGACGTCTCCGGGTGATGGCTCAGGCGGAGCGGCCGCGGCCCGTTCCGGCCAGTTTCCAGGCGGTGGGCAGCAGGCCGGCGGCCAGCAGGACCTTCAGGGCGTCGCCGGCCAGGAACGGAGTGAGGCCCAGGTCGACCGCCTTGCCCGGGCCGACGCCGAGCGAGGCCATCAGATAGGGGACGCCGGCCGCGTACATGATCGCGGTGCCGAGCAGCATCGTGCCGGCGGTGCGGGCGGGAGTGCGGTCGCCGCCGAGTTCGGCCAGGCGTCCCACGACGGCGGCGGCGATCACGAACCCGATGACGTAGCCGAGGGTGTGCAGGCCGGCGCCGGATTCGCCGTCGGTGAACCAGGGCACGCCGGCGATCCCGGCGAACAGGTAGAGGGCCATGCCGAGCGTGGCGCGGCCCCAGCCGAGCGCGGCGCCCGCCAGGAGCACCGCGAACGTCTGGCCGGTGACGGGCACGGGGGTGCCGGGGAGCGGGACGGCGATCTGGGCGGCCAGGCCGACGAAGGCGGCGGCGCCCGCGACGAGCGCGGCGTCGCGGGCCAGGGAGCCGGGGAGCAGGTCGCCCAGGACGACGGGATGCCGCCGGGCCGCTGATGCGATAGTCACAAAACCCTCCACAAATGCTGTGTCAGGCCGAAACCTAGCGAACTGGGACGAGCAGGTGGATCAGGTGGGTCACAGTTTCGGCGGGCCGTTTCTTGTGCGCCCCGGCCATGGACGCGCCCCGATCACCGGTGCGGGGTCCGCGCGAGGTAGACGACGTCGGGCTCGCCGCGCGGGACGGGCACGGGCCGCGCCTCCACCTCGGCGAACCGGGCCCGCAGCCGCTCCTGGAAGGCGGGCGCGGCGTTCGCGCTCCACACGGCCAGGACGCCGCGTCCGGTCAGCCGCGCGGCGAGCAGGTCGAGGCCGTCGTCGCCGTAGAGGCCGGCGTTGGCGGGGGTGACGGTCCAGTCGGGGCCGTTGTCGATGTCCAGGCAGATCGCGTCGTGCCGGCGGGTGGTGCCGCGCAGGTGGTCGAGCAGGTCGGCGGTGACGACGCGGACGCGCGGGTCGTCGAGCGCGGCGGCCGAGAACGCCCGCAGGTGGGTGGCGTGCCAGCCGATCACGGCGGGTTCGATCTCCACGACGGTGATGTCGCCGGCGCCGGGCAGCGCGGCGGCCTCGGCCAGGGAGAACCCGACGCCCAGGCCGCCGATCAGCAGCGACACCGGTGGCGCGAGCCCGGCGACGGCGGCCTGGACCAGCAGCCGCTCGGACTCGCCGTTGCGGGTGTCCATGAGGAAGACCCCGTTGCTGATGATCTCGTAGTGGGCGCCGGCGCGGCGCAGCACGAGCTCGCCGCTCGGCCCGCAGGCGCGTTCGATGGTGGCCGGCTCCGCGCTGATGGTCACCCGGGCAGCCTAGCCGCGGGCGGCGCACCCGGAGTGCCCGGAGCGTCATGGCCCGGCTCCGGCGGCCGATCTTGGGTCTGGGCGGGACGGCGGCGGCGCCGCTAGCGTCTGCGGCATGGCCGAGACGCTCCTGCCCGGCCGGCGGATCCTCGTGGTCGGCGCCGGCACCCGCCTCAGCGACGAGCCCGGCGCGCCGGCCGGCAACGGCCGCGCCATCGCCGTGACCGCGGCGCGGGAGGGCGCGGCCGTGGCGTGCGCCGACCTCGACGAGGCCGCCGCGGCCGGGACCGCCGAGCTGATCTCCGCGGCCGGCGGCCGCGCGCACGTGCTGACCGGCGACGCCGCCGACCCGGACGCGTGCGAACGCGTGGTCGCCGGTGCCGCCGAGGCCCTCGGCGGGCTGGACGGCGTGGTGTTCAACGCCGGGATCGGCGCCGGGTACGGCCTGGCCGGCACCGGGACCGCCGACTGGGACCGGGTCCTGGCGGTGAACCTGCGCGGCCCGTTCATGGTCGCCAAGGCGGCGGTGCCGCTGCTGGGGGAGGGCGGCGCGCTGGTGTTCGTCGGGTCGCTGGCCGGGACCAAGCCGGGCAGCGGTTCGCCGTCCTACGACGCGTCCAAGGCGGGGCTGGCGGGCCTGGTGCGGCACGTCGCGGCCGAGGCGGCGCCGCGCGGGATCCGGGCGAATGTGGTCGCCCCCGGCCTCATCGACACCGTGATGGGCCGGGCGGCGTCGGCGGGCAACGCCGACCGTGACCGGATCGCCAAGCTGATCCCGCTGGGCCGGCAGGGCACCGCGTGGGAGGTCGCCGAGGTGGCGGTGTTCCTGCTGTCGCTGCGGGCGGGCTACGTCACCGGGCAGGTCATCGGCGTCGACGGCGGCCTGTCCACGCTGCGCTGAACACTCTGAGCCTCGCAGGGGATTACGGATCCATCTTCCGCGGATACCGTGTAACGGTGTAATCATCGGGAGGTGAGATGAGCCCCGAACCGATCTCCGAGCCCGTCCCCGAACCACGCGACCCCGGCACCGATCCCGAGGCCGCCGCCGAGCCGCTCGACGCCTACTCCCGGGCGGTGTCGGCCGTCGCCCGCGAGCTCACCCCGCGCGTGGCGAGCCTGCGCGTGCGCCACCACGGCCGTGAGGGATCGGGGTCGGCGGTGACGTTCACCGCCGACGGGTTCCTGCTCACCAACGCGCACGTCGTCGGCGGCGCCCGCGACGGCCACGCCGCGTTCGCCGACGGCACCACCACCACGTTCACCGTCGTCGGCACCGACCCGCTGTCGGACCTGGCGGTGGTCCGCGCCGACGGCGACACCCCCGGGCCGGTCACCCTCGGCGACAGCGAGCGGCTGGTGGTGGGCCAGCTGGTCGTCGCCGTCGGCAACCCGCTCGGCCTGGCCGGATCGGTCACCGCCGGGGTGGTCAGCGCGCTCGGCCGGTCCCTGCCCACCCGCAGCGGCACCATGATGCGGGTGATCGAGGACGTCATCCAGACCGACGCCGCCCTCAACCCCGGCAACTCCGGCGGCGCGCTCGCCGACTCCCGCGGCCACGTCGTCGGCATCAACACCGCCGTCGCCGGGATCGGCCTCGGCCTGGCCGTGCCGATCAACGCCACCAGCCGCCGCATCATCGGCGCGCTGATCCGCGACGGGCGCGTCCGGCGCGCGTTCCTCGGCCTGGTCGCCAACCCCGTGCCGGTCCCCGCCGCGCTGCGCGAACGCCTCGGCCAGCGCGAGGCGCTGCGGGTCGCCGACGTCGTGCCCGGCAGCCCCGCCGCGCGCGCCGGGCTGCGCCGCGGCGACCTGGTCCTGACCGCCGGCGGCGTGCCCGTCAGCCACGCCCAGAGCCTGCAGCGGCTGATGTTCGCCGAGGCGATCGGACGGCCGCTGCAGATCACCGTGCTGCGCAACGGCGCGATGGTCGACGTGATCGCCGAACCCACCGAACTGGACGCCGAGCACGCCTGACCACCGGGCGGCGGTCACGTCCGGGCGGCGGCGAAACGCGCGCTCCGCTCGCCGCGCAGCCGCCCGGCGGGCAGGCGGCGGCCGCACAGCACCAGCGCCAGGTCCTGCGCCGCACCCGTGACCGGCGTGCCCGAGCCGAACGACCAGTCCATGTCGTCGGCGCGCAGCTCGATCCCGTCCAGATCGACGCCGAAGTACTTCAAGCCCCTGGGCGAGCCGAGGCCCTCCAGGACCACGCGCAGCCGCGCCTCGGGCACCCGCCGGTCCAGCCCGAGCGCGACCGTCATGTCCAGGCCGTGCACGACGTCGTGGGTGAGGGCGCCCTCGTAGCCGCCGCCCGGCGGCTTCCACGGATGGGTGGTGTTGTCGCGCAGCGAGGCGTGCAGATCGGCCGCCGGGACCGACGCGGCGTCGCGGCGTGCGCACCGGTCCAGCATCCGGTCGAAGCGGCCACCGGAACGGGCCAGCTCGAAGATCACACGCGGCGCCGAATAGCGGTAGGCCATCGTGATGTGGGCGACGACCTCCCGGATCCGCCACCCCTCGCACAGCGACGGCGCGTCCCAGTCCCCGGGCGCGAGGGCGCCGAGCATCGCCGCCAGTTCGCCGCGTTCCGCCGCGATCTCGGTGCGAAGGTCCGTCTCGTTCATGCCGGTCTCCTGACTGCGGGCGTGCGCCGCGCGAACGGATCAGCGCGGCCTGACACCCCACCGACGAACGAACCGCCGCCGGACGGACACCCCGGACCAGCCGGATGCTTCCGGGGCCCGCGCCGGTCAGGTCCCAGCGGTCACCTCGGCGAGGCGGCGCCGCAGATACCGGCGTTCGGCATCGGCCGTCGCCAGTTCGAGCGCGTCGCGGTAGGCGGCCGCGGCGTCGGCGCGGCGGCCCAGGCGGCGCAGGAGATCGGCGCGGACCGCCGGCAGCAGGTGGTAGCCCGCCAGCCGTCCCGCCGCGTCCAGGGCCTCCACCAGCGGCAGCGCCGCGGCGGGCCCGTCGGACATGCCGACAGCGACGGCGCGGTTCAGCTCGACCACGGGTGAGGGCGCCAGCCGCGCCAGCTCCCCGTACAGCGCGGCGATCTGCGTCCAGTCGGTGTCGGCGGCGCGCGCGGCACCGGCGTGGCAGGCGGCGATGGCGGCCTGCACCTGGTAGGGGCCGGGACGGGCGCGCCGCAGCGCCGCCTCCAGCAGCGCCGTCCCCTCGCCGATCTCCCCGGCGTCCCAGCGGGCCCGGTCCTGATCTTCCAGCAGCACCAGGTCACCGGCGGCGTCGAACCGGGCGGCGCGGCGCGCGTCGTGCAGCAACATCAGCGCCAGCAGCCCCACCGCCTCGGGCTCGTCGGGCATGAGCCGCGCGAGGACCCGCGCCAGCCGGATCGCCTCCCCGCTCAGCTCCGCCCGCACCGGGTCGGCCCCCTCCGATGCCGAGTACCCCTCGTTGAACAGCAGGTACAGCACCGCGAGCACGGCGGGCGTCCGTTCGGGCAGCAGATGGGCGGGCGGCACCCGGTACGGGATGGCGGCGTGGCGGATCTTCTGCTTGGCGCGGGTCAGCCGCTTGGACATCGTCGGCTCGCCCACCAGGAACGCCCGCGCGATCTCGGCGGTGGTCAGTCCCGCCAAGGTCCGCAGTGTCAGCGCCACCTGCGCCTCGATCGCCAGCGCCGGATGGCAGCAGGTGAACATCAGCCGCAGCCGGTCATCGGGCACCGTCTCGTCGAGCGCCGCCTCGCCGTCCGGTCCCGGCACGCCACCCGAGATCGCTTCCATCGCGGCCACCTCCCGCAGCTTGGCGGCGCCGACCGCGGCGCGGCGCAGCCGGTCGGCCGCGCGGTTGCGCGCCGCCGTGGTCAGCCACGCGCCGGGCCGGGCGGGCACCCCGTCGCGCGGCCAGGTCCGCAGGGCCTGCGCGAAGGCGTCCTGCGCGCACTCCTCGGCCAGATCCCAGTCGCCGGTGAGGCCGATGAGCGTCGCCACGACCTGGCCCCACTCGTCGCGGAACGCCCGGTCGACCGCGCCGGTCACGCCGGCCGCGGTCTCGGGCCCCTCGTGCGGGCCGTTCACTGCGGCCAGAGCGGCCGGATCTCGATCGTGCCGTAGCCCGCCGCCGGATGCGCGGCGGCGATCGCGATGGCCTCGTCGAGATCGGCGCACTCGATCAGGCAGAATCCGCCGATCTGCTCCTTGCTCTCGGCGAACGGCCCGTCGGTCAGCAGCACCTGGTCGTCGCGGACCCGCACGGTCGTCGCCTCGGCCGGCGGCCGTAGCCCGCCGCCGCCGCGGATCACGCCGCGCGCCGTCATCTCCTCGCTCCATCCGCCGCAGCCCTCGTCGGCGTGCTCGGCGGCGGTCTCGTCCCCGGCGATCAGCAGCATGTACTTCACGGTTCCTCCGTATCAGGTCTTCCACCCTCCCGACGAACGGCACCGGCCCGCAAGGACCACCCTTGATAGGTAGGGAAAAACCTACGTATTATGGCGGGCATGACCGGCACCGTGGACGACCTGTTCGGAGCCCTGGCCAGCCCGGTGCGGCGCGAGCTGCTGCGGCTGCTGCTGGCGGGCCCGAGCACCGTGAACACGCTGGCCGCCCGTTTCGACATGGCCCGGCCCAGCGTCTCCGAGCATCTGAAGGTGCTGCGCGACGCCGGGCTGGTAGCCGAGACCAGGCACGGCCGCGAACGCCACTACCGGCTGGAGGCCGGCCCGCTCATGGAACTGGCCGACTGGCTGCACCCCTACGAGCGGTTCTGGCGCCAGAAGCTGGCCGGCCTGCGCACCGTGCTCGACGAGGAGGACCTGTGAACGACCCGACCACCGTGAACGAGACCGACGGCGACCTGCGCACCATCCGGGTCGACCAGTTCATGCCCCACCCGCCCGAACGGGTGTGGCGGGCGCTGACCGACCCCGATCTGCTGGCGCGCTGGTTCATGCCGTGCGACTTCAAGCTGGAGATCGGGCACCGCTTCACCTTCACCACCGACCCGCGGCCGAACGTGAGGTTCCAGGGCGTCTGCCACTGCGAGGTCCTGGAGTTCGACGAGGGCAGGATGCTGCGCTACAGCTGGACCGACCCCGGCGAGGAGAACGGCCTGGACTCCACCGTCACCTGGCGGCTGGAACCCGAGGGCACCGGCACCCGCCTGTTCCTCGAACACGATGGCTTCGACCCCGACAACCCCTACCAGCGGCTGGGCCGCAAGATCATGGGCGGCGGCGACGGCTGGGCGGGCGTCCTGCGGCGCTTCGCCGGTTCCCTCGACGAGCCGGCCTGACGCCCCGGCACGGCGAAGGCCCCGGTCCGCCAGGGGCGGACCGGGGCCTCAGGTCGCGGAGAGGTGCCGGGGAGACGGGTCAGGCGGCCGCACCGGCCGCGGCGGGCAGCGCCACCGGCTCGGGCAGCACGGCGGTGTCGCGGACCGGGCGCATCCTGCTGCCGATCATCATCTTCAGGACGCGGTAGCCGTCGCGCCAGGTGTTGAGGTGCGACTCGCCGAACAGCCGGTTGCTCTCGAAGCTGGCGACCTCGGCGATGCGCAGTCCGGTGGTGACGGCGTTGACGCACATCTCGGTCTCGATCTCGAACCCGGTCGACTTCAGCTGCAGCCGCTCGACCGCGCTGCGGTGCATCGCGACGTAGCCGTAGCACAGGTCGGTCCAGCCGGTGCGGTAGAGCGAGTTGGCCAGCCGGGTCAGCCACTTGTTGCCGGTGCGGCGCAGGAAGGTCAGGTCCTCCGAGCCGCCGCCGCAGGCGTACCGCGAACCCTTGACGAAGTCGAAGCCGCGGCCGACCAGCGCGACGAACGCGGGGATCTCGGCCGGGTCCATGCTGCCGTCGGCGTCCAGCATCACGATCACCTCGCCGGTGGCGGCGGCGAACCCCGCCTGCAGCGCCAGGCCCTTGCCGCGCGGCGGCTGGCTGATGATCACCGCGTCGGGCCGCAGCGACGCGGCGATCTCGGCGGATCCGTCGGTGGACTCACCGTCCACGATCACGATCTCGTCGACCCCGGTCAGCCGGGGGAGGAGCCATCGGAGGTTGTCGGCCTCGTTCAGGGTCGGGATGACGGCCGTGACCGTCGGCGCGGGGCTGGCGATGCGGCTCAGGTCTGCGGTGGCGTTCATCGTTTACTCCGTGGCTCCTTGTTGGCGACACTCTGTTAGATGTGACGCCTGCCACGAGATGTTTGAAAAAATCTTGACGGCCGCCTTATATGGCCGCTCCGGCCGCTGACATGACGGCCCCTCACAGGAGCGTGAGCTGCTCCGGACCCGCCGGCCGCACGGGCCGCTCCGGCCCGCGCGCCGACCTGCGCGCCGTCCGCCCGCCGATGCCGTGAGCGGCCGCGAGCTCCTTGACCCGCGCCGAGATCCTTTCCTGGAAGTCCTTGGGGGCGTACGCGCCGTCGCCGTACAGCCGCGCGTACGGCACCACCAGCTCGGGACGGTGCTCGCGCAGCCACGACAGGTACCACTCCCTGGCCCCGGGCCGCAGATGCAGCGTGATCGCCCCGATCGAGGTGGCGCCCGCCTCCGCCGCCGCCCGCACCACCGCCTCCAGCTGCCGGGGCGAGTCGCTCAGGTAGGGCAGCACGGGCCCCATCAGCACCCCGCACCCGATCCCGGCCTCGTTCAGGGCCGCGCACACCTCCAGCCGCCTGCCCGGAGCGGGCGTGCCCGGCTCGGTCAGCCGCCACAGCTCCCGGTCGAGCGACCCGACCGACACCATCGTGCTCACCTCGGCCCGCTCGTTCGCCTCGGCCAGCAGCGGCAGGTCCCGCAGGATCAGCGACCCCTTGGTGAGGATCGAGAACGGGTTGGCCGCGTCCCGCAGCGCCGCCAGGATCCCCGGCATCAGCCGGTAACGCCCCTCCGCCCGCTGGTAGCAGTCGACATTGGTGCCCATCGCGATGTGCTCGCCCCGCCACTTCGGTGCCGCCAGCTCCCGCCGCACCACCTCGGCCGCGTTGACCTTCACCACGACCTTGGAATCGAAGTCCGCCCCCGAATCCAGCTCCAGATACTCATGCGTCTTGCGGGCGAAGCAGTAGGTGCACGCATGGGAACAACCCCGGTAAGGGTTGATCGTCCAGCGGAACATCATGCGGGACGCGGGCGGCACCTGGTTGATGACCGAGCGGGCGTGGATCTCATAGAAGGTCATCCCCCGGAACTCGGGGGTGTCGAACGTGCGCGCGACCGCCCGCCGCTCGATCAGCGGCACGGCGGCGCGGTCCTCGCCCTCGACCAGCCGCAGGTTGTCCCAGCGCACACCGCTCCCTTCGAACACTTGAACGATAGAACTGGCGTTCTAAGAACGCAAACAGGGGAGTGCCGGTCCGGTGTGCTCCGGGCGGTGCGGCAGGGGCGTGTGGGCGGTTCGGGCCAGAGCATGGCAACAGGTGCGTAACAATGGGCCGCTATGGCGAGGCATTCGGGGATCGGAGCGAGGGCGGCCGCGGCCGTCGCGGCGGCGGGCCTGCTGTCGGCGTGCATTCCGGCGAGCGGCGGTACCGACGGGCCCGAGCGGGCGCTGGTGCCCGACGGCGCCAAGGCCGAATGCTCGGTCGCGGCGCCCAAGGGCGACTCCAAGGCGCGGCAGGTGCGCGGCATGTGGATCGCCACCGTCGCCGGCATCGACTGGCCCAAGGACCCCGCGAAGCCGGTCGCCACACAGCAGGCGCAGTTCCGCAAGCTGCTCGACACCGCCAGGGCGATGAACCTCAACGCCGTGTTCGTGCAGATCCGGCCCAACTCCGACGCGTTCTACCCCTCGCCCTACGAGCCGTGGTCACAGTGGCTCACCGGCACGCCCGGCAAGAACCCCGGCTACGACGTCCTGGACTTCATGCTCAAGGAGGCGCACGCGCGCAACCTGGAGTTCCACGCCTGGTTCAACCCCTACCGGGTCAGCCGCAGCAGCGATGTGAAGAAACTCGCCCCGGGCAGCCCGGCGCGGCAGCACCCCGACTGGGTCCGCAAGTACGGGACCGGCCTGTGGTACGACCCGGGGCTGCCGCAGGTACGCGAGCTGGCGACCAAGGCCGTCCTGGACGTCGTGCGCAAGTACGACATCGACGCCGTGCACTTCGACGACTACTTCTACCCCTATCCCGAGGGCGGGCGCGACTACCCCGACCAGGCCACGTTCAAGACCTACGGCAAGGGCATGAAGAAGGCCGACTGGCGGCGCCAGAACGTCGACGTCATGGTGCAGGGCCTCTCCCAGAAGATCCACCAGGCCAAGCCGTGGGTGCGGTTCGGGATCAGCCCGTTCGGGGTGTGGCGCAACTCCACCTCCGACCCGGCGGGGTCGGCGACCAAGGCGCTGCAGAGCTACTCCGACCAGTACGCCGACACCCGCAAGTGGATCCGCAACGGCTGGATCGACTACGTCACGCCGCAGCTGTACTGGCCGATCGGCGACTCGCGCGCCGACTACGCGCGGCTGGTCGACTGGTGGGCCAGGCAGGTCGCCGGCACCAAGGTGCAGCTGACGATCGGGCAGGCCGGCTACCGCGTCGGCGAGGACTCCACCTGGAAGAAGCCCGCCGAGCTGTCGCGGCACCTCACCCTCAACCAGCGCTACCCCGGCGTGCGCGGCGACGTGTACTTCAGCGCCGCCGACCTGGCCGCCAACCGGCGCGGCTTCGCCGAGCGGCTGCGCAAGGACCACTACGCGCGGCCCGCGATCCCGCCGGCGGTGCCCGGCCGCGGCGGTAAAGCGCCCGCCCCCGCCCGGTCGGTGACGGCGGAGAGTGACGGCAAGGGCGTCCAGGTGCGCTGGCAGACCTCCAAGAACGCCACCGCGTACGCGGTGTACCGCGCCGACGGCAAGCGGCCCGGCTGCGCGGCGGTCGACACCGGAACGCTGCTGGCCAGCGTGCGCGGCGGCGGCGTCACCGACCCCTCCGCCAAGCCCGGCAAGGCCTACACCTACTACGTGACCGCGCTCGACCGGCTGCACCACGAGAGCGCACCGGGTCGTGGCGCAACGGTTACCGTCCGGGGCGGATAAAGATCTTGCTCGCGGGGGAGGAACACAGCACTTGAACGCCCCCCGGAGGTAAAAGGCATGTCGCTGTCGATGGAGGAGCGGCGGATCCTCGCCGAGATCGAGATCCAGCTCAGTGCGAACGACCCGCGGCTGGCCCATCGCCTGTCGAGACTTGGCCAGGAACGGCCGCGCCGCCGGATCCGCCTGATCGCGGCCATCGTGGTCGCCGCGATCGGCGTGGTGACGGCGATCGCCACCGCGATCATCACCGCGATCTCCTAGCCCGGCGGCCCGCGCCCGGAGACACCGCGCCACGGAGACGCCGAAGGCCCCGGCGAGAGAACCTCTCGCCGGGGCCTTCGACGTCAGGCCGGTGTGGTGGTCGCCTCACGGCGAAAGGCACAACGCGGCTCCAGCCCGGACCTTTCGATCCGGCGGTGTTCCACGAAGGCTTTATTTAGAGCCCGGGGGACACATGCCACACCGACCCCTCCACCATAACGGCTTCCGGGGAGTGCCTGTTCCACCCGGCCCCCACCTGACCGGAAAGTGAGCTTTATGTATGAAAGTGCACCCGCCTCCGACGGGAAGCGTCCTGACTGTACGGACGCAGGAGGCGATGAGCCGAGCCAGATCTGAGGCGCAAGGGCGGGCGGGGTGCGTGCACCGTGGCCGCCACCGGCACGGGGAACTCCCGGTTCGGCCAGATCTGCGGGCGGGGCCCTATCGCGCGGCGCAGGCCGGGAACATGCCTGGTGGGCGCTGACCTGCCGCAACCGGCAATGTGAGGAGTCGGGGCATTGAGTACGAAGTGGCTCGGGATCGACGACATGACGGGGTACGACGAGCGGGACGCGGTCTGGGAGCTGGCCGCCGAGGCCGCCGCCGCGTCCCGGGCACGCACGCTCACCGCTGAGACCCTGCGCGCCTGGCGCGTCACCGACCCCGCCGACGTCGACGACATCGTGCTGATGGTCGACGAGCTCATCACCAACGCGATCGTGCACGGCACCGGGCCCGTCCGGCTCCGCCTCCACCTCGACGGCCCCGCGATCGTGGGCGAGATCACAGACGACGACCCCGCCGTACCCGGCGCCCCCGCCGCCCCGCCCCTGCTCGACTGGTCCGAACAGGGCCGCGGGCTCCTGCTGGTCACCGCCCTGGCAACCGGCTACGGCTGCCGCCCCGCGGGCCGCGGCAAGACCGTCTGGTTCACCCGCCTGCTCCACACCGCCAACGGCAACGGCCGCGCCCCCACCTGACCCGGCCCCCGCCGACATGCCGAGCGGCGACCCGCGCACCGACGACCACCGCATGGCCCGCCACTGACAGGTTCCACGGGACGGCGACGGCGGGAGGCGGTCGCGTCCGGGGGCGGGTGGTCAGGCTTGGAGGGGGCAGCGGTCGACGACCCAGACGCCCTCGTCGTCGGCGTCCAGCTCGGCGGCGGGGGAGCCGTCGGTGAGGCGGTCCAGATGCCACTCGATGTGGGCCAGCGGGCCGCGCCAGCCGGCCAGCAGGTCGGCGAGCGGACGGCGCCGGGACGGCTCGGTGGGATCGGGCCACGGATCGTCCCAGTACGCGTCGTCGCAGTCGGCCGCCCACCGCGCCACGTCGTCGAGCAGGCCCTCCAGATCGCGGGCCAGCTCGCCGAGCGAGCGCAGCGCCATCGCGTCCTGGATCAGCTGCTCGCGCGTCTCGTAGGGCAGGTCGCGCTCGAACGCAGGGGCCGTGCCCGCGGTGCCCGAGCGGTCGGCGGCGGCGCGGACCGCGGCGGCCTGCCAGCGCGTCCACTCGGTGAGGTGGCCGAGCACGGCCCGCAGCGCGGCCGCGCCCTCGCGGTGGGCGCGGACCTCGGCGATGGTGTCGGCGAGGCGGCCGCGCACGTGCCGGAGGCGGTCGAGCGTCCACGCCCTCGCGCGATCGGCGCCGGCGGGGCCGCGCGGGGACCCCTCGGGCGGCGTGCGGGGGAACGGGACGCGCAGCGCCGCCAGCAGGTCGTCGAGGTCGCGCAGGCTCGCCTCACGGCCGCTGAGGTAGGCCGCGCCGATCCGGTCGACGCGGAACATGCGGGGCCCGTCGCGCATGCGGCACCAGCCGACCAGGTACTCGGCCTGCGGCGCGGTGACCAGGCCGTGCGCCTCGACGTCGCGGCACGTGCGCACGCCGGACTGGTCGGTGTAGACCAGGCGCACGACGCGGCGGCCGCGAACGGCGTCGGTGAGCGTGCCGCGCACCGGGCCCACCAGCGACTGCGCCTCGGTCAGCGGCGGGGGCGGCTCGTCGGGCGGCAGCACGTAGCCGCGGCCGCGCTCGAGCCGCACCGGCAGGCCGCCGTACATCAGCAGCTCCAGATCACGGCGCACGGTGCGCGCGCTCACGCGCAGGCGCGCCGCCAGAGAGTCGGCGGGCAGCGGCTCGGGCGCCGCGGCCCGCAGCTCGGCGGTCAGGGCCAGCAACCGGTCCGCACGGTTCACCCCACCATCGTGACCCGCGGCACCGACATTTTTCACCGACAGTCATATTTCAGTGCGGGGACAGTTCCGCGGCGACGCCGTCGAAGTCGGCCGCGGTGAGCGTCAGCGCGCTGTCGATCGCCTGCGTCGCCGGCGCCCGGCCGAGATTGCGGGTCGCGGCACGGTCGAGATAGGCCTCGATGAGACGCGCGCCGGTGAGGCGGCCCCGGCCGCGCAGCGTCGCCATGTCGCGGTGCACGACCTCCCACGCGTCCTGGCCGAGCCGCAGCCGCCGCTCCTCGGCCAGCAGCCCCAGCAGCCGCGTGCGCGGACGCGGCGCCCCCAGATCGGGCAGGCGCACGGCGCGCAGGTCGGCGACCAGCTCGGGCGCGGCCGCCGACAGCTCCCCGACACGGTCGGGCTCGCACGTGCCCAGCAGCGCGGTGTCGCTGACGCCCTCCAGGCGCGCGCGGTAGATCGCGGCGGCATAGGCGGCGCCGTGGGTGTCGTCGAGGATGAGGGCGTCCAGCCCCTCCAGCAGCAGGACGTGCCCCGAATGCTCGTCGAGCGCCCCGCGCAGCCCGTCGGGCCCGTCCTCGCGCAGCTCCTCCGAGTGCATGCCGTGGACCTCGCCGCTGGACACCTCCACCTCGGCGAGGGCGCGCGCGACCATGCGCGCCAGGCGGCGCTGCCCGCACGACACCGCCCCGATCAGCAGCAGCGCCGGCACCGAGGCGCTGGAGACCTCCTGGCCGCGCAGCCCCTTGGCCCACTTGCCGCGCCGCCGCACCTCGGTGACGACGCGTTCGATGTCGTCGGCGCCGCACAGGAACCGGATGCCGTACGCCTCGGCGACCTGCGTGCCCGGCTCGGGCGCCGCCGCGGGCGGGACGGGCGGCGGCGGCTCGGAGACCGGCGCGGGGGGCGGCGGCAGCACCGGCGGCGGCGGTTGCGCGGCCGGCTCCTCGGCGCCCGGCCACACCGGCGCGGCCGCGCGGTCCAGCTGCGTGGCCCCCGGGCCCGGGTCGAGCTGGGTCGCCTCGGCCTCGCCGGGCCACGCCGGAGCCGGTTCCCCGGCGTCGGCCTGCGGCCACGCGGGAGCGGCAGGCGGGGCGGGCGGCGGGCCCGGCGGCGACTCCTCGGGGGACGCGGGCGACGCGGCCGCAGGCGGCACAGGCGCGGGTGGCACAGGCGCGGGCGGCTCGGGGACGGGCGCGGCGGCGGGCGGCGGCACAGGCGCGGGCGCCTCCGGCGGCGGGACGGGCGCGGCAGGCGGCGGCGGAGGAGGGGGCGCCGGAACGGGAGCGGGCGCCTCGGGCTGCGGCGGCAGCGGCGCCACGGCCGCGTCGGCGGCCTGATCGCGCTCGGAGGCCAGGTGGGCGCGGGCGGCCTTGATGATGTCCCACGCGCTGAGCTCGTCGGTGGAGGGCGGCGACTGCAGGCCCGTGCCGGTGAGCTCGGCCGCCGTCGCCTGCGGCACCGCGAACCCGACCGCCGGCGGCGACACCTGCGCCAGCCGGCACCACGTCAGGCCGAGGGTGTAGGTGGTGGCCAGCAGCGCCGAGAGCGCCTCGGCGTCGGTAGAACGCAGCGCCTCGGGCAGCCTGCCCTCGCGCGGCCACAGCTCGCGCAGCGGGCTGCCCGGATCGGCCAGCACCGCCTGCAGCGTGCGGGCACTGTCGGGGTCCAGCCAGCGTTGCAGCGCGGGCAGCACGTGCGGCGCGGCCTGAAGGTCGGCGGCGAGCACCGCGATGCCCGCGCGGCGCACCTCGTCATGACCCCGGCCCGCGGCGCCCGGGCGCGGCCCGGTCAGGCCCGCCACGATCTGCTGCAGGTCGTACAGCGCCAGCCGCAGGTACTCGCCCGGCGCGGCGTCGCGCACCATCGGCGTGGCGTACTCGGCCGGGCAGCGGCGCCGCCACTCCTGCAGCACCGCCGCCGGGCCGTAGCGGGCGGTCGCCATGTCCTGCGGCACCAGGCGCAGCGACGCGGCGGTCACCGCGGCCAGCGCGTCGGCGCCGGGCCGGAACCGCGGGTCGCCCTGCAGGCCCGCCGCCACCTCGTACATCACCCGGGCGATGTGGGCGGCGCCGCCCGCGTCGCCCGCGCCGAGCCTGCTGATGTAGTAGCCGGCCAGTGTGCTGAAGTCGGGCGGCATCATCCAGTGCAGCCGCTCGGCGGGCGTGGTGAGGAACGGGACGAACGACTCGATCAGCGGGTTCTCGGTGAGCGCCACCGGCGAACCGGCGCACCACAGCAGCGCCGCCCAGGCCGCGGCGATGGTGCTGGGCGTGCCGGGCGCGAAGGTGGGGTCCTGCTGGGCGAACTGCGCCGGGTTGACCGCCAGCGCGGTGGTGATGGCCTGCTGCACCGGCGCCACGACCGGCGTCTCGGGCGGCGGGCCGAGGAACCCCAGCGACGACACCCGTCCCGCCGACAGGTCCGGGCCGGTCGGGAACAGCTGCGGCGGCACCGGCGGGGTCGCCGCGCCGCGCGGCGCGGGCACCGCCACCCGGCGGTCGCCCGGATCGGCCGGCGGCGGGCAGGGATGCCAGCTGCCGTCCAGGCCGCACCGGTACCAGCGGCCCCACGCGCCGTACAGCCACCACTCGCCGGCGCCCCACAGCATGCGCGCGATGGTCTGCTCGGCCCGCTGCTGGGGCGCGGCGGTCTGCCACCACGCCGAGGTCACCAGCTCCCGGACGTTGCCCTCCACGGCGGTGAAGAGGTCGCCCGCCGCGCCGCCCCCGGTCCCCGCGCCGCTCCCCGTTCCGCCGAGTCCCGCCCCGGCCCCCTGCCAGTTCACGCGGCGATCCTAGTCCGCCCCGCCGGACCGCGGTGATGATCGGCGATCACGGCCTCGCCCTGTAATGAGCGTTATGCGATTATGCTCATGAATTCTGGGCATCGGGCGGGAGCGGAGGAGGCGGCATGGCGGCGGACGCGGCGGCACGCGCGAAGGCGTGGGGACTGGCGCTGGCGGTGTTCTCCTCGGTGTGCTTCGGCGCCTCCGGGCCGTTCGGCAAGGCCCTGATCGGCGCCGGGCTGACCCCGCTGCAGGCGGTGTGGTTGCGCATCGCCGGCGCCGCGCTCGTCCTGGTGCCGCTGGTCCTGGTGCTGCGCGGAGCCGCCGGACTGCGCACCCTGCGGCCCCACCTGCGCCCCGTGATCGCCTACGGCATCACCGGCGTGGCGGGCTGCCAGGCGTTCTACTTCGTCGCCGCCTCCCGGCTGCCGGTGGGCATCGCGATCCTGCTGGAGTTCACCGGGCCGCTGCTGGTGCTGGCCTGGATCCGGCTCGTCCGCCGCGCGCCCGTGCACCGCACCGCCGCCCTCGGCATCACCGTGGCCATGATCGGCCTCGCCATGGTCGTGCAGGTCTGGGCCGGGCTGCGGCTGGACGCGCTCGGACTGGCGGCCGGACTGGGCGCCGCCGCCTGCCAGGCCGCCTACTTCCTGCTGGTCGAACGGCTCACCGGCGGCGTCGACCCGCTGGTCACCACCGCCGCCGGCGCCGTCATCGCCGCCGCGGCCCTCACCGCGATCGCCGCCCCGTGGGCCCTGCCGTGGGACGTGCTGACCGCGCGGGTGCCCGTCGGCGGCCACACCGCGCCCGGCTGGACGCTCGCCGCCTGGATCATCGTGGTCAGCACCGTCCTGGCCTACCTGGCCGGCGTCGCCGCGGTGCAGCGGCTGTCGGCCGAGGTCGCCGGCGCGATCTGCTACACCGAGGCCGTCGCCGCCACCCTCATCGCCTGGGCCGCGCTCGGCGAGCACCTGGCCCCCGTCCAGATGGTGGGCGGCGCGGTCGTGCTGACCGGCGCCTTCCTCGCCCAGCGCGCCGTCGGCCCCCGCGAATTCGCCACCGCTCCCACCCTCTCCACCACCCCGGACGCGCCCGCCGCCAGCCCTCTGGACGGACACGGCGCACACGATGGACGGGGCGTGGCCGCCGAGGAGCCCGACGCCCGCGCCGTCACCCGCTGACGCCGACCACCTTGAGACGGATCAATTCACCCGCCCGGCCGGTCACCCGCCGACCGGCGCCATGATCGGAGCGGCGCTGTGTCCAGGCTTGGGTCAGGCGTTCTCGCGGCGGAAGCGGCGTGTGCCGAGCGCCAGTGACACCACCAGCAGCGCCACCGTCACCGCGGCGCCCTCGGCCACCGCCGCGCTCGCGTAGTCGCCCCGGAACGCCGCGCGCACCGCCTCCACCACGTACCGGAACGGCGTGAAGTGCGACACCACGTCCAGCCAGCCCGGCGCCATGCTCATCGGCAGCAGCATCCCCGACAGCAGCATCAGCGGCAGCGTCACCGCCGACAGCAGCGGCGCGAACGCGTCCTCCGACCGCGTCATCAGCGCCAGGACGTACGACAGCGAGGCGATGGCGACCGCGAGCAGCACCACCAGCACCAGCCCCGCCGCCAGCCCGGCCGCCGGGGCGCGCAGGCCCATCGCCAGCCCGGCCGCCACCAGCATCACCGCCTGCACGGTCAGCACGAGCGTGTCGCGCAGCACCCGGCCCAGCAGCAGCGCCACCCGGCTCGCCGGGGTGACGCGCAGCCGCTCGATCACGCCCGACCTCAGATCGGCGATCAGGCCGAAGCCCACGAACCCCGCCCCGAACAGCGCCAGCTGGACGAGGACGCCGGGCACGAACACCTGCCAGGCGTCGGCGCCGCCGAACGCGCCGGTCAGCCGCGTCAGCAGCGGGCCGAACAGCACCAGGTACAGCAGCGGCTGCACGGCGCCGAAGACGATCGCCACCTTGCTGCGCAGCGTCTGCCGCAGGTGACGGCGGAAGATCAGGCCGGTGTCGCGCGCGGTCCGCGTGACCGGCGTCCAGGAGGAAGACATCGGGGAGGCTCCTTGTCAGGGGGTTCTCAGGCGGCGTCGCGCAGCGAGCGGCCGGTGACGGTGAGGAAGACGTCGTCGAGCGTCGGGCGGGCCAGGTGCAGCGACACCAGGTCGACACCGGCCACGTCCAGGGCGCGGACCAGCCCCATCAGCGCCTGGTCGCCGTTCTCCACGGTCAGCCGCACGGTGCCGCCGGTGACCGTCGCCTCCCGCACGGCGGGATGGCCGGACAGCGCGGTGCGGGCGCGGGCGGCGCCGCCGGGGCCGTCGGCGAGGTCGAGGGTGACCACGTCGCCGGACACGCGGCGTTTCAGCTCGGTGGGCGTGCCCTCGGCGACGATCCGGCCGTGGTCGATGATGAGGATCCGGTCGCACAGCGCGTCGGCCTCGTCGAGGTAGTGCGTGGTGAGGAAGACCGTGGTGCCGTCCTCGCCGCGCATCCGCCGGATGTGCTCCCACAGGTTGCCGCGGCTCTGCGGGTCCAGCCCGGTCGTCGGCTCGTCCAGGAACACCAGCGGTGGCCGGTGCACCAGCCCCAGCGCGATGTCCAGGCGCCTGCGCTGGCCGCCCGACAGCGCCCCGGCGGGCCGCTCCAGCATCCCCTCCAGGTCCAGGCGCGCGCACAGCTCGGCGATGCGCCCGCCCCGGTCGGGCACCCCGTACAGGCGGGCCTGCAAATCCAGCTCCTCGCCCGCCGGGACGGACGGATCAGTGCCGCCGCCCTGCGCGACATGGCCGATACGGCGCCGCACACCCGCCGGATCCCCGCGCAGATCGTGGCCGGCGACCGTGGCGCTGCCCGCCGTCGGCGCCAGCAGCGTGGTGAGCATCCGCAGCATGGTCGTCTTGCCCGCGCCGTTGGGGCCCAGGAACCCGACGATCTCACCCGGCCCCACCCGCAGATCGACACCGCGCACCGCCTCGACCGTGCCGTGCTTGCCGGTGAACGTGCGGGCCAGCCCGCTCGCCTCGATCACACTCGCCTCCCATGAACGTCGATGACGTCGCTACAGTAACCACAAAATTTAAGTCACACCAAATTTTCACTCACACCATGTTGGATAGACTTCCGGCATGGGTGAAGTCGAGGAGTCCCGCCAGGAGGCGAGGCCGGCCGCACCGCAGGCCGCCGAACCCGAGCTCGGGCTCCGCGAGCGCAAGAAACGCGAGACCCGGCGGCGGATCTCCGACATCGCCACCGGCCTGTTCATGATGCGCGGGTTCGACAACGTCACCGTCGCCGACGTCGCCCGCCACGCCGACGTGTCGGTCAACACGGTCTTCAACTACTTCAAGACCAAGGAGGACCTGTTCTTCGACCGGCAGGGCGAGGTGACCGACCAGGCCGCGCGGGCCCTGCGCGAACGCGGGCCGGGCGAGACGGCCGTCGCGGTGTTCCGCCGCGAGTTCCTCGACGGCCTGGACCGGAACAGCTACCAGACCGGGTTCCACGAGGGCGCCGAGCACTGGGCCAGGACCGTCCGCGCCAGCCCCGCGCTCACCGCCCGCGCGCGCGAGATCGGCCTGGAGGCGCAGGCCGTGGTCGCCGAGCAGCTGGCCGAGGAGACCGGCGCCGACCCCGACGACGTCACGCCCCGCGTCGCCGCCGCCATGATCTTCGCCGCGCACTGGGAACTGATCGACGACATCCAGCGGCGCAAGCTCGCCGGGCAGAGCCTGGCCGAGATGCGCGACGCCGTCTACGCCAACGCCCACCGCGTGTTCGACCTGCTCGAACAGGGTCTCGGCGACTACGCCGCCCGCCCGCAGGCCGGCGCGCCCGCGGGCCCCTCGAACGAAAAATAGGTGTCGGGGCACTCCCGGTGATTCTTAAACTCCATGATTGCGGAGGCACTCATGGACACCCCCACACTCCTGGCCCACCTCGAGACCCATACCGGCCCGCTCGCCCTTCCCCGGGGCGGCACGCTGTGCTGGGACGACGCGGACTTCCACCGCGCCGCCTACACCGACGACCCCGAGGGCTACGCCCTGCTCGGGCTCGCGCCCGGCGTCCTGCCCTGGCAGCGCGCGCGGGTGCTCCTGCAGCTGCTGGCCGCCTCCCAGGCGGGCCTGGACGACACCACCCGCGGCACGCTCGCCCGCGTCGCGCGCGTCCTCACCCTCGCGCTGCCGCCCGCCGCCGTGATCACCGTCCTGCTCGGGCTGCGGCGGCTGCGCGCCAACCACAAGCACACCACCCGCGCCGCGCTGCGGTTCGTCCTGGAGCACCCCGAGGCCGACGTCCTCATCGCGGCGCGCCGCCCCGCCCTGCTCGACTGCTTCGAGCACGCGCTCGGCAAGGCCACCGCGCGTGGCTGCGCCCGCCGCATCGGCGACGGCGACACCGGCTCGGACTATCTCCAGCGGCGGCTGCTGCGGTTCCTCACCGCTCCGCAGGCGGCGATGCCGCGCGTGCGGGCGCTGTACGGGGCGGGGGAGCACGGGACGAACGGCGGGAACGGCGGGACCGAGGTGAACGGCGGGAACGGCGTGGTGCTGCCGTACGAGCCGGTCCTCGCCCTCGACCCCGTCCGCGAGCGCGCCCCCGTCGTCACCGCCACCAACCGCGGTGACATCGCCGCCACGCTCGTGCACCTGTACCGCGGCGCCGGCGGGCCCGCCGGCGACCTGCGCACCGCGCTCGGCCGGTACGTGGCCGCCGCCACCGACGCGCTGCCGCGCTTCGACGGCACCGTCGCGGTCGTGCTCGACACCTCGGCGTCCATGCGCGGCTACGGCGACCGCGAATGGGCCGTGCTGTCCCAGGCCGCGGCGCTGCGGATGGTGCTGTCGCACGTCTGCGCCCGGCTGGAGGTCGTCGAGGTCGGCGGCGGCGAACACGACCCCGCCGGCGCCACCGACCTCGCCACCGGCGTGCTGGACGCGCTCACCGCCGCACCCGACCTGGTCGCGGTGATCTCCGACGGCTACGAGAACCTGTTCCCCGGCGACCTGGCCCGGGTCGTGGCGACGCTGCCGCGCGCCGGCGTCACCGTCCCGGTGGTGTTCTGCCACGCGCAGTTCACCGGCGCCGACGACCTCACGCTGCGCCGTCCCGCGCCCGCGCTGCCCCAGCGCGGCTTCTGGCACCAGGACGACTTCACCGAGCTGCTGCCCTGGATGTTCGGCCACTGCGCGGCGGGCGAACCCTGGCTGCGCGCCGCGATGCGCGCCCGGCTCGACACCCTGGACCGGCAGGCGGCACAGATGGGAGGAGTCGCCGCATGACCACCACCCACGACAACACCGGCAACACCGGCGCTCCCGGATCGCTCGCGCCGTTCGTGCCGGGCCCGCTCGACCTGGCCCGGCACCGGCTCGGCGCCCCGCAGCGGGCCGGCGCGCTCACGATGATCCCGATCACCGGGCCCGCCCACCCCGGCATCGTGCCGCCCCGCTCGGGCCTGAAGCTGACCCAGGTCGCCGGATACGGGCGGGTCGAGCTGCGCAACGGCTCGGCCGACGGCGTCGCGATCGTCCCCCTGCACATCGGCTACATCCAGGACGCCGCGCAGAACCACGCGCTGTGCCGCTCGGCGTTCCTGGCCCCCGGCGCCGCCATGATGTTCGACGACGCGTGCTGCGTGCAGGAGAGCCAGGGCGGCTACCTCACCGGACGCGACCAGTGGTTCTTCGTGCTGCCCGTCGAGCTGCGCGCCCGCGCGCTGGAGCTGCGCGGCGTCCACGGCTACGGCAAGCTCTGGAACGACATCGGCGACCTCAACGCCCGCTACGGCCTGCCGCGCCGCGGCCACCTGGAGCAGGTGCTGTCGCGCAAGCGCGCCGTCCTCACCCAGTTCCAGAGCCGCCTGGAGCTCCAGCCCGGCCAGCTCGGCGCGCTGTTCTTCATCGGCGGCCGGTTCGCCGGCCTGGAACTGGCGCCCGACCCGGTGTACTTCGCCGAGATGTGGATGGCGCTGGTGTGCTTCGCCTACGGCGCCGCCGCCTGGCACGCCGAGCCGCCGCCCGCCGACGCCGCCCCCGCCCCCGCCCCGTACGAGGCGAGCGACCTGGCGTCGCTGCGCGCCGAACTGGCCCGCGACCGCGCCGCCCGCACCGCCGAGATCGCCGGCTGGGCGGCCGCCGTCCCCGCCGCGGACGCCCGCCTGACCGAGGAGGAACGCTACCTCGGCCTGCGGCTGTCGACCGTGACGGGCGCCGAGCTGGCCGGGCAGGTCGTCACCGACGGCGACCGGCCCGTCTACGCCTCCCTGTTCGCCCGGGCAATCGCATAAACCGGTTGCCCGGGCGGCCCGGGAGCACTTGAATCGTCATGCGGGAACTGAGCCGGGCACGCCGGGCGAAACCCTGATTCCACATTTGGGATTCGTCTTCGAAACGAACATCCGTCCGACGAGGCGCCGGCCGCCCGTCCCGCACCGCACCCCCGCCGCGTCACCCCGCCGCAGTGATCACTCTGCCGCGTCCACCAGATAGGGCTCCAGCGCCATCCGCACGTCCGGCGGGATCTCCCTCTTGCGCTTGGTCGGCGGGTCGATGAACACGTGCCGGATCTCCCCGTCGGCCATCAGCCGGTCGCCCACCCGGAACTCCGGCCGCACGATCATGCTGGTGGTGCCGAGCTTGACCAGCGGCATCCGCACGTCCAGCAGGTCGTCGAACCGCGCGCCGTCGCGGTACCGGATCCGCGCCTCCGCCACCACCAGGTCGTAGCCCTGCTCGAGCACGTCGACATGGGAGCCGAGCGCCGCCCGCCACCACTCGGTGAGCGCCACGTCGTACAGGAACAGGTACTGGCCGTTGAACACCACGCCCTGCTGGTCGCACTCGCTGTAACGCACCCGCAGCCGATGCGTGAAGATCTCTCCCATGGCAGGCATCCTCGCCCGCCGCCGCCGCACCGCGCATCCCCCGTACGGCCGAGACGAAGGCTCGGCAAAGAACGCCTCAGCCGCGAGCACGCCGCGGGCCGCGGGCGGACGCCCGCGGTTAGCGTGCCGGCATGGCGCAGCCCGACGACCTCCCCACCCCCGATCCGGCGCGGGCGATGCCGCCGTGGCTGCCCAGGGCGTTCGTGGTGGCGGCCACGACCGTGCTGCTGTTCGCCGGCGGCCTGTGGCTGCTCGCCCGGCTCAAGGGGCTGCTGCTCCTGCTGCTGATGTCGCTGTTCCTGGCGTTCGCGATCGAGCCCGCGGTCAACTGGCTCGCCGCCCGCGGCTGGCGGCGCGGCCTGGCCACCGGCGCGATGTTCCTGCTCATCGCCGCGGTGGCGGCGGTCTTCTTCGGCGTGCTCGGCTCGCTGGTCCTGGCCCAGGCCACCACCCTGGTGAACGGCTTCCCCGGGTACGTCGACCAGCTCATCTCCTGGATCAACGGGACGTTCGGCACCCGGCTGTCGCAGGACACCCTGCTCACCAAGCTGCCCACCATGACCGAGGAGGTGTCCAAGCACCTGTCGGGCCTTGCGGGCAACGTGTGGGGGATCGGCGCCACCGCGCTCGGCGTGGTGTTCCAGGGCCTGGGAATGCTGCTGTTCACCTTCTACCTGTCGGCGCAGGGCCCCCAGTTCCGCCGCACCGTGTGCTCGGTGCTGCCGCCGCGCCGCCAGCGGCAGGTGCTGTGGGCCTGGGAGATCGCCGTCGCCAAGACCGGCGGCTACATCTACTCCCGGGCCCTGCTCGCGCTGTTCTCCGGCGTCGCGCACTACGCCGTGCTGTGGCTGCTGGGCGTTCCCTACGCGCTCACCCTGGCGTTGTGGGTCGGCGTGGTGTCGCAGTTCATCCCCACTGTCGGCACCTACCTCGCCGGCGCCGCGCCGATCCTGGTCGCGCTCGGCAAGAGCCCCTCGACCGCGCTGTGGGTGCTGCTGTTCATCCTGGCCTACCAGCAGTTCGAGAACTACGTGCTCCAGCCGCGCATCACCGCCCGCACCCTGGACATGCACCCCGCCGTCGCGTTCGGCCTGGTGCTGGCGGGCACCGCCGTCGTCGGGCCCGTCGGCGCCCTGCTCGCGCTGCCCGCCGGCGCCAGCCTCCAGGCGTTCCTCGGCGCCTACGTCCGCCGGTACGAGGTCGAGGAACATCCGCTCACCACCCTCGACCCGCCGCAGGTCAGCGATGAGGCAGACCAGGAAGGAGACGGGGAAGGGGACGCGGGCGGTTGACGCGCGGCGCACCGGTGCCTAGGTTGCGAACAGGAAAGCGATCTTGGTCGTGGACCTTCGCCGTACGGGGGCGGCACCGGAGCGAGCGCAGGGAGCCGACATGCCCACCGGACTGGCCCGTCCCCGTCGTACCGTCGTCGCCGCCGTCGCGGCGATCACCGTGGCGGCCATGACGCCGATCCCCGCCCAGGCGGACGCCGGCGACCGGCACGGCGACCGCGGCAAGGACCGGCAGCTGCTGCGGCTCATCAGGTCGATGACGCTGGAGGAGAAGGCGGCGCAGCTGTTCGTGCTGCAGGTGTACGGCAAGAGCGCCGACACCACCGACGCCGCCGACGTCGCCCGCAACCGCAAGCTGTACGGACTGGACAACGCCGCGCAGCTCATCGCCAAGTACAGCCCCGGCGGCATCATCTACTACTCCGCCGACCCGCCCAACGTCACCGACCCGCAGCAGCTCGCCGCGTTCTCCAACGGCATCCAGCGCGCCGCGACCGCGACCCGCACCAGGATCCCCGCCACGATCGCCACCGACCAGGAGGGCGGCATCGTCGCCCGCGTCCAGCCGCCCGCCACCCAGTCACCGGGCGGCATGGCGCTGGCCGCCGGGCGCCGCACCGGCGACGCCCGCGCCCTGGCCCGCATCACCGGCCGGGAACTGCGCGCCATCGGCGTCAACCAGGACTACGCGCCCGACGCCGACGTCAACGTCAACCCCGCCAACCCCGTCATCGGCGTCCGCTCGTTCGGCTCCGACCCGTCCCTGGTGGCGAAGATGGTCGCCGCGCAGGTCGACGGGTACCGCGAGGGCGGCGTCACCGGCACCGTCAAGCACTTCCCCGGCCACGGCGACACCACCACCGACAGCCACATCGGCGTCCCGCGCGTCGACCACACCCGCGAGCAGTGGGAACGCGTCGACCTGCCGCCGTTCAAGGCCGCGATCGCGCGCGGCGCCGACTCCATCATGACCGCGCACATCATCTACCCGGCCCTGGACCCCTCCGAGGACCCCTCCACCCTCTCCAAGCCCATCATCACCGGGCTGCTGCGCGGCAAGCTCGGCTACAAGGGCGTCATCGTCACCGACGCCCTCGACATGCAGGGCGTGCGCACCAAGTACGGCGACGACCGCGTGCCGGTGCTGGCGCTCAAGGCCGGCGTGGACGTGCTGCTCAAGCCGCCCTCGTTCGACGCAAGCGGAAACGGCCTGTTCCGGACGCAGCTCGACGCCGTCGTCAACGCCGTCCGCGGCGGCGAGCTCACCGAACGCCGCATCGAGGAGTCGGTGTACCGCGTCCTCGCGCTGAAGAAGAAGCGCGGGCTGTTCCGCGACCCCTACGCCGACGAGTCCAAGGTCGGCCAGATCGTCGGCAAGCCCGCCAGCCTCGCCACCGCCCAGCGCGCCACCGACCGCACCACCACCCTGGTCAAGAACGACGCGCGGCTGCTGCCGCTGAAGCCCGGCGCCCGCAAGGTCCTGGTCGCCGGATGGGGCGCCACCACGACCCGCACCATCGCCGACGAGTTCACCAAACGCGGCGCCACCACCGCCGTCCAGGAGAGCGGCGTCAGCCCGACACCCGACCGCATCCAGCAGACCGTCGCAGCCGCGAAGGACCAGGACCTCATCGTCGCCGTCACCAACCGCGCCTGGGACGTCAAAGAGCCGCTGCCCGGCGAACCCCACAACGGCCCCGGGCAGATGAACCTGGTGAACGCCCTCATCGCCACCGGCAAGCCCGTCGTCGTGATCGCCGCCCGCGACCCCTACGACATCGCCTACTTCCCCCAGGCGCAGACCTACCTCGCGACCTACTCCTACACCGCCGAGGCGCTGCGGTCGGTCACCAAGGTGCTCTTCGGCGAGCTGGCCCCGGCAGGGAAGCTGCCCGTCACCATTCCCGTCCGCGACAACCCGGGGCAGGCGCTCTACCCGTTCGGCCACGGTCTGACCTACCGGCGCTGACATCGAGCGCCGACATCGACCGCTGAAAATCGACAAGGGGTCCCGATGAGCACACCCGCACCCGGCCCGCGGCGGTTCGGAATCTTCCTCGCCCCGTTCCACCCCGCCGGCCAGAACCCCACCCTGGCCTTGGAACGCGACCTCGACCTGATCGCCCACCTGGACGCGCTCGGCTTCGACGAGGCGTGGATCGGCGAGCACCACTCGGCCGGATTCGAGATCATCGCCTCGCCGGAGGTGTTCATCGCCGCCGCCGCCGAACGCACCCGGCACATCCGCCTGGGCACCGGCGTCTCCTCGCTGCCCTACCACCACCCGCTGATGCTCGCCGACCGCATGGTGCTGCTCTCGCACCTCACCCGCGGCCGCGTCATGCTGGGCGCCGGCCCCGGCGCGCTGCCGTCCGACGCCCACATGATGGGCATCGAGGTCGCCCGCCAGCGCGACATGATGGAGGAGTCGCTGGAGGCGATCCTGGCGCTGCTGCGCGGCGACGAGCCGGTCACCCGCAAGACCGACTGGTTCGAGCTGCGCGACGCGCGGCTGCAGCTGCGCCCCTACCGCGACGAGCTGGAGGTCGCGGTCGCCGCGATGGTGTCCCCGTCCGGGCCGCGCGCCGCCGGGCGGTTCGGCTGCGGCCTGCTGTCGCTGGGCGCCACCCAGACCGCCGGCTTCGACGCGCTCGGCTACCACTGGGGGATCTTGGAGGAGCGCGCCGCCGCGTTCGGCACCGCCGTCGACCGCTCGGCGTGGCGGCTCGTCGGCCCCATGCACCTGGCCGACACCCGCGAGCAGGCCGCCCGCGACGTCGAGTTCGGCCTCGCCGACTGGATCGCCTACTTCCAGAAGGTGGCCGCGCTGCCGATCGCCCCCGACGAGGCCGACCCCGGCGCGCTCGTCGAGGCGATCAACGCCACCGGGTTCGGCGTCATCGGCACCCCCGACGACGCCATCGTCCAGATCGAACGGCTCGCGGCGCAGTCGGGCGGCTTCGGCACCTACCTGCTGATGGGGCACGAGTGGGCCGACACCGCGCAGACGCGCCGCTCCTACGAGCTGTTCGCGCGGTACGTCGCCCCGCGCTTCCAGGACTCGGCGGCGGGCCTGACCGCCAGCCGCGACTGGGCCGCCGAGAACCGGCCGGAGTTCATCGGCGCCACCACCGACGCCATCATGGCCAAGGTCCAGCAGCAGGCGGAGGAGTCCGGCGGCACGGCCTCGGAGTGAGCATCGGAGTGAGCATCGCCCCTGATAAGGCAAGATCGAAGGCATGCAGGTGCCTCGATCGGGGGGCGGGCGCCTTCCCACCCGTCCGCGTCCGCACGCGCTGCGGGCCCGTGTGCGGCGGCCGTACGCGCTGCCGCTGGTCGCCGCCGCCGTCATGGTGGCGACCACGCTCGACGTGCTCGCCGGCGGCCTGCTGCGGCGGTTCGACCACTGGACGTTCGCCGGCGGGCTGCCGCCGCGTACCGGGGCCTGGCACTTCTTCTGGCGGACCGTCGTCAACGGCGGCCAGTACTGGATCGTGGCCACCGTCGCGGCACTGGCGACCCTGTGGACCGCGTGGCGGCACCGCGACCGGGGCCTGCGCGGCGTCCTGGGCTTCCTGGCGCGGGCCGGGCTCTGGCTTGCGGGCACCGAGCTGACGATCCGCGGCGCGCAGCTCGCGTTCGCGCGCACCCCGCCGCGCACCGGCGCCGACCTGCTGTTCGAGGACGGCTACCTGTCCTATCCGTCCGGGCACGCCGCCAACGCCGCCGCCTGCTGGATCTTCATCCTCGCCGTGCTCGGCGCGAGCCGGCGCCGGACCATCGCCGGCCACGTCCTGATCGCCGGCGTCGCGGTCGCCGTCGTCACCCTCGGCTACCACTGGCCCACCGACGCCATCGCGGGCTGGTCCCTCGGAGCGGTCCTGGGCCGCCTCGGCGCCGCGCTGGTGGCGAGGTGGCCTGGATCACAAGACGATCCACCCCATTGACTGTAACCAAGCACTTACCCAACTATGGGGTGATTCCACGGAAGGGGCGCGGCGGTGGCGATCCAGGTGCCGGGCGGGCAGGTCGGCGACGTCAACCTCAGCGATCTGCGCTTCTGGCAGCGGCCACCGGCCGAGCGGGCCGCCGCGTTCGCCGCGCTGCGCGAGCGGGACGCGCCCCGCTTCTTCCCCGACCCGGCGATCCCGTTCACCAAGCGCGGCCCGGGCTACTGGGCGCTGGTGCGGCACGCCGACGTGGCCGAGGCCAGCCGCAGCCCGCAGATCTTCAGCAGCGAGCCGAACGCCACCAGCGTCGTCGACTCGCCGAAGTGGCTCGACAAGTACGTCAACTCCATGATCAACATGGACGATCCGCGGCACGCCAAGATCCGCCGGATCGTGTCGCGCGCGTTCAGCCCCAAGATGCTCGCCAAGACCGAGGACGACATCCAGCGCCGCGCCGCCCGGATCGTCGACGAGCTCATCGCGTCCGGGCCCGGCGACTTCGTCGCCAAGGTCGCGGTGCGGCTGCCCGTCGAGGTCATCTGCGACATGCTCGGCATCCCCGAGCGCTACTACCCGCGCGTCATCCACCTGACCAACATCGTGCTGGGCAACTCCGACGCCGAGTTCACCGGCATCACCCCCGACATGGGCCGGTTCCGCACCGGCAAGGGCCTGGCCAAGGTCGCCCTCGCCAGCCGCGAACTGCACGTGATCGCCGCCAAGCTCGGCAAGGAACGCATCGCCGCCCCGACCGGCGACCTCACCTCGGCACTGGTGAACGCCAACATCGACGGCGAGAAGCTCACCGCGCAGGAGTTCGGCACGTTCTTCCTGCTGCTGGTCGTCGCGGGCAACGAGACCACCCGTACCGCCATCGCGCACGGCCTCACGCTCTTCAGCGACAACCCCGCCCAGCGCGACCTGCTCCTGGCCGACTTCGACGGCCGCATAGCCGGCGCCGTCGAGGAGATCGTCCGCCTCTCCACGCCCGTCATCCAGTTCCGCCGCAACCTCACCCGCGACCACGAGATGAACGGGCACGCCTTCCGCGAGGGCGACAAGGTCGTCCTCTTCTACAACTCGGCCAACCGGGACGCGGCGGTGTTCGACGACCCCGACGCGTTCGACATCACCCGCAGCCCGAACCCGCACGTCGGCTTCGGCGGCCCCGGCCCGCACTTCTGCCTCGGCGCCAACCTCGCCCGCCGCGAGATCACCGTCATGTTCCGGGAGCTGTTCACCCGCCTGCCCGACCTGCGCGCCGCCGGCGAGCCCGACCGCCTGGTCTCGAGCTTCATCAACGGAATCAAGCGGCTGCCCTGCACGTTCACCGCCCCCTGACCCTGCCGGGCCAGAGGGCGGCGGCGTGACCGGCAGAGGTCAGCGGGCGATCTCGTCGAGAAGCGCGGCCAGCTCCACCGGCTTGGAGAACATCGGCCAGTGGCCGGTCGGCAGCTCGCGGTAGGTCCACTCGGGCCCGGCCATCAGGCCGAAGACCGGGTTGCCGCCCGCCGCCATCTGCTCCACCACCGCCAGCGGGATCGTGCTGAAGATCGCCGTCTTGGGCGTGTCAGGCAGCGTCTCCGGCCGGACCAGCGGCTGGGTCGCCGCGCCGAACGGCTCGGGCGTGCCGCGCTCGGCGAACGTGGCCAGATGCTCGGTGGTCAAGCCGGCCAGCGTCACCGGGTCGGCCTCGGGGTCCAGCGGCGGCAGCGGCAGCCGCCAGCCGTCACCCTCGATCTCCACCTGCTTGCGCGTGGCCGCCTGCTCCTCGGGGTCGGTGAAGTCGATCTGCGCCATCCCCGACGGCATCGGCCCGGTGTCGACGTAGACGATCCGCGTGAGCCGCTCGGGAACGCGGTCGGCCGCGCCCGTCGCCGGCATGTTGGCGCCGCTGTGCGCCACCAGGATCACCTCGCGCAGGTCGTTGTCCTCGATCACGCCGATGATGTCGGCGATGTGGGTGTCGACGTTCACCTCGGGCGTCGCCTCCGCCGCCCGCTCGGCCAGGCCGGTGAGCGTCACCGCGTGCACCTCGTGCCCCGCCGCGCGCAGCCCCGCGGCCACCTCGTCCCACGCCCACGCGCCGAGCCAGAAACCGGGGACCAGTACGAACGTCGCCATCTCGGTGCCTTCTCTCTCTCGATCCGTTGCCACTAACGTAAGGTCAATACCGGACAGACCCCGCCCGGATTAAGAGAGTGACCTGTGTCACATCCGACCACTCGCGTGCTGACGATGCTGGAGCTGCTCCAGGCCCACCACCGCATGCGCGGCACTGAGCTGGCCGAGCGCCTCGGCGTCGACGAGCGCACCGTCCGCCGGTACGCGGCGCGGCTGGAGGAGCTCGGCATCCCCGTCGTCGCCGAGCGCGGCCGCTACGGCGGCTACCGGCTGATGCCCGGCTACAAGCTGCCGCCCCTCATGCTCACCGACGACGAGGCGACCGCCGTCGTGCTCGGCCTGCTGGCCGGGCGGCGCCTGGGCCTGCCCGGCGAGGCCACCGAGAGCACGCTGGCCAAGGTCCAGCGCATCCTGCCCGCCGCGCTGCGCGAACGCGTCCAGGCCCTCGAACAGACCCTCGGCTTCACCCTCGCCGCCCGCGACGCGACCTCACCGGCCACCGCCGCGCTGCTCACCCTCGCCGCCGCCGCGCGCGAACGGCGGCGGGTACGCCTGCGCTACCGGTCCTGGCAGGGCGGCGACAGCGAACGCGACCTCGACCCCTACGGCCTGGTCTTCCACTCCGGACGCTGGTACGTCACCGGCCACGACCACCGCAGCGGCGAGATCCGCACCTTCCGCGTCGACAGGGTGCTGTCGGCTCAGCCCGGCGACGGCACCTTCGAGATCCCCGACGACGTCGACCCCGTCCAGCACGTCACCCGGTCCCTGGCCGGCGTCCCTTACCGGTACGACGTCGAGGTCCTGCTGGAGACGTCCCTGGCCGAGGCGCGGCGCCGCGTCCCCGCCTCCACCGCCACCCTCACCGAGACCGACGGGGGAGTGCTCATGGTCACCCGCGCCGAACGCCTCGACGGCATGGCGATGATGCTCGCCGGGCTCGGCTGGCCCTTCCAGATCCGCCGCCCTGATGAACTGCGCGACGCCGTCCGCGACCTGGCCGACGGCCTGCGCCGCCACGCCGACAGGTAACGTGATCCGGGGCCGAAGAGGGGGAGCATGAACGCCGGAGACGCCGCGACCGTGCGTGTGCGCGGTCGCTACGATCTGAACCAGACACTGGACTTCCTGGAAGGATGGCCGCCCACCGCGCGGACGCCCCAGGCGGCCGACGGCCTGCGGTTCACCTACTGCGTCCCCGGCGAGTGGACGCCCACCAGCGTCCACGTGACCCAGTCCGGCGACCGCCTGCGCGTGGCGGCCTCACAGCCGGTCACCCCGGCGCTGGCCGGCGACGTCGCCCGGATCCTGTCGGCCGACGTCGACGGGAGCCCGCTGGCCGCCATCGCCGAACGCGACGACATCGCCGCCGACCTCGTCTCCCGCGCCCCCGGACGTCGGCCCGTGTGCTTCTGGAGCACCTGGGAGGCCGCGTGCTGGGCCGTCCTGGTGCAGCGCACCTCGATGCGGTCGGCCTCGGCCGTGAAAGAGCGCATCACCCGCGAATTCGGCGGCGAAGTGAGCTGGGACGGCCACCGCGCCACCGCGTTCCCCGCCCCCGAGGTAGTGGCGGCGGCCGACTCCCTCCCCGGCGTCCCGGACGTGAAGTTCTCCCGCATCCAATCCCTGGCCCACGCCGCGCTCGACGGCACCCTGGACGCCGTGGCGCTGCGTGACATGCCCACCGACCAGGCCCTGGCCCTCCTCCAGGAGCTTCCGGGCGTCGGCCCGTTCTCCGCCGGGCTCATCCTCATCCGCGGCGCCGGGGCACCCGACGCCTTCCCCGGCAGCGAACCGCGCCTGTTCGCCGCCATGCGCGGCCTCTACCGGCTGCCGGAATCGGCCGAACCCGCCGACTACGCGCGCATCGCCGACGACTGGCGGCCGCTGCGGTCCTGGATCTCCTTCCTCGTGCGGTCGCTCCCCGGCCAGCCGCACCGGGCGTGGGACGCGAGCGCAGCCGGCGGCCGCCGCTGATCAGCCGCGGCCGACGAACGAGGGCATCGCCGTCGCCAGCACCGTGAGGTTCTGCACGTTGGCGTCCAACGGCAGGCCCGCCATGTAGAGCACGCCGTCCACCACGTGCCGCACGTCCATCACCGGCTCCGACCTCTTCGAACCGTCGGCCTGCAGCGTGCCCGCCCCGAAACCGCTCGTCATGTCGGTCGCCGCGTTGCCGATGTCGATCTGGCCGCAGGCGATGTTGTAGCGGCGGCCCTCCAGCGACAACGTCTTGGTCAGCCCGGTGACCGCGTGCTTGCTGGCGGTGTACGCGACTGCGTTCGGACGGGGCGTGAACGCCGACAGCGACCCGTTGTTGATGATCCGCCCGCCCTGCGGCCGCTGGTCCTTCATGACGCGGAACGCGGCCCGCGCGCACAGGAACGAGCCCGTGAGGTTGGTGTCGAGGACCGTCCGCCACTGCTCGAGGTCGAAGTCCTCCACCGGCGCGGGAGAGCCGAACGTCCCGGCGTTGTTGACCAGCAGGTCCAGCCGTCCCCACCGGCCGGCCACCGCCGCGAACAGCGCCTCGACCGACTCCGGCGAGGTCACGTCGGCGGTCACCGTCAGGACCCGGCCGGCCGGCGCGCCGGCGGTGTCCGCGGTCGCCCGCAACGTCCCCTCGCGGCGGCCCGCCAGCGCCACCCGCCAGCCCGCGCCCAGCAGCGCCGTCGCGATCGCGGCCCCGATGCCCGACCCGCCGCCCGTCACCACTGCCACCTGACCCGGAGCTTCCACGAGCACCCCTCCTTCGTGTTAGGCCTCCCAGGAGTGTGCCAGCAGCGGCTCAGCCGGTGGACTGAGCCGCCCGGACGGGGAGAGTCCGTGCGAAGCGGCGCAACAACAGGACAGCGGTGGCGCTGAGCCCCGTGAACAGCCCCAGCCAGGTGCCGGCCGTCTCCAGCCCGGCGGCGACGCCCAGCAGCCACGCGGCGGGCAGACCGCCGCGACCACCGGCATCACGCCCGCCCCGCAGATCAGCGCCGTGCGGGCGATGCGGCCTGCGGCCTCCGGGCGGCCGCTCGCCAGCTCGCGGCTGACGCCCAGGAACGCGGCGTGCGACAGTCCCACCGAGATCTGGAAGACGATGTACACGAGCTGGTTGACGGCGGTGTGCGCGGCGAGCGCGGCGCTGCCGAACGTGCCGACGATGAGCGCGACGACCGAGAAGAACCCCGCCTCCGAGCCGTACGTCGCGGCGATCGGCACGCCCAGCCCCAGCAGCCGGCGCAGCACGGCGGGATCGGCCCGCCAGACCCGCAGGCCCAGCATCGCCGCCAGCTCGGGGTCGCGGCGCGCCGACGCGTACAGCGCCGCCACCATCTCGCCTATGTCGGCCAGGATCCCGCCTCGGCGCTCAATCCACGCATGCGCGTCGCCCAGCTGCTGGCCGAGATGACCCGCGAGCGCAGGCCAGGCCGCGCGACGCTGCTCAAGCTCCTCGACGAGGTCCGCCTGCCGGCGGCACCGGAGCTGCTCAGGCGACGACCCGGACAGCTCTCGGGCGGGCGGCAACGGCGGGTCGCGCTCGCCCGGGCCCTGGCGCGCCGCCCCGAGGTCCTGCTGCTGGACGAGCCCACCGCGGGCCTGGACGCCGCGCTCCGCGACGAGATCGCGGACCTCCTGCGGCACCTGGCCGCCGACCACCAGCTCGCGGTGCTGCTCTCCTGCCACGACCCCGCGCTCGTCGGCCGCCGTCATGGACCTGCTGGTCGACCTGCGCGACCGGCAGGGCCTGGCGCTGGTCCTGGTCAGTCACGATCTCGCGCTCGTGGCCGAACGCACCGGCACCGTGCTGCTGCTCGCCGACGGTCACGTCGTCCAGAGCGGGCCCACCCGGGAGGTGGTCAGGCCGTCGACAGCCAGTGCACCTGATGCGCCTCGGTCGGGTCCGGGGTCTCCCAGCGGCCGACCATCCGGTCGATGACCGTGTCGGGGACGGGCGCCGGACGGGAGCGGTTGCGTGCGCGCAGCACCTCCGGCGGCGCCTCCAGCGCGATCAGCTCGACGCGGCCGCGGTAGTCGGCGGCCAGCCCGGTGGTCTGCTCGCGCAGCTGCCGCGACAGGCTCGTGGCGTTCCACACGAACGAGCGGCCCGCCCTCAGGTGCTCGCGCGCCAGCTCGTGCGCGGCGGTGGCCACCGGGCGCTGGTCGCCGGACGGTTTCACGCCCATCTCGGCGCGCAGCCGGTCCAGGCTCACCACCGGCAGGTCCGGGCGGTTCGCCGCGATCCAGTGGTCCTTGCCGACCCCCGGCAACCCCGACAGCACCGTGACCGTCAGCCGGGTGTCGTCATAGGCGTCGTAGTCGGGGTCGCGGCCGGGCTTGCGGAAGTACCAGAAGCGGGCGTGGTCGGACGGGAACCGGCGCGGGGCGTCCAGGCACTCCTGCTCGGCGCAGTACTCCTCGTACAGCGCGATGTTGTCCAGCACCTCGGCGGTGTCGCCGCAGATCCGGCCGAGGATGTCGGCGGTGGCCAGCAGCACCAGGTCGTCGTTGCGGGCCAGCAGGCTCACCCGGAAGGCGATCTTCTGCAGGTCGGGGCGTTCCAGCGCCCAGAAGGGCACCTGATGGTGGCGCACCAGCGCCGCCACGTGCTCCCGCCACGCGACCGGCGCGCCGAGCTCCCACAGGATCCGGCGCACCATCAGATCGCCGCGCCGCGAGTGGCCGTGCGCGGTGATCCGGCCGTCGTCGGTCTGCGTGCAGTACGGCTTGGCGACGTCGTGCATCAGCACGGTGGTGAAGAGCCGCACCCGCTCGCCTGCCGGACGGGCCCGCCACTCCGGCAGCGACGCCAGGGCCTCGCACGCCATCCGCGTGTGCACCTCCACATCGCCCTCGGCGTGATGGATCGCGTCCTGTGGCACGCCCGCCAGGTCGCGGACCCAGGCGAACGTCTCCTTGATCTGCGGCCAGGGCACGGTCCAGTGGGGCGGCGCCGGACACAGATCCTCAAACACCCGCATAGAGCACCTCCGGATCGGCCAGGCCGTTGGCGACGATCGGCCGCGCCTGCCAGTGCGTGCCCGAGTCCAGGATCGCGGTGAGGAAGCTGGCCCGCACCCACTTGAAGCGGTCGACGGTCAGCCCGTCCTCCTCCACCTTGATGTAGAGGCCCTCCATGTCGTCGGACCGGTCGGTCTCCTCGGCGACCTTGCCCGGGTCGGCGCCGCCCGCCACCGCGGCCTCCCGCAGCGCGTCCCGCCACGCCGCCGTCCGGCAGGTCGAGGGCCCCGTCAAGGCCGTCAGCGACGCCAGATCGGGCAGCGGCCCCTCGTGCAGCACCGGCACCGAGACCACCGGCGTCCCGGCGAGCAGCTCGCGCCGCCGTGCGGTCGACAGGAACGTGCCGTCGCGCTGGTCGAGCACGTCGAACTCGCAGAAATAATGGGGGAGGGCGTCGTAGAACACCGTGTGCTTGGCGTACATCCACTCCCCGTACAGCACGTACCGGTCGCCCAGCCGCGGCCACAGATGGCGCTGCGCCGACGCCGCCCATGCCTTCAGCGGACCGAACTGGCGCTCGCGCGGGCCACCCGTCAGGTAGTGGCCGCGGCTCTGCAGCCGCAGCTCGCCTTCCGCCGAGAAGCTGATCCCGCAGTTGGCGCCGTCGAGCTTCTCCTCCACCACCAGATACCGCCCCGCGATCTCCCGGAAGGGCACGGCGGCGAGATCGTGGTCCCCGGGCTGCAGCCGGGAGCCCTCGATGTGCCGGGTGCGGGGATACTTGCGAAGCATGTGATCCGTTGTAACGGACGGGTCCGGTCCCGGCCAACCGGATTTCCGGCCGCCCCCGCGGCTAATGCAACCGCTGTCGCGTTACAGTGGCGGGATGGCCGCCGAGATGCCGGAGCCGGGCTCGGTCCGCCCGGGCGGGCGCACCGCGCGGACCCGCGCCGCCGTCCGGGAGGCGACGCTCGCCGAACTGGCCGAACACGGCTACCGGGGGCTGTCGGTCGAGAACGTCGCGGCGCGTTCGGGCGTCCACAAGACGACCGTCTACCGCCGCTGGGGCAACGCCGAAGGGCTCGTCGCCGACGCGCTGGAACTGGCCGGTGAAGAGCCATGGCCCGTCCCCGACACCGGCTCGGCCGAGAACGACCTGCGCGAGCTGGCCCGGCTCGTCCACAGCGGCTTCGCCGACCCCGAGCTCGGGCCGGTGTCGACCGCCTTCATCGCGGCCGCCGTACAACACCCCAGCGCAGCCACATCCAAGGGCGCCGCATCCAAGGACAGCGCACCCGAGAGCGGCACACCTGAGGGCGGCGAGCCCACGGGTGGGGTGGCCGCCGCGCTGCATGCGTTCGTCGTCCGGCGGCAGCAGGACGCCGCTGTCATCGTCACGCGAGCCGTCGAACGCGGGGAACTGCCGCCGGGCACCGACGCCGCCGAGGTGGTGCGCTCGGCCGTCGCCCCGCTCTACTACCGGCTGTTCATCTCCGGTGAGCCGGTCGACCGGGCCACCGCCGACAGGGCCGGATCGGCCGCGTTCGCCGCCGCCCGCGCGGGCGTCTTCGTCAGCGGCCCCGATGGCGCATGACCACGCGCGGGCCGAGCTCGTGCAGGCCCGCGGCGATCTCCGCCTGCCAGTGCGCGCGCAGCTGCGGGCCCCACTCCGGCTCGGGCATCTCGGCGAAACCGAACCGCGCGTACCACGGGCCGTTCCACGGCACGTCGCGGAAGGTGATGAGCGTGAGGTCGCCGCCGGCGTCGGCGATGACCCGCTCCACCAGCGGGCGGCCGAGCCCGCGCCCGGTGTGGTCGGCGCGCAGCGCGATCTGCTCCAGATGCCGGTGGCCGTCGACCTCGATGACCGCGGCGAACCCCACCGGCGGGTCGCCCATCACCAGCAGTTGCAGCGCGCCGTCGCCCACCTCCTCGATGACCGTGGGACCGGGCGGGAACACGATGCCGAGCGGGCCGAACACCCCGTCGGCGCTGCGTTCGATGTCGGCCAGCAAGGGCAGGTCGCGGTGTTCGGCGGGACGGACGGCATAGGCCATGGCGGCGATCGTAGGCGACCCCGCGGTGATGCGACACTTGTTTCCCGTCGGTCCTGCGAGGTCTAGCGAGGTTGCTGGTGAGGGAGACGGATGCCGCGTCCCTGGCCGCGGCGAGGGTCCGGCAGGTCGCCGAGGGCACCGGCAGCCGGGTGCGGCTGGCCACCGAGTTCTACCGCGCCGCGGGCCGCGAACGCGGCTCCTACGGCCGCGCCGAGCTGGCGTTCCTGCGCTGGGAGATCGCGCGCGGCGTCCTCAACCCGCCCGCCGCCGCCACGCCCGGCAGCCCGTGGTGGCGCGCGGTCAACGACCGCCTGCTGCGCGACAAGATCGAGGCGGCGCTGCTGTACGAGGCGGGAGCCGGCAGGCCCTCGGCCCGCAGCGTCGACCTGTGGGTGGAGTTCCTGCGCGTCCCCTCGCCCGCCGCCTGGTACCGCGCCCACAACTCCAGCGTCGTGGCCGGCTACCTCGACAACGTCGACCTGGCCGAGGCGGAGCTGCCCGCCGAACGCTTCATGATGAACGTCGCGCTGCTGCGCGTCCTCTACACCCACGCGCTGACGGCCCGGCCGAGACTGGCGCTGGGCTCGTTCGGCGGCGTCGGGCGGCTGGCCGGAGACCCGCGGCGCGGCTCGGTCGGCTTCTTCCTCGACCTGCGCCACGCCTTCCCCGAGCGGTACCCGCTCACCGGCCTCACCGTGGAGGAACTGGTCTCCACCGAGGCGTCGCTGCCGCGGCTGCTGGACTACGGCATCATCGCCCCCCGGCTGACCGGGCTGTACTCGTTCGCGGCGGCCTGGCTCGGCGAGCCCCGCGTCATGGAGATGATCAGCCACGGGACGCCGTGCTACGCCCTCCCCGCGGCACGGCCCGAGCTGTGGCGCGAGGCGGGCGGCGGCCGGATGCTGACCCGCTTCGCCGCGTACGCCACCGGCGCGGGCGGCGGCCGCACGCGCCGCCGGCCGGCGTCCCCGATCGGGGACGCCGCGGTCAGGGATCACGACGGATGAACGCGGCGCCGCCCGCCAGCAGGATCGCGGCCGCGTAGGCGGCGAGCACGCCCAGCCCCGCCCACGGCCCGATCGGGAGCCGGTCCAGGTCCCGCGTCGCCTGCACGGCCATGCCCGCGGTCGGCGCCGCCTTCTCCAGCCGCTCCCGCCACCGCGGGTCGCCGACGAACTGGACGGCGATCGGGACGAGGTAGAACAAGCTCAGCACCCCGGTGATCGTCCCGGCGGTGTCGCGCAGCAGCGCCCCGGCGCCCAGGCTCAGCACGCCGACGAGCACCAGGTACAGGACGGTGCCGGCCGCCGCCCGCAAGGTCGGCTCGGTCGCCAGGGACAACGGCGGATAACCGTTGGCCGCGGTGAACCCGTTCCCCTCAAGGAAGAACCGGCCGGTCAGCAGGGAGCCCGCCACGCCCAGAACCGCCGCCGCCAGCACGACGCCCGCGACGACGGCGGCCTTGGCCAGCAGCACCACGGCCCGCCGAGGCGTGGCCGCCAGCGTCGTGTGGATCATCCGGGTGCCGTGCTCGTTGGTGATGACGAGCGCGGCGAGGACGACGACGGCGGCCTGCCCGAGCCAGGTGCCCGACAGCGCGAGCTTGGTGGTGTCCTCATGGCAGCCCTGCGGCGTCGCGCAGTCGCCGACGTCCACCGAAGCCGTGAACGCGACGCTCAGCGTGACGGTGACCCCGACCACGCCCAGAAAGCACCAGGCGTTGCCCGGCATCGTGCGCAGCTTGGTCCACTCGGCGTGCAGCGCGCGGATCACGCGTCCCTCCGGCGCAGCAGCCAGTACGCCAGCGCGAGCGCGACCGCGGCGTAGGCCGCCAGCACGCCGATGCCCGCCCACGGTTCGGTGTAGAAGCAGCCGTCCTCGGGGACGCAGACGTCCTCCACCTGGGGGTAGTGCGTCCCGGTCTGCTGGATCGACAGGCCCGCGGCCGGGGTGAGACGCATCATCCAGGTCGCCGCCGACAGCGGCAGCGCGGACGCGATGATCGTGGGCAGCACCAGCAGCGCGATGATGCCGGCGATCGCACCGGCGCTGCGCCGCAGGACCGTGCCGACGCCCAGGCTGAACACCGCCACCAGCGCCAGGAAGAGCGCCGTCCCCGCCACCGCCCGCAACACCGCCGGCTCGGTGAGCGACGAGTCGGGGAAGGCGGGCGGCTCGTAGCCGCTCGAACGCAGTACCGGCTTGGAGGCGTAGAACAGGGTGACCGCGGAGGCCAGCCCGGCGGCGAACGTCACGGCGCCGATCACCACGGCCTTCGCGGCCAGCACCAGGCCGCGCCGTGGGCTCGCCGCGAAACTGGTCCGGATCATCCCGCGCTTGTACTCGGCGGTGATGAACAGGACGCCCAGCGCGACGACCGCGATCATTCCGATCATGACGCCGCCGAACGCGACCCGGACCGGATCGTCGTTGTCGGATATGGGCGCGATGTCGCCGAACCCGCGCAGCGTGAACGTGCCCGCGTTCTCGGTGCCCTGGAACTGCTCGGCGGGCACCCCCGAAGGGCCGCCGCCGGGAGGCGCGCCGCCGGGGCGGCCTCCTCCGCTCGGGCCCACGACGGTGTTGTTCCACGGACCCGCCTGCCGGGGCGTGACGTCGACGCCGTCGAACGTCGCGGCGGCGACCGAGACACCCTGGCCGACCGACGTGCTGCCGAACTCCCGCCGAACCTCGAACACCCCGGGCGCCGTCGTGAAGAGCCCGATCTCGGCGCGCTGCGGCAGCTTGGGCAGCTCGACCGTGCCGGCCTGGCGCCACGTCCGCCCGTCGGACGACTCGTAACCCGTGACGGACGCGCCGGCACGGACCAGGCGGACCCAGCCGGGGATCGCTCGCGACTTCCCGGCCACGTCCCCGATGAAATCGGACTGCAATCGGGTGCCGTGGCCCGCCGTGACCATCATCGCCGCGTACGTCGAGCCCGGCTTCGTGTCCGCCTTGATGATCACACCGGCCTTGGCCCAGCCCGAGATCTTCCGGCCGTCCGCGGCCTTCAATGACGTCACCCGCGCGGTGACGGCGCCGTCCCCCTGCAACGGCCGGTGTGTGAACTGGAAGACGTCATGGACCCGCGTCCCGCCGGGCCCGAACGTGATCTCCCCCGGATTGGAGTCGACGTCGGTGCTGCTGCCCGAGGCGATGAACAGGCCCATCAGCACCGTGAGCACGGCCATGACGAGCATGCCGGCGGCCCATCTGCGCACCGACCGGAACTTCGTCCACTCGGCCAGCACCAGCCGGCCGAACCCGTCGCGGGCGCCGGACACCGAACTGGTGAACCGCGGCGGCGTCGTGGTCGTCATCTCCGCTCCCGCCCGGTCGCGGCGGCCGAACCCGCCGGATCGCCGGCGCCCTTGAAGTCGACGGCGTCGCGGGTGAGCTCCATGTACGCCTCCTCCAGGGACGCGCGGTGCTCGGCGATGCCCGAGAAGCTCACGCCGCCCTCGTTGAGCAGCGCCACGATGCGCTCGGCGGGCAGGCCGGACACCGTCAGCGTGTCGGGCCCGTCCGCCGCCACCGCCGCCCCGGCGTTGGCCAGCACGGTCATCGCCTCCTGCCGCCGCCCGGTGCGGACCGTCACCCGCCCGCTGGACGCGGCGGTGAGCAGCTCGCGCACGCTGGTGTCGGCCACGATCCGGCCGCGGCCGATCACCACGAGATGGTCGGCGCTGTCCTCCAGCTCGCTCATCAGATGGCTGGACACCAGCACCGCGCGGCCCTCGGCCGCCAGGGAGCGCAGCAGCCCGCGGATCCAGGTGATGCCCTCGGGGTCCAGGCCGTTGACGGGCTCGTCGAACATCAGCACCGGGGGATCGCCGATCAGCGCGGCCGCGATGCCGAGCCGCTGCCGCATGCCGAGCGAGAACCCGCCCGCCGCCCGCCTGGCGACCCCCTGCAGCCCGACGAGCTCGATGACCTCGTTCACCCGCCGCGCCGGCAGCCCGTTGGAGTGGGCCATCCACAGCAGATGGTCGCGCGCCCGCCGGCCGGGATGCACCGCCGCGGCGTCCAGGAGCGCTCCGACCTGGCACAACGGGGTGCGCAGCGACCGATAGGGACGGCCGCCGACCAGCGCGCAGCCCGCGTCGGGCCGGTCCAGCCCCATGATCATTCGCATCGTCGACGACTTGCCCGCGCCGTTGGGCCCGACGAACCCGGTGACCTGCCCGGGGCCGACGGTGAAGGAGAGGCCGTCGACGGCCACGGCCGACCCGTAGCGCTTGCGCAGCCCGCGCACCTCGATGGTTGCTTCCATGACCAGGAGGTTAGGAACCCGGCGCCGCCGCTGTCGTCCCGCACCGGGGCCATCTTCGCCCGTGCGGGCCGGGGGACGGGCCGCCGCCGCGTCCCTCTCACGGGGGACGGGCGGACGGCTGATCAGGGGGACGCGGCGGCCCGTCCCGGTCGGTGACAATGAAGCTGTGAAGCTGCTCGAGGCGGCGCGCGGCCGCGCCCCCGCCATCGCCGGGGCCGTGCTCGGCGTGATCGCGCTCGCCGAGGCCGTGGCCCGCACCGGGGTGGGCGCGAACCTGCCGGTCGCGATCCTGCTCGCCCTGTGCGCGACCGTGCCGGTGGCGTTCACCGGCCGGTACGCGCTCGCGTCCGCCGTGACGGTCACGGGCGCGACGCTGCTGTCGGTCCCGTTCTACTGGTCGCCGCTAGCCACCGGCGTCGCCGCGGTGACCGCCGCCTGGTACCTGGTGATCCGCCGCAAGGTGGCGCGGGCGCGCGCCGAGGCGGCCGAACGGGACGCCTCCAGACGCGCCATCGAGAGCACGCTCATGGAGTTCACCGCGCGCGGCGAGCGGGCCCGCATCGCCCGCGAGCTCCACGACGTCGTGGCCCACCACATCTCGATGATCTCCGTCCAGGCCGAGACCGCCCGGCTCGCCGTGCCCGGGATGCCGCCCGACGGCGCCAAGCACCTGCTCGCCATCGGCGACACCGCCCGCACGGCGCTCACCGAGATGCGCCGGCTGCTGGGAGTCCTGCGCGAGGACGCCGGAGCCGAACCCACCCGGCGGCCGCAGCCCACCCTGCAGCAGCTGCTGGAGCTCATCGACGAGACCCGCGAGTCCGGCGGTGTCGCCGCCCGGCTCATCCTGCGCGGGCGGGCCGCGCCGCTGGACCCCGGCGTCGAGCTGGCCGCCTACCGCATCGTGCAGGAGGCGCTCACCAACGCCCGCAGGCACGCCCCCGGCGCCGCCGTAGACGTCGAGATCCACTACGACGCCGGCGCGCTGCGGCTGCGCGTCCGTGACAACGGCCCCGGCCCGCGCCCGCCGGAGAGCGGGCGGCGACCGGACGGGCGGGAGAGCGGGCACGGGCTGCTGGGCATGCGCGAACGCGTCGCGACGGTGGGCGGCGAGCTGCGCACCGGACCGGCGCCCGGCAGCGGGTTCCTCGTCGAGGCGACGCTTCCGGCCAGGACGGAGGACGACTTGTGAGCGCGCTGGTCCGTGTCGTGGTGGTCGACGACCAGGAGGTGGTGCGGGCCGGTTTCAGCGCCCTCCTGGAGACCCAGCCCGACCTCACCGTGGTCGGCACCGCCGCCGACGGCGGCGCGGCGATCGAGGCCTGCCGCGAGCAGAACCCCGACGTCGTCCTGATGGACGTGCGGATGCCCTCGATGGACGGCATCGAGGCCACCCGCCAGATCACCGCGGCGGCCGGGGACGGCCCGTCACCGCGGATCGTCATGCTGACCACGTTCGACCTCGACGAACACGTCTACGACGCGCTCGTCGCGGGCGCCAGCGGGTTCCTGCTCAAGGACGTCACCGCCGAACGGCTCTTCGACGCCGTCCGGGTCGCGGCGGCCGGCGAGGCCCTGCTCGCGCCGAGCGTCACGCGCCGGCTCATCGGCGAGTTCGCCCGGCTCCGCCCGCGCCCGGTCGCGCCGTCGCTCGGCGCGCTCACGCCCCGCGAGACCGACGTGCTCCGCCTCGTCGCCGAGGGCCTGTCCAACACCGAGATCGCCGCGCGGCTGATGGTCGGCGAGGAGACCGTCAAGACCCACGTGAGCCGCGTGCTGCGCAAGCTCGGCCTGCGCGACCGCGTCCAGGCGGTCGTGACGGCCTACGAGTCGGGCCTGGTCGTGCCCCGCACCGGCGGCTGACTGCCGGCGGGCCTCCGGCGGCGCGGGTCATTCGGCGATGCGGTAGCCGACGCCGGGCGTGGTCGTGATGACCGGCGGATCGCCGAGCTTACGCCGCAACCGGCCGACGGTCACCGGGACGGTGTTGGTGAACGGGTCGGCGTGCTCGTCCCAGACCTGGTCGAGCAGGTCCTCGGCGCTGAGGAACGCGGGCGCGGCGCGCAGCAGCGCCTCCAGCACCCCGAACTCCTTGACCGACAGATTGAGCATCCGGCCGTCGCGCAGGACGGTGCGGCGCACCGGATCGAGCTCGATGCCCGCCGCCCGGAAGACGCGCGCGCGGGCGCCGGGGCGGCGGCGGGCGAGCGCCCGCACCCGCAGCACCAGCTCGGGGAAGTGGAACGGCTTGGCCAGGTAGTCGTCGGCGCCCAGGCTCAGGCCGCTGACCCGCTCGCCGGGGGAGTCCGCCGCGGTCAGCATGAGCACCATCACCGGCCGTTCCGCCTCGGTGATCATGCGGCAGAGGGTGTCGCCGTGCAGCCCGGGAAGGTCGCGGTCGAGCACCACCACGTCGTAGGGGACGTCGAGCTTGGTGGCGGCGTCGAGCCCGTCATAGGAGACGTCGACGGCCATGCCCTGGTCCCGGAGCCCCTCGGCGACGACGTCGGCCAGTGCGCGCGAGTCTTCCACGACCAGCACCCTCATGCGTCCACCCCGATGGCCGCGCTTGCGTCGACGTCCGTCTGCGTGAGCGGCAGTGTGACGGTCACGCGCAGGCCGCCGTCGGGCAGCGCGTGGAGGTCGAGCGTCCCGCCGTGGACCTCGGCGATGGCGTCGACGATCGACAACCCGAGCCCGCTGCCCCGGTCGGAGCCGGTGCGGTCGGCTCCCAGCCGGCGGAACGGCTGGGTGAGCTCGGCGAGGTCGTCCTGCGCGAGGACCGGGCCACCGTTCTCGACGACGAGCAGGGCGCCGGCTCCCCGCGCGGCGGTGCGGACACGGATCCAGCCGCCGGGCCGGTTGTGGGTCACGGCGTTGTCGATCACGTTCTCGACCAGGCGGGACAGCAGGGTCTCGCTGCCCCGGACCCGCGCCTGCGGGCTCGGCTCCTGATCCACCCGGAGGTCCAGGTCGGCGATGACGTCGGCGCGGTGCCGGATCGCGGCCGCGGCGACCGCGCCGAGCGCCAGCGTCGACTCGTCGGCGACGGGGGCGTGCTGGGCGCGCGCGAGCGCCAGGAATCCCTCCAGCAGCCGGTCGACGTGGTCGAGCTCGTGCCTGATCCGGCCCGCGAGGGTGACGGTCTGCGGGTGCAGCGGCCCGGGCTTGGCCATCGCGACGTCGAGCGACGCCCGCATGGTCGCCAGCGGCGTGCGCAGCTCGTGGGAGGCGTTGGCGACGAACCGCCGCTCGAACTCGAAGGACCGCTCGAGCCGGGCGAGAAGATCGTCGAACGTGTCGCCCAGCTCCTTGAGCTCGTCCTCGGGTCCGGGCAGGTCGAGCCGTTCGTGCAGGTTGGTGGCCGAGATCTGGCGCGCGCTCGTGGTGACCGTGCGCAGGGTCCGCAGGAACCGGCCCGGGACGAGCCAGCCCAGGACCAGCGACACCACCGCCATGAACGCCAGCGCGAACCCCGCGGCGGCCAGCAGCTGGCCCAGCTCGGAATCGTTCCGGCCCTCCTCGAACGAGCCGGGCGCGCCAGGTGAACCGGGTGCGGGATGCGCGGGGGGAACGGCACCCGGGTCGACCGGAGAGGAGACCGAGGCGCCCTGGTAGAAGGCGATCATGACGATCAGCAAGATCGCGCCCGAGCCGAGAAAGACCCCGAAGTACAGCAGGGCGAGACGCATCCGGATGGTGCGTCGTGGCAGGTGGAACACGGCCCAAGAATGCCTCATCGGGCCTAACAACGAAATAACGGATCACGTTGGGCCCGTGTTAGCGCCTCCTGCGTAGAACGGCCTCTGACAACCAGGGACCGAGTAGTGAGGGACGACATGGCAGCGACACACACGGCCGGACTGCGCGCAGCACGCCTCGCGGTGGTGACGACGGCGATCTTCGGGCTCGTTCTCGGCGCGAGCGCCTGCTCCGGCGGCGAGAAGCGGAACGCCGGGGCCGCGAACGGCGGTGCCGGGGCGACCGGTTCCCAGGCGGAGCTCGTGGCCAAGCACGTCGCGTACTCGAAATGCATGCGCGCCAACGGACTCAAGGACTTCCCAGATCCCGAGGTCGACCCGGGCGGGCACGGCGTGGGCTTCTCCACCAATCTCGACGCCGACGATCCCAAGTACAAGGCCGCCGACGCAAAGTGCAAGCCGTTGCTGCCGGCCGAACCGACCGAGAACGACCCGCAGGCGCGCGAAGGGGCCGTCAAACTGGCCGGCTGTATGCGGGCCAAGGGCGTCTCCGGTTTCCCCGACCCCGACGGCAAGGGCGTCTTCCACCTCAAGGACGTCGACCGCGAGTCGCCGCAGTACCGGACGGCCATGGACGCCTGTCAGAAGCAGACCGGCTTCAAGGGCCCGATGCGTGTCGAGAACTGATGACCACCGAAACACGCCACGACGCGATGAACACCGAACACCCCAGGAAGATCGAACCCGCCAGGGATACCGGCCCCTCCTTGAACGCCGGGCCCGGCACGGCACCTGACCGCCCGGAGGCGGGACCGCCACGGCGATCCCGGGGCGGGCGGCGCCGGACCGGGCCGGTGATCATGGTCTCCGCCGGTGTCCTGATCGCGGCGGGCGCCGGGGCCGTCATCGCCGACCCGTTCGGCATGCGGCCCGAGGACCCGCCGCTCCAGGGGACCAGCGCGACCGGGCTGGCCCAGGTCACCAGGGAAACGCTGGCGGCCCGCACCCAGGAGAACGGGACGCTGGGCTTCGCGGGCACCTATGACGTCGTCAACCAGGCCGGCGGCACCATCACCAGGCTGCCCGCCGTGGGCCAGGTGATCCGCCAGGGCAGGGTGCTCTACCGGGTCGACGGCAAGCCGGTGATCCTGCTGCGCGGCGCCGTCCCCGTCTACCGCGATCTTTCGCAGGGCAGCAAAGGCGCCGACGTCCGGCAGTTGAACGCCTCACTCGTCGCGCTGGGATACGCCACGAAAGCCGAGATCGACCCCGGCTCCGACTACTTCGGAACCGCCACCTACTACGCCCTGCGCAAGCTGCAAGACAAGGCGGGCCTGACCGAGACCGGCGTCCTGGCGCGCGGGCAGGCCGTCTTCGTCCCGGAGACCGCGCTCAGGATCACCAAGATCAGCGCGGTGCGGGGTGGTGCGGCGGCGCGCGGCGCGGTGGTCCTGCGGGCCTCCTCGACCCGGCGGCAGATCACGATCTCGCTGCACGCCGGCCGGCAGGGCGAGGTGGCGGCCGGTGACAAGGTGACCATCTCCCTGCCCAGCGGCAAGAGCACCCCCGGAGTGGTCTCCTCGGTGGGCAAGGTCGCGACGAAGGGCGACAAGACCACGACCGTCGACGTGCGGATCAGGCCGTCCAGGCCCAGGGAGACCGGCATGCTGGACCAGGCGCCGGTCCAGGTCTCGATCGTCACCGAGACGGCGAAGGACGTGCTGTCGGTCCCGGTGAACGCGCTGCTGGCGCAGGCGCGCGGCGGCTACTGCGTCGAGGTCGTCGCGACGGACGGCGCGCATCGGCTGATCCCCGTGACCACCGGGCTGTTCGACGACAGCGCGGGCACGGTGCAGGTCAGCGGCAAGGGCCTGGCGGCCGGGCAGAACGTGGTGGTACCGGCCTCATGACCGACGCGAGTGAGCCGGTGCTCCAACTGGAGAACGTATCCAAGATCTATCCGGGCGCCGTCCCCGTGACGGCGCTCAAGGACGCCACGTTCACCGTTCATCGCGGTGATCTGGTGGCGATCGTCGGGCCGTCCGGCTCGGGCAAGTCGACTCTGCTGCAGGTGATGGGCACGCTGGACCGGCCCACCTCCGGCACCGTGCGGATCCTCGGCGACGACGCCGCCGCGATGTCCGACCGCGCGCTCGCTGGCCTGCGGGCCGAACGGATCGGCTTCGTCTTCCAGCAGTTCTTCCTGGCCGAGCACGCCACGGCGGTGGAGAACGTCGCCGACGGGCTGCTGTACGCGGGCGTCCGGCACCGGCAACGGATGCGCGCCGCCGCCACCGCCCTGGAACGCGTCGGCCTGGCCCACCGGCTCGACCACCGCCCGTCGCAGCTGTCGGGCGGGGAACGCCAGCGCGTCGCGATCGCCCGGGCCCTGGCCGGTGACCCGGCGATCGTGCTGGCCGACGAGCCCACCGGCAACCTCGACAGCGTCTCCGGCGCCGCCGTCCACGACCTGCTCACCGAACTCAACGCCGAGGGCGCCACCATCATCATGATCACCCACGACCGCGAGCTGGCCGCCCGGCTCCCGCGCCGCATCGAGGTGCTCGACGGCCGCATCGTCGCCGACGTCACCGCGGCGCCGCTGCTCGCAGGAAGGCGGCTGCCATGACCGCCACGACTCCCGTTCCCGGCCGGCTGCATCCGGCCGACCTGGCCCGGGTCGCCGCGGTCGGCCTGCGCACCCGCCGGACGCGCGCCGCACTGTCGGCGCTCGGCATCGCCATCGGCGTCGCCGCGATGGTGGCGGTGCTGGGGCTGTCGGCCTCGTCCCAGGCCGGGCTCCTCGCCGAGATCGACAAGCTCGGCACCAACCTCCTCACCATCGCCCCGGGCCAGTCACTGACCGGCAACGACGCCCGGCTGCCGATCGAGGCACCCGGGATGATCGGGCGGATCCCCACCGTGGAGGCCGTGCAGAGCACCGGCGACACCAAGGTCAACGCGTTCCGCAGCCCGCTCATCCCGGGCCTGCAGACCAACGCGCTGACGGTCAACGCGGCCAGCCTGGACCTGCCCGCGGCCGTGCGCACCACCGTCGCCCAGGGCCGGTACCTGAACGCGGCGACCGCCACCCAGCCGGTGGCCGTCCTCGGCTCGGCGGCGGCCCAGCGGCTGGGCATCGCCCGCGTCCACCCGGGGATGCGCATCTGGGTCGGCGGCCAGTGGTTCTACGTCAGCGGCATCCTCGCCCCCGCGACGCTGTCACCCGAGGTCGACTCGTCAGTGCTGGTCGGCTACCCGGCCGCGCGGAAGTACCTCGACTTCGACGGGCATCCGTCGATGATCTATGTGCGGGCGCGCACCGGCCACGTCGAGGACGTCCACCGGCTGCTGGGCGCGACCGCCAACCCCAGGAACGCCGGTGAGGTGCGCGTCAGCCAGCCTTCCTCCGCGCTGGTGGCGCGGGCCGCGGCCGAGTCGGCGCTCAACGGGCTGTTCCTCGGGCTCGGCGCGGTGGCGCTGCTCGTCGGCGGGATCGGCGTGGCCAACACCATGGTCATCTCCGTGCTGGAACGCCGGTCGGAGATCGGTCTCCGGCGTGCCCTGGGCGCCACCCGGGGCGGCATCCGCCTGCAGTTCCTGTCCGAGGCGGTCCTGCTCGCCGCACTGGGCGGCGCCGTCGGCGTCGCACTCGGCGTGACCGCCACGGTGGTGTACGCGACCGTCAAGGGCTGGGCGGCGGTCGTCCCGGTACTGGCCTGGGGCGGCGGCCTGGGCGCGGCCATCATCATCGGCGCCGTGGCGGGCCTGCTCCCCGCGCTGCGCGCAGCCCGAATGCCCCCCACTGAGGCACTCAGAACGGCGTAACGGCGGCTGACCGGCCAACGGCGATGGCGAGCCGGCCAACGATCTCACCGCACGCAACGGAACCCTGGTGCGGGATCCACTCGACCTGCGACAGCTCTTGCGAGCGGGCCAGACCGTGCGGGTCACCACCCCTGGCCGCTGCCCGGGATCCGGCACATTCTCGATCACCCTGGTCGCGCCCAGCGGGCGGGCGATCGACCGTACCCGCGGCGCCGGCTGCGGCTCGCTCGGCACCTCCCAGCTCCACATTTACCCCATCCGCAACTGAGCCCCAGATCATCGACCGGCATGCGGTGCGGCCCAGGCCATGCACCGGCACACCATGATCGGTGAGTGACCTGGTGAGGAGGATCCGCGCTATGGCGCGAGGCGGCGCTACGGCGTGAGGCGGTCTGCGCGGGCTTGCAGGTAGCGCTGTTCGGGGAGGCTGGTGGTCAGGCGGGCGGCCGTCCGGTAGCAGGTCCGGGCGCCCTCCTGGTCACCGGCCATCTCCAGCAGATGCGCCCGCACGGCGTGGAGCCGATGGTGACCCGACAGCCGGTCGTCGGCGTCCAGCGGCTGGAGGAGGGCGAGACCGGCGTGCGGACCGTCCACCATCGCGACCGCGACGGCGTGGTTGAGGGTGACGACGGGATTGGGGTCCATGCCATCGAGCAGCTGGTAGAGCGCGACGATCTGCGCCCAGTCGGTGTCGGCGGCGGTCGCGGCCTCGGCGTGGACGGCGGCGATGGCCGCCTGCAACTGGTAGGGCCCGAGGCGGGCGCGGGGGAGTGTCCCGGTGATCAGGGCGATGCCCTCGTCGATGGACTCCCGGTGCCAGCGGGTGCGGTCCTGCTCGGCGAGCGGCACCAGGGCGCCGTCGCCGCGCGTGCGTGCCGGGCGGCGCGCGTCGACGAGGAGCATGAGCGCGAGGAGCCCGGCGACCTCGCCGTCGCGGGGCAGCAGGGCGAGGACGGTGCGGGTGAGGCGGATCGCCTCCCTGGTGAGGTCGGCGCGGTGCAGGTCGGGGCCCGAGCTCGCGGTGTACCCCTCGTTGAAGATCAGGTAGAGGACGTGCAGGACCGAACGCAGCCGCTCGTCCCGCTCGTTCTCCGGCGGCATCCGGAAGCGGGCGCCGGACGCCTTGACGCGCTGCTTGGCCCTGCTGACGCGCTGCGCCATCGTCGCCTCGGGGACCAGGAACGCGCGGGCGATCTCCGCCGTGGTCAGGCCGCCCACCGCGCGGAGCGTCAGCGCGATCTGCGAGGCCGGGGTGAGGCTGGGATGGCAGCAGAGCAGGAGCAACGTGAGCGTGTCGTCCTCGCCGCGCAGCAGTTCGGTGTCGGCGGCCGGCGCGAGGAGCTCGTCGGGCGAGGCCTGTGCGACGGCCTTCTCCTGTCGTCGCCGGCCCGCCGACTCGCCGCGGAGCAGGTCGGTCATCCGGCGCGACGCCACCCTGATCAGCCAGGCGTCCGGACGGTCGGGAACGCCGCGTTCGGGCCACTGCGTCGCGGCGGCCAGCAGCGCCTCCTGGACCGCGTCCTCGGCCGTCTCGAAATGCCCGAAGCGGCGCACGAGCGCGGCGAGGACCCGCGGTGCCAGCGGGCGCAGCAGGTCCCCGGCCTCGGCCGCGGTGCTCACATCTCCTGACCGGACAGGTCCATGATCGGCCGTATCTCCAGCGCGGCGAAGCGCGCGTCGGGGAACTTCGCCGCGATCTCGGCCGCCCGCTCCGGGCCGTCGCAGTCGAGGACGAAGTAGCCGGCCAGCTGCTCCTTCGCCTCGCCGTACGGCCCGTCCGTGGTCGCCGCGACGCCCTCGCGCACCCGGACGGTCCTGGTGGTGGCCGGATCGGCCAGCGCGGTGCCGACGACCAGCTCCCCGGACTCGGTGATCTCCTTGAACAGATCCTCGAACCGCCGGATCAGCTCGTCGCGTTCCCGTCGCGGCAGCGCGAGGAACTCCGGATGCCGCAGGAAGATCGGATGTTCCCAGTTCTCCGCGTTGCTGTAGATCAGCAGCAGATACTTCATTTCGCCTCCTTCGGGCCCGCGACGCCGATCAGGTGCCCCTCGGGATCGGTGAAGTGCCCGACCGAGAAGTCCGCTGCGCCCACCGGGCCCATCAGCCGCCTCCCGCCGAGCCGCTCCGCCTCCCGCAGTGCCGCCTCGACGTCGGGGACGCCCACGTAGAACAGCACACGGCTCTCGTAGCCCGCGCCGCCGCCGACGCCTCCGTTGATCCCGCTCTCCACGAACCCGTACTCGCCCGGCCGGGAGACCTCCTCGGACAGCGCGTCGCCGACCTGGAACTCCCATCCGAACAGCTCACCGTAGTACGCCCGGAGCCGCGCCGGATCGGCCCCGATGATCTCGAAGTGCACCACTGGACTCCCCATGATCAGACCTCCGTTCGTGGCGCCCCCGCGGGCGCCTCGTCCCAGAGGTCGGATCCGGCGTCCCCGCTCTCGACATCCGTTCCGGAATTTCTTCGCCGCATGAGCAGCGCGGCGGTGAGGACCGCCGCGGCAAGCAGGATGCCGAACGCGACCATCAGGGCCGTGGTGTAACCATGCACGGTCGCCTCACGCTCCGCGTTCCGGTGGGACGCCAGATAGGACGCGGTGGCGCTGGCGGCCAGCGTGTTGAGCAGCGCGGTGCCCAGCGCCGCCCCCAACTGCTGGGCGGCGTTGTAGGCGGCGGACGCGGCACCGATGTCGTGGCCCCGCATGCCTTCAGTGGCCATGCTCGCCGTGGGCGGCATGACACAGCCGAGGCCGACCCCAGTGAGCACCAGCGCGGGAAGCAGATAGAGGGCGAAAACATGATCACTGCCGGCGGTCAGTCGGGTGAGAATCAACATCCCGGTGGCCGCGGCGAGCAGCCCAGGGACGAGCGCTGCCCGCCCGCGGATGAGCATCGACCCGGCCAGCACGGCCAGCGCGTTGACGATCAGCGTCAGACCGGCCTGGACGGGCGAGTAGCCGAGCACCGTCTGGGTGTAGTAGCTCATGAACAGGTAGAAGCCGAACATCGCCACGAACATCAGTGTGATGGCCACGAACGCGGCGGCCCGCCCACGGTGCAGCAGCACGCGCATCGGCAGCAGCGGATGGGACGCGCGAACCTCGACGGCGACGAACGCGGCCAGCAGCACCACTCCACCGGCCAGCAGCGCGAGCACCTCGGCCGAGCCCCACCCGAGCGGCTCGGCCCGGTTGAACCCGTACACCAGCAGGGCCACCCCGGTGAGACTGAGCAGCGCTCCGGCGACGTCCAGCCGTCCCCGCGTCGGCCGGTCCGCCGGCACCAGCGTCATCGTCCCCAGCACGGCGACCAGCGCGATGGGAACGTTGATGTACAGGCACCACCGCCAGCTGAGGTACTCCGTCAGCAGACCCCCGGCGATGAGGCCGACCGCCGACCCCGCCGCACCGACGGCGGCGAACACCCCGAACGCCCGGCCGCGTTCACCGGCCCGGGTGAAGGTGCTCGCCAGCAGCGACAACCCGGCGGGCGCCAGCAGAGCGGCGAACACCCCCTGCAACGCTCGCGCCCCGAACAACATCAGCGACTCCGTGGCCGCGCCGCCCAGCGCGGACGAGGCGGCGAAGCCTGCCAGCCCCACCAGGAACGCGCGCCGGTGACCGAGCACGCCGCTGACCCTGCCGCCGATCAGCAGCAGCCCGCCGAAGGCCAGCGCGTAGGCGGTGATCGCCCACTGCCGGTTCCCGTCCGACATCCCGAGCGCCCGCTGCGCCGACGGCAGCGCGATGTTGACGATCGTCCCGTCCAGGACCACCAGCAGCTGCGCCGCACTCACCACCGCCAGCGTCCACCACCGGCTCCTGACATGCGATTTCTTGTCTTCGAGATCCATGACTTCAAGGGTTCCGTTGAAGCGGCCCCGGAGACTTTCAGCCGCGATGGCCCCACCGACCAGGCGACCGCAACGACAACCCTCAACCCGAAGTAGAACCACCAGCCGGCAAGGAGAGCAGGCTGGTTGCGTTGGCGGGTCAGCGCGTGAGCACGTGCGGGAAGCCGAACGTCGCGACCAGCGCGGGATCGTGGAACTTGACAACGCGCGAGACGCCCGTGGCGGTGGCGGCCAGCGCCACGACGCCGTCGGCTCGGAGCACGCCGTCGTCGTTCCGGTGGTACACGACGGCGGCGGGTTGGCCGTTGGCGGTGGTGGCGATCATCCGCCAGTCGCCCGGTGCGCCCAGTACGTACGCGTCGAGGATGTGGAGGCACATGGCGCGGCCCGCCTGCCAGTCGCGGAACGGCGTCGCCTCCAGGGTGGCGTCGGTGCGCAGGACCTGTTCCAGCAGGCGAGCATCGGAGCGCTCAAAGGCCGCGATGTAGCCGTCGAGCAGCGCACGTGCTCGTTCGTCGGTCGGCTCGAGCAGACCCTCTGGCTCGGGCTCCAGTTCGTTGAGCCGGGCACGGGCGCGCTGCAGTCCGCTCTTGACCGCAGCCGTGGTGGTGTCGAGGATTTCCGCGGTTTCGGCCGCGGAGAACGCGAGGACTTCGCGCAGGATGAGGACCGCGCGCTGGCGGGCGGGCAGGTGCTGCAGGCTGGCGATGAGCGCCAGCCGCAGCGACTCGCGTTCGATCACCATCGCGGCCGGGTCACCGGCGGATGGGGCGATCCATGCGTCCGGCAGCGGTTCCAGCCAGGAGACCTCGCCCGGCGCGACGGGATTCGGCGGGCGATCGGGGCCGTCGTACGGTCCGGCCAGGCCTGAGGGCAGCATCCGGATCGGGCGCGGCTTCAACGCCGTCAGGCAGACGTTGGTGGCGATCCGGTAGAGCCAGGATCGGATCGATGCCCGGCCCTGGAACCGGGAATAGGACCGCCACGCCCGCAGATAGGTCTCCTGCACCAGGTCCTCGGCATCGTGCGCCGAGCCGACCATGCGGTAGCAGTGCGCCAGCAGCTCCCGGCGGAACCGCTCGGTCTCGGCGGTGAACCGGTCTTGATCCGGTGCCGTCCGCAGCTGCGCCGTCACGCCGGGAGCCTGGTACCGCAGCACGTGGTCCGTGTGGCGACGCCGCCGAGCCTCTCTCGCAGCGGTGACATCCGCGATCAGACCTCGCCGAGCCGAAGGGTCATGCCACGGAAGGCCGCGAGGCGGGTCAGGTTCACCGCGGCGTCCTCAGCGGCGCGGCGGCCGGCCTCGGACCCGAGCGCGGCCATGTCGTCCCAGTCCAGCATCACGACCGTGTAGCACGGCTCGCCGATCACGGCTGCCGGCTCATGACTGCGTGTGCAGCGGCGCGGGCCCGGATACTGTTTCGCCAGCGGGACGTGGACATCGTTGTAGTGACGTTCGAACGCGTCGACGTCGGACGGGGTGTCGTACATCACGAATCGCGCCGCCTGCTCGGTCATCTGGTTCGGCTCCTTGGTGCGCAGCGAATGTCAGGGCAGCAGGGCCAGCTTGCCGATGGTGGCCCTGGCCTCCAGTTCCGCGAGCGTTTTCGGGCCGTCGGCCAGGTCGTACGCGGTGGGACGGCCGGGGGCCAGCACGCCGGCGGTGATGAGCGCGGACAGCTCGCCCATGACCTCACCGAAGACCTGCGGCGCGGCCTGGATCAGCACGCCGAGGTTGAAGCCGATGATGTGGACCTGGTGCTCGTAGACCAGCTCCCAGTTGGTGATCGAGGCTTCGCCGCCCGCCACGCCGAGGACGACGACACGGCCGGTGACCCGCCTGGCCGCCGCCAGGCTGGCACCGAAGGTGGTGCCGCCCGCCGACTCCAGCACCACATCGGCGCCGGTACCTCCGGTCAGCCGCAGCACCTCGGCGGCGATGTCGCCTCCGCCCAGGACGTGGTCGGCGCCCAACGCCAGCACTGTGTCGTGCTTGTTCGGGGAAGCAACGGCGATGACCGTCGCGCCGTAATGCTTGGCCATCGTGACCGCGGCCTGCCCGGTCGCGCCCGCCGCCGCGTGGATCAGCACGGTCTGCCCCGCGGTGACGCCCCCCAGCGGCCTGAGCGCCGCCAGCGCGGTGGGCCAGTTCACGACCAGGCCCAGCGCTTGCCGCTCCGTCCAGCCGGCGGGCACCGGCATCGCCCCGGCCGCGGGCAACACCATGTACTCGGCGAAAGCGCCGGCTCCGACGCCGACGACGCGGGCCCCCGGCTGCGGGCCGGTCACCGCCTCGCCCAACGCGACGACCTCACCGGCGGCCTCGAAACCCGCCAGGTACGGCGGGCGCGGGCCGCCTGCGAACGTGCCGTGGGCCCGGGAGACGTCGGCGAAGTTGACACCGGCGGCGCCGACCCGGATCAGAACCTCGCCCCGGCCCGGACTCGGCACCGGCACGTCGGTGACGAGGCGCATGTCCTGCGGGCCGTTGAGGGACGTCTGCCGCAGCGCGCGCATGGTCACGGGAATGCTCATCGGCGATCAGCCTCTCTTCTCGGAGTACGGACGGGCCCACCTGCCGGGCCGCGCCTCCCACCATGTAGACCCCGGCCACCGCCCAAAGGAATCGCCGACTCCCGACAAGGATGAGCCTGCTGTTCATACTCGACTTGACCGGCATCTAGTCGTCCAGCCGGTTCACCGCGCGCCGAAGCCGGCGCGGCCCCAACCTTCGACACTGGGCCGTCGCATTCTGGATCGACCAGGGGAGATCAGCCGCCGAAACAGCACCGACATCGCCACACCTCCGTGGTTACTACACCCACGTCTCAGCCGACGCACTCACCATTGCCGTGGCAGCGAACGTTTGCCCGGTTCGGGGGTTGCGTCGCCCGCGTAGCATCACGGCCTCGGGAAACGCAGCCGGGGCCACCCGACCGACCGTGCACCGAAAGACTCGCTGTAGAAGACCGTCAGGTGCTACTGCCGCGACCTCCGAGCCGCTGTTGCAGCTCCGCTGCCACTGCACGTTCCCGCTGGGCTGACGCTTCTTCCCGAGCCGCGTCACGCTCCCGGGCGAGCTCGGCGTTGCGGGTCTGCTCCGCGCGCAATTCAAGCCGAACGTCAGCGACCTCGCCTCGAAGCCGCTCAAGCAGAGCACGCATCTCAGTGCTTTCCTCCCTGGCCGCTTCCACCCGTGCGACGGCATGCTGCCTCGCCTGCTCGGCCTCCGCCCTGGCGGCGTCGCGTTCGCTGGCGCGCTCCTCGGCGGTGCGCATGCGCGCCTCGGCCCGTCCCCGCGACTCTTCGGCAGCCTGCGCCCTCGCCTCGGCCATGGCCCGCACCCGCTCGGCCTCACCCGCCGCCTCCCGAGCCCTTTCCGCGCCGGTGCGCAGGTTGCTCGCCTCCCTGACCGCAGCCGCTTCCCCCTGCCTAGCTTCCCGCGCGTCCGCACGCGCACTTTCCAGTTCCCCGCGCGCTTTGTCCGCCGCCGCCTCTGCCAACCGCGCGTCCGCACGCACGCTTTCAAGTTCAGCGCGAGCCTGATCCACCGCCCTGACCGCGGCCGCCTCGGCTTGCCTCGCCTCCCGGACGTCCGCCCGCACACTCTCGAGCTCGGACCGCGCCTCGCCTGCCGCCTCAACCGCCGCCATCTCGGCTCGTCGCGCTTCGCTGATGTCCACCCGCACACTCTCAAGTTCAGCCTGCGCTTGGCCTGCCGCCTCAAGCGCGGCCGCCTCAGCCCGCCGCGCCGAGCCCAGGTCCGTACGCACGCTTTCAAGTTCAGCGCGAGCCTGATCCGCCGCTTTCAGCGCGGCAGTTTCGGCTCGTCGCGCTTCGCTGAGGTCGGCACGCAGGCTTTCCAGTTCGGCCCGCGCCTTGCTCGTTTCCTCGGCCGCGGCCGCTTCGGCTCGCCGGGCCTTCCAGGCGTCCGCACGCGCGCTCTCCAACTCGGCGCGCAGTGCCGTGGCCTCGTCACGGACCCGGGCCGCCTCGGTCCGCGCCTCGCGTACGAGGCGGTCGGCTTCCTCTCGCACCGCCGCTATCGCGCGTTCCGCCTCGGTCTTGGTGGTCGCCAGCTCGGCATCTGCTTCGGCGCGCGCCTGCTCCGCCTCCTCGCGCTGCTTTTCGGCCTGCTGAGCGCGTTGCCTCGCCGTCCGTGCTTGTTCCTTGGCCTTCTCGGCATCCTTCTCCGCTCGTTCCGCCCGTTCGGCGGTCTCCTCACGTGCGGCGAGGGCCGCCGCGACCTGCGCCTGCGACTCGGCGCGGACGGCGGTGATCTGAGCCTCGACACCGCGCGGAGAGAACTCGGCGTCCAGCGCCTGGGCCAGGGGAGCGAGGGCGGCAGTCAACCCCTGCTCCATCCGTTCGTAGAGATCCTCGGCCCGTGCCAACGCGCCCTCCAGCCCCGGAGTGGCCCGTCTTAGCTCACGCTCGCGCTTGGCCCGCGCCTGGCAGTCGCTCTGCAAGCAGTATTCCCGCGGCCGTCCACGTCCTGTGCGCTGGGGCACGGCCTGCCCGCAATACCGGCAAGGCCGCTCGCCGACCGGGGTCTCAGTCTCAACTTCACTCACACTGGCCAGCCTATATTTTTCGGATTTCTATTTCCGGAAAATAACAAGGTTCAGAAAACGTGGCGCTCTAACTTACGACAATGTTCGTTTGCAGAAGTTAGATGATGGCGACGCCGCCGGCGCGGGGCAGCGGCGATGACGATCCCGGGGCGCCGACCGCTCGCGGCCCGCGCCGGAGGCCGTCCGCAACCACGGCGCGCTGGGGGACCCGGACGCGTCCGGGCTGGACGAGGAGGCCAACGGAGGGCCAGCCGCTGGGGTTGCGGAGAAGCAACCTCTCCATGGTCCCGGCGACCTCGCCGTCGCGGGGCAGCAGGGTGAGGACAGCGCGGGTGAGGCGGATGGCTTCCCTGGCGAGGTCGGCGCGGTGCAGAGCCTGAACTCGCGGCGTGTACCCCTCGTTGAAGATCAGGTAGAGAGCGTGCAGGACGGAACGCAGCCGTTCGTCCCACTCGTTCTCCGGCGGCACCCGGAAGTGAGCGCCAGACGCCTTGCCAGCGCTGCGGTGAGCGCGCCGTGCTCAGCCAACTCACCACAGGGTTCGCCCCATAAGGAGAGCTAGAGCACTTCAGATCGCGACCGCATTCCAGCGAGGCCACGATCAACCCCTCGGTCGGTCATATCTCACCCCGTCTGCTGTGCGGATACGGGCGCCGTCCGCTCAACAGCCGAGGGAGGCGGACGGTGGCCGAGTGGCAGCGCTGAACTCAGGCAACTCAGTACAGCGCTCACCATTAGCCCACCGAGAGCACTTCTACGCGGCAATGGGACAATGGCCTGCGTCATCCAACGATGCTGAATGGCGTCCATCCCTCACGAACCCTGGTTGCGGAACAGCATGTATTGGGAACGAGGGTGCTACCCCGTCCACCCAATCACCGAGATGGCAGATCCGCAAGGCGGTGGAGATCTAGGTCGCGTTCAGGTGCGGCTGGTGTGCCCGGTCGATCCACTGTAGTGCGCAAATATTAGGCCGCAAGGCGCCCCGGCCATGGATCAGGTCCACAAGCTTATGCACGTGGGGCCCGCAAACAAGGAGTCAGCTTTATCAGTGCTGCGGTCGCACGTGGTGGTCCAGCTTCTTTAGGGTGTCGACCATGTGATATCGGAGGGCAACTTTGATTCAGCGGCCGCCTTCGCATCCTCGATGGTCAAGTTCCCGCCTGAGTCCGGCCAGAACGTTCCATCGCGATGAATGCCATGGAAGGATACGTAATAGATGTTTCCCTCATCGTTGAGCCTCGGCTGCTCGTCGGGCTCGAGATGACCATCTTCTTTTGCGATCTCGTACCAGAAATCGTAGTTGAGACGAACGATGAAGACGGGCTTCTGAACAGAGGCGGCGTATTCCCATGTGCCCGTGGCGACCACGTCATTCTGGAAATTCATAAACTCAGCACCTCCTATCCGACCGTGATTCTGGTCCCTCTCATTGAAAGATCGCCAGCAATCATTGGCGACCGGGCCGCGTCAGGCTGATGCGCGGATGACCAGGTTGGTTTCGCAGATGACCTGTCCGTTGGCCGTCGATGTGCCGTGGATCCGGGTGAGCAGCATCTCCACCATCTGGCGGCCCATGCTTTCGGTGGGCTGGTGGACGGTGGTGAGCGCCGGGTCCGCGCGGCGAGCTATGGGTGAGTCTTCGAAGCCGATGACGGCGACGTCGTCCGGGACGCGTCGTCCATGCCGTTGGAGTACGTGCAGAGCGCCGACGGCCATGTTGTCGGACGCGGCGAACACCGCGTCCAGCGATGGCTCGCGTTCGAGTAGTTCCTGCATGGCGGTGGCGCCGCCGGTCTCGCTGAAGTCGCCGCGGGCCACCAGTTCCGGGCCGCCGGAGAGGGCCTGCCTGTATCCGTCGAGCCGGTCGATGCCCACGGCAGTGTCAGGAAGGCCGGCGATGGTGGCGATGCGTTTGCGGTCCTGGCCGATCAGATATTCGGTGGCCCGCCGGGCTCCGCCCTTGTTGTCGGCATCGACGTAGCTGGCCGGGTTGGCTGGACGGCCGCCCAGCACGGTCGGTATGCCGCCGGCCGCCAGCAGGCCTGGAAGAGGGTCTCTGTGGAGCAGCGAGATCAGCATGACGCCGTCCACGCGTTGCGTGCGCAGATCATCTGCCAGGCGTGCGCGGTCGGCGGGCGAGTGTGTGAAGGTCAGCATCAGCTGGAGCCCGGCCGCGCTGGACGCCGAGCTGATGCCGCGCAGGATCTCACCGAAGTACGGCTGCTCGAACGGCCGCGCCTGTTCCTCCGACAGCACCAGGGCGACCACACCTGTGCGCCGGGCGGCCAGCGTGCGGCCTGCGTGATTGGGCACGTAGCCGAGCTCGTCGATTGCCTTCATGACCGCTGCCCGGGTCTGCGGGCTCACCCTGGCGGAGCCGTTGATCACACGCGACACGGTGCCGCGGCTCACCTTCGCCCGGACGGCGACCTCCTCCAACGTGGGACGTCGCGCTGACATGGCCCTCCTTCGGGTCGCCACACCCCCACAGTCTCGCAGGCGCCGGTCACGCGCGAAGATCGAGCCGCAGGACGGGACATCGCTTCACCTGGACGAAGGCACCGTGCGCAACTACCTCTCCAAAGCCATGCAGAAGACGCGGACCCGCCACGAGGCAGATATGCACGCGAACACGACTGGCTGTAGGCAGGCGCCGCCTGCTTGAGCGCGCCGCCGGATGATCTTTCTCCGGTGGCTTTCCGCTCGCATGTCACAGATCGCCGAGCCGTCCCGTCTCAGGTGCGAGACAGGTTCTGATCAGGAGGGTGATGACCATGCGGGTGTTCGTGGCAGGCGGGACCGGGGTGCTGGGACGGCGGCTGGTGCCGCAGCTGGTCGCGCGGGGACACCACGTGACAGCCACGACGACCAGCGCGGCCAAGCTCGGCCTGCTGGCCGAGCTCGGCGCGGACGGCGTGGTGATGAACGGGCTGGACGCGGTGTCGGTCGGCGAGACGGTGGCCCGGGCCCGTCCGGAGGCGATCGTGCACCAGATGACCGCCATCTCGGTTGCGCATGCCGGCAAGCCCGACATGAAGCACGCGGATCGGTGGTTCGCCGGCACCAACCGGCTGCGGACCGAGGGGACCGACCATCTGCTGGCCGCCGCCGAGGCGACCGGCGTGACCAACTTCGTGGCGCAGAGCTACGCGTCCTGGAACGGCATCCGGGAGGGCGGCCGGGTGAAGACCGAGCAGGACCCGCTGGACCCGATGACGGGCACGGCGGCGGAGCCCGGGATGGCGGCGCTCGCCCACGTCGAGGACGCGGTCGGCAAAGCCGGCGGCGCGGTCCTGCGATACGGGTGGTTCTACGGGCCGGGCGCCACCGAGGATCTGGTCGAGCCCGTCCGCAAGCGCCAGTTCCCGGTCGTCGGGGGCGGCGCCGGCCACTGCTCGTGGGTGCACCTGGACGACGCCGCGAGCGCGACCGTGCTTGCGGTGGAGCAGCAGGCGCGGGGCGTGTTCGACATCGTCGACGACGAACCGGCCCCGGCGAGTGAGTGGCTGCCCTATCTGGCGGAGTGCGCGGGCGCCAAGCGGCCGATGCGGGTTCCCGCATGGCTGGCCCGGCCGCTGGCGGGGCAGGTGGCGGTGGTGATGATGACCGAGGGGCGTGGCTTCTCCAACGCCAAGGCCAAGACCGAGCTCGGCTGGGAGTTGCGGTACCCGTCGTGGCGGCAGGGCTTCAAGGAGGAGCTGGCGTGACCCGCACCGAGGAGTTCCAGCCCTCCTACGACCCGCGAGGTTCGGCGGAACTGACCGACTTGGTGTCGATGGCGGCCCTGCTGCGGCTCGAACGGCTCAGCCCCTTGGAACGCGCGGTCTTCGTACTGCGGGAGGTGTTCGCGTTCGGCTACCCCGAGGTCGCCTCGGCCGTGGGCCGGCCGGAGGCGGCGTGCCGGCAGCTCGTGGTGCGGGCGCGCCGCCACATGAACGCGGGCCGGCCCCGGTTCGAGGCCGACCGCGACGCGGACGAGATCCGCCGGGCCGCGGACTGACCAGGCGGCCTGCCTCAGGTGTTCTCGGTCAGGGCGAGCAGTTGTGCGTGCAGGTCCTGGAGGCTGGTGGCATGAAGGTCGAACGCGTCGTCCGGACCGGGCGTGTCGCCGTGGGGGCGGGGCACGTACGCGGTCCGCATGCCCACGGCCGCGGCCGCTCGCAGATCCCAGGCGTGAGCGGCCACCATGAACGGCGGGCCTGAGCCGGCGGGCACGCTCGCCATCGCCAGCTCGTAGATTCCCGGAGCCGGTTTGTAGGTGCCCGCGTCCTCGGCGGACAGCACCTGGTGCCACCGCAGCCCGGACCTGCCGCTGAGCCCGGTCAGGACGCGGCGGCTCGCGTTCGACAGGCCGAGCACCGTGAGGTCGGCCGCCAAGAGGTCGAGGCCGCCGACGGTGTCCGGCCACGGCCGCAACCACTCGGACGCGTCGGCGAGCCCGGCCAGGGAAGCGGCAGGCAGCAGCCCTTCGCCGACCAGCCGGCGCAGGGCCTCGGCATCCAGCTCATGGCTGGACGCGAACGCGCGCTCACCCTTGTTGATCGCGCGTTCCTGCGCCGAGACGTGCTCGAACCAGTGGCGCACGACGTCCGCCGCGGCGCCGGCCTCGATCCCGGCCACCGCGCACACGCGTTCTTCCAGGCTGCCGGCCTGATCCACCAATGTGCCCAGAACGTCGAAGACCACAGCCGTCCTTCGCTTCATGATCACATCGTAGCCGGGCCCGGCCTCTCGGCGATCGTTCGGCACCCCTTCACAGTCAGTGTTGACTGTGAGATGCTCCCCTTCACAGTCAGGCTTGACGGTGAAAGGGCGGGGATGACCAAGCGGGACGTCCAGCGGGAGGCGACGCGGCAGCGCCTCGTCGACGCCGCGGTGGAGTCGCTGATCCAGGAGGGGTACGCGGCGAGCACCACGCTGGCGGTGCAACGGCGGGCAGGGGTGAGCCGCGGGGCGTTGCTGCATCACTTCCCCTCGCGCGAGGACCTGTTCGGGGCCGCGATCGCTCAGCTGGTCGAACGCAACGAGCAGGCCGTCCGGCGAGAGCTGGCCGGGGCGCCCGCCAACGGAGATCCCGTCGCCCGGGGTCTTCAGGTGCTCCGGGTCGCCTTCGCCAGCCCGTCCTTCGCCGCCGAGCTGGAGCTGTGGGCGGCGGCCCGGACCAGCAAGGAGCTGCGTGCGGTGCTGCGCCGCGCGGAGGGCGCCGCCCGGCGGGACCTGTACCGGGTCATCGGCGAGGTGCTCGGGCCCGAGGTGACCGCCTCGCCCGCCTATCCGATGGTCGCCGATCTCACCGTCCAGTTGCTGCGCGGTATGGCCATTTCAGCCGTCCTCTACCGCGAGGCCGCCGAGCTGGAACCGCTGCTGGAGCAATGGGCGACCGTCATCCGGACGATCCTCGCCCGGAAGGAGACCGCCGATGAATGACGCGCAGCCCGAGACCGTGACCTACGAGGTCAGGGACCGCAAGGCCTACCTGACGCTCAACCGGCCCGATCGGCTCAACGCGATCGATCACCGGCTGGCGCGGGAACTGCCGCTGGCCGTCGAACGCGCCAACGAGGATCCGGACGTCCACGTCATCGTGCTGCGGGGCGCCGGACGGGCGTTCTGCTCGGGATACGACCTCAAGGAGTACGCGGAGGCGGGCGTCGACCACCAGGGCCCCGTCTGGGATCCGATCAAGGACTACCGCATGATGAAGCGCAACACCGATGACTACTTCTCCCTCTGGCGGTCGCTGAAGCCGACGATCGCCAGGGTGCACGGGTACGCGGTGGCCGGCGGCAGCGACATCGCGCTGTCCTGCGACCAGGTGATCATGGCGGACGACGCGCGGATCGGGTACATGCCGTCGCGGGTGTGGGGGTGCCCGACGACGGCGATGTGGGTCTACCGGCTCGGCGCCGAGCGCGCCAAGCGGATGTTGTTCACCGGCGACACCATCGACGGGCGGCAGGCCGCCGAATGGGGGCTGGTGCTGGAGTCGGCTCCGGCGGACGAGCTCGACGCCCGCGTGGAGGCGCTGGCCGACCGCATCGCCGGCGTGCCGGTCAACCAGCTCGTCATGCAGAAGCTGATGATCAACCAGGCGTACGACAACATGGGCCTGCACGGCACGCAGATCCTGGCCACCCTGTTCGACGGCATCACCCGGCACTCGCCGGAGGGCCGCTGGTTCCAGGAGTTCGCCGCCACGCACGGTTTTCACGAGGCGGTGAAGTGGCGCGACTCCGGCCGCTGGATCCCCGAGGGAGGCGGCCCGGTCCCCACCGAGAGCGACCTGCGAGGCTGAGGTCATCCAGCCTTTAGGGAAGGACGCAGATCATGACCAATGCCGACTCCGCGATCCCTCGGTTCCACCTGGCGACGCCCGTCGACGACCTGGACGCCGCACGGCACTTCTACGGCGAGGTCCTGGGCCTTGACCAGGGCCGGAGCGCCGACACCTGGGTCGACTGGAACCTGCACGGCCACCAGTTCGTCACCCACCTCGCGCCGGCCCGAGCCCAGCGCATCCACAATCCGGTCGACGGCCATGACGTTCCCGTCCCGCACTTCGGCCTCATCCTGACCATCCCCGACTTCCACGAACTCGCCGCCCGCCTGCGCGCGGCCGACACCACGTTCGTCATCGAGCCCTACGTGCGCTTCGAGGGCGAACCCGGCGAGCAGTGGACGATGTTCCTGCTCGACCCGGCGGGCAACGCCCTGGAGTTCAAGGCGTTCGCCGACGACTCCCAGGTCTTCGCCACCTGATCGGCGACCAGGCCGTCCACCTGGACGTCAGCACTCGCGCATGATGGTCGCCAGCTCGTCGGGGCTCAGCGGCGGCTCCGGCAGCGGGTGCGCCGCCGTGGCGCGAAGACCGTCGAGCATGAGGGCCAGGTGGCGGCGCCACGCCTGCGGCCTGCTGCCGGCGGTGGCCTCGACGGTGCGGGCGGTGCCCCAGGTCACGAAGGCCATGTCCTCGAGGGTGACGTCGTCGCGCAGGGCGCCGGACTCGCGCGCCCGCTCGATGATCTGCTTCATCAGCGTGTATCCACGCTGGAAGTCGCCGGTCGGGGGCGCCTGCGGGACGCGGCGGGAGACGAGGTCGTTGTAGCCGCGATCGGCGGCCTGCAGCTCGCAGACCCGTTCCAGGAAATGGACCAGGCCCGCCCACGCATCGTCCATCGCCAGGGAGTTCTCGGCGATCCGCACCACCGTGGCCGCGCGGTCGGCGAAGACGGCCTCGACGAGGTCGGCGCGGTCGGGGAAGTGGTTGTACAGCGTGCCGCTGCTCACCCCGGCGGTACGGGCGATCTCGTCGAGGGACACGTCCAGCCCGCGCGCGGCGTACAGCTCCCGGGCCGCCTTGACGAGCAGGTCGCGGTTGCGCTGCGCGTCCCTCCGCAGTGGCTTCGTGCGAGACATGGGGACGATCCTACCTAAGTTGACCATGCTCCCAACTTATGCGTACGCTCCAAGAAGTTGGGACCACAGTCAACTTAAGGAGCCTCCCATGCCCCAGACACTCGCGATCTTCGGCGCCGGGCCCGTCCTCGGGCTGTCCCTCGCGCGGCGCTTCGGACGCGAAGGCTTCCGGGTCGCGCTCGTCGCCCGGACCACCGAGAACCTCGACCGTCTCGTCGCCGAGCTCGCCCGGGACGGCATCGAGGCGGCGGGCTTCACCGGCGACGTCTATGACGGCGCGCAGATCGAGGCCGCCGTCGCGGCCATTACGAAGAGATTCGGCCAGATCGATGTCGTGGAGTTCAGCCCGGGCGGCGGAAACATGGGCGACGGCATCGAGGGGGCGCTGGACGTCGACCCCGCCAACCTGCAGCTGATCCTCGACCGTTTCCTGCTGTCAGGGGTCGCTCTCGTACGGGCCGTCCTGCCCGGCATGGTCGAACGCGGGGACGGCGCGATCCTGTTCACCGCGGGCCAATCCGGCATCCATCCGACGCCGTTCCTCGGCAATATCGGCATGGCACAGGCCGCACTGCGCAACTACTTCTACAACCTCAACGGCGCGCTGGCGGACAAGGGCGTGTACGTCGGCGCCGTGAACGTCGGCGCGCTGATCGAGGGCAGCGTGCCGCACCAGGGCATCATGTCGGCCACCGAGCCGCTCGGGTTCGAGCCGGAGGTGATCCACCCCGACGTGTTCGCCGACGGCTTCTGGGATCTTTACGCCAAGCGCGACCGGGTGGAGGCCCTGGTCGGCAGCTTCGGCCAGTAGCCAGGCCAGTCGCGCAAGAGCAGCAGTCAGGGCCAGTTGCGCAGGACCGGCGGTCAGGGCCAGTTGCGCAAGGCCGCGTCGAGGGCGTCGATGGCCCTCGACCATGAGGCGTCGACGTGGCGCGGGTGGTTGCTGAACGCGCCGGCGGCCTCAAGGCTCACGTAGCCGTGGAACATGCTTCCGAGCAGCCGCACCGCGTCGGTCTCGTCGGGCTCCTCCAGGTCGTAGCCGTGGAGGATCGCCCGGGTCAGCTCGGAGTGCCGGCGCGCGGCGCCTGCCCCCGGCGTCTCCGGGTCGAGCGGGAACCGCGCCGCCGCGTACATGCCCGGGTGTTCCTTCGCGAAGTCCCGGTAGGCGCCCGCGAACGCGGCCAGGGCGTCCTTGCCCGCGCGGCCGGCCAGCGCGGCGGCGGCCCTGTCGGCGAGGTCGGTGAGGGCCCGCACCGCCACCCTCGTTTTGAGATCGTGCAGGTTCTTGACGTGCGAATACAGGCTCGCGTCCTTGACGCCGAACCTGCGAGCCAGTGCCGAGATCGTCACGTTCTCGAAGCCGGCCTCGTCGGCCAGGTCCGCCGCCGCCCGGGTCAGGCGTTCAGCGGTCAGCCCCGCGCGTGCCATGGTGTCGCCTCCCGAACCTAGGGGTCATAAGCATTTGCCTAATACTCCTAGGAAACATACCGTACGAGGTATGAAACCGGCTACTGAGCGCGACATTCGCGCGTCGTTCGTCAACTGCACCAAGGGTGAGGCGAAGCGTCTGGCCGTGCCCAGGGACCTGGACGCCCGCCCCTGGGACGATCTGGACTTTCTCGGATGGCGGGACCCCGCCTCCCCGCAGCGCGCGTACCTGGTCACCGAGTCCGGCGACGGATTCACCGGGGTGGCGCTGCGGCTCGCCACGCCCTACGCGGGGCATGCCCGGCGCAGCATGTGCTCGTTGTGCCTGACCACCCACTCGGGTGGCGGCGTCTCGCTGATGACCGCCGCACGCGCGGGCCGGAACGGGCAGGAGGGCAACTCGGTGGGCGGCTACTTCTGTTCCGACCTGGCGTGCTCGCTCTACCTGCGCGGCAAGAAGCAGGCCGAGCCAGGCGCCCGCCTTGAGGAGTCGCTCACCCTGGAGCAGCAGATCGAGCGGACCACCGCCAACCTCACGGGCTTCCTGCACAAGGTCGTCGGATAACTTCTCCAAGAAATTCTCGGCGACCATGTCGAGACCGTGTCGATGGCTCCGACCAACGGATGAGCGACCCCGGACGGGGAAGCGAAAACCAAGATCACGGTAGGAGTGAGACAGTTGAGCAAGGTCACCTGCGACATGTCGATGTCCCTGGACGGTTTCACCGCGGGCCCCCGCCAGAGCCTGGACCAGCCCTTCGGCGAGGGCGTGGACGACCGGCTGCACCGGTGGATGTTCGAGCAGGCCGAGGTCCACGCCGACGTCATCGAGGCGGGCACGGAGGCGGGCGCCTTCATCATGGGGCGCAACATGTTCGCGCCCGGACGCGGCGAATGGGACCTGGACTGGAACGGCTGGTGGGGCGAAGAGCCGCCCTACCACGCGCCGGTGTTCGTCCTCACCCACCACCCGCGCGAGAGCGTCACGATGAAGGGCGGCACCACCTTCCACTTCGTCACCGACGGGATCGAGTCGGCACTGGCCCGGGCACGGGAGGCGGCGGGGGAGCGCACCGTCTCGATCGCCGGCGGCGCCCACACCGTCAACCAGTACCTGGCGGCCGGGCTGATCGACGAACTGCGGCTGCACATCGCGCCGGTGATCCTCGGCCAGGGCGAACGCCTGCTCAAGGACGTCGGCGACCTCAACCTCGAACCGGTCCACGTCGCGGGCACCGACCTGGTCACGCACGTGACGTACCGGGTGGGCCGCTAGCCCGGCCGTGCGCCGGCGAGGTCGCGGAGTGAACGTACGATCGTCCGTGCGTGCCAGGATGGGCGCATGGGCGATGTGGACCGGCCGCGGACGGACGACGAGCACCCTCCCACCGACGACCAGCGCCTGCTGCGCGGCGCGCGGGCCCGGCAGACCATCGCCCGCCACGCCGTGGACGTGGCGTCGATGGAGGGGCTCACCGGGTTGACCATCGGGCGGCTGGCCACCGACCTCGAGCTCAGCAAGAGCGGGATCGCCACCCTGTTCGGGACGAAGGAGAAGCTGCAGCTGGCCGCCGTCGCGTCGGCGCGGGAGGCGTTCCTCGACGCCGTCGTGCGGCCGGCGATGGACGAGCCCGCGGGCGCCGCCCGGCTCCGGGCGCTGACCGAGCACTGGATCACCTACGCCGAGACGCCGCTCTTCGCGGGCGGCTGCTTCTGGGTGGCCAGCCTCCCTGATTTCGACAGCCGGCCGGGCCGGGTCCGGGACGCGCTGATCCGCCACCACCAGGACTGGCTCGCCCTCATCGCCGGGGAGTTGCGGCAGGCCCTCCACGCGGGCGAGGTGGCGCGGCTGGACGTCGATCTCACGGCCTTCCAGATCGACGCCGTCCTCAGCGCCGCCAACACGGCGCTGCGGCTCGGCGACACCGGCGCCATGGCCAAGGTCCGCCGCGTGGTCGGCGGGTTCCTGGACGGTGACCTGCCGTCCTGACGCCCTCCGCCGGGCTAGGGTCGACGCGTGGATCATGCGAGTGAGGTCGTGCCGGCGGCCACGCCCCTGACGCCCCTGCCCCTGGCGCACGCGGTCCCGGCGCAGGCGCCCGCCTCGCGCAATCCCTACCTGGTGTACGTGGCGTCCCTGGAAAGCCCTCGCTCCCGCCGGACGATGGCCGCGTGCCTCGACCGCATCGCCGCGTTCCTCCTGGAAGCCTCGGGCAGGCAACCAGGCGGGGCCGCGAACGGGGACGCGGACAGAGCCGCGAACGTGGCCGCCGGGCGAGACTTCCCCTGGGCGGCCCTGCGCACCGAGCACACGGCCGCGATCCGCGCGCTCCTCGGACGGCAGGCGACGCGCGAGCCGGACGGCACCGAGCGTCCCTGGTCACCGGCCTACCGCAACCAGCATCTGGCCGCGTTGCGCGGCGTCCTGCGGGCGGCGTGGAGCCTGGGGGAGATGTCCACCGACGACTACCAGCGCGCCAAGGCGGTGAAGAACTTCAAGGGCACCAGGCTGCCGAGCGGCCGCAGCATCCACGTGGCCGAGTTCGCCGCACTGCTGCGGGCCTGCGCGCTCGACCCGTCCCCGGCCGGGCGCCGCGACGCGGCCCTGCTCGCCACGCTCTACACCACCGGCGCGCGGCGCTCGGAGATCGCGGGACTGCGCCGCGAGCACTACGATCCCGGCGAACGCGCGCTCCGCATCGTCGGCAAGGGCGACAAGGAACGGATGGAGTATCTCCACGAGTCGGCCGCCGCGCTGCTGGGCACCTGGCTGTCGCTCGACGACCGGCCGGCCGGCCCGTTGTTCAAGCCCGTGCACAAGTCCGGGGCGCTGCAACATCGTCCGCTCACCGACGCGGCCGTGCGCAACGTCGTGGTCAAGCGGCGGCGCGAGGCGGAGCTGCCGGCGATGACGCCGCACGACTTCCGCCGCACGTTCATCGGCGACCTCCTGGACGAGGGCGTCGACCTGGTCACGGTGCAGCAGCTGGTCGGGCACTCCTCGCCCGCCACCACCGCCCGCTACGACCGCCGTCCCGAACGCCGCCGCCGCAGCGCCGTCGACCGGCTCCACTTCCCCGCGCCGGGGCACGAGCCCACGGCCTGACCGCCGTTCAGCCGGCGTCGTAGGCCTCGCGGGCCCGCTCGACCTTGGGCAGGTTGTCGGCCGCCCAGTCGCCGAGGGTCGCGAACAGCGGCGCCAGGCTCAGGCCCAGCTCGCTGATCTCGTACTCCACGCGCGGCGGGACCTCGGGGTGGTACGTGCGCACGACCAGGCCGTCGCGCTCCAGCTGGCGGAGCCGCTGGGTCAGCACCTTGGGCGTGATCGTGCCGATGCGGCGTTCCAGCTCCACGAACCGCTGCCTGCCGTGCGCGTGGAGCGTCCAGAGGATCGGCGTCGTCCAGCGGCTGAAGACGATGTCGACGACCGGGGCGATCGGGCAGGCGTTCTCCGGGTCGACGGGCGCCTGCGCTTGCGCCTTGGCGCCCTGCGCCTGCATCGGCCGGGTCGCGGTCTTCGCCATGCTGCAGCCTCCGGGGGTAGTCACTATCTCCTAGGTACCTACTATAACCAGGATGTTAGCTTTCCTGCGTCCACCAAAGGACACCAACGGAACCAATAGGAGCTGACATGTTTGTTGTGACCGGAGCGACGGGAAACGTGGGACGGCCGCTGGTGCAAGCGCTCGCAAAGGCCGGTGCTGAAGTGACGGCCGTCTCCCGCCGGGCGGCGGACGCGGACCTGCCCGCGGGCGTGCGCCATGTGCAGGCCGATCTGGCGGACGCGGCGAGCCTCAAGCCCGCGCTCGACGGAGCCGAGGCGGTCTTCCTGCTGATCCCGGACAACGAGGTCGACCTGTACGCCGTTCTCGACGTCGTGAAGGCGGCCGGGGTGCGCCGGATCGTCCTGTTGACCTCTCAGGGCACCGGTACCCGGCCGCGGAGCGCCTCCCACGGTCCGGCGCGCGTCTTCGAGGACGCCGTCCGGGCCTCGGGGCTCGACTGGACGATTCTGCGGCCGAGCGGGTTCGCCTCCAACGCGTTCTGGTGGGCCGAGCCGATCCGGGCGCACCGGACGGTCGTCGCGCCGTTCGCCGACGTGCGCCTGCCGGTCATCGACCCGGCCGACATCGCCGAGGTCGCGGCCGCCGTCCTGCGGGACGAGTCGCACGCCGGCCAGACCTACGTGCTCACCGGGCCCGAGTTGAGCTCGGTGCGCGAGCGGACGCGGGTGATCGCCGACGCGCTCGGCGCGCGGATCGAGTTCGTCGAGCAGAGCCGGGCCGACGCCGCGGCGCAGCTGCGGCAGATCATGCCCGAGGAGATCGCGGAGGGGACCCTCGACATCCTGGGCGAGCCGACGCCCGCCGAGCAGGAGGTGAGCCCGGACGTGGAGAAGGTGCTCGGCCGCCCCGCCCGTACCTTCGCCGCCTGGGCGGAGCGGAACGTCGCGGCCTTCAGATAGGCATCCGGCGAGCAGCGCAAGGCGGGCGCCCGGCGACGACACGTCGCAGGCGCCCGCCTGACGTCGAGCCCGGTCGCTCAGGGCGTCAGCCGACCGGGAGTTCGTTGAGCCAGGCCTGCCACGCCTTCTCCGCCTGCGCCGCGTCCACGTCCGGCGCGAACAGGTGGTGGCCCGCCACCGCCACGCTGCCGCGGTGCGCCCCGGAGTGGATGAACCGGTAGAGCGCGTCATCGGTGCGCACGCCCAGGAACGTGGGGAGATCGACGTAATCGACGACGCCCTCGATGGGGGCGACCCCTTCGGCGGACAGGCTGACACGGTCGCCCTCGGCGACGGAGGAGCCCAGGCCGAGCCGCGCCTTGAGGGCCGTCCAGTAGCCCTCCGCCGGGACACCGGGCCGGAAGGCGGTGACCGTGCCCGCGTGCCGGCCGCGGAAGTGGACGAGGTATTGGCCCAGCGTGTGCAGGTACATGTCCCAGCCGGTCTTCATGGCCTCGTACTCGGTCTCCCAGTCGCCGCCCAGGATGCCGCTGTGCACCATCCGCAGGACCGTGGCCCCGCCGTCGCGGCCCTCGATGAGGTACTCCATGGCCATGAACGCGCCGTCCTCACCGGGCTCGGTGCGGTAGGCGAAGCGCTTGGCCGGTTCCCAGCCGGTGACGGTGGAGGTCTCGGTCGTCCCGGCCATGGTGAACGTGGTCGCGCCGCCCTCGCGCGGCTCGATCTCGCTGCGGCCCATGAACCAGGCGTCGACACCCGGGCCGGTGGCGATCGCGTCCCACACGTCCTCCGGGCTCGCCGCGAGCGTGATCTCCTTGTGCACTTCGAACTCGTGGCCCATGTCAGGACTCCTTGCTCTCGTCGGACCGCCCGGTCTCGGACACGGCCGGAACACTCGGATGGAGGGCGACGACGACGCGGTGGTCGCGTCCGCCCGGCGCGCCGTCGTCGTGGTAGCGGGACACCAGCGCGGTGACCGTCGCGGCCAGTTCCTCGGCGAACGCGGCGCGGTCGGCCGCCGAGGCGAACCGGACCCGGCCGTCGATGGCGAACGTGGCGACCCGCTTGTCGGCCTTGGCCGCACCGGTGATCAGGGCACCGACGTCCCGGACCAGCCGGGCGGCGACCGCCAGCAGCCAGCGGGCCGACAGCCGGTCGGGGGCGCGGTCGGGATCGGGCTGCACCGCCGCCAGCGCGAGGGGGGAGATGACGAACGAGACAGCGGTCGCCCGCATCATCCGCTCGGTGACGTTGCCCTTGCGGCGCTCCTCGACCAGCTCGACGAGCCCGTGCCGCTCCAGCGCCTTGAGGTGGTAGTTGACCTTCTGCCGGGCCAGCCCGACCCGCGCGGCCAGCATCGTCGCCGAGGCGGGCTCCGACAGCTCCGACAGCAGCCGGGCGCGCATCGGGTCGAGCGACACCTCGGCCGCCGCCGCGTTCTCGATCACCGCTACTTCGTCCATGCCCTCAGCCTGCCATCCGACAAGTCATAGCGTCAAGACAAACTTATTTGTCGGTATCATCGTCTATCTAGGTCAGGTCATGACCTAGCAGTAGCGCCATGATGGATCAATGAGCGACACCCCGGGCCGGCTGCTGAGCCTGCTGTCCCTGCTGCAGATGCCGCGCGAGTGGCCCGGGAGCGAGCTGGCCGAGCGGCTGCGCGTGAGCCCGCGCACGATCCGCCGCGACATCGAGCGGCTGCGCGAGCTGGGCTATCCGGTGGAGGCATCGATGGGAGCCGTGGGGGGTTACCGGCTGGTGGCAGGGACCGCGATGCCGCCGCTGCTGCTGGACGACGAGGAGGCCGTGGCCATCGCGGTCGGCCTGCGCACGGCCGCAGGCTACCCCGTCGACGGCATCGGAGAGGCGTCCGTCCGCGCGATGGCCAAGCTGGAGCAGGTGCTGCCGTCCCGGCTGCGGTACCGGGTCGGGGCGCTGAGCGCCGCGACGGTGCCGGTGCCGCCGCACGCGGGCAGGCCGAGCGTGGACCCCGAGGACCTCACCGTGCTCGCCGCGGCCGCCGCCAACCACGAGCGCCTGCGGTTCAGGTACGAGGGGGCCGGCGGCGGTGAGTCCCGGCGGCTGGTGGAGCCGTACCATCTCGTCCCCCTCCATCAGCGCTGGTACCTGGTCGCCTACGACGTCGAACGGGACGGATGGCGCGTCTTCCGCGTCGACCGCGTCCAGGAGCCGCGTCCCACCGGGCAGCGGTACGCACCGCGCGAGCTTCCCGGCGAGGACGCCGCCGCGTTCGTCACCGGAAAGCTCTATTCGCTCGTGCCGACCTACAGCGCGGTCGCCACCCTGCACGCCCCCGCCGAGCAGGTCCGGGGACGCGTGGGCGACGGTCCCGGCGACATCGAGCCCATCGACGATCACACCTGCCGGCTGCGCAGCCATACCGACACGCTGCCGTGGCTGGCCCAGTCGCTGCTGCTGCTCGGCTGCGAGTTCGAGGTGCACGAGCCGCCGGAGCTCATCGACCACCTCCGGGAGCTGAGCGGCCGGGCCCTGCGCGCCTCGGGCGGCACCGCCGCCCCGGCCGCGGCTAGCGGGTGAGCACGCCTCTCTCCAAGGTGCGGATCACCGTGGAGGTGACCCCGTGCCGGGGTATCAGCCCCTGCCCGGCCTGCTCGACCGCCGTGTAGACCAGCGCCCACACCACGTGCTGGATCCAGCGGGGGCTCAGCTCCGGGTCGAACACGCCCTCGGCCTGCCCGCGCTCGATGAGACGCAACACCGGGTCGTCCGGGGGGCCGCCGGCAGAGCCCTCGGGAGGGTCGCAGCCGGGATCGTCCTCGTCGGGATAGCCCTCCAGCACCCTCGGGTCGCCCCACAGGAACACCAGCTGATCGCCCGCGTCCACCATGCCGGCGACCAGGCGCCGCATCGCCTCCAGCGCCGAGCCCTCGTCCAGCGCGGCGCCCTGGGTCGCCTCCTGGACCACGGTGAGCGAGTCGTCGACGACGGCCCTGATCAGCACGTCGCGGTCGGGGTAGTAGCGGTGCAGCGTGCTGCGGCCGACGTCGGCGGCCTTGGCGATGTCGGCCAGCGTCGCGGACCTGTCGCGGGCGAGGACGGTCGCGGCGGCGCTCAGGATGGCGCGGCGGGTCCGTCCGCGTGCCCCTGACTCGGGAATCTCGGTCGTGCTCATCGCTCGAAAAGTATCACTTGACATCCATCGCGAGACATGTGGCACTCTCTATGGGACATCAATGTCCCAAAAACAAGGAATGGTGTTCCATGGATCCGGGTTTCGGCGTCTTCGCCGAGGGACTGACCAAACGTTTCAAGGCCACGACGGCGCTCGACGGGTTCGACCTCGCGGTGCCCGAAGGAACGGTGTGCGGGCTGCTCGGGCCGAACGGAGCGGGCAAGACCACCGCCGTGCGGATCCTGTGCACTCTCCTGCGCGCCGACGGCGGGCACGCCCGCGTCGCCGGGCACGACGTGCGCAGGGAGCCCGCGCAGGTACGGCACCGCATCGGCCTGACCGGGCAGGAGCCCGCCGTGGACGAGATCCTCACGGGCCGCGAGAACCTCGCGCTGTGGGGGCGGCTCTACCACCTGGGAGCGCGCACGGCCCTGCGGCGAGCCGACGAACTGCTGGAGCAGTTCGGCCTGGCCGACGCGGCCGGCAAGCGCGTGAAGCACTACTCCGGAGGTATGCGGCGACGGCTCGATCTAGCCGCGAGCTTCATCCTGGCTCCTCGTGTGCTCTTCCTGGACGAACCCACCACCGGTCTCGACCCGCGCAACCGCAACGAGGTGTGGAACGCCATCCGCGCGCTCGTCGCCGGCGGGACCACCGTCCTGCTCACCACGCAGCACCTCGACGAGGCCGACCAGCTCGCCGGGCAGATCGTCGTGCTCGACTCCGGCCGCGTGATCGCCGACGGCTCGCCGGAACGCCTGAAGTCCAGGGTCGGCGGCGACCGGATCGACCTCGTCCTGCACGACGCCGCCGAGCTCGATCAGGCCACGGCGATCCTCGGCCGGGTCAGCGGCGCCGCACCGCAGGCCGACCGGGACACCCGCCGCGTTCACGCGCCGGTCCGCGACCGGATCACCGCGCTCACCGAGACCGTGCGCGCGCTGCACGAGGCGGGCGTCAAGGTCGAGGACGTCGCGCTGCGGCGGCCCACGCTCGACGAGGTGTTCCTCAAGCTCACCGGCCAGCACGCCGGCACGCCCACCGCTCAGGCCGGCGACGGCGAGGTGGCCGCGTGACGACGTCCCCGCCGGTCGTTCCGCCGATGCCGCGGACCGCGCTGGAGAAGGTGCGCTGGACGCTCGTGGACGGGCGGGTCATCGCGGGCCAGGGCTTCGTCCACTGGGTGCGCAATCCCACGGTCGTGGTCTCGGTGCTGCTCTATCCGATCGTGGTGGTGCTGCTGTTCGGGTACGTGCTCGGCAGCGCGATGGTCGTGGCGGGCGGTGGCGACTACCGCGAGTACCTGATGCCGGGCATCTTCGCGCAGACGATGGTGTTCGGCGTCGCGGCGACCATGGCGGCCGTCTCCAGCGATGTGGCCAAAGGTGTCAGCGACCGGTTCCGCGCGATGCCGATCTCGCAGGCCGGGGTGGTGGTCGGCCGCAGCTTCGCCGACATGGTCAACTCGGTGATCGAGCTGGCGATCCTCGTCGGCTGCGGCCTGGTGGTCGGCTGGGGCTGGAACGAGGGCCCCGGGCGGGCACTGGCCGCGGCCGGGCTTCTGCTGTTGCTGCGCTTCGCGCTGATCTGGGTCGGCATCTACGTCGGCCTGCACATCGCCCCGGAGGCCGCCGGGGCCTCGTGGATGTTGCTGATGCCGTTGACGTTCCTGGCCAACACGTTCGTGTCGCCGTCACAGCTACCCGCCTGGCTGGGTGCCATCGCGGCGTGGAACCCGCTCTCGGCCACGGTCGGCGCGACCCGGGAGCTGTTCGGCAATCCCGGGGTGGGCGGCGACTCGTGGGCGGCGCAGCATCCCGTCCTGCTCGCGGTCGCGTGGCCCGTGGCGATCATCGCGGTCTTCCTGCCGCTGGCCGCGCGCCGCTACCGGCGCCTCGACCGCTGAGCATCCCCGGCGGGGACGTCGCGACCGGCGGCGGCCCCGCCGGGGGCGTCGGAGGCGGGGGCCTCGTCCGGGCCCGCCAACGAGAAGTCGATCAGATCGGCGACGTCGCGCCCGGACGCGTTGCCTGCGGGGGCGGCGCCTTCGATGGCGACGGCGATGCAGTCGAGCACGCGCTCCAGCCCGCTCCGGAACCGTTCGTCACGGTTCATGTGGGGCTGGCGCGCTTCGACGACGATCCGCGTGAACATCGGATAGTCGCCGCTGTCCATGAGCCGGCGCACATAGGGTCCGCTGCGGGCCATCCAGTCCGACTCGCCGACGCCGGACCGGCGCGACTCCTCGACCCACATGAGCTCGCCCCGGACGGTGCGCTCGACGTAACCGTGGAGGAGGTCGAGGAGCTCGAGGATCTCGTCGATGGGCTGGCCCACGTCGAGCGTGCCCACCACGAACTCGAGGAACCGGAGCTGGTTGGGGCCGAAGGCGGGCCGCCCGCGGTGCAGGCGGGCGATCCACGGATGCCGCAGCCACATCGCCCGGGTCTGCTCGGCGACGAGCCGCAGATCGGCGCGCCAGTCGCCGGTGGGCCGCTCGGGCAGGTCCTGCTCGCCCTCTATCAGGTCGACCATGAGCTCGATCAGGTCGTCGCGGCTCGGCACGTACCGGTAGAGCGACATGGCGCCCGCGCCGATCTCGGCGGCGATCCGCCGCATCGACGCGGCCTCCAGCCCCTCGGCGTCGGCGACGCGGACGGCCGCCTCGGTGATCTGCGCGCGGCTGTAGGCCGGACGCGGCCCCCGGGCGGGACGCTCGGGACGCATCCAGATGTTCGGGTACTCCTCGTCGCCCACCGGCCTGCCTCCTTCTTCGCCGCCGCCAGTCTATCTAGTTGCGTACATCGTACCCAGTAATCTACGCTGAGACCCTCAATCGCGTACGCCGTACCCAGTGGAGGGGCGATGGACGACCCGATAGTGATCGCCGAGGGGCTGCACAAGCACTTCGGCCGCACCCACGCCCTGCGGGGGCTCGACCTGCGGGTCCCGGCCGGCACCGTCTGCGGCCTGCTCGGCCCGAACGGCGCGGGCAAGACGACCGCCGTGCGCATCCTGGCGACGCTGTCCGAACCCGACGCCGGGCACGCGCGGATCGCCGGGCACGACGTGGTCGGCGAGGCCGACCAGGTCCGGGCGCGCATCGGCCTGGCGGGCCAGTACGCCGCCGTCGACGAGAAGCTCACCGGCCGCGGCAACCTGCGCCTGTTCGGCCGGCTCTACCACCTGCCGCGCCGGGAGGCGCACCGCCGGGCCGACGAGCTGCTCGAACGATTCGGCCTGACGGCGGCGGCCGACCGGCAGGTGGCCGGCTACTCGGGCGGCATGCGGCGCCGTCTCGACGTGGTCACCAGCCTCATCCTGCGGCCCCAGGTGCTGTTCCTGGACGAGCCGACGACCGGTCTGGACCCCCGCAGCCGCGGTGAGATCTGGGACAGCATCCGCGAACTGGTCGCCGACGGCACCACCGTCCTGCTGACCACGCAGTACCTGGACGAGGCCGACCGCCTCGCCGACGACATCGCCGTCGTCGACCACGGCCGGGTCGTCGCGTCCGGCACGCCCGACGAGCTCAAGGCCACCATCGGCGACCGCCTCGACGTCGTCCTGGCGGACCCGGCGATGTTGCGCGAGGCGGCCACGGTCATGCACCGGCTGGCGGGCACGGACCCGACGATGACCGGCGCCGAGTCGCTGAGCGTCGCCCTGACGGGCGGCGGCGTCCGGCTCGCGGACGCCGTGCGGGAGCTGGACCGGGCCGGGGTGGCCGCGGCCGACGTCAGCCTCCGGCGTCCCACGCTCGACGAGGTGTTCCTGCGCCTCACCGACCGCGGCGGCGCGAACGACGGCGATTCCGGCCAGGAATCCGATCGTGGATCCGGGCTGAAGAAGGAGGCGGTCCGATGACCACGGCACCTTCCGTCCCCGCCCCGGCCTCCTCGTTCGCCGGCCGGTTGCGGTGGTCGCTCACCGACGGGCTGACGCTGGTCGGGCGCGAGTTCTCCCGCCTGCGGCAGGAGCCCGGCCAGATCGTCGTCGCCATGATCTTTCCGGCGATCATGGTGGTGCTCTTCGGGTACGTGTTCGGCAGCGCGATCCGGGTGCCCGGCGGGGGCGACTACCGCGAGTACCTGATGCCGGGCCTGTTCGCCATGGTGACCTTCAGCTCGATGATGCTCGTGACGCTGAAGGTGGCCACCGACGCGTCCCGGGGCGTGATGGACAGGTTCCGCTCGATGCCGATGGCCCGCTCGGCCGTGCCGTTCGGGCAGGCGGGCGCCGAGACGCTGCTGGGCGGCGTGCTCGGCCTGGGAATCATGGCGGGGGCGGGCCTGCTGGTCGGCTGGCAGCCGCACCGCGGTCTGGTGCCGACCGCGCAGGCCTTCCTGCTGCTGATGCTGATGCGGTACGCGCTGGCCTGGGTCGGGTGCTACCTCGGCCTGGTCGTCAAGGACGAGCAGACCGCCGACCAGTTCGTGCCGTTGACCCTCCCGTTCACCATGCTGTCCAACTCGTTCGTGCCGACCGGCGGCATGCCCGCCTGGCTGCGGACCCTGGCCGACTGGAACCCGGTCAGCGCCCTCACCGCGGCCTGCCGGGAGCTGTTCGGCAATCCGGGCGTGCCGGCGGGCGACACCGCCTGGCCGATCGCCCACCCGGTCACGGCCACGCTCCTGTGGTCCGCCCTGCTCCTGGTGGTGTTCGTGCCGTTGACCGTGCGCACCTACGAGCGCAAGGGCCGCTGAAGCGGCGGCGGGCCGGGCGGTGGCCGGCGGGGACGCACCCCGCCGGCCACCACCGCGCGCTAGACCCCGAAGGGCGCCGCGTAGCGGATCGTCCCGGCGGGCACCGGGCCCGCGCCGCCGAGGACGAGCGCCATCAGCGCCTCATCGGGCACCTCGAACGAGGTCCGGATCCCCAACGCGGACGCCCGGACGAACCCGAACCTCGGGTAGTACTCCGGGTGCCCGAGGACGACGACGAGGCGTTCGCCCCGCTCGCGCGCCGCCCCCAGCGCGGCGCGCACGGCGGCGCCGCCCGCGCCTCGACGCTGATGCGCGGGGAGAACGGCGACCGGCGCGAGCGCCAGAGCGGCCTCGTCACCGACATGGCAGCGGGTCAGCAGCGCATGGCCCGCCACCTCGCCGTCCGGATCCTCCGCCACCCAGGACAGGCCGGGCAGCCACGCCGCGTCCTCGCGGAGGGCGTCGACGAGGTCGGCCTCCTGCGCGGTCGGGAACGCGGCCTCGACCACCCGGCGCACGGCCGGCACGTCCCGGCCGGTCTCGGGCCTGGTCTTCCACTCGGTCATGGCGTCCCCCTTCACCGGTCGCGGCCGTTGGCCTTGTAGTGCTGGCGTTGCCACTTGGTGATGGCCTTCCGGCTGTTCTCGCGCTCGGCGCGCAGCCGCGCGTCGTTGCGTGAGGCGGCCCAGGCGTTCTCGCGCAGCAGTTTCCGGTAGCTGTCCAGGCGGCGCTGGGCCAGGACGCCGTCCTCGATGGCGGCCAGCACGGCACAGCCGGGCTCGGTCTCGTGGGCGCAGTCGGCGAAGCGGCACTCCGCCGCGAGCTCCTCGATCTCGGCGAAGGTCTGCTGCAGACCTTCCCCGGCGTCGAACAGGCCGATCCCCCGGAGCCCGGGGGTGTCGATCAGCACGCCCCCGTACGGCAGCGGGAGCAGTTCGCGGCGGACCGTCGTGTGGCGGCCCTTCCCGTCCTGGTCCCGGACCGCGCCGGTGGCGAGGAGCTCGGCGCCCAGCAGGGCGTTGCCGAGCGTGGACTTGCCCGCGCCGGACGGGCCGACCAGCACCACCGTGCCGGTGAGCACGGCGGCGGCGATGTCCACGCCGTCGCCGGTCGTGGCGCTGACGGTGACGATGTCGACGCCGGGCGCGGCCGTGGCGACCTCGGCCTCGGCGGCCGCCGGATCCTCGCTCCGGTCGGCCTTGGTCAGGACGATCACCGGCCGGGCCCCGCTCTCCCAGGCCAGGGCCAGCAGCCGCTCGACGCGGCCGAGGGCCAGGCGCGCGGCGAGCGAGACCGCGATCGCGATGGTGTCGACGTTGGCGGCCAGGACCTGGCCGTGCGAGTGCTGCGAGGCCGACGAGCGGACGATGGCCGTCCGCCGGGGGAGCAGGGCGGCCACGGCCGGGTGCTCCCCGGTCCGCAGCGCCGCCCAGTCCCCGGTGCAGGGACCCTGGACCGGGTCGTCGGGCGAGGCGACCGGCGTGGTGTCGGCGCGCAGGAGGCCGTGCTCGGTGATGGCGTCGCACTGGCCGCGGTCCACGGCGGCGATGCGGGCAGGGATCAGCCCTGCCTCGCGATAGGGGGAGAAGTCTTTCTCCAGGCCCTCATCCCAGCCATAGGTGAGGAGAGCCTGCGGAAACGCAGATGAAGACAACGGATTGAACCCTTGCGTGAAGGGGCCCCGGCGCCGACCGGAGGTCGGAGAAAGTGAGAGTCAGCCGAGGGCCCGGGACATGAGGTGGGCCGGAGTGCTGCACGCGGCAGCCATCACCGCGACGGCCATACACCTCACCTCCCTAGAGTTCGCGGACAAATATACACGGATCGCCCGCGACCCGCTGGCCCGGCGACAGCCGCGACATATCTCGTTTTGGTCCTCTGTGGCGGTTATGGTGAAGAGGGCGGAACCTCACCGGACAGGGGCATGGTGGTGGACGACAGGATCGAAGGCGGCGCTCACGCGCCCGGGGAACGGTCCACGAAGGACGGCGGGCGGCTGGAGCCGGCCAAGGCAGAGACAGCGAAGACCGAGCCCGCGAATCACGAGCCTGTGAAGCTCGAACTGGCGAAGCTCGATCAGGCGGCCGCGGACCGCATCGAGGACGTCTGGAACGCCCTGGCCCCGGCCGCGGCAGGCGCCGCGCGGGCGGCGGCCACCATCAGCGAACCGGTCCGGCAGGCGGCCCGCGAGGCGGCCGCCCGCGCCGCCGTCCAGATCGTGGACCAGCTGTCCGGCACCCCGGCGATGCGGATCGTCGAGCAGGCGGCGCGGGACGCCGCCGTCAAGGTGGCCGCCACGGCGGCCGAGAAGGCGGTGGCCGAGGCCCGGGCCGTGGCCGAGTCCAACGCCGTCACCGGCGCCGCTCTGGAGATGACCACCAGCGCGCTCACCCTCGCCGGCCAGGCCGCCCAGCATCCGATGGCGATCGCCGCGGCCAGGCTCGCCGCCCGCAACCCCTTCGCCCGCGCGGCCACCGCCACCGCCCTCGACGTGGCGAGCCGCACCGTGTCCGCCCCGATCGTCCAGGCCGCCTCCAAGGCCGTGGTCGACACCGCGCTGGACGCGGTGGCCGACGTCGCGGTGGAGGTCGCGCTGGAGGTGGGCGGCGACATCGTCGTGGCCGTCGTCCAGCAGGCAGCGCGCGAGGCGGCCCGCGATCTCGGCCGGGGAGTACGCAGCCGCGCCCAGGAAGCCGTGGCGCTGGCCGAACTCACCCCGGTGACGGCGGTCGCCGCCGAGATCGCGGCCGACGTCGCCCGCCAGGCCGCGCAGAGCGAGGCCGCACGCGAAGCCGCCCGCACGGCCTCGGGCCTGCTGGCCGCGGCCGCGGGCAGCGCCGTGGCGCGCACGGCGCGGGGCCTGGTCACGCAGCTGGCCACCCGCGCCACCATCTACGCCATCGAGACGGTGATGGCCGAACTGATGCGCGAGGCCCTGAAGCTGGCGATGAAGGACGCGCTGCGCGACCTGATGCGCGACGTGGCCAAGGACGTCGTCGTCGACGTCATGAAGACCACCTGGGTGACGGCGACGCGTCCCGCCCCGGCCCCCCACCCGCCCGGCGGCGCCACGGTCACCGGCATCGCCGTGCGGGTCACGACGCGGACCGCGCCGGGTTCCGTGCCCAAGATCGCGGTCAGCACGCTCAAGAACGCCTCGCGGTACCGGGTGTGGTCCCGCCGCAACCGCCTGCCGACCGCCCCCGCGCTGCCCGCGGCGATCATCACTGTCGGCACCGACGCCGCCGGCGGCGGCGCCACCGCCGTCGTGCGCACCACCGTCGACCGGGCCTCGTAAGGCGCCGCTCAGAACTTCGTGAGAGATCCATGAGAAACCGGGCACCGCGTGCCCGGCCGGGGTATGCGCTGGTTACGGTGGGTGCATGGAGCCTGGAACGCCGGGGGCTGTGCCGGCCCGCATCTTGATCGTGGACGACGAGCCCGCCGTGCGCGAGTCGCTGGTCCGCAGCCTGGAGTTCGAGGGCTACGCGGTGGCCGAGGCCGCCGACGGGACGGCGGCGCTCGACCGCGTCGCCCGCGAGGAGCCCGATCTCGTCGTGCTCGACGTGCTGATGCCCCGGATGGACGGCCTGACCGCGTGCCGCCGCATGCGCGCCCAGGGGGCGACGATGCCGGTGCTCATGCTGACCGCCCGCGACATGGTCGGTGACCGCGTGACCGGCCTGGACGCCGGCGCCGACGACTACCTGGTCAAGCCGTTCGAGCTGGACGAGCTGCTGGCCCGCATCCGCGCCCTGCTGCGCCGCAGCGCGATGGCGGCCCCGGCGGCGGACGCGCCGGACGAGGAGACTCTCACCTTCGACGACCTGCGGATGAACACCCTCACCCGCGAGGTCACCCGCGCCGGCAAGCCGCTGGAGCTCACCCGCACCGAGTACATGCTGCTGGAGATGTTCCTGCTGCACCCGCGCCAGGTGCTCACCCGCGAGCAGATCCTGGAGACGGTGTGGGGCTTCGACTTCGAGCCCGCGTCCAACTCCCTCGACGTTTACGTGATGTACCTGCGCCGCAAGACCGAGGCCGACGGACTGCCGCGCCTGGTCCACACCGTCCGCGGCGTCGGGTACGTGCTGCGCTCCGCGGCGTGATGCCGTGATGAGACGCCTCACCCTCCGCGCCCGGCTGGCCCTGCTGACGGCGGTCGCGGTCGCGGTGGCCGTCGCCGTCTGCGCCCTCGCCAGCTGGTTCATGACCCGCGACCAGCTGTACGCCCAGTTCAACCACACGTTGCAGAGCTCCAACACCGGCCCGCCCAACCTGCTGCGGGACGCGAAGATCGCCTGTACTCCCGATGAGACCGACGGCGGGCCCTATCCCTTCGGCACTCTCCAGCTGGTGCGAGAGGACGGCCAGCGCTGCGCCATCCCCGGTTCGAAGACGCTGGTGGTCACCGAGGCCGACATCCAGGTGGCGAGGGGCGAGCTGAAGCAGTCGCTCCATGACGGCACCATGTCCGACGGGACCCCCGTCCGGATCTTGACGCGGCCCATGCGCGAGTGGCGCGGCGAGCCGGGCCCCGGCTACGCGCCGACCGATCAGCAGCGCGCCGCCGTCTCGGTCGCGCTGCCGCTCTCCCAGGTCGAGGACCCCCTCGACACGCTCGCTCTGCTGCTGCTCGCGGTTTCGGCGCTGGGCATTCTCGGCGCGGCGTCCGCGGGGCTGGTGATCGCGCGGGCCTCGCTGCGGCCGGTGGACGAGCTGACCGGCGTGGTCGAGCACATCGCGCGGACCGAGGACCTGGACACCCGGATCCCGGCGGAGGGCGTGGACGAGATCGCGCGGCTGAGCCGTTCGTTCAACACGATGACGGCGGCGCTCGCCGCCTCCCGCGACCGGCAGCAGCAGCTCATCGCCGATGCCGGGCACGAGCTGCGGACACCGCTGACCAGCCTGCGCACCAACATCGACCTCCTCATGCGGTCGGAGGACACCGGCAGGCCCCTCCCGCCGGAGACGCGGCACCGGATGCTGGTGAGCGTCAAGGCGCAGATGCAGGAGCTGTCCAGCCTCGTCGGCGACCTGCTCGAACTGGCGCGGCCCGAGCAGGAGGACCCCGTCCAGGAGGAGGTCGCGCTGCACGAGGTCGTCGGCCGCGCGGTGGAACGCGCGCGGTTGCGCGGGCCGGGCCTGCGCATCGAGGCCGAGGCCAAGCCCTGGTACGTGCACGGCGATCCCGGCTCGCTGGAGCGGGCCGTGGTCAACCTGCTCGACAACGCGGTGAAGTTCAGCCCGCAGGACGGCACGGTAGAGGTGCGGCTGTCCGGCGGCGAGCTGACCGTGCGCGACCACGGCCCCGGGATCGACCCGGCCGACCTGCCGCACGTGTTCGACCGGTTCTGGCGTTCGACGTCGGCGCGGAGCCTGCCCGGCTCCGGGCTCGGGCTGTCGATCGTGTCGCGGGTGGTGCACGAGTGCGGCGGCGAGGTGCGGCTCGACCCGGCCGACGGCGGGGGGACGCTGGCCCGCGTCCGGCTGCCCGGCACCGTCGCGCCGGCGGGCTGACGGTTTCTCATCCCCGGTTAATGATCGGCTCAGGCCGCTCCCACACCGGGTGGCGACGGTGGTCCCCATGAGCCCATTGGTCACCGAAACGGCGCCTCCCGCCGCGACGCAGCCAGGCCGCCCGGAGAACGGCGGACGGCAGCGCCTGGTCGAGGTCGTCGTGCCCGTCTACAACGAGGAGCACGTCCTCGAGGCCAGTGTCAGGCGGCTGTACGCCTACCTGTCCGAGACGTTCCCCTATCCGTTCCGCGTCACGATCGCCGACAACGCCAGCACCGACTCGACCTGGCATGTCGCCGAGGCGCTGATGGCCGACCTGCCGCGAGTGCGGGCGGTGCGGCTGGAGCGCAAGGGACGCGGCCGCGCGCTGCGGCACGTGTGGAGCGGCAGCGACGCCGACGTGGTCGCGTACATGGACGTGGACCTGTCCACCGACCTGGACGCGTTCCTGCCACTGGTCGCGCCGCTGATCTCCGGTCACAGCGACCTGGCGATCGGCAGCAGGCTGTCGCGCGGCTCGGCCGTGGTGCGCGGGCCCAAGCGTGAGATCATCTCCCGCTGCTACAACCTGCTGCTGCGCACCGCGCTCGCGGCGCGGTTCTCCGACGCGCAGTGCGGTTTCAAGGCCGCTCGCACCGAGATCGTGCAGGCGCTGCTGCCGTCGGTCGAGGACGAGGAGTGGTTCTTCGACACCGAGCTGCTGCTGCTCGCCGAGCGCAACGGGCTGCGCATCCACGAGGTGCCGGTCGACTGGGTCGACGACCCCGACAGCCGCGTCGACGTGCTGCACACCGCGCTGGACGACCTGAAGGGCATGGCCCGCGTCGGGCGCCGCATGCTGACCGGCGCGTTCCGCGCCCCGGTCGGCGGCAGGCAGCGGCCGAAGCTGCCGAGCGGCATGGCCCGGCAGCTGCCGAGCTTCGCGATCATCGGGGTCGTCAGTACGCTCGCGCAGCTGCTGCTGTACGTGCTGCTGCGCATGGTCACCGGGCCGTTCGCCGCCAACGCGCTGTCGCTGGTGATCACCGCGATCGGCAACACGGCCGCCAACCGCCGGTTCACCTTCGGGGTCACCGGCACGCAGGGCGCGTTCCGGCAGCAGCTCGAGGGCGGCGCGGCGTTCCTGCTCGGCCTCACGCTCAGCACCGGTGGCCTCGCCCTGCTCCACGCCGTCGCGCCCGGCTCCTCGCGGACCGTCGAGCTCGGCGCGCTCATCTGCGCCAACGGCGTCGCCACACTGGTCCGCTTCCTGCTCATGCGCGCCTGGGTCTTCCACCCCCGCCGGGTGGAGGCCCAGCCGCCGAACTACACCGGGGGACAGAACCGATGACCACCATCCGACCGATCGCCACGCCGCAGGCGGAGGCACCGCCCGGCGAGGCCACCGGCCAGGCGCCGGAGAGAAACCGGATCACCCGGCTGTTCCTCGGACGGCCCGAGGACCCGGCCTGGGTCCGGCCCGTGCTCTGGGGCGTCCTGCTGATCGCGGGCGCGCTGTACGCGTGGGGGATGTCGGCGAGCGGCTACGCCAACTCCTACTACTCGGCGGCCGTGAAGAGCGGCACGCAGAGCTGGAGCGCGTTCTTCTTCGGCTCGCTGGACACCGGCGACTTCATCACCGTGGACAAGCCGCCGATGGCGTTGTGGGCGCAGGAGCTGTTCGGGCGGGTCTTCGGATTCGGCACGTTCAGCCTGCTGTTCCCCGAGGTGCTGATGGGGGTCGCGGCCGTCGCCGTCCTCTACACCACCGTCAGGCGCGCGTTCGGCTACAAGGCGGCGCTGGTCGCGGCGGTCGTCCTCACGCTGACGCCGATCACGGTGGCGATCAACAGGGACAACAACCCCGACACGATGCTGGTGCTGTTCCTGGTCCTGGCGGCCTGGGCGGTCCAGCGCTCCATCGAGTCGGGCCGGGTGCGGTGGCTGCTGGCGTCGGCGTTCTTCGTCGGCTGCGGCTTCAACACCAAGATGCTCCAGGCCTACCTCGTCGTGCCCGCTCTCGCGCTCGCCTACCTGGTCGCGGCCAAGCCCGGTCTGCTGCGGCGCATCGGGCACCTGCTCGGGGCCGGTGCCGTGCTCGCGGCGTCCAGCTTCTGGTGGATGCTCATCGTCGACCTGATCCCCGCCAAGAACCGCCCGTACATCGGCGGCAGCACCGACAACACGGTGTGGGACCTGGTCATCGGCTACAACGGTCTCGGCCGGATCTTCGGCCAGGGTGGCGGGCCCGGTGGCGGGCGCGGTGGTGGCGGCGGGGGCGCGAGCTTCGGCGGTGCGTCCGGCGTCGGGCGGCTGTTCAACGACATCCTGGGCGGCCAGATCTCCTGGCTGCTGCCGTTCGCCGCGATCGCGCTGGTGGCGGGACTGGTGCTGGCGGGGCGGCGGCCGCGCGCCGACCTGGCGCGGGCGGCCCTGCTGATCTGGGGCGGCTGGCTGATCGTGCACTACCTGGTGTTCAGCCTCGCCGAGGGCACCTTCCACCCCTACTACTCGACGGCGATGGCGCCCGCCATCGCCGCGCTGACCGGCGCGGGCGGGGGCATGCTGTACGAGGCCGGCAAGCGCTCGGCCGCCTGGGCGTGGGTCCTGCCCGCCGGTGTGGCCGTCACAGGCGCGTGGTCGTTCGTGCTGCTCGACCGCACTCCTGGCTGGAACCCGTGGCTGCGCTGGGTCGTCGTGGCGTGCACCGTTGTGGCCGTCCTGCTCTTCGCGGCGGGACGTGTGGGCGGTGTGCGGCGTCCGGCCGCTTTGGCCGCGCTGGTGGTCGCGCTCGTGGCGGGCCTGGCCGGGCCGGGCGCGTACGCGGTGTCGGCTGCCTCCACGGCGGCGAACGGGACCAACCCGCTGGCCGGGCCGAGCAGCGGCTCGGGCTTCGGCGGGCCGGGCGGCGGCATGCGCGGCGGGATGCCCGGTGAGATGCCCGGCGGGATGCCTCCCGGCATGAGGTCGGGTCAGGCGCCGTTCGGCGGTCAGCCGCCGACCGGCCAGGCACCGACGGGTCAGCAGCAAAGTGGTCAGCGGGCGAACGGCCAGCGGCAGGACGGCGGCGGTTTCAGAGGCGGTTTCGGAGGCGGCTTCGGAGGCGGCATGCGGGGCCAGGTCGACACCAAGATGGTCTCCTACCTGGAGCAGCACCGCGGGAACGCGCAGTGGCTGGTCGCGGTCGGCAGCGCGCAGCAGGCCTCGTCGCTGATCCTGGAGACCGGTGAGCCGGTCATCGCGATGGGCGGCTTCTCCGGCAGCGACGCGGCCATGACGGTCGCCAAGCTGCAGGAGTACGTGAAGGCGGGCAAGCTCCGCTACATCCTCATCAGCGGTGAGGGCCGCGGCGGGCCCGGCGGCGGAGGCAGCACCGAGGTCACCGCGTGGGTGAAGAAGAACGGCACCCTCGTCGACCCGTCCACCTACGGCGGCTCGTCCTCGTCCACCTCGGACGGCGGCGCGCAGCTCTACCACCTGGGCTGATCTCATATGACCGCAACCATGACACCCACAGTGGCACCGGCCCCGGCATCGGCGCGTGATCCGCGCTGGGCGAGACCCTCTCTACTGGCCCTGCTCGTGCTGACGGCCGTCCTGTACGTGTGGGACCTGGGCTCGTCGGGCTGGGCGAACTCCTTCTACTCGGCCGCGGTCCAGGCCGGGGCGTCGGACTGGAAGGCGTTCTTCTTCGGCTCCTCCGACGCGGCCAACGCCATCACCGTCGACAAGACACCGGCGGCGCTGTGGCCGATGGCGCTGGCGGCGCGGGTGTTCGGCGTCAACGCCTGGAGCATCCTGGTGCCGCAGGCGCTGATGGGCGTGGCCACCGTCGGCACCCTGTACGCGACGGTGCGCAGGGGCTTCGGTGCCGGCGCCGGCCTGCTGGCCGGGGCGGCGCTGGCGCTCACGCCGGTGGCCGCGCTGATGTTCCGCTTCAACAATCCCGACGCGCTGCTGGTCCTGCTGCTGACGGTGGCGGCGTACGCGCTGGTGCGGGCCCAGGAGAACGCACGCACGGGCTGGCTGGTGCTGGCGGGCTCGTGCGTGGGGTTCGCGTTCCTGGCCAAGATGTTGCAGGCGTTCCTGGTCGTGCCGGTCTTCGCGCTGGTCTACCTGGTGGCGGCGCCGACCCTGGTGCGGCGCCGGATCTGGCAGCTGCTCCTGGCGGGCGCCGCGATGCTGGTGTCGGCGGGCTGGTGGGTGGCGATCGTCGCGCTCGTCCCCGCCGGGTCGCGTCCCTACATCGGCGGCTCGCAGCACAACAGCGTGCTGGAGCTGGCGCTGGGCTACAACGGGCTCGGCCGGCTGAACGGCGAGGAGACCGGCGGGCTGGGCAACCTCAACCAGGACGCGGGCTGGCTGCGCATGTTCGGGGACTCGATCGGCGGCCAGATCTCGTGGTTGCTGCCCGCCGCGCTGATCCTGGCGGCGGCCGGGCTGTGGATCACCCGGCGTGCGCCGCGCGCCGATCCGGCGCGTGCGGCGTTCGCCCTGTGGGGCGGCTGGCTGCTCATCACCGCCGTGATCTTCAGCTTCATGCAGGGGATCTTCCACGAGTACTACACGGTCGCGCTCGCTCCGGCGATCGCGGCGCTGGTGGGAATGGGAGCGGCCATGCTGTGGCAGCGGCGGCGCGTCCCGGCGGCCGCCGCGGCCCTGGCGGGCACGTTGGCGGTGACGGCGGTGTGGTCGTTCGTGCTGCTCGGCCGTACGCAGGACTGGCATCCGTGGCTTGGGCCGGCGGTGCTGCTCGGCGGCCTGGTCGCGGCGGGGCTCATGCTCGCCACGGTGTGGCTGCCGCGCGCCGCGGTGGTCGGCGCCGCGGCGCTGGCCCTGGCGACCTCGTTCGCGGGGCCCGCCGCGTACGCCGTCGACACGGTGACCACGCCCAAGACCGGCGCGATCGTCACGGCGGGCCCGTCGACGGGCGGCGGTCCGGGCGGGCGAGGCGGGCCCAAGGGTGGTTTCGGCGGGGGGCGTCCACCGGGCATGCAGACACGGTTCTCGCAGGGCCAGAACGGCGGGGGCTTCGGTCCCGGCGGCGCCGGTCAGGGCCAAGGCCAGGGCCGGGGCATGAGTCAGCCGCCCGGCGCGATGGGCGGCGCCCGCGGCGGCGGGATGGGCGGCGGGCCGGGCGGCCTGCTGAACGCCACGACGCCGAGCGCCGAGCTGACGGCCCTGCTGAAGGCGAACGCCGGCTCCTACACCTGGGTCGCGGCGGCCGTCCGGTCCAACAACGCGGCCGGCTACCAGCTGGCGACCGGGAAGCCGGTGATGGCGGTCGGGGGGTTCAACGGCACCGATCCGGCGCCCACCCTCGCCCAGTTCCAGCGATACGTCCGGGAGAAGAAGATCCACTACTTCGTCGGCGGCGGGACGGGTGGCGGTTTCGGCGGCGGGATGTCGCGAGGGTCGGGCGGCAGCGACGCGGCGCAGCAGATCAGCGCCTGGGTCACCGCCACGTTCACGGCGAAGACCGTCGGCGGCGTCACCGTGTATGACCTCACGGCGTCGCGGTGATGTACTCGGGGGCGAGGCACCACCGAAAGGAGAGAGCGATGGCAGACACCCTCGATGACGCCGCCATCACCACCCACCTGAAGGAGCTGCCCGAGTGGTCGCGTGCGGGGGACGAGATCCGCCGGGAGCTGACGGCCCCCTCGTTCCTGGCCGGCATCGATCTGGTGGTCGAGGTCGCGCGGGCCGCCGAGGACGCCGACCACCATCCCGACATCGACATCCGCTGGCGCACCGTCACGTTCGCGCTGAGCACGCACAGCGCCGGCGGGCTGACCGGCAAGGACTTCGACCTGGCGCGGCGCATCGACCGGATCGCCGACGAGCTCGCGGCCCAGTAGTGGCGGTGGAGTAGTGCCGGTGCAGGTCGCGGTGTGCGGGCCGCGCGCGTGCTCGGAGGAGGAATGGCAGGACGCCTGCACGACGGGCCGGCTGCTGGCCGAACGCCAGGCCGTCGTCATCTGCGGCGGGCAGGGCGGGGTGATGGCGGCCGTGGCCGCCGGCGCGCGGTCGGCGGGCGGCATCGTCGTGGGCGTCCTGCCGGCGGCCGACCGGTCGGCCGCCGACCCGGCGCTCACGGTGGCGATCCCCACCGGTCTCGGCGAGGCGCGCAACAGCGTGATCGTCAACGCCGCGGACGCCGTCATCGTCGTCGGCGGGTCGTGGGGGACGTTGTCGGAACTGGCGCTGGCGATGCGGGCGGGCCGGGTGCCCGTCGTCCAGCTCGGCGGGTGGCACGTCCTGGACGAGCGGGGCCGTCCGCTGTCGGCCATCCGTCATGCGAGCTCCCCGCGGCAGGCTCTGGACCTGACGGGCCTGTGGTCGTGACGGGTCGGCGGCCTAGTGGCTGGAGAGCCCGCCGTCGACGAACAGCGCCTGGCCGGTGACGTACGCGGACGCCCGGCTGGCCAGGAACACCGCGGCGCCGGCGAAGTCCTCGGCCAGGCCGTTGCGGCCGACCATGGTGCGGGCGGCGAGTTCGGCCACCTTCTCGGGGTCGCTGGACAGCCGGGCGTTCAGCGGCGTCATCACGAACCCGGGCACGAGGGTGTTGCAGGTGACGCCGTGCGGCGACCACGCCTCGGCCTGGGAACGGGTCAGTCCTTCCAGCCCGGCTTTGGACACCCCGTAGGCGCCGCTCTGCACGAACGCGCGGAAGGCCTGCTGGGAGGAGACGTGGATGATGCGGCCGAAGCCGCGCCGCGCCATGCCGGGCCCGAATCGTTCACCGAGCAGGAACGGGGCTTGCAGGTTGACCGCCATCGTGGCGTCCCAGACCTCGTCGCCGATCTCGCCCATCGGGGGCCGCAGGTTGACGCCCGCGGAGTCGACGAGGATGTCGGGCTCGCCGAACGGCTTGACGGCCTCCTCGGCGGCGGCGCGGACGCCGTCGCGGGAGCCGAGGTCGGCGCTGACCCACGCGGCCCTGCAGCCACGGGCCTCCAGGTCCGCGGTCGTGGCGGCGAGCTCGGCCTCGCGGCGCGCCACCACGACGACGCTCGCGCCCGCCCGTGCGAGGGCCTCGGCGATGGCGCGGCCGATGCCCGAGCTGCCGCCCGTCACGACGGCGACCCGGCCGTCCAGGGAGAACAGTTCGGCGAGGTAGGAGGGCTGCGGTGTCATGTCCCGCACCCTAGGTGATGTCGCGGGTCTCCTCGTCGTCGCCCCGGCGCCGGTCGCGCCACACCACGACGGCGATCACCGCGACCACGACGAAGGTGGGCACGAAGAACGGCACGGCGCTGATCAGCGGGTGGGCGGCGAGCACCCCGTCGGCCACGGACACTGGCATGGTCACCGGCACGGTCATGCGGTGACCTTCGGCCGGTCGCCGGTACGGGCGGCGGACGCCGGGATCACGCGCGAGACGCGGGAGACGCCCCAGCCGAGCGCGATCACCAAGGCGAGGGTGCAGAACAGCACCACCGAGGAGCAGACCAGCCAGAGCCAGCCGGGCACGTCGGATTTGAGCTCGCGTTGCAGGATCTTCTTCTCGCTCTGCACGTCGCGGGTGAAGGTCTGCGGCGCGGGCAGTTCCTTGGCGCCGATGGCGGCGTCGGCGGGCATGTAGATCGGGACGCCCGCGAGCGTGCGGCCGTCGTGGACGCGGATGAGGGTCTTCCAGTCGCCGTGCAGCGGCATGGGCTCGCTGGTCCGGTAGACGCCCCGGCCCTCGCGGATCAGCGGCTCGACGTGCAGGCCCCGGCCCTGCCATCCGGTGACGGCGACCCAGGCGGGGTCGTCGACGGCGCCGGCGGGGTCGAGGGTGACGCGTGCGTGCGCGGTGCGGCCGGCGGGTCCGTTCTGGACGTCGGTGAGGGTGACGGTGGCCTTCTCGTTCGCCGGAACGGAGATCACCAGGCCGTTGGCGACGGCGGCGGCGACGCCGGCGAGGGCGGCGGCGAAGAGCATGCGCGAGACCGCCGGGCGCGGCAGCCTGCCGTGCAGGCCCTCGGCCAGCAGCGCGCCGCACAGCCCGCCCGCGACACCGCCGGCCACGGCCATGATCATGCCTTCGGTGAGGATGTCGCCGGTCCACGGCAGCTTCATGGCGACCTGGCTCCAGCCGTACTCGGCGCCGAATCCGGCGGTGCCGATGAGCAGGCCGCTGACCGCGCCGAGCGCGATCGGACGCCGGGCGAGGACGAGCGCGGCGACCTCGACGCACAGGGCCTCGGCGAAGTAGAGGGGCACCGACGCCCACAGCTCGCCGATGACGGGGCCGACGACGACGGAGACGCCGCCGCGGATCAGCATGTAGAACACGACGGCGAAGAGCGCTCCGCCGCGTCCGACCCACAGCCGGGCGGCGACCAGCGCGCAGCCCGCGGCCAGCGCGATCAGCAGCGGCTGGTGGACGAGGCGGAACTGCGGCACGCCGAAGTCGTACTCGGCCTGGAAGACCGACAGCCCGATCAGCAGCCCGCCCGCCAGCATGCCCCGGCGCAGGTAGCGTGCCGCAGCCGACGGTTGCGCCGCGGCGGCGGCCGGGTCGCCGCCGGTGGCTCCGGCCTGACGGCCCTCCCGTTCGAGGATCATCATGGCGACCAGTGACAGGCCCGCGCCGCCGATGAGCATGAGGTGGGTCGGCCCCCACAGGGTGACGTCCTGGCCGAAGATGCGGTGCCAGACGTCGTCGAGGGGGAAGCCCAGCAGGGCGTAGAACCCGGCGCCGGCCAGCAGGACCCCGCCGGCCGGGGCGTACCAGTCGCGGGTGATCCGGACGGCGGCGGGGCCGGGGCGCTCGCCCTTGGGCAGCGCCACCGCCAGGACGCCGGCGGTGAAGATCCCGAACAGGCCGATGAGGATCGGGTAGTGCGCGATGTTGGCCAGCGGTCCCTCGTCGCGGCCGTGCGAGATGTGCAGGGAGATGTCCCAGTACATCCCGAGCAGCGCGGTGATCAGCGAGAGGAACGCCACCACGCTGGGCAGCGCCGCCCAGCCGGGCAGGCCGCGGCCGGGTCCCCGCTCGGCGAGCCCGGCCAGCCGCGTCAGCAGCGTGATCCGGCCGGTGCGGTGCCCCCAGCCGAAGACCAGCAGGAACGCCGTGAGGAGCGCGGCGCCGCCGGAGGCGATGACGATCTGGTCCAGGGCCGCGCCGCCCGCGGGTTTCTCCTCGGGGGCGGCCAGCCGCAGCGCGACGGTCAGTCCTGTGTCACTCACTCGATCCAACACGGATGCTCCCATAGCCGACAAAACGGGGTACAAACCCACCCCGGCCGGAGTATGTCATCTCACTATGTGCCATTGTCTAGTGTCACGTTATGTGGTGTGAAGCACCTGATCGGAAGGAGCGGCATGAGGGGCGTACTGCTGAGGGTGGTGACGGCGGTGACCGCTGGGGCGGTGGTGACGCTCGCCGGATGCGGCGAGCCCGCGGCGCCGTCCGGCGGCACGGGCAGCGCGGGCGCCTCCGCCGGCCCGGGCGGCTCGGGAGCGGCGTCGCCCCCACCCGCCACATCCACCGGACCTTCAGGTAAGCCCGATGTCACCCCCGTCTCGGTGACGTTCGCCCACGGGAAGGTCACGACCGCTCAGAGCCGGGTGAAGGTGCGCCGCGACGCGACCGTGCGGATCACTGTCACCGCCGACGAGGCCGACGAGTTCCACCTGCACGGCTACGACCGGACGCTCAAGCTGTCGCCCGGCCGCCCCGGCACCCTCGACGTGGTCGCCGACAAGCCGGGGGTGTTCGAGGCCGAGCTGCACCACTCCGGCGCGCGCCTCTTCGAGCTGCAGGTGAGCTGACCGGTGGAGGTGCTCGCGCACGGCCTCGGCGGCCGGACGGACCTGCCGCTGGACGCCGTCGCCGCGATCGCCGGCGGGGGAGCGGCGGTGGCGGCATCGTTCCTGGCGCTCACCGTGGCCTGGCGGCGTCCCCGGCTCCGGCCCGACGGCGGCAGGCCGCTGCCCGCGCGTCTCGCCCGCGTCCTGGACTCACCGGCGCTGACCTGGGCGGGCCGCGCGGCGGCGCTGGCGGCGACCCTGTTCGTGGTGGTGGTCGCGCTGGCCGGGCCGGGCGGTGACGCGGCCAATCTGGCCCCGTGGGCGTTGTACGTGACGTTCTGGGTGGGGCTGGTACCGGCCAGCGTGCTGCTGGGGCCGGTGTGGCGGCGGGTCAACCCGTTGCGCACACTCCACGCGGGGCTCTGCCGGATCACGCGCGCCGATCCGGCCGGGCGCCGGCCACCGCCCAAACGGCTGGGCTACCGGCCCGCCGCCGCGTGGCTGACCGGCTTCGTCTGGCTGGAGCTGGTCGCGCCGCACCGCTCGGATCCGCGTCTGGTCGGCGCCCTGATCATCGGCTACGCGGTGGTGAACCTGGCGCTGGCCCGGGTGTACGGGCGGGACTGGTTCACGCGGGGTGACGGGTTCGAGGCCTATTCGAGCCTGCTGGCGCGGATGTGCCCCATCGGCCGCCGCGGCGACGGGACGCTGGTGCTGCGGACGCCGCTGACCGGGCTGACGCGCCTCACCGGCGAACCCGGCCTGGTGGCGGCGGCCTGCGTGCTGATCGGCTCGACCGGCTTCGACGGCGTCACCCGCACCACGTACTGGCGCGACAACGTCGATCCCGGCAGTGTGGTGGCGGGCACGCTGGGGCTGGCGGGCGCCATCGGCCTGGTGACCGCCCTGTACGTGGCGGCCCTGCGCGCCGGCGCGGTGCTCACCGGCGACGACCCGGCGGAGCTGCCGGGCCGGTTCGCGGCGACGCTGCTGCCGATCGCGCTCGGCTACACGCTGGCGCACTACTTCTCGTTCTTCGTGCTCGAAGGGCAGATGACCGTCATCCTGGCCAGCGACCCGTTCGGGACCGGGCTGAACCTGCTGGGCTCGACCGGCCACCGCGTCGACTACGACCTAGCCGGTCCGACGCTCACCGCTCAGGTGCAGGTCAACGCCATCGTGCTCGGGCACATCGCGGCGACCGTCGCCGCCCACGACCTCGCGCTGCGCATCGGGCCGCCCGGCCGTTCCGGGCGCGGGCAGGTCCCGATCGCCGTGGTCATGGTCGCCCTGACCTGCGCGGGGCTCTTCGCCCTCCTCAGCGGCTGACGCCTGCTCGGTGCCTTGTGCCTTGCCCTCGTCCTTCTTGCGCTTGCGCACCTCGCGGACGGCGACGCCGCACGCGACGAGGATCGGGATCCAGAACTTGGCCGTCACCACGATCACCTTGATCCACCACGGGACGCTGAGGTCGGGCAGCGGGAGGTCGAGGTCGGGGAGGCTGAGGTCGGGCAGCGGGATCGACGGCAGGTCGACCGAGGGCAGGTCGATGTCGGGCTCGGGGAGGTAGGACAGCAGCAGCTTGATCAGGACGCCGACGCCCAGCAGCGGGAACAGCACCTTGCCGGTGGCGGCGGCGGGATGCCGGGCGGCGTAGAGGACCGGGTGCTCGCGGCCCCACTTCTCCCGCCTGGCGGCGCGGCTGCCCTCGGGCGGCGTGAACGGGAACACCGGAGTCTTGCCGTCGTCCTCCTCGGGCTTCTTGACCAGCGAGACCTTGGTCTCCGCCGTGTCGTCGCCGCTCTTCTGCTCGTCGTCCTCGTCCGCGTCGCCATCGTTCTCGTTCTTGGCGGGGGCCAGTTCGATCCGGCTCGCCTGGCCGTCCAGGATGCCTCTGGGGTCGAAGTGCACGACCACGGTCAGCTCGTCGCCGTAGGGCAGCTCGCCCTTGTTGATGATCTCGTCCGCCTCGCCGGCCGCGTCTTCGTCGACGTACAGCCGCGCGACGCGCTGCCAGCCGGTGCGTTCGGTCTCGACCTCCAGGCGGTGCCCGTCGTGGTCGAGCACCCATCTGTCCCGGGCGGTGCCGCTCATCGAGATTCCCCCTGATCACGGACCTGGGCATGGTCTGCCTGGTCGTTGTCTTCAGGGTGCGCCGCCGCCGGCGGGCCGTGCTGCGTCCGAAGCGCTAAACACCTATAGACCAAAGTCGACGGCCGGACGGTGGTGAACCGTCCGGCCGCTCATGCCGTTCTCGTCTCCCGCTAGGGAAGCGGGGGCTTGCCCGGGGACCAGAGCCAGGTGTTGAAGAAGGCGCTCAGGTCCTGCCCGGCGATCTGCTGGGCGAGGGTGGTGAACTGCTCGGTGACGACGGTCTTGCCGCGGTTCTGGGCGTACCAGGTGCGCAGCAGCCGGAAGAACTTCTCGTCGCCGATCTTTTGGCGGAGGAACTGCAGCACCATGGCGCCGCCGTGGTAGACGCGGTTGTGGAACATGGTGTCGCGCTTGGGGTCGGCGATGACCACGTTCCACCAGGCGTCGTCGGCCGGGTGCAGGTTGTAGGTGTTGAGGGCCTCGGTGGCGACGGTGTTGCCGCCCTGCTTCTCGGTCCAGTACCAGTTGGACCAGCGCGCGAAGCTCTCGTTCAGCCAGATCTGCTGCCAGTCGCGCGGGCCGACCGCGTTGCCGAACCACTGGTGGGCCATCTCGTGGGCGATGGTGCGGTCGGGACGGATCGCCGAGTAGATGGGCTTGCCGTTGGTCTCCAGGGAGAAGCCCAGCGGCTCGCCGTTGAACCTGGCGTCGTCGACGATCGCGCCGGCGGTGTTGTTCTGGTACGGCCCGTAGGTCTGGACCCACAGGTCGGTGGAGCGGGCCGTCACGTCGTAGTAGTAGTCGATCGCCGGCGCGCCGGTGGGGGTGGTGGCGGTGGCCAGCGCCGGGTCGACGCCGACCCACATCGGGACGCCGCCGGCGGTCTTGCCCGTCCTGACGTCCCACTTGCCGACGTCGACGGTGGCCAGGTAGGTGGTCATCAGGTCGGGTTCGTGCCAGCGGAAGGTGGCCGAGGGCGCGGCGGCGCTGCGGCGGCTGAACCCGGCCTTGCCGCTGCTCTTGCCGACCGGGACGCCGTTGGCGACCGCCGTCAGCCCCGCCGGGACGGTGATCTTGAAGTCGTAGGTGGCCTTGTCGGAGGGGTGATCGTTGGAGGGGAACCACGTCGAGGCGCCGTTGGGCTCGTTGGTGGTGTTCATGCCGTCGGGGGTGTGCAGGAACCCGTACGGGGACCCGAACACGATCGGCGACCCGACGATCGTCTGGGGGACGCCGCCGTAGGTCACGCGCACCTCGAACGTGCGGCCTTTGCGCAGGCCCTTGCGCGGGGTGACGGTCAGCTCGGCGCCGCGCCGCTTGTAGGAGGCCCTGCGGTCGTCGACGCGGACCTGCTCGACGTCCAGGCCCGACAGGTCGAGGTTGAAGCTCGACAGGTCCTGGGTGGCCGTGGCCCTGATGGTGACGACGCCGTCGAGCTGGTCGAATTCGGGGTCGTAGGTGAGGTCGAGCCCGTAGTGCGCGACGTCGTACCCGCCGTTGCCCAGCTGCGGGAAGTACGGATCGCCGGCCCCGGGCGCGCCGGGGGTGAACTGCGCCTTGCTCGCCGCCAGCGCGTCGGCGGAGGCGGCGGGTGCCAGGGCCAGGAGCCCGGCGGCCGCCACCGCGAGCGGCAGGAAGCGCGGAGGGGTGCGCAACGCCATCCGAAGATCCTCTCCATCGAGTGATCAACTTGACTGGCTTCACCCTGCCCGCCGGAATGGGCGGCTGTCGATGGTTTGCGCCGGTTCCGGCCGCCGCACCGCCGGAACCGGTCACGGGCGCCCGTAGGCTCGGCGGGTGACCGACACCACCACCTGGGCACGGCTGCTCCAGCTGCTGTCGCTCCTGCAGACCCGGCGCGAGTGGACCGGACCGGAGCTGTCGGAGCGGCTCGGCGTGAGCGGCCGCACCGTGCGCCGCGACGTGGAGCGCCTGCGCGAGCTGGGCTATCCCGTGCACGCCACGCTGGGTGCGATCGGCGGGTACCGGCTGGAGGCGGGCACCGCGATGCCGCCGCTGCTGCTGGACGACGAGGAGGCCGTGGCGATCGCCGTCAGGCTGCGCGGCGGCGCGATGGAGGGTATCGAGGAGACCTCACTGCGGGCCCTGGCCAAGCTGGAACAGGTCCTCCCGCACCGGCTGCGCCGGCGGGTCGGCGCGCTGAACGCCGCGACCGTCCCCATCGACGGCGCGCCCGCGGGCCCGGCCGTGGCGCCCGAGACCCTGACGGTGCTGGCCGCCGCCGCCCGTGACCGCGAGCGGGTGCGCTTCGCCTACCGCGACAAGGACGACGCGGTGTCCCGCCGCCAGGCCGACCCGCACAGTCTCGTGCCGGCCGGCCGCCGCTGGTATCTGGTGGCCTTCGACGTCGACCGCGGCGACTGGCGGACGTTCCGGATCGATCGCGTGACCGAGGCGCGGCCGACCGGCGTCCGGTTCGGCCCGCGCGAGCTGCCCGCCGAGGACGCCGCCGCGTTCGTGCGCCAGGGCCGCGCGTTCGGGTCGACGATGCGCGCGGTCCTGCTGGTGCACGCCTCGGCCGAGCGGCTCGCCGACGTGTTCCGCGTGAGCGGCACCGAGCTGGAGCCGGTCGACGAGCACACCTGCGTCCTGCGCACGACCCCCGAGTCCCTGGAGTGGACCGCGCTGCGCATCGCGTTCCTGCAACTGGACTTCGAGGTCAGGGAGCCGCCCGAGCTGGCCGACCGCCTGCGCGACCTGGGCGCCCGCCTGCTGCGCGCCGCCGGCTAAGGCGTGGGCAGCGCGGCGAGCACGACGCGCAGCTCGTTCACCCGCATCCACCGGGCGGCGACCGCGTACAGCGCGGCCCCGGTGACGGCGACCGCGAGCATTGTGGTCAGGGACCCGGCGCGCCCCATCCCCGCGGCCGGTGCCACCAGGGCGAGGACGAGCGCCCCGGCCGCCGCGGCGGCGAGCACGGCGAGCGCCATCCGGGCGTGGCTGGCGACCAGCCGCCGTCCGTCGATCCGGCCGAGCCGGCGCCGCAGCACCGCCGCCGCCACCAGCGCTCCGATGGTGTGGCCCGCGGCCGACGCGGCGGCGGTCCCGGCGGCCAGCCGCGACGCCGGCAGCAGGTGGGCGAGGGTGAGGACGGTGCCGATCGTGGACGCGGCGACCACGCCGCCGATGAGCGCCTGCGTGCGGGTGTCCTGCAGGGCCGCGAAGGCCCGCATCATGATCTGGTACGCGGCGAACGGCATGAGCGCGAGGCCGAACGCGGCCACGACCGGGCCCGCCTGCCGGCCGTCGCCGAACAGGACGGTGGCGATCTGCTGGCCGAGCAGCATCAGCGCGGCCGCGGCGGGCAGCAGCACGACGGCGGTGACGCGCAGGCCGCGCGACAGGTCGGCGGTGATCCCGGCCAGGTCGCTGGCGGCGGCCGATCTGCTCATGCGCGGCAGCATGCCGGTCATGACGGTCACGGCGATCACCGCGTACGGCAGCTGGAACAGCGTGTAGGCGTTGGCGTACACGCCGATCGCGCCCTCCCCGGCCCCCGACAGCAGCCGCGTCACCACCAGGAACACCGTCTGCGTGGCCAGGACCGAGGCCAGCGTCCAGCCCGCCAGCCGCAGCACCCGCCGGATCCCGATGCCGCGCGGGTCGGCGGCCGGCCGCGGGGTGAAGCCCGCGCGGCGGCTCGCCCAGGCCAGCACCAGCAGCTGGGCGGCGACACCGGCGGTGGTGCCGAGCGACAGCACCAGGGCCTGGGTCCGGGTGAGCGCTCCGGCGTCGTGGGTGCCGCCGATGAGCAGGTAGATCCCGGCGGTGGCGATGACGACGAGGTTGTTGACGATCGGTGCCCGCATCGGCGTGGCCATCCGCCCGCGGACGTTGAGGACGGCGGCCAGCGCGGCGCTGGTGCCGTAGAAGAGGATCTGCGGCAGCAGCAGCCGGGCGAAGCCGACGGTCGCCTCGCGCTGCGCGCCGTGGAAGTGCGGCGCGTAGAGACTGACGATCTGCGGCGCGAGCACCACGGTGACGACGGTGGCCGCGCCGAGCAGGTAGACCACCAGCGCCAGCAGGCGCCGCGCGTACAGGTCGCCCGCGCGCGGGTCGTCGTGGGCGGCGCGCACCAGCAGCGGCACCAGGACGCTGCCCAGCGCCCCGCCGAGCAGCAGGTCGAACAGGGCGTTGGGCACGGTGTTGGCGACGGTGTAGCCGGACATCAGCGCGGTGCCGACGCCGAGCGCGGCGCCCATCGCCAGTACCCGCAGGAAGCCGGTCACGCGCGAGGCGATCGTCGCGGCCGCCATCGCGCGGCCCGCCCGGGCCAGGTCGTCCCGTTCGCTCATGCCGTCCCTCCCGAACGATCGTCCGGTCGGTCCAACGTTATTGGCGCTCCGCCAGTTCCGGGTCGGGGCGGTGGGGGGCGAGGAGGTCGTCGAGGCCGGCGCGCACCGCGCCGGGCAGGGCGCCCTCGCCGTCGAGCGCCCAGACGATCAGGGTGCCGTTGTAGGTGACCTGGACCGAGCGGGCGAGCCGGGCGGGGTCGGTGCCGGCGGCCAGCTCTCCGGCCGCGACGGCCTCGGCCAGCAGCGCGCGGATCTGCTCACGCGTGACGCGGGTGTGGGCCCGGGCGTGCTCGCGGAACTCCGGATCGGTGAGGTCCAGCTGGAGGAAGCCGAGGCTGTTGGCCAGTTCCTCGGGGCCGGCGACGTGGGCGGCCATCGCCGCCATCGCGGAATGCAGGGCGTCCAGCGGCGAGGGGTGGTCGCGGCGGGCGCGCTCGAAGGGCAGGCGGGCGCCGTGCTCGGCGCGCCGGGCGAAGGCGAGCAGGAGCCCGCGCTTGGAGCCGAACCGCTGGACGAGGGTGGCCGGGGACAGCCCGGCCTCCGCGGCCACCGCGTTGAGCGTCAGCCGCCCCGGCCCCAGGCGCCCCAGGGCTCGTGCCGTCGCGGCGAGGATCGCCTCGTCGCTGGTGGTGCGCGGTCGTGCCACGGCCCCTCCGAGTTTGTGAATGAACGTTCGCAAACCCTAGCAGGGCGTTTCGGCGAGCAACCCTCACCGACGTTCACTCTCTGTCATCATTGCTGGTGGGGGGCGGAAAGAGGGGGAGCTGTGACCTGCCCGTCACCCGTTCTGGCCCGCCGTCTGGTGCTGCGCGCCGGGCTCTCCGGGTTCGCCGCCCTGCTGCCCTCGGGGTGCGGGCGCACCTCACCGCACCTCGCCGAGCATCCGACGCCCGCGCAGGCGTGGGCGCGGCTGGCGGAGGGCAACCGGCACTGGGCCGAAGGGCGGCTGCGCCACCCCGACCAGAGCGAGCACCGCCGCCGCCAGGTCGCCGCCGAGCAGTCGCCGCTGGCGACCGTGGTGTCGTGCATCGACTCGCGGGTGCCGCCGGAGACCGTGTTCGACCAGGGCGTGGGCGACCTGTTCGCGGTGCGGACGGCCGCCCAGACCCTGGACGGGCTGGTCACCGGGTCGGTCGAGTACGGCCCGCTGGAGAAGGGCACGCCGCTGATCGTGGTGCTCGGCCACCAGCGGTGCGGCGCGGTGAAGGCCGCCGTCGCCGCGCTCGGGGCCGGCGGGCACCCGCCGCCGGGACGGCTCGGAACCGTCGTGGCGGCGTTGCGGCCGGCCTACGAGGAGGCGGTGCGCGAGGCGGCGCGCGGCGCGGCGGGAGGGGACGTGGCCGACCTGACGGTGCGGGCACAGATCCTGCGCAGCGCGCGGGAACTGGCGGCCGATCCGGCGCTGGCCGCGGCGATACGTGCCGGGACGCTCGGAATCGTCGGAGCGTACTACGACCTCGGCACCGGGCGGGTGTCGGTGCTCACCCCCGGCGTTTGACCCCTCCCGCTATGGGCAGGGTCGGCCACGAACCCGACAGGACCCGACCTGAATGGAGGAATCGGTCATGAGCACCATCGAGCAGTCGATCGACGTCGAGGTGCCGGTGCGCGCCGCCTACAACCAGTGGACCCAGTTCACCGAGTTCCCGCGCTTCATGGAGGGCGTCGACAAGATCGACCAGATCAGCGACACCCGGACGCACTGGAAGACCAGCATCGCCGGGGTCAAGCGCGAGTTCGACGCCGAGATCACCGAGCAGCGGCCCGACGAGCGCATCGCGTGGACGTCGGTCGAGGAGCCCCGGCAGGCGGGCGTGGTGACCTTCCATCACCTGGCGCCGGAGAAGACCCGCGTGATGCTCCAGATGGAGTTCGCGCCCGAGGGCGCGGTGGAGAAGGCCGGCGACGCCCTGAACGTGGTGGAGCGCAAGGTCAAGGGCGACCTCAAGCGGTTCAAGGAGTTCATCGAGGAGCAGGGCCGCGAGACCGGCGGCTGGCGCGGTGAGGTCGGCCAGGACCCGACGTACTAGAGGTACCGGACGTCCTAGTCGAGGACGAACCCGCGGATGAGCTCGGTGAGTTCGGCCGGGCGCTCGAACAGCACCAGATGGCCGCTGTCGATCTCGGTGTAGCGGCTGCCGGCGATGCCGTCGTGCAGGGCGATGGGTCCCCAGGCGGGCACGAGCTGGTCGCGGGTCAGCTCGACCACCAGCGCGGGGGCCGTGACCCGGGGCAGCAGATCGCGGACGTCGACCCGCAGGTCGAGGTCGAGCTGGCGGTCCAGCCCGGGTTCGCGGGCGCCGGCGGCGATCGTCTCGGCGATGCCGGCGGGCCCCAGGCCCTCCAGGAAGCGGGGGCTGAAGCCGTTGAGGATCACCTCGCGGTTGAGCAGCCCGAAGTCGGCGCGGTCCAGCTCGCGCCACAGCTCGAACATCAGGCGCTGCCGGGCGTTCCCGGTGTGCGCCCAGCCCGCCACCAGCACCAGCCTGCGGACCAGGCCCGGCTCGAGCGCCGCGGTGGCGGCGGCGACGACCGCGCCGAGCGAGAAGCCGACGATGTCGACGGGACCGTCGACCGCGGCGCGGGCGGCGGCGGCCACCTGGCCCGCCAGGGTCTCCACGGTGAGCTCGCCGCCCGCGTCGGTGGTCTTGCCGCTGCCGCTGAGGTCGGGCCGCACGACGGTGCGGTCGCCGGTGAACCCGTCGACCAGATGGCCCCAGCTGGTCTCGCCGCTGCCCTGGGTGCCGTGGACCAGGACCAGCCCCGGACCGGTGCCCTCGACCTCGTAGTGGACGTTCGCGTCGGCGACGGTGATGGACGGCATGGGAATCCCTTTCGGAGGGAACGGCCAGACGACGGGCACGGCGATACGACCGTTTATGTCGTCACCGGTGGCGGGCCGTCAAGAGCGCCGCCCTCCTCGATCGTGATCGCGCCGGCCGTCCGGGCGGCGGCGTCGCCGAGCTCGTCCAGCAGCGCGGCGACGGCGGGCGGGCGCGTGCCGGCGGGGACGAGCGCGCTGACGCGGCGGCGGCCGAGGTCGGGCAGCGCCGGCAGCGCCAGCCCGGATTCGTGGTGCAGCGCCAGGGCGAGGCCGGGCAGGGCGGTGACCGCCAGGCCGCGCGCGACCAGCCGCTGGACGGCGATGTGGTCGTCGGTGGCGAACGCGATGCGCGGGGTGAAGCCGGCTTGCTCGCAGGCGCGCAGCAGGTGGCCGCGGCACCGTTCGCACCCCGACGCCCACGTCTCGTCCGCCAGGTCGGCCAGGGTCGCCGTGCCCGCGGCGGCCGGCGCCGCGAGCGGATGGGCGGCGGGCAGGGCGAGCCGGACGGGGTCCTCGCACAACGCGACCTCGCGCAGCCGGGTGCCGCCGTCGGGCGGCGCCCCGGGGTAGGAGAACACCACGGCCAGGTCGACCTCGCCGGCGCGCAGTGCGGCGAGGGCCTGCGGCGGCTCGGCCTCCACGAGGGTGACGGCGACGCCGGGCGCGCGGTCGCGCAGCCCGGCCAGCGCGTCGGGCAGCAGCGCGGCCGCGGCGGTGGGGAACACCGCGGCGCGGACCCGGCCGGCGCGCAGCCCGGCGATGGCGGCGATGCGCTCCTCGGTGTCGGCCATGCGGCCCAGCACGTCCTCGACGTGCTCGACCAGGATCCGCCCGGCCTCGGTCAGCCGCACGCCGCGCCCGTACCGGACGACCAGCGGCGTGCCGACCTCGGCCTCCAGCCGCGCGATGTGGTGGGAGACCGCGGGCTGGGTGTAGGAGAGGGCCCGCGCGGCGGCGGTCATCGAGCCGAGCCGCGCCACCTCGCGCAGGATCCGGCCCCGGTGCAGATCGAGCATCCCGCCAAGGTATCAACCTCATTTATGGATGCCCCAGAAGATGGGACTTTGCCCTATGGCTCGCGGGTCGGCGATGATCGGGACATGGGTATTCCGATCAGCCTGGCGCAGCGGGAGTTCGCCGCCGAGGTCACGTTCCTGAACACCGCGAGTTACGGACTGCCGCCCCGTATCGCGCACGAGGCGATGCTGGCGGCCGAGCGGGACCGGGCGGCCGGGCTCCTCACCACCGACCTGGGCGACGCGGTGGTGACCCGGTCGCGCGAGTCCTTCGCGCGCCTGATCGGCCTGCCCGCGGACCGGGTCGCGATCGGCCCGCAGGTGTCCTACTTCGTCGGGCTGGTGGCCGCGTCGCTGCCCGCCGGCGCCACCGTGCTGACGGCCGACGGCGACTTCACCTCGCTGCTGTTCCCGTTCCTGGCGCGGCCGGAGCTGACGGTCCGCTCGGTGCCGCTGGAACGGATCGCCGACGCGGTGGACGGCGGCGTCGACCTGGTGGCGGTGTCGGCGGTGCAGTCGGCCGACGGCGCGATCGCGCCGATGGAGGACCTGATCGGCGCGGCCCGCGCGCACGGCGCCCGCGTCCTGCTGGACGCCACGCAGGCGGCGGGCTGGCTGCCGCTGCCGGCCGACCGGGTCGACCTGCTGGTGTGCGGCGGCTACAAGTGGCTGCTGGGCCCGCGCGGCACCTGCTTCCTGGCGGGCACCGCCGAGGCGCTGGCCGCGCTGCCGCCGATCGCGGCCGGCTGGTACGCCGGCGCCGACATCTGGGACTCCATCTACGGCGCGCCGCTGCGGCTGGCCGCCGACGCCCGCCGCCTGGACATGTCCCCGGCCTGGCAGGCGTGGGCGGGGCACGCCCCGGCGCTGGAGTTCCTGGAGGGGGTGGGGATCGAGGCGATCCACCGGCACGACGTGTCGCTGGCCGCGCGGTTCCGTGCCGGGCTGGGTCTGCCGCCGGGCGATTCGGCGATCGTGTCGGTCCCGGTGAGCGAGGGCACCGCCGAGCTGCTGCGCGCCAACAAGGTGGCCGCGGCGGTGCGGGCGGGGTTGCTGCGCTGCTCGTTCCACCTGTCGACGACGCGGGAGGATGTGGAGCGCGCGCTGGACCTGCTGTCGGGCCGCGTTCTGCTGCCCGCCGCGAGCTGACGCGTCCGCCGCAAGCTATCCGCTTCGCCGCGCCCCGCCGCGCTTGCCGTGGCCGCCTGCGGCCCGGCCACCGAATTGCGCTCTGGTGGGCGGTGCTGAACCGGTCTACCGTGCGTCCATGACCCAGATCCACGGCACGTGCGAGGACCGGTTCGGCGGGGTGCGCGACGCGCTGGCGGCGTCCCTGGACCGCGAGGACGTCGGCGCGTCGGCGGCGGTGTTCCTGGACGGCGAGCCGGTCGCCGACCTGTGGGGCGGCCACGCCGACCAGGCCCGCACGCGACCGTGGGAACGCGACACGATCGTCAACGTCTGGTCGACGACCAAGACGATGACCGCGTTGTGCGCGCTGATCCTGGCCGATCGCGGCGACCTGGATCTGGACGCCCCGGTGGCGCGGTACTGGCCCGAGTTCGCCGCCGCGGGCAAGGAGGGCGTGCGGGTGCGGCACCTGCTGTCGCACACCGCGGGGCTGCCCAGCTGGGACGAGCCCCTGGAGACCGAGGACCTGTTCGACTGGGACAAGTCCACGGCGGCACTGGCCCGCCAGCGGCCGGGCTGGGAGCCCGGCACCGAGTCGGGCTACCACGCCTTCACCCAGGGCCATCTGGTCGGCGAGGTGATCCGCCGGATCACCGGGACGAGCGTCGGCACGTTCTTCGCCGCGGAGGTGGCCGGGCCGCTGGGCGCCGACTTCCACATCGGCCTGCCCGCCGAGCACGACCACCGGGTCGCGCCGATCATCCCCGCGCCTGTCCCCGAGTCGGAGGGGCCGGCGATGGAGGCGGCACGGCTGCTGCTGCGCCACTACGGCAACCCGCCGTTCGACGCCGGCACCGCCAACACCGAAGCCTGGCGCCGCGCGGAGATCCCGGCCGCCGGCGGGCACGGCAACGCCCGCTCGGTGGCCATGGTGCAGTCGGTGCTGGCCTGCGGGGGAGAGGCGCGCGGGGTGCGGCTGCTGTCGCGGGCGGGCTGCGAGGCGGTGTTCCAGGAGCAGTCCAACGGCAAGGACCGGTGCCTGGGCGTGCCGCTGCGGTTCGGGATGGGGTACGGGCTCACCAGCGCGGAGATACCGATCTCCCCCAACCCGCGCACGTGCTTCTGGGGCGGGTGGGGCGGCTCGCTGGTGGTCGTGGACCTGGACGCGCGCATGGTGGTGGCGTACGCGATGAACCGGATGCTCAGCCCGGGCACGCTGGGCGACGACCGGGGTCTGAGTATCGTGCTGGCCGCCTACCAAGGCCTGGCCTCCTACCAAAACCTGGCCCCCGGGTAAGGTCCGGCCTTACGACCCGCGACGCGTCATCGGACGGTCTACCGGCCGCACTATCGGTGCCGGCTATCGATTGTGTGTGCGGCGTGGCGGCCAGACGAGCAGGGTGTGCCCCCAGGTCAGGCCGGCGCCGAAGCCCGCGAGCAGCACCAGCTCGCCTTCGCCGATGCCGCGGGTGCGCACGGCGCGGTCCAGCGCGTACGGCAGGCTCGCAGCGCCGATGTTGCCGACGTCCTGCCCGGCGATGACCATCTGGTCGGGGGTGAGCCCGGCCTGGTCGGCCAGCGAGGCCACCAGCCGGGGGTTGGGCTGGTGCGGGACGACCAGCGCCAGGTCGCCGGGTTTGACGCCGGCGTCGTCGGTGGCCTCGCTGATCAGCCGGGGCAGGACGTCGACGATGAACGAGCGGACGGCACGGGCGTCCATGTGGATGGTGTGGCCCAGCGAGGCCAGCGTGCCGGGGCCGGCGGGCGCGCGGCTGCCGCCGGCGGGGATGAGCACGTCGCCGGCGCGGGTGCCGTCGGCGCCCATTCCCATGGAGGCGATCCCGTACGGCGGCGGCGCGGGCCCGATGACGGCGGCCGCGGCGCCGTCGCCGAACAGCGCGGCGGTCGCGCGGTCGCCGGTGTTGAGGAACCGGGAGTAGACCTCGACGCCGATGACCAGGGCGTAGGGGGGCTTGCCGCGCTGGGTGGCCAGCCAGCCCACGGCGGTCTGCAGCCCGTAGACGAACCCGGTGCAGGCGGCGGCGACGTCGAAGGCGGCGGCCTGCGCCGCGCCGAGCATGGCCTGCACGCGGCAGGCGGTGGAGGGGCCGAGCTCGTCGGGGGTGGAGGTGCCCAGCACGATGAGGCCGAGGTCGCCGGCGGCCAGCCCGGCGGCGTCCAGCGCCCGGCGGGCGGCGCGCTCGGCGAGGTCGGACGCGGCCTGCTCCGGGGCGGCGACGTGCCGGCGCCGGATGCCGGTGCGCCCCTCGATCCAGCCCGCCTCCAGGCCCATCGCCAGGGAGAGGTCCTCACTGGGAACCCGCTGGTCGGGAAGGTAGGACCCGGTGCCCGTGATCGCCCACCGATGCCGTACGGCCGGCCGCCCGTTCATGTGCACTCCCTTGCATCCGCCCGGTCAGACCGGTGGCTGTCGTACCCACGATCGGGCCCCGACCGTGCATACTGTCCACACGGACGGTTGTCAGGCCGATCCCTTGAGTGAATAATCGCATTTTGTGACTTTCAATCCATAACAACTACAAAGCGGTCTTCATCCAATAAGGAAAGTCGGCCCTTCCTTAGAGGTAAGGAGAACCCCGCGTGTCCTCCTCGTTCCCCGCCAGCTGGACGCAGGAATTCAAGCCGGACGACCTCTGCGCGTTCCTGTTCCCTGGCACCGGCTCCACGGGTGTGCCCGACCTGCAGGCGCTTTCGCGGACCGGCCCGGCGGCACCCCGCATCGTCACCGATGTCCTGGACGCGGTCCAGGAGGGTCTGCCCCGCACAGGTTGGCCATCGTTGCGAACGATCCTGCTGGAGGACCCGGGCGGCTACCGCGCCGCGGCCCGCCGGCAGGGTGTCGCCCAGCTCGCCGCCTACACCACCTCGGTCGCCGTCGACAGGGTGCTGCGCGCCGAGGGCGTGCCGCTCGGCTACGCGGTCGGCCAGAGCTTCGGCGAGATCGCCGCGCTGGTGTGCGCGGGCGCGTTCAGCATCAGCGACGGCGCCCGCATGGCCGTCAGCCTCGTGGACGTGCTGGCCCGGCGCGGCGCCGGCGGCGGCATGGGCCTGATGGAGGCGACCGAGGACGGCGCGCTGGCGTGCATCGAGGCCGCTGGCGTCCCCGAGGTCGTCGTCGCCTGCCTCAACGCTCCCGGCGTCACGGTCGTCAGCGGCCCCGAGGGCCCGCTGGAGATGGTGCTGGCGGCGGCGCAGGCCACCGGCGTCCGCGCCGTCCGCCTCGCCGTCCCCTACCTGTCGCACCATCCGGCGATGCGCGGCGCCGACGACGAGTGGTACGAGATGATCCGCTCGTTCCCGCAGCGCCCGCTGGAGGTCGCGGTGTACTCGCCGGTGCGCGGCCGCGCCTACCGCGACGACGACGATCTGCACCGCGCGCTCACCGACTGCATCGTCAAGCCGGTGCGGCTGCCGCAGACGCTGCGCGCCGTGCACGAGGCCGGCGCGACCGCGTTCGCCGAGGCCGGCGCCGGCAACGCGCTGTGCCAGTGCGCCCGCCTCACGCTGCCCGAGGTGCCCACGCTGGCGCCGCTGCGCGAGCGGCCGCGCTCGGCGGGGCAGCGCGGCTCGCAGGTGAGCAAGTCCGCGCCCGGCGTGCGGCCGGTGCCGCTGACCGGCGCGCTCGACCGCCCCCACCTCGAGTGACCCGTCCACCCGGCCGACCGTCCGCCTCGGACGACTTCTTGGACGACTTCGCCTCAGCAGGAGCGCCGCGATGGGAACCGCCCCCCAGCCCGATCCCGGCCTGTCGCGGCTGGTCCGCGGCGCCGGGCTGACCGCCAAGACCCGCGCCCGGCTGGAGGAGGCCGTCCCGGGCGAGTTCTTCGGCTACCCCGACGGGCTGACGGTCCAGGACCGGCACGCCCTCACCTACGAGCGGCTGCGGCGGGCGGGGCTGGCGGCGCCGCCGGCCCCCGAGCTGCTGGACGACCCGCCGGCGTTGTGCGCGCTGCTGGAACGCGCCGCGATCGCCGACCCCGGGCTCTTCCACGTGATGCTGCTGCACTACACCCTGGCCCTCGGCCCGATCCTGCTGTTCGGCTCCGAACAGCAGGGGCCGAGGGCGGCGCGCGACGCGCTGGAGTCGATGGAGTCGTTCGGCGCGCTGCTGATGACCGAGGTCGGGCGCAGCAACAGCCACCTGGCACCGCGCACCCTGGCGCGCTACGACGCGGCCACCCGCGAGTTCGTGCTGACCACGCCCGACGACCAGGCCGTGAAGTTCCCCACCAACACCGCCCACCCCGCCATCCCCAAGATCGCCGCGGTGTACGCGACGCTGGAGCACGACGGCGTCGAGCGCGGGGTGTTCGTGTTCGCGGTGCCGGTGCGCGGGCCCGGCGGCGCGGTGCCCGCCGGCGCCGAGATCGTGCCCGCGCCGGACACCACCGGCCTGATGGTCGACTACGCGGCGGTGCGGCTGTCGGGGCTGCGGGTGCCCTACGAGGCGTGGCTGCGCGACGGCGCCACGATCGGCGCGGGCGGGCAGTTCCACGACCCGGTGGGCGGCCCGGCCGCGCGGCTGACCCGGTCGATGAGCATCGGCCCGGCGGTGTGGCGCGCGGTGATCTCGATGGCGGCGGCGATCACGCGGGCGGCGGCGGGCATCCTGCACGCCCACGCCGCCGGCCGGGTCACGCTGGGGCGGCTGGCGCCGCTGCGGCCGCTGACCGACTACCGCAACGTGCGCGAGGCGGTGCTGGAGTCGCTGGCGTCGGCGTACGCGCTGACGGTGGTCGCCGCGCACGTCAAGGAACGCCGGGCCGGGGCGGCGCGGGCGGGCGGCCCGGCGACGGCGTGGGCGCCGTGGTCGGCGGTCGACCGCGACCTGGCGCTGCTGAAGGCCGCGACGACGATGGAGGCGCAGGAGACGGTGTCGCGGTGCCGGGTGCTGTCGGGCGCGCCGGGGTTCGCCGCGACCGACCGCCTCAACGGGTACCGCGGGCTGGCCCACGCCTACATGAACGCCGGCGGCGACAACGAGCTCATCCTGTTCGACACCGCCCGCGCGATGGCCGATCTCGACCGCTACGAGCCGCCGGCGGTGGACGGGGCGGTGCCCGACGGCGGTGACCTGTCGTCCCCGCGCGTGTGGGTGCACCTGGCCCGCGACTGCGAGCTGCGGCTGCAGCGGCGCCTGGCGGGCCGGATCGAGGCGGCGCGGGCGGCCGGGCACGACGGTTTCGAGTCGTGGAACGACAACCTGTCGCTGGCGGTGCGCACGGCGACGGCCTGTGCCGACCGCACGGTGCTGGAGATCCTGGCCGCCGCCTGCGAGCCGGAGGCCGTGTCGGGGTCGGGGCCGCTGCGGCCGTTGCTGGGGCTGCACGCCCTCGGCTGGCTGGAGCGCCGGGCCGGGGTGCTGCTGGACGAGGGCGTGGCCGAGCCGGGCCTGCTGGAACGGGTCGCCGAACGCCGCCGCGCCGTGTGCGACGCGCTGGCACCCGACGCGGCCGCGCTGGCCGCCGCGCTGGAGCTTCCGCCCGAGGTCACCGCCCCGACGGCGTTCGTCGACGCGAGGTGAGCCGAGAGTGAATCCTCGCCACGCCGTGTGCGAAACCGGCCAGGGAACCGCCGCCGGGTGGCTACCGTTCTACCATCAGGCCGTGCGGGCGGCAGAGGCCCGCACGGAACGTCTATATGGAGGTGCACGCAGTGGGAGTCAGTCTGAGCAAGGGCGGCAACGTCTCGCTGACCAAGGAGGCTCCTGGACTGACCGCGGTCGTGGTGGGTCTGGGCTGGGACGTGCGGACCACCACGGGGGGCGACTTCGACCTCGACGCCAGCGCGCTGCTGTGCTCGCCGGAGAGCAAGGTGCTGTCTGACAAGCACTTTGTGTTCTTCAACAACCTCAAGAGCCCCGACGGCGCCGTCGAGCACACCGGCGACAACCTCACCGGTGAGGGCGAGGGCGACGACGAGCAGATCAAGGTCAACCTGGCCACCGTCCCGGCCGAGGTGGCCAAGGTCGTGTTCCCGGTGTCGATCTACGACGCCGAGAACCGGCAGCAGAACTTCGGCCAGGTCCGCAACGCCTTCATCCGGGTCGTCAACCAGGCCGACAACAGCGAGATCGCGCGCTACGACCTGTCCGAGGACGCCTCCACCGAGACCGCCATGGTGTTCGGTGAGCTCTACCGCAACGGCGACGAGTGGAAGTTCCGCGCCGTCGGCCAGGGGTACGCCTCGGGCCTGGCGGGCATCGCGTCCGACTTCGGCGTGAACGTCTGACCGCGGGTTTTCCTGCGCTTCCCGAGGGCGTCCCGGCCGACCGGCCGGGGCGCCCTCACGCGTTCAGCAGGAGCGGGGCCAGGGGCAGGCGGGCGGCGCGTTCGGCGACCGGTGTGGTGGGACGGGCGGCCAGGCGGGCGGTGAGCCAGCCCCAGACGGCCAGGATGAGGGGCCGGAACCGTTCGGGTGCGCAGTGGGTGGCGCCGCGGACGAGCCAGACGGTGGTGGCGGGCCGCCCGGCCAGGCCGGTGGTGTCGCCGCGCGGGATGTACTGGTCGTCGGCGCCGTTGACGGCCAGCAGCGGCGCGCCGCCGCGCCGGTCCAGCAGCCCTTGGGCGCGCAGGGAGAACGCCAGGAGTTGCTCGGCGATGAGGGCGGGGGTGGGAAGCGCGTCCAGGTGCAGGGCGTTGCCGATGATGCCGGGCATGCCGTACGGCAGGTTCGCCACGTCGACGGGCTCGTCGGCGGCACCGGTCGGGCCGCCGAGGTCCACGGCGGCGTCGACCTCGCCGAGCAGGGCGAGCTTGGCAGCCCAGTGCCCGCCGAAGCTGAGGCCGAGGAAGCCGACGGGCAGCGCGTAGTCGGCGCGCAGCCGCCGCACCAGCCCGGTGAGGATCTGATCCGCGCGGGGGGTGAGCGGCACCTGCGACTCGCCGGTGCCGGGCATGTCGATCGCGGCGACCAGCAGCCCGGTGGCCAGGGCGGTGGTCACCGCGAGGCGGTGCAGGTCCATCTTCCAGGTGTCGACGCCGCCCGACAGGATCAGCACGCCGCGTGGCCGCCCGTAGGGCCGCCGCAGGAAGTGCACGGGGACGGCCGTGGTGCCGTCGGTGGTGCCGTCCCGGCTGCCGTCCGGGCTGCCGTCCGTGCAGGGCACATGGAAGATCTCCCGGCGGAACGCGGCGCGGAAGCGCGGCGCGGCGGCCAGGTAGCACTCCAGCTGCTGTTCGTAGGCGAACCGGCGGCCGGGCGTGGCCAGGGCGGGGAACCGGGCGGCGCCCCAGCACAGCGCGGACAGCAGCGGGTCGCCGTCGCGGTCGGCGCGCTCGGCGTGCCGCGCCCAGGCCGGCACCCAGCCGCCGGGGCCCATGCCCCACATGTCGTCGATCTCGTCGCGGGCGGCGGCGACCACGCGGGCGGGGATGCCGCAGGCGGTGAACTGCCGCGTCCGCTCAGCCAGGATCTCCTGCGGATCTGCGGGGAAGGTGAACATGTCCCTAGAATGTGAGTAATCCTCAGGGTCTGGCAACTCGCATTGGAGGCCTCATCTCCACACCCCGCAAAAGGCCGCGCCAGCAGCGTTCCCAGGAGACCTTCGACGCGATCCTGGAGGCGGCTGCTCAGCTTTTCGAGCGGCACGGGTACGCGGCCGCGACCACCAACCGGATCGCCGAGCGCGCCGGGGTGTCGATCGGGTCGCTCTACCAGTACTTCCCCAACAAGGACGCGCTGCTGTACGCGCTCGGGGAGCGGCACATGCTGCAGCTGGTGGACGCGCTGGGCGCGGTGTTCACGCGGCTGCGCGAGCAGGCGCCGCCGCTGGAGGAGACGGTGCGGACGCTGGTGGGGGCGCTGGCCGACCTGCACCGCACCGATCCGGTGACCCACCGGCTGCTGTACGACCAGGCGCCGCGCCCGCCGGAGGCCGCGGCGCAGCTGCGGAGTGTGCAGACGGCGATGGCGCGGGAGGTCGAGCATCATCTGCACCGGCTGGAGGTGGGCGGCCCGGACCGGGCGCTGACGGCGCTGCTGCTGGTGCAGGCCGCCGAGGCGCAGGTGCACGGCGCGCTGCTGGATCCCCCGGCGGGCCGGTCGGCCGAGGAGGTCGTCGAGGCGGTGGCGGTGCTGTGCCTGCGGGCCCTGCGGCCCTAGTCCCAGCCCTAGTCCCGGGCGGGGGCGATGGGGACGACGGCGAGGGCGTCGATCTCGACCAGGAGGTCGTCGCGGAACAGCCGTGACACCTCGACCAGGGTGCTGGCGGGCGCGAAGCCGGGCGGCACGATCTCGTCGCGGACGGCCCGCACGACCGCGACCTGCTCCGCGTCGCGCAGGTAGTAGCCGAGCTTGATGACGTGCCGCCAGTCGGCGTCGGCGGCGGCGAGCGCGGCGTGCAGGTTGGCCAGCACCTGCCGGGTCTGGACGGCCAGGTCGCCGGGGCCGACGAGGTTCCCGGCGGCGTCGAGGGCGACCTGGCCGCTGACGGCGACCAGGCGGCCGGGGACGTCGGCCGAGACCGCGTGGCTGTAGCCGGGCCCGGGCGCCAGGCCGGGCGGGGCGATCTTGCGGAGGCCGGTGGGGTCGGTGTCGCTCACGTCCGGCCACGTTACAGGTCGGCGTTACCGGTCAGCCGAGGAGCTCCTCGCGCAGGCGGGTCTTCAGGAGCTTGCCGCCGGGGTTGCGGGGCAGCTCGCCGTCGCGGAACCACACATGGGCGGGGATCTTGAACGCGGCGATGCGGGGTGCCAGGAACTCCTGGAGTTCGGCGGCGGTGAGCGTGGCGCCGGGCCGCAGGCACACCACGGCGCCGACCTCTTCGCCGAGGACGTCGTGGGGCACGCCGATGACGCCGCAGTCGGCGACGGAGGGGTGCTCGTAGAGGGCGGCCTCGACCTCGGCGCAGTAGATGTTCTCGCCGCCGCGGATGAGCATGTCCTTGGCGCGGTCGACGATGTAGACGAACCCGTCGGCGTCCAGGCGGGCCAGGTCGCCGCTGTGGAACCAGCCGCCCGGGTCGAAGGACTGCGCTGTCGCCTCCGGTTTGCCCCAGTAGCCCTTGATGACGTTGGGGCCCTTGATGAGCAGTTCGCCGACCTCGCCGGCGGGCAGTTCGGTGCCCGCGGGGTCGACGACCTTGACGTCGCAGACCGCGACGGGCGGGCCGACGCTGTCGGGCCGTTCCAGGTAGTTGAGCCCGGCGTTGTAGGTGGTGACCGAGGAGGTCTCGGTGAGGCCGTAGCCGTTGCCGGGCACCCGGTCGGGCAGGCGCTCCTTGATGGTGTCGACCAGGCTGGGCGCGGCGGGCGCGCCGCCGTAGCTGACGCCGGTGAGGCTGGAGGTGTCGTACTTGTCGAAGTCGGGATGGGTGAGGACCTGCCAGGCCATGGTGGGCACGCCGCCGAACCCGGTGACCTTCTCGCTCTCGATGAGGCGCAGCGCCCGTTCGGCGTCCCACTTGTACATCAGGACCACGGTGCCGCCCTGCAGCGCGCTGGTGACCAGGACCGAGTGGCAGCCGGTGGCGTGGAAGAACGGCACCGACAGCAGGGTGACGCGCGGCTGCGGCGCCAGCAGCTCTTCCAGGGTGCGGCCGGCGCGCACGCCGCCCGACAGCATGCCGTAGGCGAGGCTGACGGGGTTGGTGGCGATGTTGCGGTGGGTGCCGAGCGCGCCCTTGGACCGGCCGGTGGTGCCGGAGGTGTAGAAGATCGTGGCGTCGTCCTCGGGGTCGAGCGCGACGTCGGGCAGTGCCGCATCGGCGCCGGCATCGGTGGCGGGTGTGTCGTCGAACGGTTCGGTGCCGGCGGGCGGCGTCCCGCCGGCGCGGACGACGAGGGCGGCGGCCAGGTCCAGGCCGGGGAGCGCGCCGGCGAGGCGTTCGGCGCGTTCGAGGTCGGCGATCAGGAGCCGGGCGCCGCTGTCGCGCAGCGCGTACTCCAGCTCGGCGGCGGTCCACCAGGCGTTGAGGGGGACGACGACGGCGCCGGCGACCGCGGCGGCCCAGAACGCCACCGACCATTCGGGGTAGTTGCGCATCGCGATGGCGACCCGGTCGCCCTTGCGTATCCCGTACCGGTCCACGAGGCGGTGCGCGAACGCCGCGACGCGCGCGTAGTGCCCGGCGAACGACAGCCGCTCGTCCTCGTACACCAGGAACGGCTTGTCGCCGTGGCCGCGCGACATCTCCAGGATGTCGCGCAGGGTGCCCGGGGCGTGCTTCCACACGCGGGTGGGGACACCGCGCACGTCGACCTCGTCCATCTCGAACAGCTGCCCGGGCGCGGTCATCGCCGCCCGGACCTCCCGGATGCCGGGGACGCCGGGCGAGTCGGAACCGTGCGTGTCGGGAGCGCTGGGCATGCCTACCTCCGCGGGGACCGGCGGCGCCGCCGCGCTCCCTGGCCGAACACGGTTCGGTGCGCCTGTCGTCGTGAATCTATGGTCCGGGCGCGGGCGGGGTCAATCATCGGGGCGGATCCACCAGTGACATCCACCTGCGACAATGTGCGCATGAGCGAGCGCAGGCCGATCGAGTTCTGGCTGTCGGACATGGACGGGGTGCTGGTGCACGAGGGCCGGCCGGTGCCGGGCGCGGACGAGTTCATCGGCCGCCTCTCGGCGTCGGGCCGGCCGTTCCTGGTGCTGACCAACAACTCCATCTACACCCCCCGCGACCTGTCGGCGCGGCTGGCCGCGCTGGGCCTGGTGGTGCCGGCCGAGTTCATCTGGACCTCAGCGCTGGCGACCGCGCGGTTCCTGGCCGACCAGCGGCCGGAGGGGTCGGCGTACGTGATCGGCGAGGCGGGGCTGACCACCGCGCTGCACGAGGTGGGGTACGTGCTGACCGACCTCGATCCCGAGTACGTGGTGCTGGGCGAGACCCGCACCTACAGCTTCTCGCAGCTGACCAAGGCGATCCGGCTGATCGAGAACGGCGCGCGGTTCATCGCGACCAATCCCGACCCGATCGGGCCGTCGCCGGAGGGGTCGCTGCCGGCGTGCGGCGCGGTCGCCGCGATGATCACCAAGGCGACGGGGGTGGACCCCTACTTCGTCGGCAAGCCCAACCCGCTGATGATGCGGACCGCGCTGAACGTGGTCGGCGGGCACAGCGAGCGCACCGCGATGATCGGCGACCGGATGGACACCGACGTCGTGGCGGGCGTGGAGGCGGGCCTGCAGACGATCCTGGTGCTGAGCGGGGTGACGCGCAAGGAGGAGGTCGAGCGGTTCCCGTTCCGGCCGTCGCGGGTGGTGCCGTCGATCGCCGACGTCCTCGACCTGATCGACTGACCCGCCCGCCTGACCCGCCCGCCTGACCACCGCCCCGATCCGGTCCGGCGGCTTTATCTGTGTTCGTCCCGCTTCGCCCCGGGGCTCGCCGGGTGAACATGGCGGCGCTGTGATCGCCGCGCCCACTACGATGCCGCCTAGATCAACGATCATCGGGGGCGGGCGGAATGAACGGCAGGCGCGGCGCGGTGTCCGGCGGGCGGGGCTGACCAGGGCTCATGCACAATCTCAAGGAACCCGTGGCCCCGGCGCCGGCGGCGCGCCGCCGGCGGCAGGACCGGCGCCGCGGACGCGGGTGGGCGGTGGCGTTCGGCGCCGCGCTGGTGATCGCGGCGGGAGCCGGCGCCGCCGTGTGGGTGGCGGCCCCCGGCGACTCGGGCGGCACGGCGCGGACGCCGCAGCGCGGCACGGGCGCGGACGCCGCGCCGGTGACGCCCGCGGCGCCGGGCAGCAGGCGGACGACGGCGCCGCCCGGCACCGGGCGCCAGGGGCCGGTGGTGAACGGGCGGCGGCAGCCGGTCCGGACGCGGGTGCCGCGGTCGGCGGGCGGCCGGTACGCCGTGGTGCCCGGCACGGCGGCGGCGCCCGCCGGGCGGCGCGGCACCGTGGTGAAGTACATGGTCGAGGTCGAGCGGGGCCTGCCGTTCCGCGGCGCGCAGTTCGCCGCCGAGGTGCACCGGATCCTCAACGACCGGCGCAGCTGGGGGCGGGGCCGCACGATGCGGTTCGTGCGGGTGAGCCGGGGGACGGTGCGGTTCCGCGTGTCGTTGTCGAGCCCGGCGCTGGTGGACCGGATGTGCGCGCCGCTGGTGACCGGCGGGGAGCTGTCGTGCGGGCGCGGCGGCAGGTCGGTGCTGAACGCGCTGCGCTGGGGCACCGGCGCCGCGTCCTACGGCCGGGATCTGGCGACCTACCGCGAGTACCTGGTCAACCATGAGGTGGGGCATCTGCTGGGGCACCAGCATGAGCAGTGCCCGGGGCCGGGGCGCCGGGCGCCGGTGATGGTGCAGCAGACCAAGTCGCTGTACGGGTGCCGCCCCAACGCCTGGCCCTTTCCCAAGGGCTGAGCCGCGCCGGGCCGTAGACTCGGGTCTCCCATGCGCATGATCAGGAACGCGGGCTCGGCCGAGCTGGAGATCCGCAAGTCGAGGTTCGTCTGCACGCTGGCGCGGGTGCGCTCGGAGCAGGCGGCGGTGGAGTTCCTGGCCGGACATCGCCGGGCGCACCGGGACGCCACGCACAACTGCACCGCCTACGTGCTGGGTGAACGCGGTGAGATCACCAAGAGCAGCGATGACGGGGAGCCGGCGGGGACCGCGGGCGTCCCGATGCTGGAGGTGCTGGTGCGGCGCGGGCTGACCGACACCGCGGCGGTGGTGACGCGGTATTTCGGCGGGGTGAAGCTGGGCGCGGGCGGGCTGGTGCGCGCGTACGGGCAGGCGGTCGCGGCGGCGGTGGACGCGGTCGGGGTGGTGGAGCTGCGGCCGGTGGTGACGGTGACGGTGCGGGTGGACCACGCGCTGGCGGGCCGGTTCCTGGGGGATCTGCACGGCAGCGGCCGGCAGCCGGGCGATGTGCGCTATGGGGACGGCGTGGAGGCCGACGTGGCGGTGCCGGTGGAGGAGCTGGCGGTTTTCGAGGCGTGGGCGGCGGAGGTCACCGCGGGCCGCGCCCGGGTGACACGCGGCGCCACCGGCCATATCGAGGTGCCGGTGACCGGCTGACCGCCGCTCGCCGCGTCAGGTGGCGGGTCGTCAGACGGCGGTGTCGGTGGCGCGGGAGCGCAGGCGGCGCAGCATGCGGGCGTCCTGGAAGCCGACGGCGCGGGCGGCGGCCTCGGCGGTGGCGCCCTGTCCGATGAGGTGACCGGCGTGTTCCAGGCGCAGCAACTGCTGGTAGCGCAGCGGGGTGAGGCCGGTGGCGGCGCCGAACAGGCGGGTGAGGGTGCGTTCGCTGACGCCGCCGGCGGCGGCGAGCGCGGCCAAGGGCAGCGGTTCGGCGAAGCGGGCGTCGATGAGGTCCTGGACGCGGTGGACGGCGTCGCTGAGGTGGGAGCGGTGCCGCAGCATGGCGCCGATCTGCTGGTCGTCGCCGTTGCGGCGGGCGTAGACGACCATGGCGCGGGCGACGCGGGCGGCGGCGCCGGGCCCGTGCCGGGCGGCGACCAGGTGCAGGGCCAGGTCGATGCCGCTGGCGATGCCGGCGGAGGTGACGACGCGTCCGTCGGTCACGTGCAGGACGTCGCGGACGACGGCGGCGCGCGGGTGGCGGCGGGCCAGCTCGTCCTGGAGTTCGTGGTGGGTGGTGCAGCGGCGGCCGTCCAGCAGCCCGGCGGCGGCGAGCGCGAACGCCCCGGCGCAGACGCTGGCGACGGTGCCGCCGCTCTGGTGGTGGGCGGACAGGCGGCGGGCGGTGGCGGCGCCGACGCGGCCCCAGCCGGGCTCGCCGGTGCCCCACCGCCAGCCGGGGACCATGACGACGTCGCCGGGCCCGAGCTCGGGCCAGGTGGTGGCGGCCCGTACCGGCAGGCCTTGCGCGGTGGGGACGTCGTCCTGCTCGGCGACGTACCGCAGCCGGTAGGGCGCGCCGTCCAGGGTGGTGGCGGCGGTGGAGAAGACCTGGGCGGGCCCGGCCAGGTCCAGCAGGTGCAGCCCGGGGACGAGCAGGAAGACGATCTGGGTCACGATCCGGTCAGCCTACCGCGGTCTCAGCCGACGCCCCGCCCGTGAGCTGTTCCAGGGTGGCGATGGTGGCGAACCGGCCGGCGAGGGCGTATTCGGTGCGGGCGATGACGTCGGCGGTGGGCAGGGTGCGGGGGTCGGCGAGCAGGTCGGCCGCGGTCGCGTGGGCGGGGGCGTCGCGGTGGGCGATGGGGAAGGTGGCGGTGGCGTCGGTGACGAAGGTGACGGTGTAGCCGAGGTCGGCGGCCAGGCGGGCGGTGGTCTCGCAGCACTGCTCGGTCTGGATGCCGCAGACGACCACGTCGGTGACGCCCGCGGCGGTGAGGAGCTGCTGCAGGTTGGTGGTGGTGAAGGCGTTGCGGCTGGTCTTGGTGATGACGGGCTCGCCGGGGCGCGGCTCCAGCCCGTCCATGAGGCGGACGTGACCGAGTTCGGGGTCGAAGACGCCGCCGGAGCCGGGTTCGGCGTGCAGCACCCACACCACCAGCTCGGCGCGGGCGCGGGCGGCGTCGACCAGCCGCCCGGCCCGCTCGGCGATGTCGGGTGCGGAGATCGCCTGCCAGCTGGGCCGGCGGCGGAAGGACTCTTGGACGTCGATGACGAGGAGTGCGGTGCGCATGTGTCGATCCTGGCGGCGCCGGGCCGCCCGGGACAGACACGATCAGGCCTCCCACCGGAACGATCCGGTCACCTGGGCCGGGCGTGGGCGCGGCGGGATCAGGGGGCGGTGCGGTGGCGGGCGCGGAACGCGGCGGCCTTGGCGCGGTTGCCGCATTCGCGCATGTCGCACCAGCGGCGCGTGCGGCGGCGTGAGGTGTCCAGGTAGAGGCGGGTGCACTGGCCGGCCTCGCATTCCCTGACGTCGCGGGCGTCGGGGCCGCCGAGGAGCTCGACGGCGCCGCGGGCGAGGGTGGCCAGCGCGGCGTCCAGGCCGCCGGTGCGTTCGACGGTGCCGCCGGCGGTGAGGCGGACGGTGACGGGCGCGCCGGCGGCGTGCCGGTTGACCAGGTCGCGGTCGGTGCCGGTGCCGGTGCCGGCGGCGAGCCGGTAGATGGCCTCACGCAGCTCCACGGCGGCGTCGAAGCCGGTGGTGCCGGCCGGGGGCGCGCTGGTGAGCAGGCCCGCCTCCACCGTCCAGCGCGCGAGGTCGGCGGGGGTGGTGAGCAGGTCGATGAACTCGTCGCGCCGGTGCTGGACGGTGCCGGCGAAGTCGAGCGCGGGGTCGCCGCTGACGAACGTGAAGCCCATCCCCTCAGCATAACCGCCTTGACAGGTTATTGGCTCGGTCACCAGACTGATAACCGTTCTAGCCGGTTATCGAGGGGTGGGGTCATGGCGGTCCGGATCGAACGGGAGGCTCCTCCTTCCATGCCCGCGCCGGTCGACGCGGCGCCGGCTCGAGCGGGGCGGGGCGCGGCGGCGATGCCGCCGGTGTTCGTGGTCCTGTGGAGCAGCGCGTTCATCGCCGGGGCGGTCGGCGTGGGCGCGGCGCCGCCGCTGCTGCTGACGTTCGCGCGGTTCGCGCTGGCGGGGGTGCTGCTGGCGGGCCTGGCGGTCGCGCTGCGGGCGCCGTGGCCGCGCGGGCGGCGACTGGGGCACATCGCGGTGACGGGGTTGCTGATCCAGGCGGTGCAGTTCGGCGCGCTCTACAGCGCGATGGGGCTGGGGCTGCCGGCCGGGGTGGTGGCGCTGGTGCAGGGCCTGAACCCGGTGGTGATCGCGTTGCTGGCGGCGTCGGCGCTGGGGGAGCGGGTGACGGCCCGGCAGTGGGCGGGGTTCGGGCTGGGCGCGGCGGGGGTGGTGCTGGCGGTCGCCGACCGGGTGGCGTTCTCGGCGCTGGGCGTGGTGCTGTGCGTGGCGGGGCTGCTGGGGCTCAGCGTGGGCACGCTGTATCAGAAGCGGTTCGTGGCGGACATGAACGTGTTCTCGGGGACGGCGGTGCAATTCCTGGTGGCGGCGCCGGTGATCGGGGCGTCGTCGCTGCTGTGGGAGACGCCGCGGGTGACGCACTGGCCGGCGTTCGGCGCGGCGCTGGCGTGGATCGTGCTGGTGAACTCGGTCGGGGTGTTCCTGCTGCTGAACACGATGCTGCGGCGGTCGTCGGCGAGCCGCGTCAGCACGCTGTTCTTCCTGACCCCTTCGGTGACGGCGCTGCTGGCGTGGGTCACCATCGGCGAGTCCCTGGCCCCGCTGACGGTCGCGGGGCTGGTGCTGGGCGGCGCGGGCGTGCTGCTGGCCAACCGGGGCTGACGCGTCCGGGCCCCGGCTCCGGCGCAACCGCCGCGGGGCCGGCGGGGTTCTTCGGAGGAACACCTCCGGCAGGAAGGACCCTTGTGATGTCTGTGCAGCAGACGGCTCCGGTGGACGGCGTGGTGGACTGGGCGCGGGCGGAGGAGGATCTGGACCGTGCCGGGTTCGCGCTCACGCCGCCGCTGCTGAGCCCGGACGAGTGCGCGGACCTGATCGGCATGTACGGCGCGGGCGGGGTGTTCCGCAGCACGGTGGTGATGGCGCGGCATTCCTTCGGCGAGGGCGAGTACCGGTACTTCGGGAACCCGCTGCCGCCGCTGGTGCGGGAGTTGCGGACGCGGCTGTATCCGCCGCTGGCGCGCGTCGCCAACCGGTGGGCCGGGCGGCTGGGCGAGGAACCCTACCCCGGTGACCTGGACGGGCTGCTGGAGGCGTGCGCGGCGGCGGGCCAGCACCGGCCGACGCCGCTGCTGCTGCGGTACGGGCCGGGCGGCTACAACTGCCTGCACCAGGACGTGTACGGCGATCTGACGTTCCCGCTCCAGGTGGCGATCATGCTGAGCACGCCGGATCGGGACTTCACCGGCGGTGAGAGCGTGTTCGTGGAGCAGCGGCCGCGGGCGCAGTCCCGCCCGATCGTGGCGCGGCCGGGCCTGGGCCAGGGTGTGATCTTCCCGGTGCGGCACCGGCCGGTGCCGTCGGCCCGCGGTTTCAAGCGGGTGGCGATGCGGCACGGGGTGAGCGAGGTGCTGTCGGGCGACCGGCACGTGCTGGGCGTCATCTTCCACAACGCCCGCTGACACGGGCCACGGCGCGTCTCCGCCCCGGTTCAGGTTTCGCGGATCGGGGGCAGCGCCATGGCGTTGGGGAACGGGATGGCGCCGCCGGAGTCGACGATGTGGTGGGACAGGGGCCGCAGGCAGGCGGTGAGCCGCCGGGTGGCGCCGGGCCCGAGCGTGTCGAGGGCGGGTGCGGCGAGCCGGTCGGTGTCGTCCTCGATGGCGGCGCGGGCGGCGCGTCCCTGTCCGGTCAGGGCGCCGTCGCCGGTCAGCCAGCCGCGCGCGGCCAGGCGCCGGGTGGCGTCGTCCCATTCCTGTTCGGTCCAGCCGCGCTGCTCGCGCTGCTCGGGGGCGGAGGTGCCGGCCGCGACGGAGACGCGGTTGGCCTCGCAGCCGTCGAGCCCGCCGGTCAGCAGCGCCGCGATGTGCCCGTCGCCGCGGTATTCGCGCAGGACGCTGGCCGCCCACCACAGCGCCAGGTGCGGTTCGCGGGGGACGGGCAGCGCGGCGTGCGCGGCGGCGAGGGGGCGGCCCTGCGGCGGGCACGCGGCGGCGGCCGCGACGGCGAGGCCGGCGGCCTCGGCGACTTCGGGAGTGGTGATGAGGTCGCCGAGCAGGCGCCGCAGGGTGTGGTCGGCCGCTTCCAGCCGCGCGTCCAGGACCTTGCCGGGCGGGCAGAACCGCCAGGCGTCGGGGATCGCCCGCTCGACGCGGCGGGGCGCGAAGTTGTAGAAGGTGGCGGTGACCACGCCGGGCCCGGGCGCGCCCAGCGGCGCCGACCGGGAGGCGAAGTAGCCCATCCAGTAGCCCTTGAGCCCGGCGGCCTTGTAGGCGGCCGCCGCCTCGTCGGAGAAGTAGATCGGCGCGTGGTACGCCTCGAGCAACCGCCAGACCTCGTCCATCGCGCACACGCTAGCGGCCGGTGCCGCGGGCCGTAAAGAACACCGCGGCACCGTCGTTGATCTCCCAGATCCGCCCGCCGGCGGTGACGCCGCGCAGCCCCTCGGTGGACTCCGGCCCGGCCAGCGCGGGCAGGCGGGGGCCGGCCAGCCCGGTGAACGCGAAGGTGGCGTGGGCGCGCCAGAGGCCGGTGGCGGCGAGCCGGGGGCCGATGCCCGCCCATCCGGCGGGCTCGTCGGCGATCACCCACGCGTCCGGGGCGCCGGCGGCGAGCCGCCGCGCGGGCCGCAGCCACGACGCCGCGGCCGCGGGCCAGGACACCACGGCGCCGACGTCGCCGGGCCAGGCGTCCAGGAACGCGCGGGCACGGGCGGCCGAGGCGGGGGAGCGGCCGTGGCCGACGTTGACCAGCCGCGCCCCCTCCCCTTCCAGCAGCCGCAGCATCGCGTCCAGCTCGGCGTCCGCGGGCCGGGTCTCCCGGAGGTCCATCAGGCGGTCTCGGGCAGGCCGGGACGGCACCGCAGGCAGGGCCGGTATCCGGCGGACTCGGCCGCGGTGAGGGTGCGGAACCCGTGCCGGTGCTCGGGCGTGATGCGGCGGGCGTCGGCGCAGGTCGGGTAGCACACGATGCCGGTGGTGTCGCTGGCCAGGTAGAACACGCCGGCGCCGGCGAGTTCGGCGACCTCGTCGAGGTTGACGTTCTCGGCGCGCAGGAGCCGTTCCTTGGCGTCGGCGCCGAACACGTACTCGCCGACGGCGCCGTCGGAGCGGGTGACGCGGTGGCAGGGGATCAGCAGCGGCACCGGGTTGCGGCCGAGCGCGGACCCGACGGCGCGGACGGCCTTGGGCCGCCCGGCCTGGCGCGCCACCCACGCGTAGGGGCGGGTCTGGCCGCGCGGGATCCGCGCGGCGGCGCGCAGCACGGCGGACTCGAAGTCGCTGAGGCCGCGCAGGTCCAGGCGCAGCCCGCCCAGCCTGCCGGTGCGCAGCGCGGGCAGCAGCCCGGCGGGCGGCTTGGCGGCGGGCAGCAGCGGCCGCCCGAACCGGGTGCGGAACGCGGTGGTGAACTCCTCCTCGCCGAGCCCGGCGCGCAGGTAGGCGACACCGTGGTCGGTGAAGGCGACCTGGACGCCGGCCAGCGGCCCGGGGACCTGGACGCGGCGGGCGACGATCCGGTCGAGCAGGGTGTCGGGCGCGTCGGCGGCCAGCCCGGCCAGGCCGGTGGTGAGCGGGTCGGGAACGTCAGAACGCATGGGGTGCCCCCTGAGTGGTGTGCAGCGTGCGGAGCCGGGCCAGGCCCCGGGAGATGTGCGATTTGACGGTGCCCTCGGGGACCGCGAGGACGACGGCGATCTCGGCGATCGGCAGGTCGGCGACGTGGCGGAGCACGACGGCGGCGCGCTGTGCCTCGGGCAGCTCGGCCAGCATCCCGGCCAGTTCCCGGCCGGTCTCGTGCCGCGCCGCCACCGCCTCGACGCCCTCGGCGGGGTCGGCGGGGTCGGGCGCGGCCTCCAGCGGGCCGGGCGGCGGTTTGCGCGCGGCGCCGCGGCGGGTGTTGCGCCACAGGTTCATCAGGATGGTCAGCAGCCAGGCCCGCGGCCGCAGCTCGGCGATCCGTTCGGCGCCGTATCCGGCCAGCGCGCGGTAGGCGCGCAGGAACGCCTCGGCGGCCAGGTCCTCGGCCTCGGCCCAGCGCCCGCACAGCCGCAGCGCGGTGGAGAACACCGCGCCGCGGTAGGCGTCGTACAGGACCGTGAAGCCGTGGTCCAGGTCGCGGTCGAGCGCCGTCACGACCCGGGCCGCGACCTCGTCCGCGACCTCGTCCGCGACCTCGTCCGCGGCCTCGGGCGCGCCGGCTGGGCCGGGCGCGGCGCCCGTGCCGGGCGTGGCGTCAGGGTTGGTGCCCGGGTCGTCGTCCGCCGGGGCGGGGGAGACCGCTTCGTCCGTAACCGTCACATCCGTTCAACACCGGCCCGCCACGCCTGGTTGCACCCGGGGCCCTACCCGGTCGCGGGGCGGGTCAGCTGAGCCAGCCGGGTTTGATCATGCCGCTCTCGTAGGCGAGGACGACGAGCTGGGCGCGGTCGCGGGCGCCGAGCTTGGACAGGATGCGGCTGACGTGGGTCTTGGCGGTGGCGGGGCTCAGCACCAGCCGCGCGGCGATCTCCTCGTTGGACAGGCCCGCGGCGACCAGCTCCAGCACCTCGCGTTCGCGGTCGGTGAGGGCGTTGAGCTCGACCGACGGCGGCGGCGCGGTGATGCGGGAGGCGAACTCGGCGATGAGCCGCCGGGTCACGGTCGGGGCCAGCAGCGCGTCGCCGCGCGCCACGACCCGCACGCCGTGGATCAGCTCGGGCGGTTCGGTGTCCTTGACCAGGAACCCGCTGGCACCGGCCTTGATCGCCCCGTACACGTAGTCGTCGAGGTCGAAGGTGGTGAGGATCACGACCTTGACGGCGGCCAGCCGCGGGTCGGTGACGATGCGGCGGGTGGCCTCCAGGCCGTCCAGCACCGGCATGCGGATGTCCATCAGCACCACGTCGGGCCGCAGCTCGTCGGCCAGCCGCACGGCCCGCTCGCCGTCACCGGCCTCGGCGACGATCTCGATGTCGTCCTCTCCTTCGAGGATCGACCGGAACCCCGCCCGTACCAGCGTCTGGTCGTCGGCCAGCACCACCCGGATCACGCGCTCTCCTCCATCTGCCCCGCCGGGCCGCGCAGCGGCAGCCGCGCCCGTACCCGGAAACCGCCCGCCGGGCCGGGCCCGGCGGTCACCTCGCCGCCGACGGCGGCGGCGCGCTCTCTGATCCCGCGCAGCCCGTTGCCGGCGTCCAGCGCGGCCGGGTCGGCCGGACCGGTCCCATCGTCGTCGATCTGGACGACCACCGCATCCGCGGTGGCGGTGATCTCGACGGTCGCGGCGCTGGCCCCGGCGTGCCGCACCGCGTTGGTGAGCGCCTCCTGCACGATGCGGTAACCGGCGAGATCGACCGGGGCGGGCAGCGGCCCGGCGGGCACCTGCCCGGTCAGGGTGACCTGCAGCCCGGCCGCCGACGTGCGCGCCAGCAGCTCACCGACGCGTTCCAGCGACGGCGCGGGCGCGACCGGGCTGCCGCCGTCCTCGCCTTCGGCCTCGTCGACCTGCCGCAGCACGCCCAGCACGCCGCGCAGCTCCCGCAGGGTGTCCTTGCTGGCGCGTTTGATCTCCTCCAGCGCCGCGTAGGCCTTGGCGGAGTCGTCGCGGCGGTGCAGCGCCGCCCCGGCCTGCACGTTGATCAGCGAGATCTGGTGGGCGAGGACGTCGTGCAGCTCGCGGGCGATGCGCAGCCGTTCCTCGGTGGCGCGGCGCCGCGCCTCCTGCTCGCGGGACCGTTCGGCCTCCAGCGCGCGGCGTTCGGCGGCGGCGGCGAAGTCGCGCCGGTTGCGCACGAACTGGCCGAGCGCGATCACCAGCAGCAGCCAGAACGTGAGGCCGGCGACCGACTCGGCGCCCAGCACCATGTCCTCGTCCTCGGTGCCGTTGGCGCCGCTGGCGAGGTTGACCACGACGAACCCGGCGTTGATCGCGGCGGCGGCGCTGAGCGGCACGTACAGGCGGCACCGCACCGCGGCGGTGTAGAGCGCGACGACGAACACGAACGCCAGCGGCCCGTCGGGGTAGCCCGCCGGGTAGTAGACGACCGACACCACCAGCGTGACCAGCAGGACGATCACCGGGTGGCGGCGCCGGAACGCCAGCGCGCCCGAGCCCAGCGCGATCAGCGCGGCCCCGGCCGGGAACAGCGGCGCGTCGGTCCCCTTGACGTTGGCCGCCGCCATGACCAGGTTGACGATCAGGGCGCCCGCGGCCAGCGCGGCGTCGGCGCGCGCGGGCGTCCACCAGCTTCGGGTCACGGCCCCCAACCTATTGCACCCTTGACTTTCGGCAGTATCAGCGCTGGTCGGACGCTTGTAGCGTGGACGGCGTGAACGACTCCCCGCCGCGCCACACCAGGGCCAAGGACGTGCTGCTGTTCGCGGCGCTGGCACTGCCGTTGATCTACGGTGTGCTGCTGCCGCCCGCCGCCGGCGACCCTGGCTGGTGGGCGCAGGCCGCGGGGGTGGCGGCGCTGGGCGGCGCGGTCGCGGTCAGCCGGACGCGTCCGCTGCTGTCGCTGCTGATCGTGCTGGCGCTGGTGCCGCTGCAGGGCAACTTCGCGTTCGGCATCCCGGTGATGGCCTACCTCACCGGCCGCCGCACCTCCCACGCCCGCGCGGTGCTGTGGGCGTTCACCGCGGTGTTCGTCGCCGGGTCGGTGCTCAACATCGTCCGCGGCATCGACGTCACCACCTGGTTCCCGCTCACCCTGTACCTGGTGGTGATCGGTGTCCTGCCGTGGCTGGCGGGCCGTTACTGGCGGCAGTACCAGGAGCTGGTGCACGCCGGGTGGCAACGCGCCGACCAGCTGGAACGCGAGCAGCGCATCGTCGCCGAGCGGGAACGGCTGCGCGAGCGGGCCCGCATCGCCCAGGACATGCACGACTCCCTCGGCCACGAGCTGGCCCTGATCGCCGTCCGCGCGGGCGCCCTGCAGGTCGCGCCCGACCTGTCCGAGCGGCACCGCGAGCAGGCGGCCGAGCTGCGCGCCAGCGCCGCCGACGCCACCGAGCACCTCCGGGAGATCATCGGGGTGCTGCGGGAGGAGACCGGCCAGGACCCCGCGGGCCAGAACGCGGCCGAGACCCCGGGCGGGAGCGGGGCTCCGACGCGGCCCGCCCGCGAGAGCATCACCGACCTGGTGGAACGCGCCCGCACCTCGGGGATCCCGGTCCGGCTGACCGGCGCCGCCGAGCCGCCCGCCGACGCCGCCCCGATGATCGCGATCGCGGCGCACCGGGTCGTGCAGGAGGCCCTCACCAACGCCGCCAAGCACGCCCCCGGCGCCGCCGTGACCGTGCGGCTGGCCCGCTCGGGCACCGGGAAGGGCGAGGGCAAGGGGCGGGGCAGCGGCGCGACCGTCGTGACCGTCGTCAACGCGCCGCCGCCCGCCGGGCCGCCGCTGCTGCCGTCGGGCGGCCGCGGCCTGACCGGGCTGGCCGAGCGGGTCCGCCTGGCCGGCGGGACCCTGCGCACCGGACCTGCCCCGGGCGGCGGGTTCCGGGTCGAGGCCGAGCTGCCCGACGTCCCGGCGGCGGCTCCGGTGCCGGGGGCGGGGCACGAGACCGCCCGGCGCCTGGACCGCGGCCGCCGCCGGGTCCGCCAGGGCCTGATCACCGCGATCGCGGTGCCGGCGGGCCTGGTCGCGCTCCTGTCGGCGATCATCCTGGGCTACTACGCCTACGCCACCCTCAACTCGGTGCTGAAGCCCGCCGACTACGAGGCGCTGTGGGTGGGGCAGCCGCGCGCGCAGGTGGAGAAGGTGCTGCCCGCGACCGAGCTCATCAACTCCGACGTCGGCCGCGCCCAGCTCCCCCCGAAGCCGCCCGGCGCGCACTGCGAGCACTACCGTTCCGACGGCAACCTGCTGGGCCTGGGCACCGTGTACCGGCTGTGCTTCGCCGGCGACCGCCTGGTCGGCAAGGACGCCGCGCGCGTCACCTCCGATCCCGAGCCGCCGGCCACGCCGTGACAGGCTCCCCCCGTCATGACCCGAACGAGAGGACACAGGTGATCCGGGTACTGCTCGCCGACGACGAGGCGATGATCCGCGCCGGGGTACGGGCGATCCTGTCGGCCGACCCCGGCATCGAGGTCGTCGCCGAGGCCGCCGACGGCCACCAGGCCGTGGAGCTCGCGCTGGCGCACCGGCCCGACGTGGTGCTGCTCGACATCCGCATGCCGCGCATGGACGGGCTGGCGGCGGTCGCCGAGCTGCGCCGCGCCGCGCCCGGCACCTCGGTGGTGATGCTGACCACGTTCGGGGAGGACGAGTACATCGCCCGCGCGCTGTCGGGCGGCGCCGCCGGGTTCCTGCTGAAGTCCGGCGACCCCCGCGAGCTGCTGGCGGGCGTGCACGCCGTCGCCGAGGGGGCCGCCTACCTGTCGCCCAAGGTCGCCCACCGGGTCATCGCCGAGCTGAGCGGCGGCCGCCTGGCGCACGGCACCACCGCCCGCAAGCGCACCGGCGTCCTCACCCCGCGCGAACGGCAGGTGCTGGCGCTGGTGGGCGCGGGCCTGTCCAACGCCGAGATCGCCGCGCGCCTGCACGTGGTCGAGGGCACCGTGAAGGCGTACGTCAGCACGATCCTGACGCGGCTGGACGTGCGGAACCGCGTCCAGGCCGCCATCGTCGCCTACGAGGCCGGGCTGGTCGACGACGCGCCGCGGTGATCTCGCGGCGCGCCGCCGGCCGGCCCGGCCGTGTACTGGTGCCGTTCTGTCAGGCGGCTGCCGGACGGGGCGGTGTCAGGCGTCGCGGCGGCGCAGCACCACCGTGCCCAGCGCCAGCGCCGCCGCCGCCCACGCCGCCAGGATCAGCAGCCCGACGGCGGCCGGGTACGGGTCGCCCCCACCGCTCATGAAGTGCCGTCCGGCGGTTCCGGGCAGCGCGCTCGACACGTGCCTCAACGCCGTGACGCCGCTGTTCTCCAGCAGCATCGGCACCGCCATCAGCAGCAGGAACGCCGTGGTCAGCGCCCCGGCGGTGCTGCGCAGGACGGCGCCGACCCCCAGGATGAACACGCTGATCAGCGCCAGGTACACCCCGACCGCCAGCACGTCGCCGGCCGCCTCACCGGCCGCGAACCGTCCCCACCGGCCCAGCAGCGGCTCGGCCACAGCGGTCCCGGCGGCGGCCAGGACCACCCCGGCGGGCAGCACCACGGCCGCGACCACCGCCGCCTTGGCCGCCAGCATCCGCCCGCGCGGCGGCACCCACTGCAGCGTGGTGCGGATGCTGCCGGTCGCGTACTCCCCGGTGATCACCAGGATCGCCAGCGCGACCACCACGAACTGCACCAGATCGGTCGCGCCCACGGCGACGCCGCTGACGGCCACCACGCCCTGGTCGTCGCCGGTGAGGTCGTTGGTGTTGTTGGCCGCCGTCGAGGACGCCAGGATCGCGCTCATCAGCCCCATCAGCCCGAACGCCGCGACCAGGCTCCACCACGTGGACCGCAGCGACCACAGCTTGGTCCATTCGGCCGCGACCGCCCCCGGCAGCCCGCCACGCCCCCGGCCGGCAGCGCCACTTCCGCCACTGCCCTTGCCCTTGCCGTGTACTTGTAGTCCGGTCAGGCTCGCCATCGGTCACACCCCCGCCTTCTGCGGCGCGCCCGCGCCGTACTCCACGCTCGCGCCGGTCAGTTCCATGTAGGCCTCCTCGAGCGAGGCCTCCTGCGGGCTCAGCTCGTACAGCGGCACCCCGATCTCGTGGCAGATCATCCCGATCCGCTCGATCGGCGCGCCCGCCACCACCAGCTCGTCCTCGGCCGGCCGCGTGACCCGCAGCGGCGCGGGCTCGGCCGCCAGCCGCGCCGCGAGCTCACCGGACCGCGGGGTGCGGATCCGCACCGCGTTGCGCGAGCTGGCCGCGATCACCTCGGCGACCGGCGCGTCGGCCAGCAGCCGGCCCTTCCCGATCACCACCAGCCGGTCGGCGGTCAGCTGCATCTCGCTCATCAGGTGGCTGGAGACGAACACGGTGCGGCCCTCGGCGGCCAGCGACCGCATCAGCGTGCGGACCCACAGCACCCCGTCGGGGTCCAGCCCGTTCACCGGCTCGTCGAACATCAGCACCTGCGGGTCGCCCAGCAGCGCCCCGGCGATGCCCAGCCGCTGGCCCATGCCGAGCGAGAACGACCCGGCCCGCCTGCGCGCCACCGCCGCCAGCCCCACGATCTCCAGCACCTCGTCCACGCGCCGCACCGGGATGCCGTTGCTGCGCGCCATCGCCACCAGGTGCGCCCGCGCCGGCCGGCCCGGATGCACCGCCTTGGCGTCCAGCAGCGCCCCGACCCGCGCCAGCGGCCGCGGCAGCGCCGCGTACGGGCGGCCGCCGATGAGCGCCTCGCCCGCGGTGGGCCGGTCCAGCCCCAGGATCATCCGCATGGTCGTGGACTTGCCCGCGCCGTTGGGGCCCAGGAACCCCGTCACCTTCCCCGGCGCGATCTCCAGGGTGAGGCCGTCCACCGCCACCTTGTCCCCGTACCGCTTGGTCAGTCCCCGCAATGTGATCATCGAGTGTCCCGGCTCCGTTGTCGTCCCGATCAGCTGTCCGATCACGACGTTAGGAACCGGGGGAGTGCCGCCACAGTGCGCGAACGCCACCTCCCACCCCCGACTTTCGTCAACCCCGCCGACCCGGACCAGTAGGAACGAACCCGTCCTACTACATCCCTAACGTCGGCGGCATGACGAACTCGCAGCAGGACATCCAGCCTTTCCGCATCGACATCCCGCAGGCCCGGCTCGACGACCTCGACGCACGCCTGGCAGCCACCCGCTGGCCGGACGAGCTTCCCGGCGTCGGCTGGGAACGCGGCGTCCCCGTGGCCTACCTGAAGGACCTGGCCGAGCACTGGCGCACCGGTTACGACTGGCGGGCCCACGAGGCGGCGCTCAACGAGCACCCGCAGTTCACCACCGCCATCGACGGCCAGAACATCCACTTCCTGCACGTGCGCTCACCCGAACCGGACGCCACGCCCCTGATGCTGCTGCACGGCTGGCCGGGCGGCGTCACCGACTTCCTCGACGTGATCGGGCCGCTGTCGGACCCGCGCGGACACGGCGGCGACCCGGCCGAGGCCTTCCACCTGGTGATCCCGTCGCTGCCCGGCTTCGGGTTCTCCACGCCGCTGGCCGGGCCGGGCATGAACGCCGCCAGGATGGCCGGCGTGCTCACGCGCCTGATGGCGATGCTCGGATACGCGCGGTACGGGGTCCAGGGCTACGACACCGGCTCGTGGGTCGCGCCCGAGATGGGCAGGCAGGACCCCGGCCACGTCACCGGCGTCCACCTCAACGCCATGATCACCTTCCCGGTGGGCGCGGACGGCGAGACGGACGGCCTCACCGACGTCGAGCAGCGCCGCTGGCAGCGCATGCAGAACTTCAACGACGGCTACCTGCGGTGCAACTCCAAACGGCCGCAGACCGTCACCTACGGCCTGCACGACTCACCCGCCGGGCAGCTCGCCTGGATCGTGGAGAAGTTCAAGGAGCTCACCGACCCCGAGGACGGCCTGCCCGAGGACAGCGTCGACCGCGACCGGATCCTCACCGACGTCTCCCTCTACTGGCTGACGGGCACCGCGGGATCGGCCGCGCAGATCTACTACGAGGAGATCTCCGCCGCGTCCTGGAACGCCCCGGCCGACGCGGGGGAGTGGACCGACGGCGGCGAGGACGCGGGCGGATGGGAGCCCGAACGCGGCACCGTCCCCACCGGAGTGCTCGTGTCGGCCCACGACGTGACCATCCGCCGGTGGGCCGAACGCGACCACGACATCGTGCACTGGACGGAACTGGAACGCGGCGGCCACTTCCTGGCGATGGAGGCGCCGGACCTGCTGGTCGACGACGTCCGCGCGTTCTTCCGCAAGCTGCGCTGACCGCCCTGCCGCGCCGCCGCCAGAGGTGGCGGCGCGGCAGGGGACAGCCGTCAGGCGGGCGGGGAAGCCGTGTCAGGCGGGCGGGTAGTGGCCGTGGCGGCCGGTGCCCGACATCACGTCCGGCAGCGTCTCGGGCGCCACCGCCGGTGCGGCGGGGCCGCCGGGGGCGGCCAGCCCCGCGAGGCCGGCCGCCTCGGGCACCGGGGCCACGACGCGGTCCAGGGCCGCCGCCACCGGTGATCCGAGCAGGAACGCCGCGCCCCGCCGCACGCGCAGCGACTCCACCGCCGGGGTCAGCAGCCGCACCAGCAGCAGCGCGACCACCGGCGCGACCGTCACGCCGACCAGGAAGCCCGCCGCGACGTCGTGCGGGTAGTGCACGCCCACGAACACCCGGGAGAACGCCATCAGCGCCGCCAGCGGCAGCACCACCGGCGCCATCGCGCGCCACGCCACCACGATCACGGCCGCCGACGCCGCGGCGATCGTCGCGTGGTTGCTGGGGAAGGACCAGTCGCCGGGCGCCGGGCACGCCACGATGTTGGCCGCGTCCGCCACCGCGCGGCACGGCCGTTCCTCCTCCAGGAAGGTCTTGGAGACCTCGCTGGCCAGGTAGGCGGCGATCACCGCGAACGGCGCCGCCAGCGCCAGCCCCATCGCCCGGCCCGTCCCGCCGCGGGCCCGCCACCAGCCCGCCACGAAGAGCGCGGCGAACAGCAGGAGTCCCGCGTCGGTGCCGATCTCGGCGACCGCGTGCACCCATGACGGCAGCCCGTCGGCGAACTCGGTGATCTCGCGGTACCAGTCGGCGCTGAATCCAGGCGCTTGCATGCTCTCCCTCACGTACGGAACGGCCACTCGCAGAGTGAGATCCTTCAGCAGACCCGGGAAGTTCACCCTACGTTCATCAAAATGTGCTGAATGTCAGGCTAAAGAGTGATCATCGGGCGGAGGATCATCCGGAAGGCGCGTCCGCACCCCCACTTTCGACAGGGGGTCCTGCAAACGATGTACACCCGGTTCGTCACGCCGGAGGACGATCGCGGCACCCCGCGCGGCCATGCTGGAAACACCAGCACGAAAGGGAAGAACCCATGGCCACGCCGAACTTCGACAAGACCGCCGCCACCCCCGTCCGCGCCGGCGACGCCGACCGCAACGCCGTGATGGAACGCCTCGGCGACGCCCTCGCCGACGGCGCGCTGGACACCGCCGAGTACAACCGCCGCCTGGAGCTGGCCGCCCGCGCCGTCACCATGGACCGGCTCGAGCCGCTCACCGCCGACCTGCCGGTCTCCTCCGCCGCCCGGGCCAGGGCCGAGGCCGCCCGCGAACGCGCCGACAAGCGGGAATGGCGCAACGAATGGGGCTACTGGGGAGCCGGCGCCCTCATCATGACGGTCATCTGGGCCGTCTCCTCACTGACCGCGGGCGAGCTCAAATGGTTCTGGCCCGCCGCGCCCATCGGCATCTGGGCAGCCATCCTCGCCTCGTACATCATCTGGCCCGACAGCAAGGACAAGCACCGCGACCTCCTCCGCCACCGGTAACCCGTTCGCGCCGACCGCCCACGATGCACCACACTTGGCTGATCGTGAGCAACCTGCACATCTTCGACATGGACGGCACACTGCTCGCCGGGTCCACCGCCAACCTCGAGGTGGCCCGGCAGCTCGGCACCCTCCCCGAACTCCACGCCCTCGAAGCCCGCTTCGCCGCCGGCACCCTGGACACCCGCGGCTTCTCCGCCGCCATCCACGCCCTCTGGCGCACCCTCACCCCCGCCCAGGTCGCCGCCGCCTACACCGCCGGACCCTGGCTCCACGGCATCCCCGACGTCGCCGCCGACATCCGCGCCCGCGGCGAACGCTCCGCCGTCATCACCATGTCGCCCGACTTCTTCGCCCGCCACCTGCTCGACCTGGGCTTCGACGAGGTCATCGCCTCCCGCTTCCCGCCCCTGCCCTTCACCGCCCCGCTCGACCCCGCCGGCATCCTCACCCCCGCCGACAAGGTCCGCATCGCCGACGACCTGCGCGCCCGCCACGGCCTCACCCGCGCCCAGTGCGTCGCCTACGGCGACTCCATGTCCGACGGCCCCCTGTTCCGCCACCTCACCAACACCGTCGCCGTCAACGCCGACCACCACCTCGCCGGCATCGCCGCCGCCGACTACCGCGGCGACGACCTCACCCAGGCCTACCGCCTGGGCCGCGCCCTCCTCGACGGCCCCGGCTGACGGCCCGCCGACCCCCACCGCGCCGGACCAATCCCCGCAACCACCATCGCGACCCGCACCCGCACGCCTACCGTGGGTCACATGAACCGGCCACCGCCCAGACGCCGCCGCCCCATGGCGGGGACGCGCTCCACGGCCGCCCTCACTCTCCTCACGGTCGCCGCCGCCACCGCCGTCTGGGCCACCGTCCAGGTCGCCCACCACACCCCGCGCAGCGGACACGGCGACCTCGCCCCCTCCGCCACCTCCGAACCCCCCACACCACGCGCCCCCGCCCCACGCGATGACGCCACACCACCGTCCCAGCACGCCACCGCCTCGAGCAGCGAACACGACACCACACGCCACCGCCCAGCCCGCACCCACCCCCGACACACCCACGCAGAGCACACCCGCGCACCGCACCCCGAACGACCGCCCCGCCCACCCGCGCGCCGCGCGCCGCACATCAAGCCCCGCACCCCCGCACAGCCGCAGGTACCCGCCTGGATCCGCACGGAATGCGCCCGCCGCTTCCCCAGCGGCCCACGCCGCGCCGCCTGCATCACCTACCTCCAACAGAACACCGGCCGCTGACCGGCAATGCGCTTCGAGGACGGCGACAAGCCGCGCCACCGTCCCTCAGCGGCAGTGGCACGGAGGCGGGAGCGGCGGATTCAGCGCCGCTCGTGAAGAACGCGCGGACGTCGTCAACCAGCAGGCCCGGCATCGCCATGATCCGAGCCGACGGCGGCCACGAAACACCCACGGTGCCGAGCCTGTACGGCGGTCCGCCGGTGCGGCTCGAGCGCGGTCGCGGCTAGCGATGAGCCGCCGCCGGTGACCGAGGTGCAGGCCGGTGGGCCCGGTCCGTGGCACGCTCAGCGACGCCGTCCACGGCTGTCGTGCGCCCGATCTGCACCGGCCGGCCCGGTGTGCGGACGTGCCGCGACGTCGAGGCGCACGGCCTGGTCACCGCGCCGCAAGCCGGAGATCGCCGCGCCCGCCCCGCACCGTCCGCGGCCGATATCGTTTCGCGGGGAGGCGGAACGATGGGCTGGTGGCAGGTCGACGCGGACACCCTCGCGCGCGGCCGCTTCGTCATCTCACCCCTCGCCGAGACCACCGCCGCGCTCAAGACCCTCCACCATGCCACGGCCGCCCACCCCGGCGAACGCGCCTGGCTCGACACCCACCTGCCCGCCTACCGTGAACGCCTCGCCGCCGACCCCGTCACGGCCCTGCTCGTCCACGCCGCGCTCGGCCCCACCTGGAACGCCACCTTCATCACCCCCACACCCGACGACGACGCCACGTTCGACCAGGAGCTGGCGCACGTCCGCGCCACCCCGCCCGCCGCCGCCCGCACCGACCTCGGCCCCTCCCTGCGCGGGCCGCTCCCCACCGCGCTGGACCGCGACGACCTACCCGAACGCGCCGCCGACCTGCTCCAGTGGGTCTGGACCAGCAGCGTCCACCCGACCTGGCCGCGCCGCCGCCGCGTCATCGAAGCCGACATCATCGCCCGCACCGCCGCGCTCGGCCACGGCGGCTGGGCCGCCGCCCTCGGCGACCTGCGCCCCGGCATGCGCTGGCTCGGCGGCGACCGCCTCCAGATCACCACCCACGAGCACCCGCCCCGGCACCTCACCGGCGACCGGCTCGTGTTCGTCCCCGTCACCCTCCACCAGACCTGGCTCGCCTGGGACGACGCACACCGCCGCTCCGCCGTCGTCTACCCCTGCTCCGGCACCCTCACCAGCGCCCGCCAAGCCGCCACCGCACCCCTGGCCGCCCTCCTCGGAACCGCACGCGCCGACGTCCTCACCCTCCTCGCCACCCCCAAGAGCACCACCCAGCTCGTCGCCCTCACCGGCCAGCGCCTCGGCTCGGTCGGCCGCCACCTGAGAGTCCTGCTCGACGCCCACCTCGTCCAACGCCGCCGCGCCGGACGCTCGGTCCTCTACTACCGCACCAGCACCGGCGACGCCCTCGTCCAGGCCCAGGAGAACCCATGAGGGACCCCGCACCCGCCACCGGCGACCGGCCCCCCGCCCCCTACCTGCCCTGGCTCGCCGTGATGGCCGTCGCCTACGCCCTCACCCACCACATCGGGTTCGGGCTGGCCTGGCTCGGCAACGCGGGGGAGACCCGATGGGCCGACTGGGCCGACCTCCTCACCCCCTACGCCGTCCTCCTGCCCGCCGCGGCGGCCCTGCGCGCCGGGGAAGCGGCACCCCGGCTCTGGATCCTCTACCTCGCCGGCGCCCTCACCTACGTCGAGGGCCACGGCGTCCACCTGGCCGCCAACTCCGTCAGCAACGCCGAACCCAGCGACCTGGTGCACCTGTGGGACGAGGTCGTCGGCCACTACCTCTGGTACGGCGGCCTCACCGTCGTCCTGATCGCGCTCGCCGCCGCCCTGGCCCGCCGCCCACCGGTCCGCGGCCCCCTGCCCGCCTTCCTCGCCCTCAGCACGGGCGTCACGTTCACCACCAACGCCCTCGAAGGCGGCACCGCCATCGCCGCGATCATCGTGACCGCCGCCTTCACCGCGTGGGGCTGGCACACCCGCGACCACCTCGGCCGCCTCTTGATCTACGCGTTCGCGCCCGCGCTGCTCCTGCTCACCGCGTACGGCATCATGCAAGGCGGCTTCCCCGAACCCTCCGACATCGGCTGGGTCTAAGAAGACCAGGACGTCGTGGTCACCGCGCGCCTGGCGTTCTACTCGATGGTGAACGAGACGTCCCCGCGCTGGTGCCGAGGCCCGCCTTCTGCGGCGCGAGCTCGGCGATGAAGCCGGTGATCACTCCGTTGTGGGTCAGCCGGGTGAGGCGCGCACGTAGGGCGTTGGCGCGGGAGGCGGCTGACGAGGGCACGGGGGAGCGGACGGCAGGGGAGTGCTCAGGTGGTGTCGTCGCGGCCCAGCAGGGGGTGCACGCGCATCGCCGCCTCCAGCTCTCCCGGAAGCTCGTCGCGGTAGCGGCCCAGTGTCGACAGGTCGGCGTGCCCCAGGACGCGCCGCACCGCGTCCATGTCGGTCGCCGCCGCCAGCAGATGCGTCGCGGTCGTGTGCCGCAGCCCGTGCGGGGTGACGCTGCGGCGCCGGTCGGGCTCCACCCGCGCCAGCACCCGGTCGATCACCGCCTGCACGTCACCGCGGGCCAGGCGCCGCCCCCGCCACGACAGCAGCAACGCCTTCGGCTCGAGCCCGCGATCAAGCAGCGGGCGGCCCTCCGCCAGGTAGGCGTCCAGCACCTGCGCCACCGGCTGGGGGAGAGGCACGTCCCTGGTGCGGCCGCCCTTGCCGAAGATGCGCCAGTAGCGGGTGCCGGCGTTGACGAAGAAGTCTTCGGAGTTGGCGCCCGTCAGCTCCGACACCCGCGGCCCGACCGCGGCGAGCACCAGCACCACCAGCGCGTCGCGCAGCTCGGTGCGCTGGTCCGACCGGCGGCGCCGGCCGCGCTCGTGCGGGTCGGCGCCCAGCTCCCGCGCCGCGCCCACCAGCCCCGCGGCCTGCTCGGACGTCAGCGCGCGGCGTTCGGCGCGCAGGCCGCCGCGCTCCTTGGACCGGACCGTCACCGCGAGCATCGGGTTGAGCTGCACCCACCCCGAGATCTCCGCGTGCCGGAAGAACGCCGACACCGACCTGCGGAAACGCGCCTGCGACGCGGCGCTCTGCAGGGGAGCGGCGCCACCAACCGATCCGTCCGATCCGCCTGTGCCCTCCGCGCGGCGCCCGTCCGGCTTGCGCGCGAACCGCAGCAGCACCTCGTCGACGTCGGAGCCGTCGAGGTCGTCGAGGACGCGGTCGGGCCCGGCGAGGCCGGCGAAGGTGTGGACGTCGCGCGCGTAGACCTCGGCGCTGCCGGGGGCCAGCGCGCCCGTCGCGGTCTTGGCGCGGACCATCTCGGCATAACGGTCGACGGTCTCGGCGACGGTGAGACGCTGAACATCGGCTGGACGCACCCGCCGGACGCTACCGGCCGCCTCTGACAGAATCGAGAAACGGACATCCAAGATGAAACCAGACAGAAGGAGGATTCTGTTCGGTTTCGGAATCGATCCGCCCGGCGGGCCGTTCCCCCCACATAATGATCATCAGGAGGTCAGCGGTGCTGGACGAGGGACTGTTCGAGCAGGTCGGCGAGATCGTCAGGGGATCGGTGCCCCGGGAGCTGGGCGAGCTGCGCCTGATGGTGCGCCGTACCGGCGTCAAGGCCTGGTTCGGCGACCCTGCGCCGCACCGCGAGCACTACGAGGCCCAGGCCATCGGCGCCGACCTGGTCACAGGCGCCCGCGAGCTGGCCATCGAGATCGGCTTCCACGCCGAGTACCCGAAGGCCGCCGACAACGACGCGGCGCTCGAACGGCTCACCGGCCGCCAGGACGGCTGGCGCCCGGCGCTGGGAGACGACGCCGTCGCCGGGCCGTTCATCGGCCCGGCCAACTGGCGCCGCATCTCCGAACTGTGGCTCGACCCGGATCTGAGCGACGGCGACATCGTCTTCGAGATCGGCGTGCGGCTCGTCGACTACATGACGGCGCTCGAGCCGCACCGCCGCACCACGGCCTGAGAACCCGCCCGCGCGGCGCGCCGGATTTCCTGCCTTGCAGCCCCTCTTCTGGCGTTTCGCCCGTTGGTCGATAATTGACATTATGTTAAGTTGAGTCCGTTACGCTGCCCTGATCCGATCATGACGAAGGACGGGGCGCGACCGTGCACAAGCCAGGAATCCCGGACGACCTGCCGGCTCCGCCGGAGCTGTGGGCACGCGCCGCCACGATGGCCGCCGTCGAAGCCGCGCTGCCGTCGGAGGATTTCTCGGCGTTCTTCTCGGTGCACGCGAACGGCGTCACGCATGACGACGCCGGCGGCAACACCTGGACCCTGTCGCTGATCGAGGACGGGCGGGCCGTGCTCTACGGCTGCGATGTCGAGGCGAGCCGGACCCGGACGCGGGAGCCGGCGCTGGATCTGCTCGCGGACGCGCCGGCCTGGCTTCCGCTGGAACGTCTCGCGAGCATGCAGCGCGGCGCCGAACTGGGGTTCGTCTACTGGCACGACACCGGCTGGCATCGCATCGACTACCCCGCCGACCTCCCCGACGACGGTCTGGCCTCCACGGTGGGTCTCACCGCCGACACCGAGCGCCTCGTGCGCCACATCGCCCAGGACGCCGTGGGACAGCGGTGGGGCGGCGAGGAGGTCGAAGACGACGAGTTGATGGAGGCCCTGGAGGAGACGGTACGGCTGGCGCAGGACGGCGCTCTGGAGGACATGGTGCGCCAGGCGCGGGAGCGTGCCCTGTCCGCCCAGAGTTTCGCGTGGCTGGGCCACGGCTGGGAGCCGGACGTCTCCGCGGCGCTCGACGTCGCCGCCCGGGCGGGCCTCGTCAACGGAGCGCGGGGGCACCGTTGAGGCGGTAGAGGCCGAGGTCGGCGTTGGCTCCGGTGAGGACGGTGGCGATCGACTCCCCCGGGATGCCGCGGGCGGCGACGGCTGCCAGGGCCGCCGCTCCGGCGGGTTCCAGGAGCACCCCGAGCGTCTCGGCGGCCAGATGCATGGCGGCGAGCAGTTCATCGTCGTCGATCAGCAGGAAGTCGTCGACGAGCGCGCGGGTGCGGACGACCGCCTCGGGTTCGGGCCGGCTGATGGAGATGCCCGCGGCGATGGTCGCGCCGTGTTCGACGGCGACGCGTTCACCGGTCTGCCAGGAGCGTTGCAGGGCGGGCGCGGCGGCCGAGGTGACGCCGACGATGTGGACGTGCGGCGCGTGGGCCTTCACCCAGCGGGCGACGCCGGCGATGAGGGCGCCGTCGCCGACGGGGACGACGAGGGTGTCGAACGGTTCGCCGCGCAGGAGTTCGACGCCGATGGTGGCGTTGCCCTCGTAGACGGCGGTGTCGCTGCCGTCGACGGCGTAGTAGCGGCCGGGTGCCTGCGCGGCGTAGGCGGCGGCGTGGTCCTTGTGGGAGCCTTCGACGCGGTGGACGCGGGCGCCGAACGTCTCCATGCGGCGGGTCTTGATCTGCGAGGTGCCGGCGGGGACGAACACGTCGGCGTTCAGGCCGTGGCGGCGTGCGGCGTAGGCGATGGCCTGGCCGAAGTTGCCGCCGCCCGAGGCGCACACGACGGTGCTCACCGCGCCGCTCCCCACGGCGCTCCCCTGTGTCAGCGCGCCGACGAGGTGGTCGGCGCCGCGGCCTTTGAAGCTGCGCAGCGGGTTGAGGGTCTCGACTTTGGTGATGACGCGGCGGCCCAGGCGTGCGCAGAGTTGTTCGTCGGCGTACTGGGGGCTGTCGCGGAACACCGGGTCGATGGTGGTGGCGGCGTGTGCGATGCGGCCCAGGTCGAGGCCGAGGTCCGGGCCGAGGTCGGAGGTCTGGTCGGCTGAGGTCGCCGGCGCGCGGCGCGTCGTCTGGTCGGTCATGGATGGAACGGTAGGCGTGGCGGCGGTGGACGCGATTGAAGATTTTCCCGCTGCCATGCAAGATTCTTGCGTGGACTCCTCCTCGCTCGGCCTCGATGAGATCGACTATCTGCTGCTCGGGCTGGTGCAGGTGGACGCGGCGCGGCCGTTGCACGAGCTGGGCGATGAGGTGGGCCTGTCCCCCAGTGCGGTTCAGCGGCGGCTGGCGCGGTTGCGTGCTGGTGGGGTGATCCGGGCGCAGGTCGCGGTGCTGGAGCCGCGTGCGGTGGGCGCCACGTTGACGGCGGTGGTGCTGGTGGCGCTGGCCGATGACGACGCGGCGCATCATGAGGGGTTCCGGGCGCGGATGCGGGCCGAGCCGGCGGTGCAGCAGTGCTTCAACATCGTCGGGCAGTGGGATTACGTGGTGGTGCTGGTGACGGCGGATCTGGCGTCGAACCGGGAGGTGTCGCGGCGGTTGTTCGTCGGGGCCGCGACGAACGTGCGGCGGTTCGAGACGTTGCCGGCGTACGAGACGGTGAAGTCGGGTCTGGCGGTGCCGCTTCCGGGTGCGGCGGGGTAGGCTGCGGCCATGACGTGGCGATATTGATCTTCAACTGGGCCTGGGTCCGGGCTGGCGCGCCGGCTGTACGTCTGCGCGTTCCTTGAGGACTTCGTTCTTCTGTATCCGGTGTACGCGCTGTTGTTCGCCGACACCGGCCTGTCCCCCGCGGCGATCTCGTCGCTGTTCGTCATCTGGTCGGTCGCGGGTTTCGTGTTCGAGGTGCCGTCGGGTCTGTTCGCCGACGTGTTCTCGCGGCGTCGGCTGCTGGTGGCCTCTCCCCTGCTGACCGGTGCGGGTTTCGCGCTGTGGATCTGCCTGCCGTCGTATCCGGCGTTCGCGGCGGGGTTCGTGTTGTGGGGTGTGGGGTCGGCGCTGCGTTCGGGGACGTTGCAGGCGCTGGTGTTCGAGGAGCTCGCGCGGGCCGGCGCGACGGATTCGTACGCGCGGCTGATGGGACGGTCGCAGGTGCTGGGGACGACGGCGATCATGCTGGCGAACGGGGTGGCGGCGCCGGTGATGGCGGCCGGGGGGTACCGGGCGGCAGGGGCGGCGAGCGTCGTGGCGTGCGTGTTGTGCGCGGTGGCGGCGTGGTCGTTGCCGGAGTCCCGCGGCCAGGGCGAGAGCGGGGACGACGATGAGGGGCCGTTCCTTGAGGTGCTGCGTGACGGGGTGGCGCAGGTGCGGCGGGCGCCGCGGGTGTGGGGGGCGCTGCTGCTGGCGATGGCGGTGATGGGGTTCGCCGCGCTGGATGAGTATCTGCCGGTGCTGGCGCGGTCGACGGGCGCGTCGGTGGCGGCGGTGCCGTTGCTGATGCTGGTGGTGGGTGTGGGTGAGACGGCGGGCGGGTGGCTGGCGGGCCGGGGGGTGCGGTGGCTGGCGCCGGCGTTGCTGGTCGCGGCGGTGTGCATGGCGGTGGGGGCGCTGAGCGGGCGGCCGGCGGGGATGGCGGCGATCGCGGTGGCGTTCGGGGTGATCGAGTGGGCGAGGGTGGCGGCGGAGGCGCGGTTGCAGGAGCGGATCTCCGACCGGTCGCGGGCGACGGTGATGTCGATGGCGGGGTTCGGTGCGGAGGTGTTCGCGGTGCTGGTGTTCGCGGGGTACGCGCTGGGGTCGGCGTGGGCGGGGCCGGGGGTGCTGTTCGCGGTGGCGTCGGTGCCGTTCGCGGTGATGGGGCTGGCGCTGTGGATGCCGCGCCGCCGCTGACGTGGGGTGTACGGGCCGGTGGGCGGTGTACATCTGCGGATGTAGGCGGGTGGGCGGGGCTGCGCGAAAGGCGCATGGCGGGTGAACGCTCGCGCCGGATTCGGTGGTGCGGGTGCCGCGGCCAGGATCGGGGCGTACCTGAACGATCCTGACTTGGGGCGTGAGCTGATGGATGCGCTGATGCTGGCCCGGGTGCAGTTCGCGTTGACGGCGGGTTCGCATTTCCTGTTCGTCGCGTTGACGCTGGGCCTGGCGACGCTGGTGGCGGTGATGCAGACCAGGGCGGCGGTGTCGGGCAGCGCGGTGCACGCGCGGATGACGCGGTTCTGGGGCCAGCTGTATGTGATCAATTATGCGGTGGGGATCGTCACGGGGCTGGTGATGGAGTTCCAGTTCGGGCTGAACTGGGGCGGCATGGCGCGGGTGGCCGGCGGGGTGTTCGGGGCGCCGCTGGCGATGGAGACGATCGTGGCGTTCTTCGTCGAGTCGACGTTCCTGGGGTTGTGGATCTTCGGGTGGGATCGGCTGAACCGGTGGGCGCATCTGGCGCTGATCTGGGTGGTGACGCTGACGGCGTACCTGTCGGCGTACTTCGTGCTGGTGGCGAACGGGTGGCTGCAGCGGCCGGTGGGCTATGAGCTCGTGGACGGTGTCGCGCGGCTGACGGATCTGGCCGCGGTGATGGCGAATCCGACGGCGGTGATCGCGTTCTTCCACGTGCTGTTCGGCGGGTTGCTGACGGCGGGGTTCTTCATGGCGGGGGTGAGCGCGTTCCATCTGTTCCGGCGGACGGCGGAGGTGGAGTTCTTCCGCCGGTCGATGCGGATGGGGCTGCTGACGGTGATCTTGTCGGTGTTCCCGGTGGTGGTGTTCGGCGGGATGCAGTTCGCGTACGTGCAGCCGACGAAGAGCGGCGGGTCGGCCGACGCGGCGGCGAAGGCGGCGGAGTTCACGGCGCGGTTCGGGCCCGATGACTATCTGGCGCCGGGCCTGTCGGGCGCGGGTCTGGCGACGATGGTCACGGTGTGGATGGTGATGATCCTGGTCGCGCTGGTGGCGCTGGTGAAGTTCCCGTTCGGGGGCTGGCTGGTGCGGGGCCGGGTGTTCCACGTGCTGATGATGCTGGCGGTGCCTCTCCCCTATGTGGCGATGCTGTCGGGCTGGGTGTTCCGTGAGGTGGGGCGGCAGCCGTGGACGGTGTACGGGGTGCTGAAGACCAGGGACGCGCTGTCGGACGTGAGCCCGGGGTGGATCACGGCGTCGTTCGCGGCGTTCACGGCGCTGTTCACCGTGCTGATCGTCGTGAACGCGTGGCTGCTGGCGCGGTACGCGCGGCGCGGCCCGGACGCGGCGCGGCTGGGTGCCGCTCCCCCGGTGGAGCCGCTGACACCGGCGCTGACGCCGACGTTCTGATCCTGCCTTCCTTTCGAGTACTTCGGTCTGAGTGGAGCCTTGCCATGGAGATTCTGGCGATCGTGATGCTGGCGGTGTTCGCCGGCGCGTATCTGGTGCTGGCGGGCGCCGACATCGGGGTGGGGATGCTGCTGCCGGTGCTGGGCCGGTCGCAGCACGAGCGGCGCGTGGTGATCGCGGCGATCGCGCCGTTCTTCCTCGGCAACGAGGTGTGGCTGGTGTCGGCGGTGGGGATCGTGGCGGGCGCGTTCCCGGGGTTGGAGCATCACCTGCTGGAGGGGCTGTTCCCGCTGTTCGTGGCGTTGCTGCTCGGCTGGGTGGTGCGCGACATGGGGTTGTGGCTGCGGGGCCGGGTGGACGCGGCGGCGTGGCGGTGGGTGTGCGACGGCGCGATCGTGGCGGGCAGCTGGACGCTGGCGCTGGCGTGGGCGTCGGTGCTGGGGTCGATCCTGGCCGGTGGTGCGGGCCTGAACGCGGGGTCGCTTCTGGGGTTGCCGCTGGCGGTGCTGTTCGCGGCGCACGGCGCGGCGCTGGCGCGGTGGCGGCTGGCGGGGGCGCCGGCGGCGCGGGCGGACCGGTTCCCGGCGCCGTATCCGCTGACGGGCGCGGCGCTGGCGGTGGTGGCGCTGGTCGCGGGGACGCGGCTGCCGTGGTCGGACGCGGCCGCCGCCGGTTCGGGGCCGGCGGTCACGGCGGTGACGACGGTGGTGGTGCTGCCGTTGCTGGTGGCGGCGCAGGCGCTGGTGTGGTGGACGTTCCGTGGCCGTGTCGACTCCCCCTCCTACCTGTGAAGCCGGTCGAGCGGCGCCTGCTGCGCCGTCTCCCGCGCCGCGTCCTGGTGACACTGGCGGTGCTGGCGGCCGGTCAGGGGGTGCTGCTGATCGTCCAGGCCGGGCTGCTGGCGCGGGCGATCGCGGATCTGGAGACGTGGCCGCTGCTGCCGCTGGCCGGTGTGGTGGCGGGCCGCGCGGTGCTGGCGTGGGCGACGAACGGTGTGGCCGGACGCGCGGCGGCCGCGGCGAAGCGGGACCTGCGCGACGCCCTCCTCACACACCCCGCCGGCGGTGCGGGCGAGCGGGTGACGTTGCTGACGCGCGGGCTGGACGCGCTGGACCCGTTCTTCACCGGTTATGTGCCGCAGTTGCTTGCGGCGTGCGTGGTGCCGGTGCTGGTACTGGCGCGGCTGTTCACCGCCGATTGGGCGTCGGCGCTGGTGGTGGCGGTGACGGTGCCGCTGGTGCCGGTGTTCGGCGCGCTGGTGGGGTTGCGGACGGCGGCGCTGACGGGACGGCAGTGGGGGGCGCTGCAGCGGCTGGGCGGCCATTTCCGGGATGTGCTGGCGGGGTTGGCGACGTTGCGGGCGTTCGGGCGGACCGGTCACCAGTCGGTGGTGGTGCGGGAGCTGGCGGGCGAGCACCGGCGCGCGACGGTGGGGGCGCTGCGGGTGGCGTTCCTGTCGTCGCTGGTGCTGGAGCTGGTGTGCGCGCTGTCGGTGGCGCTGGTGGCGGTGCCGGTGGGGCTGCGGCTGCTGGAGGGCGGCATGGCGTTGTCGACGGGACTGCTGGTGCTGATCCTCACGCCGGAGGCGTATTTGCCGTTGCGGGCGCTCGGCGCGCGGTTCCACGCGAGCGCGGAGGGGGTCGCGGCGGCGGAACAGGCGTTCGCGGCGTTCGACGCGCCACCGGAACGCCAGGGCGGCCTCGTCCCCCAGCGTGACACGGCACCGGAGATCGTCCTGGAGAACGTCACCGTGCGCTACCCGGGATCGAAGCAGGCGGCGCTCAAGGACGTGTCACTGCGGATCGCGCCAGGTGAACGGATCGCGGTCGCGGGACCGTCGGGCGCGGGCAAGTCAACGCTGCTGCTGGCGCTGCTGGGACTGGTGACACCGGAGTCGGGCCGAGTGCTGGTGGACGGCGTGGACCTGGCGGACCTGGATCCATCGGAGTGGCGGCGCCGGATCGGCTGGGTGCCGCAGTCACCGCGCCTGTTCGCGGCGTCGGTCACCGACAACATCCGGCTCGGCGTACCGGACGCGCCGGACGAACGCGTGGTGGAGGCCACGCGGGCCGCTGTGGCCGACGAATTCGTGGCCGCGTTGCCGCAGGGCTACGCGACGGTGCTCGGTGAAGGCGGCACGGGCCTGTCGGCGGGTCAGCGGCAGCGGCTGGCGGTGGCGCGCGCGTACCTGACCGGCGCGCCGCTGATGGTGCTGGACGAGCCGTCCGCGCGACTCGACCTGGTGAGCGAGCGGGCCCTGGTAGAGGGCGCCGCGCGGCTCCTGGCAGACCGGACGGCGCTGATCGTGGCACACCGCCCGGCACTGCTGGCCCTGGCAGACCGTGTGCTGCGCATGCGGGACGGCCGACTCGTCGGCAACGGCATGACCTCCCCCGACGCAGAAACGCGGGCTGTGGAAATGCGCGGAGCGAACGCGAGCCGTATGGAAGCGGGCGGCGCGGACGTGACCGGAACCGATCCCGGCGTTGAACACCACGCCGTCCGCCTCACCAAGGATCTCAGTGACACCGCCGACTATGCGTCCGCACGCGTCCGAGGCGGCGGCGCGCGTGCGGGCGGCGTGAATGTGCGCGGCACGAACGTGGGTGAGGCAGAAGCGGGCGGAGTTGATCCGAAGGGTGCTGACATGGGCGGCGCGGACGCGAATGGCATGGGAGCAGGCGGTGCCGGTGTGGGTGGGGAGGCGGCGGCGTGAGGGGGATGTGGGATGCGGTGCGCCCGTACACGGCGCGGCTGGTGGCCGCGGGTCTGGCGGGGGTGGCGGCGGAGCTGTGCGGCCTCGGGCTGGTCGCGGCGGCGGCGTGGCTGATCGCGCGGGCGGCGCAGCAGCCGGGGCTGGCGGCGTTGTCGCTGGCGATCGTGGCGGTGCGGGGGTTCGCGCTGGCGAAGGGGTCGCTGCGGTATCTGGAGCGGCTCGCGGGGCACGATGTGGCGTTGCGGGCGCTGGCGGAGCTGCGCGGGCGGGTGTTCGACGCGCTGGCGGCGCGGCGGCGTGGCGGGGACGCGCGTGATGGGGACGCGCTGACGCGGATGGTGTCCGATGTCGACGCGGTGCAGGATCTGCTGCTGCGGTGCCTGCTTCCGGCGGTCGCGGCGGTGGTGTGCGGCGTCGCGGGAGTGGTGGTGTGCGCGGTCACGGTGCCGCAGGCGGCGGTGGTGGTCGCCGGTGGGCTGCTGCTGGCCGGGGTGGTGGTGCCGGGTTCGGCGTGGGCGGCCGGTGGACGTGCGGCGGCGCGGGCCGCGGCCGAGCGTGGACGGCTGGCGGTGCGGGCGCTGGACGTGCTGGAGGGCGAGGATGAGCTGGCGGTGTTCGGGGCGTCGGGCCGGTTCGCCGCGGTGGCGCGGGAGTCGGCGGCGCGGCTGGAGGCGGCGGAGCGGGCCGCCGCGCGGGTGGCGGGCACGGTGACGGCGGCGGGGTTCGCGGTGCAGGGTGCGGCGGTGGCCGGGGCGGCGTGGGCGGCGATGAACGCGGGCGCCGACGAGGTCGCGGTGGCGGTCGTGGCGTTGACGGCGCTGGTGGCGGTGGAGGCGGTGCTGCCGCTGGCGTCGGCGGCGCAGCGGCTGCGGGAGGTGCTGCAGGCGGCGCGGCGGGTCGCGGCACTGCTGGCCGCTCCCCCGCAGCCGCGTCCGAAGCGGCCCAGGCCGCTGCCGCGCGGGCCGCTGGCGGTGGATCTGCTCGGTGTCCGCGTCGCCTACGGCGGCGGTGGCCGCGCGCTGGACGGGGTGGATCTGACGGTGGAGCGCGGGCGGCGGGTCGCGGTCGTTGGGGCCAGCGGCGCGGGCAAGAGCACGCTGCTCGCCGTGGTGTCCGGAGAGGTCGCGCCGGAGTCGGGGACGGTGCGGCTCGGCGGCGTGGACGTGGCGTCCTGCGACCCCGAGGTGGTGCGTTCGGCGGTGCGGGGTCTCACGCAGGACGCGCACGTGTTCGCCACCACCGTCCGCGGCAACCTGATGCTGGCCCGTCCGGACGCCACGCGGGCGCAACTGGAGGCGGCGGCGCGGCGGGCGCGGCTGCTGGAGGTCGTCGACGGGCTGCCCGGCAGCTGGGACACCGTCGTCGGTGAGGGCGGCCGGGGATTGTCGGGTGGGCAGCGGCAGCGGCTGCTGCTGGCGCGCGCCCTGCTGGCCGACCCGCCGGTGCTGGTGCTGGACGAGCCCGCCGAGGCGCTGGACCCGGCGATGGCCGACGAGATCACGCGGGAGCTGCTGACGTTGCCGGGCGGCGGCACGCTGCTGCTGGTGACCCACCGGCTGGCCGCGCTCGGCGCCGCCGACGAGGTCATCGTGCTGGACCGCGGAAAGGTCGTGCAGCGCGGCCGCCACGAGGACCTGCTGGCACGCCCCGGCGCCTACCGCGACCTGTGGGAGTCAGAGCTCCTCACGGCCTGACCCACCCTCGTTCGCCATCTCGCCATCTCGCCGTCGCCGCCCGTGCGCTCAGCCGCCGCCCGCGCTCACCACCACCGTGCGGGACGTCACCGGCTCCCCCGCGCGCCCGCTGCGGCGATGGGTCACAGACCACGCCGACGACTTCGCGTGATCTCCCGTTCGCGCAGGTCACGTCCCGTGCACGCATGGAGGGCGCCGCACCGGGTACGTCGCGCACCGACAAAAGAGTGCAATTTCCCGGGAGGGGGCGAACGTTCCAATGCCGCGACCACGCGACGTACCGTCGGCCTTCCGGCGTTCTCCGCAGGTGGCTCAGGAACTGCTGGGCAAGGCCAGGAACCGCATCGGCCGGCTCGGTGAACGGTGGCGGCCCTCGCTGCGCCGTAACCTGCGGCCCAACGGGCCCGGCAACATGCAGCCGGGGCCCGCGCCGCTGGAGGAGCCGGAGGAGGCGCGGGGGCCCGAACCGCCCAGCCCACGCAAGGCGGACGAGGCGGACGCACCGGCGGAGGCCCCGGCCGAGAAGAAGACGACGGCCAAGAAGACCGCGGGGAGCTCCAAGCCCGCCACGGCGGACAAGACCCCCGTCAAGAAGGCCCCCGCCAAGCGCACGACGGCCAAGAAGGCGCCCGCGGCCAAAACCCCGAAGGCGGCCGAAGAGGCCGCGAGCCAGAAGGGAGCGGCCGACGCCAACGGCGACGGCCCCGCCAAGAAGGACCTGTACGAGCGGGCACGGGAGCTGGACATTCCCGGCCGGTCCAAGATGAGCAAGCAGGAACTGGCCGACGCGATCAGCAAGGCCGAGAAGGGCACGTGACGCGCTAGTTCAGGCGGACGCAAGTAGAGCGGGCGCCGGGCGGGCAGTGATGCTCCGTCCGGCGCCCGCTCTCATCTGGTCGCCGTGTCCCCACGTGACCGCCCGCGGGCAGGGGAAAGGCCCGGTGGCGCCCCTGTCCACGCACCACCGGGCCTGTGGCCTGGTCACACTTCGGGGAGGAGCGGGCCGAGGGGGCCCAGGTCGAGGTTGAGGTCGTGGTCCGCCAGCTCGAAGTGGTCCTTCAGCCGTTCCATGGCCTGTTCCAGCCGCATCAGCGCCAGCCCGAGGTCCTCGATCTGGTCGTCGGTGAGGCCGCCGCCCTCGACGCGGCGCAGCGCCTGGCGTTCCATCAGCTGCCGGATCAGTTCGACGACGGTGAGGACCAGCTTCACCAGGTCGCGTTCGACGGTCTCGGGGTCCGAGCGCAGCCGGCGCATCACGCTCGACGTGCCCGGCGTGCGCGAGTGCATCGCCGGCGACCGCAGCGGCTCGGCCCGTGCCGGGCGGCGCGCCCGCGGGTAGGTCGCGGAGTCCTCGTGCGCGGCGGGCCGCCGCGCGGGGACGTGGTCGGTCACTGGTCCTCCTCCCGCGTCAGCTCGTCGCGGACGGTGGTGATGAGGGCGCGCAGCGACACGTGCACCAGGTCCACCTCGGCGATGGAGATGACCACGTCGCCCGTGATGACGACGCCGCCGGCCAGCAGCCGGTCCAGCAGGTCCACCAGCGCGATCCGCTCGGCGGGGACCGACGAGCGGCCGGTGTCCAGGGCGATCGTCATCGCCGCTCCCCCGCGCCGCCGGCCGCGTCGGCGGTGTCGATGAACGAGTACGGCGGCCACGGCCCGGTGACCTCGGCGCCGATGCCGGGCAGCCGCGCGTCGATGTCCTTGACGGCCGCGAGGAAGCCCTCCACCTGGTCGTCGTCGAGCAGGTAGGCGACGTTGAGGATCTGGGTGCCGTCGTGGCCCGACAGCTTGGGGTCCTGCGGCGGATGCTGGCGGGTGGCGACGGCGTGGCCGGCGAGTTCGGCGTGGATGTCCTGCGCCTGCGCGGTGACGCGGCGTCCGGCGTCCTCGCGCTGCTTGCGCTGCGCCTGCCGGTTGCGCAGGTAGGCGGCGCCCGCCCCCGGCCCGCCGGCCGTCGCGGCCGCCTCCCGGGCCGGAGCCGCGGGTGCGGCCGGTGCGGCGGCGAGCGCTTCGGCGTAGGCGTAGGCCTTGACGCCCCATTCGGAGCGGCCGGTGATGCGGTCCAGCGCGCGGGTGAACGTGTCGTGCCGTTCGGTGAGCAGCAGCGTCACGCGTTCGTCGTCGCGGTAGAGCGTGGCGATCCGCACCGGCGCGGTGGGCGCGGTGCGGGCCGCCTGGTCGACGACGTCGTGGTGGGCGCGCGCGGTGGCCTCCAGGAACGCCAGGTCCTCCAGGTTGGCGCGCAGCGCGTCCTCGCCGTAGTCGGCCTCGTTCACCGTGCTCACCAGCGCGGTGAGGTCACCGGCGGTGACGGCGCGGACGGGCGCGCCGCCGACGCCGGTGAGGGCCGGGAGCGCCGCGGGGTCCAGGCCCCGCGACACCCCGTACAGGTACACGGCGGTGCCGCCCCCGGGTCCGGTCGGTCCGGTCACTGGTCGTCACCGCCCTTCTTGGCCGTGCTTCTGCTCTTCTTCTCGGCGGGCCCGTCGTTCTGCCCGGCCTCCAGCGCCGCGATGCGTTCCCGCAGCCGCTCGTTCTCCTCCAGGATCCGCCGCTGCTGGTCCAGCTCGGCCTCGGAGGGGCCGCCGTCGGCGGGTTTGCGGGCGCGCGACGACAGCGACGGGTCGTGTTCCCACCAGTCGATGCCCATCTCCTTGGCGCGGTCGACCGAGGCGACCAGCAGCCGCAGCTTGATGGTGAGCAGCTCGATGTCCAGCAGGTTCACCCGGATGTCGCCGACGATGACGATCCCCTTGTCGAGGATGCGTTCCAGCAGGTCGGCGAGGTTGGCGGTGGGCCGCTGCTCCATGCCCATCGAGCGGGCCGGTGAGCGCGCACCGGTCCAGGACAGGTCGTCGGTCACGTGTGCAGCACCTTCCTCAGTGAACCCTTCTCGGTCAACCGGTCAGTCCCGTCCGCATCGGTCGACGTGGCCGCGCAGGTAGCGGTGGCGGCGCCGGTAGGACACCAGCTCGCCGTCGCCGTCCAGCTCGGTCACGTAGACGGCCAGGATGTCGGCCGAGTCGGGGATGCGGTGGGTCTCGACGATCTCCACCGCGACCTGCCAGCCGTCGTCGGCGCGTTCGACGCCCACGACTCCCTCGGCGTCCCGGCCGGTGAGCCGGGTGACATGGTCCACGGCGTACTTGGCGGCCTCGGACGCGGAGATCATTGTGATCAGCCCCCCTGGGACCGCTGGTTCCGGGTCAGCCGGCCGATGAGTTCCTCTTCCCGCTCGGCCGCCTCCTCGTCGCTCATCTCACCGCTGGCGACCGCGTCGGCGATCTCCTGCATCTCCGCCGCGATCTTGCCGGGGTCGTACAGCTGCGCCTCGGCCTGTTCCTTGAGCACGTCGGCGAGCCACACGACCCCGCGGACGGGGGCCAGCGGAAGCGTCACCAGACCGGTGAAGAGGCCCACCTCAGCCCTCCGGGACGAAGTCGTAGGGCGGCAGCGGCCCGACCAGCCGCAGCTTGATGCGGTCGCCGTGGGCCTGGCCGAGCTTGTCGACGGCCGCCTCGAACTCGGCGCGCTTGGCGCGGTCGATGAGGAACGCGGCGTCCAGCACGTCCTCCTCGCGGGCCGGCGGCTTGTTGATCACCGACTCGGCGACGGGCGCGAGCGGGTCCATCAGCGCGCGGCCGTCGTTGTCGCGGCGCCGTTCCAGCGCCTGCGCGATCATCTCGCCGAGGCGGACGCGGTCGTAGTAGACGGCGTCGGCGGCGTCGGCGGGCACCTGCCGGATCCGCTCGCTGAGGCGCGCGATCTCCGGTTCCTGTTCCATCACCTCGCGCAGGACGCTGTCCTGCACGTAGGTGCCCTTGAGGCGCAGTTCCAGGCGGCCGTCCAGGCCGTCCAGCACCTGGCCGAGACGGTCGGCGTTGGCGGCCAGCAGTTCCTTCTCCACCGCTTCGCGGCCGCTCATCGCGGCGCCGAACCGGAACGGGACGACGACCGCGTCGGCGTCCAGGAACTCGTTCAGGACCTTCTGGTGCGCGACCAGGTCGGCGCGTTCGCCGAGCGGCCGGCCCTGCGGCAGGTCACTGACGATCGCGCCGACGCCGTCGCCCTCGACGATCTCCACGGGCTTGTCGTCCAGCCCGGTCAGCCCGGCGGGACAGGGGGTGCCTGCGCGGGTCACTCCGTAGACGTAGGAGGGAGTGGTCATCTCTTACTCTTCCTCCTTCTTGCTGCTGCGGCTGCTGCTGCGGCGCGACCGCGAGCCCTGCTTCTCCTCTTCGTCGTCCTCGGAGCCGCCGAAGGTCTCCTTCAGCTTCTCCGAGGCGCCTTCCAGGGCGCCCTTGGTCTTCTTGTTGGCGCCGGACTCGGTCATGGTGTCGATCATCTGCGGGAGGCCCTTGGACGTGCCGTCGTGGGCGATGTCCAGGCGGTTGACCGCCTCGGCGAACCGCAGGTAGGTGTCGACGCTGGCGACGACGATCCGCACGTCGACGGTGAGGATCTCGATTCCGACCAGTGAGACGCGGGCGTACACGTCGATGACCAGTCCCTTTTCCAGGATCAGGTCGACCACGTCGGCCAGGCCGCTGCCCGATCGGCCGCCGCCGCCCTGCGAGTAGGTCGTGCCCGACGTCTGCTGGGCGATGGGCCCAGTCATGTCATCACTCCTCGGGGGGTCGGGGGAATTGTCGATGTTCAGTTCGACCACTACCCGCCCTGTTCCCCCTAAACGGGACATCCGGATCCGGCCAGGTCGGCCGCCCGCTCCACCCGCCGGCAGACCTCGGCCCACCGTCCCGGACCTCGCGCCGGCCGCCTGCGACGCGGGTCCGGACAGTGAACGGCCACGGACCGGGGTGGCCGGTCCGTGGCCGTTCAGTGATCGGTTTCCGCGACCGGCCCCCGGGTGTTCGCCGGGTTTCCGTCGCGGGTCCTGTCGGGGTGTGGCAGGGGGGTCAGCGCTTGCGTGCGCGGCGCACGACCCACACCGCGGCGCCGGTCGCGGCCGCCGCAGCGGCGGCGGCCGGTGCGGCGCGCAGCAGCTTGTGCAGCGACAGCAGCCGGGTGAGGCCCGCCAGCTTCTGCGGCGCGGCGGCGACGGTGGCCACCGCCTGGCCGCCTGCCTTCGCCGTGCCGGCGGCCTTGCCGCCGGCCTTGGCGGTGCCCTCGGACGCCGCGCCCGCGGTGTCCTTGGCGGCCTTGCCGGCGCGGTCCTTGGCGCCGGCGGCGTGCTGGGTCACCTGCTCGGCTCCCTTTCCGGGGACCGAAGGGGTCTTCATCTGTGATCTCCTTGTCGTGATGAACGATTCGCCGTGATGAGCGATCGGTTTCGGTGGGACATCGGTTTCGGCGGACATCGGGGCCGCCGGATATGGGTGTCGCCGGGCCCGTGCCGGGGTCAGCCGTGGCGGCGGACCTCGAAGAACTCGGCGAGCTTCTGCCGGAACGCCGCGGCGGTCGCGCCGACCCGGTCGGGGTCGTGCCGCAGCGCCTTGGCGGTGTTCTTGGCCTGGTCGGACATGACGTGCGGGGGCATCGGCGCGACGTTGGCGTCGACGACGAACTCCAGCACCACGGGCCGGTCGGCGGTCAGCGCCCGGTCCCAGGCGGCGCCGACCTCGTCCGGGTCGGCGCAGCGGATGCCGGTCAGCCCGAGCAGCTCGGCGTAGGCGGCGTAGGGCACGTCCGGCAGGTCCTGGGACGCGGGGAACTTGGGGTCGCCGCCCATCGCCCGCTGCTCCCAGGTGACCATGTTGAGGTCCTGGTTGTTGAGGACGCAGAAGACCAGCGGCGGCCCGGCAAGCCGGTCGGCGTACCGCGCCACGGTGATCATCTCGTTCATGCCGTTCATCTGGAACGCGCCGTCCCCCACGAACGCCACCACCGGCCGGTCGGGGTGGGCGAACCGCGCCGCGATCGCGTACGGCACGCCGGGGCCCATCGTGGCCAGCGTCCCCGACAGCGACGCGCGCATCCCGGCGCGCAGCCGCAGCTGCCGCGCCCACCAGGTGGTGCCCGACCCCGAGTCGGCGGTGAGGATGGCGCCGCCGGGCAGCCGGTCGCTCAGCTCCCACGCCACCAGCTGCGGGTTGATCGCGTCGAACCGCTGGTGGGCCTGGCGTTCCAGGATCCGCCACCACTCGGCCACGTCGGCCTCCACGCCGGCCCGCCAGGTCCGGTCCTCCTTGCGCTCCAGGTAGGGGATCAGCAGCCGCAGCGCCTCCCGCGCGTCGCCGGCCAGGCCCGCGTCGACGGGGACGCGGCGGCCGATGCGGCGCGCGTCCTGGTCGATCTGCACCACCCGCGCCTTGCCCTCCTCGGGCAGCCACTCGGCGTAGGGGAACCCGGTGCCGACCATCAGCAGCGTGTCGCACTTCATGATCATGTCGTCGCTGGCGCGGGAGCCCAGCAGCCCCACCGGCCCGGTGACGAACGGCAGGTCGTCGGGCAGCACATCGCGGCCCAGCAGCGCCTTGGCGACCCCGGCGCCCAGCAGGTCGGCGACCTCCACCAGCTCGGCGGCGGCGCCGCGCGCGCCCTGCCCGGCCAGGATCGCGACCTTCTCCCCCGCGTTGAGGATCTCGGCGGCGTGCCGCACGTCGTCGACCGGCGGGATCACCTGGCCTCGGTAGGAGCCGACACCGGAGAACACGCTGCCGTGCGCCCGGTCCGGTGCGGTGACGGCGTCCTCCTCCTGCACGTCCTCGGGGAAGATGATGGTGGCGACGCCGCGGGTGGCGGCGGCCGTCCGCATCGCCTGGTCCACCAGGTGCCGCGCCTGCGCCGCGGTCATGCACACCTGCACGTACTCCGACACGTCCTTGAACAGCGTCGCCAGATCGACCTCCTGCTGGTAGTCGGCGCCCAGCGACGTGCGGCGCTGCTGCCCCACCAGCGCCACCACCGGGACGTGGTCGAGCTTGGCGTCGTACAGCCCGTTCAGCAGATGGATCGCGCCCGGCCCGGACGTGGCCATGCACACCCCGACCTCGTCGGTGAACTTGGCGTGCCCGCACGCCATGAACGCCGCCATCTCCTCGTGCCGCGGCTGCAGGAACTCCGGGTCGTTCTTGGCGCGGTCGAACGCGCCGAGGAACCCGTTGATGCCGTCCCCCGGATAGCCGTACACCCGGTGCACGCCCCATTCCCGCAGCCGCGAGAGGACGTAGTCGGCGACCTGTGTCATCGTTCGCTCCTCCTGTGGGCCGGCCGTCGCTCAGCCGACGTGGTCTCGGGGCCGTCCTCCCGCGGGGCCGCGGGCCGCATGTCACGGGGGTCACCCAGCGGCCTACCCGGCCCGCCACCGGCAAACATGCGCCCGCCCGGGACGCGGAAAGATCCGGTTTTCCGGGCACGGACGTTTACGGGCGTGATCACGGTTATGTAAGGGGCATGCGAGAACCGCGATGATCCCCGGTGAGGTGCTGGCGCTGGCGGCGGCGGGCGCGTTCGGGATCACCCACTTCACGGCCGGGCTGCTCGCGCGCCGCGTCCCCGGCGTCACCGTCGCCCTCTACACCCAGCTCGGCGGCACCGCGATCGTCGTCCTCGGCGCGCTGCTGTGGACGTCCGGCACGCCCGGCGCCGCCGACCTGGCGTGGGGCGCGCTGTCGGGCGCCGGCTCGGGCGTCGGCGTGGCGTTCCTCTACCGCGCCATGGGACGCGGCTCGCTGTCGGTGGTGGTGCCCCTCAGCGACGTCGGCACCGTCGCGATCCCCGTGCTGGTCGGCCTCGCCGTCCTCGGCGACCGGCCCTCACCCCTCGGGCTCCTCGGCATCGCCCTGACGATCCCCGCCATCTGGCTGGCGGCGACCGGCCCCGCTCCCCCGCCCGGCACGCCCACGGCGACGCGAACCGGCCGCGGCGTGCTGGCCCCCGGCGTCGGAGACGCCCTGCTGGCCGGGACGGGCTTCGCCGTGCAGTACCTCGCCCTCAAACCCATCCCCCTGGACGCCGGGCTGTGGCCGATCGCCGCCAGCCGCGCCGCGTCCGTCGCGGTCACCCTCCCCTGGGTGCTCGCCGCGGCCGGCGTCCCCCTGCGCATCCCCGCGCGGCACGCGCTGCCCGCGCTGGCCGTCGGCACCGTCGGCAGCGCTGCGGTCGTGTTGTTCTGGGTAGCCGCGCACCGCGAGATGCTGGCCGTCGCGTCCGTGCTCGCCGCGCTCTACCCCGTCATCCCGGTCGTCCTCGCGCTGGTCTTCCTGCGCGAACGGCTCACCTTCAAACAGGCCCTGGGCCTGTGCGGCGCCGGCGCCGCCATCGCCCTGCTGACCGTCCCCTGACCCGCCCGTGCGGCCGGCCGCCCGCGCGACGGCCCACCCGTGCGCTGGAGTCTCCCCGGCAGGAATCGAACCTGCGACACCCGGCGTCGGAGGCCGGTGCTCTGTCCGCTGAGCTACGAGGAGCGGACTGTCCTGGACCACCAGACTCCCCGCGGCGGCCACCGGATTTCAACAGGTTTTCCCGTTTTCCCGCGCCGCCGTAGAGTCTCTGGAATGACCTCGGCTCCCGTGCTGACCACCGAACGGCTGATCATGCGCGGCTGGCGCGACACCGACCGCGAGCCCTTCGCGCGCATGAACGCCGACCCCGCCGTCATGGAGCACTTCCCCGCGCCGCTCACCCGCGCCGAGAGCGACGCGCTCGTCGACCGCATCACCGCCGGATTCGACCGGCACGGCTTCGGCCTGTGGGCCGTCGAGATCGCCGCCACCGGCACGTTCATCGGGCTCACCGGCCTGTCGGTGCCCGCGTTCGACGCCCACTTCCAGCCCGCCGTCGAGATCGGCTGGCGGCTGGCGATCACCGCGCAGGGCCACGGCTACGCCACCGAGGCCGCCCGCCGCGCCCTGGCCCACGGGTTCCGCGACGCCGGCCTCACCGAGATCGTCTCGTTCACCTCGACCACCAACCGGCGCTCCCAGGCCGTCATGCGGCGCATCGGCATGACCCGCGACCCCGCCGACGACTTCGACCCCCCCGCCCTCGCCGACGGCCACCGCCTGCGACGCCACGTCCTCTACCGCATCGACGCCGCCACCTGGTCGCGGGCGTCGTAGGACGCGCGCGCCGCCAGGACCTCGTCCATGTTCGCCTCGGCCCAGCCCTTCACCGCCCGCATCACCGGCAGCAGCCCCTCGCCCAGCGGCGTCAGCTCGTAGTCCACCCGCACCGGCACCGACGGCGTCACGGTCCGCGACACCAGGCCGTCCCGCTCCAGGTTCCGCAGCGTCTGCGTCAGCATCTTCTGGCTGATGCTGGCGACCACCCGCGCCAGCTCCCCGTACCGCAGCGGCCCGCCGGCCAGCGCGTTCACCACCAGGCTCACCCACTTGTCGCTGATGCGGTCCAGCAGCCGCCGCGTCGGGCACTCGGCGATGTAGGCGTCATAGGCGGCCGCCGCCTCCGCGCGCCGCTGCGCCGCCGTCCGCGTCGCCATCGCTCTCCTCCAGGTCCGGTACGCACTCACAGGTGCCTACTTCCCGTCAGAGAGTACCGCTCCATAGGTTCGTGGCGTCCGGCCGGCCTGTCACCGGCCCGAGCATCGACCATTTGGAGACAGTCATGCGCGCAGTCGTCACCCGCACCTTCGGCGGCCCCGGCGTCCTGGAGATCGTCGACGTGCCCGTGCCCGCCCCGGGCCCAGGGCAGGTCCGCATCCGCGTCCAGGCCGCCGCCGTCAACCCCGTCGACACCGCCACCCGCGCCGGCCTCCTCGCGCAAGCCGGCCTCATGGCGCCCCGCGACACCCTCGGCATCGGCTGGGACGCGGCCGGCGTCATCGACGCCACCGGGCCCGGCGTCACCGCCTTCACCACCGGCGACGCGGTGATCGCGCTGTCGGACCGCCTCGACGTCCCCCTCGGCACCCACGCCGACCACGTGGTGCTGGACGCGAGCGCCGTCGCGCCCGCTCCCGCCGGTGTCCCCGCCACCCACGCCGCGACACTGCCCCTCAACGGCCTCACCGCCGCCCAGGCATTGGACCTGCTGGACCTGCCGCGCGGCGCGACCCTTCTCGTCACCGGCGCCGCCGGCGCCCTCGGCGGCTACACCGTCGAACTCGCCGCCCACCGCGGCCTGCGCGTCGCCGCCGTCGCCGGAACCGCCGACGAACGCCTCGTCCGCGATCTGGGCGCCGAATGGTTCGTCCCTCGCACCTCGGCCGACCTGCCCGCCGCCGTCCGCGCCCTCGTCCCCGGCGGCGCCGACGGCGCGGTGGACGCCGCCGTCATCGGCCCCCGCGCGCTGGAGGCCGTCCGCAACCGCGGCGCGTTCGTCGCCGTCGCCGGCGGAGCCGCGCCCGCCCCGCTGCGCGGCATCCGCGTCGCGAACGTGTGGATCACCGCCGACGGCACGCAGCTGGCCGAACTGTCCGCGCTCGCCGCCGCCGGCCGCCTCACCCCGCGCGTCGCCGGCGTCCTCCCCCTCACCGAGGCCGCGGTCGCCCACCGGCGCCTCGACGAAGGAGGACTGCGCGGACGCCTCGTCCTCACCCCCTGAAACCCCGCAGTGCCCTCAGGCGTACACCACGCACCCGCGTTCCTCCAGCCCGGCGATCAGGCCGTCCGGCAGCGCGTCGAGGGGATTCCAGCGCACATCGAGCTTGTCCAGCGCGGGCAGCCCGGCCAGCCACTGCGGGAGTGTCCGCAGTTGATTGGCACGCAGATCCAGGTGACGCAGCGAACGCAGCCGCCGCACCGCTTCCGGCACGGCGGTGAGGCGGTTGCGGCGCAGATTGAGGACCCTCAGCTCCGCCAGCTCTCCGGCGGACTCAGGGACGCCCTCCAGCCGGTTGCCTTCCACATGCAGCTCACGCAGTCCCGTCATGCCGCCGATCTCGGCGGGGAGCGCGGCCAGGGCGTTCCGCATCGCGCGCAGCTCCCGAAGGCGCCCCAAGCGGCCGACCGCACCCGGCAAAGCCGTCAGCCCGTTGCCGTTCACGTTCAGGTAGACCAGGTCGGCCAGCGCACCGATCTCCTCCGGCAGTTCCGCCAGGCGCAGGTCCGCCGCGTACAGGAAACGGAGCCGCCGCAGCACACCCAGACCCTCCGGCAACGCCGCCAGCTCCCGGTTGCCGCTGAGGTCCAGCACCCGAAGCCCCGGCATGGACGTCACCGGCGGCAACTCCCCGATGCCGTTGTTGTCGACGTACAGCTCCTCCAGCGCCGTCAACTCCGCCAGCAGCCCGGAGACCACGGTCAACGCGTTCTCACCGACATCCAGGCACCGCAGCCCGGGCCGGTCCCACACCTCCGCCGGCACCGCCGCCAGCCCCGTCCCGCGCAGCCGAACCTCGTCCATCACCCGACCCTAGATCAACCGCCCGCCGGCGCCGGCCGTACCGTGGGGCCATGACGGCGCTCATCCCCCGGCCGCGTTCCGAGCCGGCACCCGGCGCCGTGCACGTGCCCGGCTGGCTCGGCCCTGCCGCGCAGCGGCATCTCGTCGAGGCGTGCCGCGAATGGGCCCGGCCGCCAGCGGGCATGCGCCACACCCGGCTGCCCGGCGGCGGCGTCATGTCGGTGCGGACCGTGTGCCTGGGCTGGCACTGGGAGCCCTATCGCTACATGCGCCAGGTGGACGGCACGCCGGTCAAGCCGTTCCCCGCCTGGCTGGCCGATCTGGGCCGCCGCGCGCTCACCGAGGCCTACGGCGACGACGGCGGCTACCGTCCCGACGTCGCGCTGGTCAACTTCTACGACGCCGCCGCCAGGATGGGCCTGCACCAGGACCGCGACGAACGCAGCCGCGCCCCGGTCGTGTCGTTCAGCCTCGGCGACACCGGCGTCTTCCGCCTCGGCAACACCGAGAACCGCGGACGTCCCTGGACCGACCTGGAGCTGGAGTCTGGCGACCTGGTGGTGTTCGGTGGCGACTCCCGCATGGCCTACCACGGCGTCACCAAAATCCTGCCCGGTACTGGCCCGCTGGACATCGGCCTGGACGGCGGTCGCCTCAACATCACGCTCCGCGAATCCGGCTTCGTAGATGTGGGTGAATGAGGGATACGGATGAAGCCTTACAACCCGCCTGCTTGACAACGTAAGGTTCTAATCGGACATTCGAGCCACCGGGAGAGCCATGGGCCGCGACCCCGACTACCTCGCCTTCCTGCGCACGCGCCTTGCCGCCGAGCCCCCTCCCGGCCGCAGGACCATCTCCGAGCTCCGCAAGGAACACGCCGCCGACCTCGCCGCCCTCCCCCGCCCCGAGGTCGGCGCCGTCAAGGACGTCACGATCGACGGGCCCGGCGGGCCGCTGCCCGCACGCCTCTACCGTCCCGCCCACCCCGTCCAGGCCGGCGCGGACGACCCCCTCCCCTGCCTGGTGTACTTCCACGGCGGCGGCTGGGTGCTGGGCGACGTGGAGTCCTACGACCCCGTCGCCCGCGCCCTCACCCTCGCCTGCGGCGTCGCGCTGCTCTCGGTGGACTACCGGCGGCCGCCCGAGAACCCCTTCCCCGCCGCCGTCGACGACGCCGTCGCGGCCGTCCGCTGGACCGCCGCCAACGCCCGCGACCACGGTCTCGACCGCGCCCGGCTCGGCGTCGCCGGCGACAGCGCGGGCGGCCAGATCGCCGCGGCCGCCGCCTGGCGCCTGCGCGACAGGCACCTGGCACCGGCCCTGCAGCTCCTGGTCTACCCGGCCGTCGACCTGCGCGACGTGCCACCCGACCTGCCCGACCCCGACGGCCTGACGTTCGAGCGGTCCGGCGTCGACCGGATCCTCACCCTGTACCTGCTCGGCACCGACCGCACCATGCCCGAGGTGTCACCGCTGCTCGCCGCCGACCTGACCGGCATGCCGCCGACCATCATCGCCACCGCCGAGCACGACCGGCTGCGGCCTCAGGCCGAACGGTACGCGGCGCGGCTCACCGAGTCCGGCGTCGACGTCACCCTGCTCACCGGCACCGGCCTGGACCACGGCTTCCTCGGCTGGGGATCGTTCGCGCGGCGTCCCGCCGAGGCCATCGCCGGCATCGGAGCCGCCGTCCGCGCCGCCTTCGCCCGCGTCTGACCCGATGGTTGTCGATTCCGGCGCAACCCGATCGTCGTATGAGCGAAACGATCCACCAGCGGAAGGACGAACCGCGATGAAGTACATGCTGATGATGTACGAGACCGACAAGGACTGGGTCGCCGCGCCCGAGCAGGAACTCAAGGACGTCATGGCGGAGCACATCGCGTTCACGCGGCACCTGGACGAACGCGGCGTCGCCTGGTCGGGGGAGGCGCTGCGGCCCTCGACGTCGGCGACCACGGTGCGGCCGAGCACCGGCGGGCTGGCCGTCACCGACGGCCCCTACGTCGAGCTGACCGAGTACCTCGGCGGGTTCTACGTCATCGAGGCCCGCGACCTCGACCACGCCCTGGAGATCGCCCGGCGCTGCCCGATGGGCACCGGCATCGAGGTGCGCCCGATCTGGGACGTCGACACCCCGGAACAGCAGACGCGGAACGCGTGACCGGCGTCGACGCCGCCGTGGCGGAGGCGCACCGGCGGGGGTGGGCGGAGACGCTCGCCACCGTCGTGCGCCTCACCCGCGACCTGGACGAGGCCGAGGACGCCGTGCAGGAGGCGTTCGTCGCCGCCCTGGCCACCTGGCCGCGCACCGGCGTGCCCCGTAACCCCGTCGCCTGGATCACCACCACCGCCCGCCGCAAGGCCCTGGACCGGATGCGGCGCCGCGCCACGCTCGCCCGCAAGCTCCCGCTGCTCATCGTCCCCGACAGCCCCGGCAACCCTGACGCCACCGGCACCACCGGCGCCCTGGGCGACCACAACGCCACGGGCGACGAAGGCGTCGCGCCGCCGGGACCGCGGGACGACAGGCTGCGGCTCATCTTCACCTGCTGCCATCCGGCGATCGCGCCGCAGGCGGCGGTCGCCCTCACCCTGCGGCTGGTGTGCGGCCTGCACGTCCCCGAGATCGCCCGGCTGTTCCTGGTGACCGAGCCCACCATGGCCGCCCGGCTCACCCGCGCCAAGAAGAAGATCCACGAAGCCGGGATCCCCTACCGCTCCCCCGGCGGCGGCGAACTCGCCGAACGCCTCCCGGCCGTCCTGGCCGTGATCTCGCTGCTGTTCACCGAGGGGCACACCGGCAGCCAGGGCACCACCCTCACCCGGCCCGAGCTGCTCGACCAGGCGATCCGGCTCGCCCGGCTGCTGGCCGAGATGCTGCCCGGCGAAAGCGAGGTCACCGGGCTCCTCGCGCTGCTGCTCCTGCTGGACTCCCGCCGCGCCACCCGCGCCGGCCCCGGCGGCGCCCTGATCCTGCTGGCCGACCAGGACCGCTCCCGCTGGAACACCGGAGCGATCACCGAGGGACGCGCCCTGGTCGAACGCGCGCTGCGCACCGCCCGCCCCGGCGGCGCCGGACCCTACACCGTGCAGGCCGCGATCGCCGCGCTGCACGCCGAGGCGCCCACCGCCGCCGACACCGACTGGCCCCAGATCGTCGCGCTCTACGACGTGCTGCTGCGGGTGCACCCCGCACCGGTCGCCGCGCTCGGCCGCGCCGTCGCCGTGTCGATGGCGGCCGGCCCCGCGGCGGGCCTCGCCGAACTCGACCGCATCGCCGGCGACCCCCGGTTCGCGCGCTACCACCGTCTCGACGCCGCCCGCGCCCAGATGCTGGAACGCCTCGGCCGGCACACCGAGGCGCGCGCCGCGTACCGCCGCGCCGCGCAAGCCGCCCGCAACCCCGTCGAACGTGACTTCCTCACCACCCGCGCCGGCGAACCCGGACCAGGCCCGTGACGGCATCCACCCCGAGAGCGGGCCCGGAGGACGGGCCCCGGGGACAGGCGGTCAGACGGCCGCGAGTTCGGCGCGGAGCATGTCCAGGCCCATCGGGCCCAGGTCCAGCGCGCGGCGGTGGAAGGCCTTCAGGTCGAAGGCCGCGCCGTCGCGGCGGCGGGCGGCCTCCCGCGCCTCCAGCCACACCTTCTCACCGAGCTTGTAGGCGATCGCCTGCCCCGGCCGCCCCAGATACCGGTCGATCTCGAACGCCACCGGGATGTCGGGGGTGGTGTGGCCGCGCATGAACTCCAGCGCCAGCTCCGGCGTCCACCGCTCCCCCGCGTGGAACCGCGCCCGCTCAGGGATCTCCAGCTCCAGGTGCAGGCCGATGTCCACCACGATCCGCGCCGCGCGGAACCGCTGGCCGCCCGCCCACAGGCCCAGCCGGTACGCGGGGTCGGTGAAGTACCCCAGCTCGTCCATCAGCCGCTCGGCGTACAGGCCCCAGCCCTCGCAGTGGCCGGGGAACAGCTCGCTGCCCAGCCGCTGGAACCGGTTGAGCGTCGTGGTGTTGAGCGTGGTGACCCCCACCTGCAGATGGTGGCCGGGCACCCCCTCGTGGAACATCGTCGCCGGCACGCCCCACGTGGCGATCTCCTGCCCGGGGTCGGTGACGCCCCACCACACCGTGCCGGGCCGCGACAGGTCCTCGGCGGGCGCCAGGTAGTAGATGCCCTCCTCGTTCGGGATCCGGCAGTCGACGCGGCGCAGCGGCGCGGGGATGTCGAAGTGCGTCCCGTCCAGGTCGTCGATGGCCTGGACGGCCAGCTCCTGCAGCCACGCGCGGAACCGCTCGGCGCCGCGGATCCGGTACTTGGGGTCGGCGTCCAGCGCCGCCAGCACGACCCGCAGCGGCTCGGCGGGGACGATCCGCTCCGCCGCGTTGTCGATCTCGGTGTTGATGCGGGCGAGTTCCTCCCACCCCCACGCGTAGGTCTCCGCCAGGTCCAGCCGCGTCCCCAGGAAATCCCGCACGCCCAGCTCGTAGCGGTCCCGGCCGAGCGCGTCACGCTCGGGGGCGGCCGCCGCCAGCTCACCGGTCAGGAACGCCGCGAACTCCGCCAGCGCCCGCGCGGCCGCCCTCCCCGCCGCGTCGAGCTCGCCGCGCAGCGGCCCATCGCCGTACCCGGCCGCGATCCCCGCCACATAGTCCTCGAACTGCGGGCAGGAACGCGCGTTGCGCAGCACCTGCCGCCGCGCCGCGACCCGGCCGTCCCGCCGCGCCAGCGACAGGCTCGCCGTCAGCCCCGCCAGCGCGCCCGGCAACGCCCGCAGCCGCGCCAGCATCGCCTCCCACGGCGTGCGCGGGCCGTCGTCCAGCAGCTCGAACGCCTGCCGCAGCCGCTGGAGCGGCCCGTCGGTGGTGTCGAGGAAGCTGTCGTTGACCTTCGCGTCCTCCAGCGCCAGCTCGACCTGGAGGCGCTCGCGCATCACCCCGGCCGCGATCCGCCCCGTATCCCCGGCCGTCCCGCCGTCCGCAGTCAGCGCGTCCAGCTCGGCGAGGGTACGGCGCGACAGGTCGGCGCGCGCGGCGAAACCCTCCGGGCCGTAATCGGTGAGGTTCGCCTCCTGCCCGGCGATCCCCATCATCGCCGCCCGGCACGGATCCAGAGCGGCGAAATCGTCCACGTACCGGTCGGCGAGACCGTCCAAAGTGATCATGGTCTCAGGCTACGGCCGGCGCGCCGGTCAGCGGGACTCGGCCGCCAGCCGGACGCCCAGGCCGACCAGGACCACACCCGACACCTGCTCCAGGCGGCGCCGCACCGCCGGCCGCTCGAACAGCCGCCGCGCCGCCACCACCAGCCACACCAGGCCCGAGTACCAGAGCAGGTCGATCAGGGCCCACAGCGCCGAGAACGCGATCAGTGTCACCAGCACCGGCGCGCCCTCGGGCACGAACTGCGGCAGGAACGACACCGCGAACACCCCGGCCTTCGGATTCGCGAAGTTGGTGATCACGCCGAGCCGGAACGACCGCCACCCCGACTCGGGAACGCTCGCCGCCTCCAGCGCGGGCGCCTGCGCGGCCGGAGCGCCGCGGCGCGCCTGCCACAACGCCTTCGCCCCGAAATAGACCAGGACGGCCGCCCCCACGATCCGCAGCCCGTCATAGGCCATCTGCGACGCCGCCAGCAGCGCCGACAGGCCCAGCGCGGCCGCCACCCCCCACACCAGCACACCCGCCTCGTTGCCCAGCGTCGTCAGCACCCCCGCGCGGCGCGACCGCATCGACTGGCGCATGATGACGACCGTGCTCGGCCCCGGGGCCATGGCGATCAGGAACGCGGCGCCCGTGAAGGCGAGAAGGCTCTCCAGCATCCGCCCATGATCGCCGCATATCCAGGCGAAACGCAACGCCTTATCCCCGCGGAAGCCCCCGGCTCAGACCAGGCCAGGCCCCGGCCGGACGCGGAACAGGCTCAGACCGGCCCGCCCCCGTCATCGCCCCCGCTGTCCCCCGGCGACGGCGTCGGCCGGCTCGGCGACGGCGACGGAACCTCCGTCGTCGGCGGCGGCGACGGAGTCGGCGTCTGCAACGTCGGCTCGGGCGGTGGCGGCGGCTGGTCCTTCACCTTCGGCTGGCACGCGAACAGCACCATCATCAGCAGCGCCAGCACCACCAGCACCGCCGCCAACGTCAAGATCGCCGACACCAGGCCGCGCTCGGCCCGCTCCGCCGCCACCGGCCGCGGCGGCGCCTGCTCGGGCGGCCGCTCCAGCGCCGGCGCACCCGACCCCAGCCAGTACGGCTGGAACTGCGGCCCCCGCCGCCGGCCGCCCCAGCCGCCCCGGAACGACCCCTCCAGCAACACCGAATCAAGGAACCGCTCCGCGCCCGCCCGGTCGGGCCGGTCGGCGTCATAACGCGTCGCCACCCACGGCGCCGGGCCGTCCGGCCGCGCCGCCACCACCGGCGCCGGCCCCTCCGGCCCGAACTCCGGCGGCCGCCCCGGACCCGGCAGCGCCGCCGTGATCGCCGCGCGGAACCGGTCCCGCGCCGCCGCGTCACCCGCCGCGCCCCGCGTCAGCACCGCCACGCTCGCGCGCCGCCCCTCATGATCCTCACCCAGGAACACGATCCCGGCGGAGGTCTCCGACAGCCGCGCCGACAGCCGGTACGGCCCCAGCTGGGCGGGATCCCCCGGTGGCAACGGCCTGGACATGGGCGCCACACTACAACCGCCCGGCCCCCGCAGATCACCGAGGACGTGGGGATACCGCGCTATTGGGTAAAGATGATCGCGTAGGGTCGAAAGGCGCCCGCCCGGCACCCGGAGGCCAGCGTCGACCGCCGGCAGACCGCCGATGGACTCCCATGACGACTCCCAGATGACGAGGACTTGCAGATGACCGTCGCCGCCCACGACGTCGACCAGGCCGCCGCCCTGCTGCAGGACACCGTGGCCGAGGTCAAAAAGGTCATCGTCGGCCAGGAGCACATGGTCGAACGCATGGTCGTCGCCCTGCTCGCCCGAGGCCACTGCCTCGTCGAAGGCGTGCCCGGCGTCGCCAAGACCCTCGCCGTGGGCACCCTCGCCCAGGTCGTCGGCGGCACCTTCGCCCGCCTGCAGTTCACCCCCGACCTGGTGCCCTCCGACATCGTCGGCACCCGCATCTACCACCCCTCCACCGAACAGTTCGACGTCGAGCTCGGGCCCGTCTTCGTCAACTTCGTCCTCGCCGACGAGATCAACCGCGCCCCCGCCAAAGTCCAGTCGGCACTGCTGGAGGTCATGGCCGAACGCCAGGTCTCCCTGGGCGGCAAGACCTACCCCCTGCCCAAACCGTTCATCGTCCTCGCCACCCAGAACCCCATCGAATCCGAAGGCGTCTACCCGCTCCCCGAAGCGCAACGCGACCGCTTCCTCATGAAGATCGACGTCCACCACCCCGGCGCCCACGAAGAACTCCAGATCCTCCAGCGCATGAGCGTCGACCCGCCCGAGGCCACCGAGGTCCTCGACACCGAGCAGCTCACCGCCCTCCAGCGCGCCGCCGAAGAGGTCTCGGTCCACGAACTCGTCGCCGACTACATCGTCCGCCTCGTCATGGCCACCCGCGAACCCGAGCAGTACCGCCTGCCCGACCTGCGCCGCGTCATCGAGATCGGCGCCAGCCCCCGCGCCACCCTCGGCCTGGTATCCGCCGCCCGCGGCCTCGCCCTGCTCAACGGCCGCGACTACGTCCTGCCCGACGACGTCCGCGCCGTCGCCCGCGACGTCATGTCCCACCGCCTGGTGCTCACCTTCGACGCCCTCGCCGACGGCGTCGCCACCGCCGACGTCATCCACCAGATCCTCGCCGCCGTCCCCCCGCCCCGCGTGGTGTGGAACCACGGCGTCGCGGTGGCGGCACGATGATCTCCCTCCGGCGGCCCCGCCGCAGCCGCAAACTCGCGGCCCTCGCCCCCGAACGCCCCCTCAACCGCCTCGAACTGGCCGTCACCCGCCGCCTCGACGGCCTCCTGCACGGCGAGCACCTCGGCCTCATCCCCGGCCCCGGCACCGAACTCGCCGAAGCACGCCTCTACCAGCCCGGCGAGGACGACATCCGCCACATGGACTGGGCCGTCACCGCCCGCACCACCACCCCCCACGTCCGCGACCTCATCGCCGACCACGAACTCGAGGCCTGGGCACTGGTCGACCTCACCCCCAGCATGGACTTCGGCACCGGCCGCATGGTCAAACGCGACCTCGCCGTCGCCGCCCTCGCCGCCGTCGGCTTCCTCACCGTCAAACTCGGCGACCGCGTCGGCTCCTACCTCCTGCAGCCCGACGGGCTCCGCCGCCGCCCCGCCCGCACCGGCAAGGCCGCCATGTACGCCACCCTCCAGGCCATCCTCGACGCCCAGCCCGGCCCCCGAGCCGCCGGCGCCCCCGACCTCGCCGGCGGCATCACCGCCCTCGACCGCGGCCAGACCCGCCGCGGCCTCCGCGTGATCATCTCCGACTTCCTCCCGCCGCACGACCCCGTGCCCGGCCTCGGCACCCCCCACGACCCCGCGGGCACCGCGCCCGCCGGCGGCGCACCGGCCTGGGAACGCCCCCTGCGCCGCCTCGCCGCCCGCCACCAGGTCCTCGCCGTCGAGATCATCGACCCCCGCGAGCTCGACCTCCCCGACATCGGCCTCGTCGAGATGGCCGACCCCGAGACCGGCGCCGTCCACGAGATCGTCCTCAACAGGAAGGTCCGCGAACGCTACGCCGCGGCCGCCGCCGCCCAGCGCGAGCAGACCCGCGCAGCGCTCCGCCGCAGCGGCGCCCACCACCTCGTCCTGCGCACCGACCGCGACTGGATCGCCGACGTCGCCCGCTTCGCGCTCCGCCAGCGCCGCTCCGCCGGCCGCACCGTCGCGCCGGGGGTGCGCCCATGACCTTCCTGTCACCCGAACGGCTCTGGCTGCTCGCCCTGCTCCCGATCCTCACCGGCGCCTACGTCGTCCTGCAGCTGCGCCGCGGCCGCTACGCCGTCCGCTTCACCAACCTCGCCCTGCTCTCCCAGGTCGCGCCCAAACGGCCGGGCTGGCGCCGCCACGTCGCCGCGCTGCTCTTCCTCGCCATGCTCCTGCTCATGATGATCGGGTTCGCGCGGCCCGCCACCGCCGTCAAGGTCCCCCGCGACCGCGCCACCGTCATGGTCGCCGTCGACGTCTCCCTGTCGATGATGGCCAAGGACGTGGCCCCCGACCGGTTCGGCGCCGCCAAGGAGGCCGCCAAGAAGTTCATCCAGGACCTGCCCGGCCGGTTCAACGTCGGCGTCGTCTCCTTCGCCGGCAACGCCAACCTCGTCGCCGCGCCCTCCGCCGACCGCGAGTCCGCCATCACCTCCATCGACCGGCTCGTCCTGGCCAAGCGCACCGCCATCGGCGAGGCCGTCTTCACCTCACTGCAGGCCGTCCGCTCCTTCGACGCCCAGGCCAGCAACGACCCGCCGCCCGCCCACATCGTGCTGCTGTCCGACGGCGACAACACCACCGGCCGCACCGTCCAGGAGGCCATCGACGCCTCCCGCGCCGCCCACGTCCCCGTCTCCACCATCGCCTTCGGCACCCCCTACGGCACCGTCGACATCGAAGGCGAGACCACCAGCGTCTCGGTCAACAAGGAGACCCTCCGCAGCCTCGCCGAAGGCACCACCGGCAAGGCCTACGAGGCCGCCGACGGCAACCAGCTGTCGGAGGTCTACGCCAACATCGGCAGCTCCCTCGGCTGGAAGACCGAGCACCGCGACGTGTCCGCCCGCTACACCGGCATCGCCCTGCTGTTCGCGCTCGCCGCCGGCGGCACCTCGCTCGCCTGGTTCTCCCGCATGCCCTGACCCGCGCCGCGCCCGCCGCCGTGACCTGCGCCCTGACCCGCGCTGTGCCACCCGCCGTGCCCGCCCGCGGCGGCGGTACCCGCCCGGCGCTGATACGGTCGGCCGACGTGGGGGAACATTACTTCGCGCAACAGCCAGAGGCCGCCAGCAAACCGCGCAGCGTCGACCTCGTCCTGCCCGACCTGCACCTGCGCCTGGAGACCGACCGCGGGATGTTCTCGCCCGACCGGATCGACCTCGGCACCCGCATCCTCCTCGAAACGGCCCCGGCGCCACCCGCCACCGGCACCCTGCTCGACCTGGGCTGCGGATACGGCCCCATCGCCCTCACCATGGCGAGTCGCTCGCCGCAGGCGAGTGTCGTGGGCGTGGACGTGAACGAGCGAGCGATCGCCGCAGCCGTGCGTAATGCCATCACCGCCGACCTTGACAATGTAAGGTTCTGCTTGGCGGACGCGACGGACCCCGGCCTGCGCTTCGACGCCATCTGGTCCAACCCGCCGATCCGCATCGGCAAGGCCGCCCTGCACGACCTCCTGCTCACCTGGCTCCCCCGCCTCACCCCCGCCGGGACCGCCCACCTCGTCGTCCAGAAACACCTCGGCTCCGACTCCCTGCAACGATGGCTGAACGACCAGGGCTTCCCCACCCGGCGCGTCGCCTCCCGCTCCGCCTACCGCATCCTCGCCGTGTCCGCCCGCACAGAAGGCCCCGACTCATGACCACGCCCGCCGAGCGCAAGCAGCTGCGCCCCACCGACGTCAAACGCCTCAACCGCGACTGGCGGCGGCGCACCGACGCCCGGCTCGGCCTCCTGGTGGAATCGGTCACCCAGCCGTTCAACATCGGCTCGATCATCCGCAGCGCCGCCGTGTTCGGCGTCGACCGGCTCTGGCTGGCGGGCAACGCCACTCCCCCGACCCACCGCAACGTCGCCAAGACCGCCCTGGGCACCGAGCGCCTCGTCCCCTGGGAGCACGCCGGCACGCCCGCCGAGGCCGCGGCCGCCGTGCGCAAGGAGGGCATGCGCCTCGTCGCGATCGAGCTCACCGGCGACGCCGTCCCGCTGCACGAGGCGCCCCTGGACGGCGACGTGTGCCTGGCCGTCGGCGGCGAGGACCACGGCTGCTCCCCCGCCCTGCTCGCCGCCGCCGACGCCGTCGCCTACATCCCCCAGATCGGCCGCGTCGGCTCGCTCAACGTCGCGGTCGCCACCGCGATCGCCCTCGGCGAGGCCCGCCGCCGCGAATGGGCCCGCTAGACCGAGCCCGCCGGTCGCCGGTCCTGTCGGCCGCCGGGAACGCCCGCTAGTTGCCGAGCAGCGCCGCGAACTCCTCCAGCGAGATCTTGCCGTCCCCGTTGGCGTCGGCCTGCACCACGACCTCCACCGCGCGCGTGTCGCTGACCTGCCCGCCCAGCGCGCGCATGAGGTTCTTCAGCTCGGCGGTCGAGATGTAGCCGTCACCGTCCACGTCGACCATCTCGAACGCGGCTCTGTAGTCGTTCACGTCAGCCACCAGGCGCACCTCTCGTCACGGGTTTCAACCTCAGGACGGTAGCAGTGCCCACCGCCTTGACAAAGTAAGGTCGAGCCCGGATCGCGCAAGCCCGCAAGGCCCGACATAATCGGGTGAGTGCCGCGCAGCTACGCCTTCCTGGACCATCCCGGCCCGATCCCGTTCGCCCACCGCGGCGGCGCCGGGAGCCGCCCGGAGAACTCCATGGCCGCCTTCCAGCGCGCCATCGACCTCGGCTACCGCTACCTGGAGACCGACGCGCACGCCACCGCCGACGGCGTCGTGGTCGCCTTCCACGACCGCACCCTCGACCGGGTCACCGACAGTTCCGGCGCGATCTCCCGGCTCCCCTACGCCCACGTCGCCAAGGCCCGCATCGCCGGCACCGAGCCCATCCCCCGCCTGGAGGACATCCTCGGCTCCTGGCCCAAGGCCCGCGTCAACATCGACCTCAAGGACGCCCCCGTCATCGGCCCCCTCGCCCAGGCGCTGCACCGCACCAAGGCCTGGGACCGGGTCTGCATCACCTCGTTCTCGACCCGCCGCCTCGCCCAGATGCGCGCCCGCCTCCCGCTGTTCACCGACCGCGACGTGTGCATGTCTTTGGGCCCCCGCGGCGTGATGGCGCTGCGCGCCAAGTCCTACGGCGGGGCCACCGACAAGCTCGTCCGCCTCGCCGCCACCGGCATCGCCTGCGCCCAGGTCCCGCACGGCCTCGGCCGCGTCCCCTTCGTCACCGAGGCGTTCGTCGCCAAGGCCCACGACCTCGGCCTGAAGGTCCACGCCTGGACGGTCAACGACGCCGCCGACATGGACCGCCTTCTCGACTTCGGCATCGACGGCATCATGACCGACGAGCTCACCACGCTCCGGCACGTCATGGGCGCGCGAGGCCTCTGGCCCCGCGCCATCACCGCCCCTTAACCGCCCCTAGCCGCCCGAACCCGGGGGTCAGCGGCCGAAGCCCGGCGGACGCGGCGGCGGGCCGGGCGGGCGGTACTGGGCCGCGATGCGCATCGGCTGAGGCGCGGCCACCGGCCTCTGCTCGGCCGCCTCCGTGCCCGGGCCGGCCTGCGTCAGGTCGATCCGGCCTTCCTTCAGCAACCGCAGCAGTTCGAGGTCCTCCGCCGACACGATGGCGGCCATCACCCGGCCACGACGGGTCAACGCGATCGGCTCCCCCGTGTAAGAGACCCGATTGACCAGATCGGCGAAGTTGGCTCGCGCTTCCGTAACCGGCACATCCACAGGATTCATCGTATAGCGAACCTCCCTAGCCTCCTCGGCCGTACGAAACGTACGCTTCGTTCATCTCGTACCAACTGTACAGATCAGGAGGAGATGCGCCCATGAACGGAACGCAGGGGCCGGGGTTCGGCGGCGGCGGAACCGAGGTGTTCGCGCCGAGGATGAAGGCCACGGTGGCGGAGGCGCCCATGCTGGCGGAGGCGGCACTGTACGAGCGGCTGCTCGCGGAGCGGATCGTCTTCGTGGGGCAGGAGGTCGACGACCAGCTCGCCAACCGGGTGTGCGGGCAGCTGCTCCTGCTGGCGGCGCAGGACGGGCGGCGCGACATCACGCTCTACGTCAACTCCCCCGGCGGCGTGGTGGACGCCGGGATGGCGATCTACGACATGATGCAGTTCGTGCCCAACGACGTCTCGACCGTCGCGCTGGGCATGGCGGCCTCGATGGGACAGTTCCTGCTGTGCGCCGGCACCACGGGCAAGCGGTACGCGCTGCGGCACGCGCGGATCATGATGCACCAGCCGCACGGCGGCGTCGGCGGCACCGCGTCCGACATCAAGATCCAGGCCGAGCAGCTGCTCTACCTCAAGCGCACCCTGGCCGAGCGGACCGCCCACCACACCGGCCAGCCGCTGGAGAAGATCGAGGCCGACGCCGACCGGGACCGCTGGTTCACCGCCGAGCAGGCCCGGGAGTACGGGATGGTCGACCACGTCATCGACAGCACCGAGCGGGTCGGGTCATGACGAGACGCGAGGCGCGGGCCGAGGCCCGCTACGTGCTGCCGTCGTTCGTCGAGCGCACCTCGTACGGGGTCAAGGAGATGAACCCGTACAACAAGCTGTTCGAGGACCGCATCATCTTCCTCGGCACCCTCGTCGACGACACCGCCGCCAACGACGTCACCGCGCAGATGCTCGCGCTGGAGGGCATGGACCCCGACCGGCCCATCAGCCTCTACATCAACTCCCCCGGCGGATCCCTGACCTCGATGCTGGCCGTCCTCGACACCATGCAGTACATCCGGCCCGAGATCGAGACCACCTGCATCGGGCAGGCGAGCTCGGCCGCGGCGGTCCTGCTGGCCGCGGGCACCCGGGGGCGGCGGGCCGCGCTGGTCAACTCCCGGATCCTCATCCAGCAGCCGGCCATCGACGTCCAGCGCGGCCAGTCCAGCGATCTGGAGATCCAGGCGCGGGAGATCATCCGCATGCGGGAACGGATGGAGGAGATCCTGGCCGAGGCCACCGGCCGGGACCTGGCCGAGGTCGCCGCCGACATCGACCGCGACCGGTTCCTGACCGCGGCCGAGGCACTGGAGTACGGCCTGATAGACGACGTTCTCAGTTCCCGCAAGGGGCCCGGACGCTGAAACTTTCTCCCGGAGGGCGCAGGACGGCCGAAACTACAGGGTTGGATCCGGCCTCCGGCGGGAATCTTGTCTCGGCATGGAGCGTTGGTGAGTACAAGACCGCAAGCCGTCTGGGAGGCACGTGACGATGGCCGAGCGCGCACTTCGCGGCACCCGACTCGGAGCGACGAGCTACGAGAACGATCGCAACACCGATCTGGCCCCTCGGCAAGAGGTGGACTACACCTGTACTAAGGGCCACCGGTTCACCGTGACGCTCGCAGCCGAGGCCGAGGTGCCGATGACCTGGGAATGCCGCAACTGCGGCGCCACCGCCCTGCGGGTGGACGGGGAACTGCCCCAAGCGAAGAAGGGCAAGCCCCCGCGCACCCACTGGGACATGCTGATGGAGCGCAGGACGCTCGAAGACCTGGAGGAGGTCCTCGCCGAGCGCCTGGCGATCCTGAGAGCGGGGCGCAGGAAGACCGCATGATCAGCTGAAAGGGCCCGTACCGTCACCCGACGGTACGGGCCCTGCTGCTTTTCCGGTGCGCAGGAGGCGGCTGAGGGGGTCTCAGGGGCGCTTGTCGTCCTCGTCGACGACCTCGCCCCGGACCACCGGCCCGCGGGGCGCGCCGGTGCTCTGGGAGCCGCCGGGGGCCGCGCCGAACGGGTCGAAGCCCGCGCCGCCGGTGGGGAACATCGGGCCGACCCGCGTCTGCGCGATCTTCACGCGCCGTCCCGCGTACGCGACCAGCAGGCGCCGCACCACCGGCCGGGTGAACGGCAGCACGAACAGGAAGCCGAAGAGGTCGGTGACGAACCCGGGCGTCAGCAGCAGCACGCCACCGACCAGGACCAGCGCCGCGTCGGCCAGCTCGCGGTCGGGCATGACGCCGCGCTGGAGCGTGTCCTGCAGCGCCCGCCAGGCCCGCCGGCCCTCACGCCGGACGATCCAGCCGCCCAGCAGGCTCTCGGCCAGCAGCAGCGCCACGGTCCACCAGCCGCCGATCACCTCGCCCACCTGGATGATCACGTAGATCTCCAGGATCGGCATCACCAGGAACGCCAGGACCATCACGAGCGCCAGCATGGTTCCATCTTCGCGTAGGAGGGTTGGTCTCTCTGCCCCTGTCAACGCCGGGCGCACGCCGATCGTTTCCCCGGCGGCGGGAGTATGCGCAGGGCGAACGCGGCGCCGCCGAGCCAGGCCCCGCCCGGCCAGGCGCCGCCCAGTCACGCGCCGCCGGGCCGGCGGCTCAGCGGCGGGAGCGCAGCTTGGCCGTCCGGGCCTCCACACCCCACCGGGTGATGCGGAGCATCGCCTCGGCCATGATGTCGCGGCTCATCTTGCTGCTGCCGTGGGTGCGCTCGACGAACGTGATCGGCACCTCGGCGACCTTCAGGCCCTGCCGCAGGGCGCGCAGCGCGAGGTCGATCTGGAAGCAGTAGCCGCGCGAGTCGACGCCGTCCAGGCCGATCTTCTGCAGGGTCGCGGCGCGGAAGGCGCGGTAGCCGCCGGTCGCGTCGTGCAGCGGCACGCCCAGCATGAGGCGGGTGTAGGTGTTGGCGCCGCGCGACAGCGCCTCCCGGCTCTTGGGCCAGTTGAGGACCTTGCCGCCCGGCACCCAGCGCGCCCCGATCACCAGGTCGGCGTCGACGAGGGCGGCGAGCAGGCGGGGCAGCTCCTCGGGCTGGTGGGAGCCGTCGGCGTCCATCTCGACCATGACGTCGTAGCCGCGGTCCAGCGCCCACCGGAAGCCCGCGATGTAGGCGGGGCCGAGGCCCTCCTTGCCGGTCCGGTGCAGCACCTTGACGTGCTCGTCGGACTCGGCGAGGGCGTCGGCGAGGTCACCGGTGCCGTCGGGGCTGGCATCGTCGACCACGAGCAGGTCCACCGACGGCGCGGCCTCTCGCACCCGCCCGACGATGCTCTTGATGTTGTCCCGCTCGTTGTAGGTCGGGATGATCACGAGCACCCTGCCGAGCTCGGCTGGGATCTCCATCGGTGTCTACTTCCCCTCGTTCTTCCTGCGGGTGGTCGCCACGGCCACACCGGCCGCCCCTACGGCCAGCAGCGCGAGCGCCCGTTCCGGCGTGGCCCCGAGCCGGTCGGACAGCGTACGCGAGGTGCGCGCCGGCACGCTCGCCACCTGGATGTCGGGTGTGAACTCGCGGGACCGGTCGATCATCGTGCCGTCCGGTGCCACGATCGCGCTGATGCCGCTCGTCGCCGCCACCAAGATCGTACGGCCATGCTCCACCGCGCGCAGCCGGGACATGGCGATCTGCTGGGGCGGCAGGCTCGTCTTGCCGTAGGTGGCGTTGTTGGTCTGCACGACCAGGAGGTTCCCCGCGGCGACGTCGCGTACCTCCTTGTCGTAGGCGACCTCGAAGCAGATGACGTCGCCGATCGTGACCGGCCCCAGCCGCATGACGCCCGAGCGGGTGCCCTTGGCGAAGTCGCGCGGGATCCGCTCGAAGCGAGTGATCAGCTTGGTGAGGACGTCGCGGAACGGGAGGTACTCGCCGAACGGGACGGGGTGCCGCTTGACGTAGTAGTCGCCGGGGCCGCTGCGCGGGTCCCACACGATGCCGCGGTTCTCCACGCGCTTGCCGTCGGGGGTGTCGACGAGGGCGCCGACCAGCACCGGGACGCCGATGTCGCGGACGGCGCCGTCGATGGCGGTGTAGGCGTCGGGCTCGGCGTAGGGGTCGAGGTCGCTGGCGTTCTCCGGCCACACCACCAGCTCGGGCCGCGCGGCCTGGCCGGCGCGCACCTGCCGGGCCAGCTCACGGGTCTGCTTGACGTGGTTGTCGAGCACGGCCTTGCGCTGCCCTTGGAAGTCAAGGCCGAGCCGGGGCACGTTGCCCTGGATGACGGCGACCGTGACCGGCTTGCCCTCGGCGGGCGTCGGGATCACCAGGCCACCGCCGACGATCACCGCGGCGGCGCCCAGCGCGACCGCCAGCGGCCGGGCGGCGGCCTTCGCCGGGCCGTGCCGGTGCCCGAGCACGACGACCGCGGCGCAGGCCAGCAAGGCGCCGATCAGGGCCGTGAGGAAGGTGACCAGCGGCGCGCCGCCGACGGAGGCGTACGGGGTGAGCGGGGCCGCGGTCTGGCTGAACGCCAGCCGGGCCCAGGGGAAGCCGCCGAACGGCACGGTGCCGCGCAGCAATTCCTCGGCGACCCACAGGGCCGCGGCCCATACCGGCCACGCGCGCAACCGGGTCACCAGCGCGATACCGGCCCCCAGCGGGACGAAGTAGAGCGCCTGGACCAGGCTCAGCAGGATCCAGCCGTCCGGGCCGATCTTGGCGATGCCGGTGAGGACGGGCAGGAAGAACGCGGCGCCGCCGACGAAGCCGAGCCACCCGGCGGTACGGCCGCGCAGCCCGCGCAGGGCCAGCGTGAACATCGCCACGCCGACGGGCGCCAGCGGCCACAGGTCGATCGGCGGGAACGCCAGCCACATGACGAGCCCGGAGGCGATCGCCAGCAGCGTCCGCGGCCACCCGGCGCGGCCATTGGTCCGCCCGAACGCCGCCAGGCGCGCGGCACGCCCGCGAGGGGCGCCGTCGCCGGGCTCGCCGACCGAACCGTGCTCACCGGCGGTATCGGGCTCGCCAGCGGTGCCGGGTTCACCGGCGGAACCGGCCGCGGGCGGTGTCCGGTCCGGGAGGGTCTCCTGCGCCACCATGGCTCCTTGTCGATAACACCACTGGCGGGAACGCTACCGCGCAGGAGGGGCTGGCACGACCATCCTGACCGAGCAAAGGAGGGCACGGGAGAGGGCCCGTGACATCCATCGGGCCGGAGTCGTCTCACAGGCGGTGAGAACGATGATGCTCCGTTTTCTCCTGGATGTCCGGGCCCTTCCCGGGTCCAAGCCCCCGCCCGATCGGGCGGCTCCGCCGTGACGCCGGCTGCCGGTCACCTGCACCTGGCTGGGACGGGATGGGAGCGAATCCGCACTCGTGCCCGTCGCGGCGCGGTGTCCGGTGGCGCCTCGAGCGGCCGATCGGTGAGTCCCGTGCTGGACTGCAGCAAAACTACCGGCTTCCGGGCCCTTGTCAACCGCCTCACGTTCTGCGGGGATCCCTTGTTTCACAAGGTGAAAACCATGATCGGCGAGGGTTCGCAAATCACGGTGGTCACGGCGGTCACAACTTCGGCCGCGCCGGTTCGGGCACCACGACCGTGCCGGTCGCGGTGACCACGATGATCGGTTCGCCGAGCACCTCGGCGGCCGACGCGCCCTTGCCCGGCGTGCTCATTCCCGAACTGCCACGGCACACCACCCGCGCCTCGAACTCCAGCGTCCGGCTGCGGCGCCCCACCCGGACGACGGTCGCGGTCGCCTCGACCACGTCGCCGGCCCGCAGCGGCGCGCGGAACTGCACGTCGGAGTAGGAGGCGAACAGCCCCTCGTCGTTGTCGGTGCGGATGCACACCTCGGTGGCGACGTCGCCGAACAGCCCGAGCACGTAGGCGCCGTCGACGAGGTCACCGGCGTAGTGGGCGTGGGAGTACGGCACGTACCGGCGGTGCGTGACCGTCAGCCCCTCCAGGTCCGGACCGGTCACTGGGCGGCCTCCCCGGGCAGCAGCGCGTGGACGAGGTAGCTGGCGACCTCGGCGGGCGTGGTGCCCTTGCCGAAGATGCGGTCGACGCCGAGATCCGCGGGCGTGACGGTGTCGAAGCGGGGGCCGCCGACCACCAGCAGCGGGCGGCCCATCCCGGCGGCGACGGCCGTCGGGTACTCGGCGTGGAAGGCGGCCGCCATCTGCTTGGTGTTGTGCAGGTGGGCGTTCTTCTGGGTGACCACCTGGGAGACCAGGACGGCGTCGGCGTTGTCGGCCTTGGCGCGTTCGACGAGCTCCTCGACGGTGACCTGGGCGCCCATGTTGACCACCTGGATCTCGCGGTAGTACTCCAGGCCCTTCTCCCCCGCGAAGCCCTTGACGTTGAGGATCGCGTCGATCCCGACGGTGTGGGCGTCGGTGCCGATGCAGGCGCCCACGATCACCAGCCGCCGGCCCAGCGCCGCGCGGATCGCCAGGTTGACCTCCTTGGCGCCCAGCAGCGGGTACTCCCGGCCCTCCGGCACGGGAATGGAGGCGTAATCGATCAGGTGGCCGACCCGCCCGTAGACGATGAAGAACGTGAAGTCGGGGCCCATCGGCTTGGCGTGCACCACGCTGGCCGGGTCGAGTCCCATCTTCCCGGCGAGCTGGAGGGCGGCCGCCTCGGCGCGCTTGCCCGCCGGGACGGGCAGGGTGAAGGAGACCTGCACCATGGCGTCGCCGGTGGTGTCGCCGTAGGGCCGGATGACCTGCCGGGTGTCGGCGGGCTCGGCCGGGGCCTGGGTGTCCGCGCTTCCCGCGGGATGCGTGCTTCCTGGCGGTGGGGTCATGCCGGCACCTCCTCTGAGTGGACGCCGTGGTGGGCGTGCGGGTCCTCACTGTCGAGGATCTCGATGGCGGGGTTGAAGTACCCGCCGGCCCGCTCGGCGACGCCGTCCAGGCCCTTGCCGCGGTCGGCGGGCCGGCGGGTGATGCCGAACGTGCCGTCGGCGATCGCGGTCAGCAGCCCGTCGTCACAGATCTTGTCGAGCAGGTCGATCGACTCCGACAGGACCTGCCGTGCGCGCCGGGCGACGAACCCGTCCGGGCGCGGCACGAAGTCGTCGGCGAGGCCGCCGCAGGCGTCGCGGACGTACCGCACGTTCTCCAGCGCCAGGTCGCGGTCCGACAGCCAGGGCGTGTGGATGCCCTCGGTCATCATCCCGATGAGGATGATCGACTGGCCGGTCATGACGCCGGCGAGGTTGAAGAACGCGTCGAGCAGGTACCCGGCGAAGATGTTGCCGCTCATGTGCTTGGTCGGCGGCATGTACTTCAGCGGCGCGTCGGGGAACAGCTCGCGGACGAGCTGGGCGTGCGCCAGCTCCAGCCGGAACGACTCGGGCACCGCCGGGTTGATCTCGAACGCGTGGCCGAGCCCGAGCTGGCCGTCGGCGAGGCCCGCCTCGTGCCCGAACCGCTCGTTGAGCAGCTGGCTGACGATGACGGTGTGCGCCGCGTCGACCGCGTCGGCCGTCGTGAGGTAGTTGTCCTCGCCGGTGTTGATGACGATCCCGGCGCGCGCGTGGATCTGCCGCGAGAACCGCTGGTCGATGAACGTGCGGCGCGGGTTGATGTCGCGGAAGATGATCCCGTACATGCAGTCGTTGAGCATCATGTCCAGGCGCTCGAGCCCGGCCAGCGTCGCGATCTCGGGCATGCACAGCCCCGAGGCGTAGTTGGTCAGCCGCACGTACCGCCCGAGCTCCCGCGAGACGTCGTCGAGGGCGGCCCGCATCAGCCGGAAGTTCTCCTGCGTGGCATACGTGCCGGCGTAGCCCTCCCGTGTCGCCCCCTCCGGCACGAAGTCCAGCAGCGACTGGCCGGTCGACCGGATCACCGCGACCACGTCGGCGCCCTCCCGCGCGGCGGCCTGCGCCTGCGGGATGTCCTCGTAGATGTCCCCCGTGGCGACGATCAGGTAGATCCACGGCTGCGCCGGGTCGCCGACCTCGGCCAGCACCCGGTCCCGCTCGGCCCGCCGGCGGTCGATCGCGGTGATCCCGGCCCGGGCCGCCCGCCGCGCCGCCTCCCGAGCGTTCGCCGCGTCGGTCCCCGCGGGCAGCCGGAAGGACACCCGCCCCCGCGCCGCGGCCTCGGCGAGCTCGGTCAGCGAACCATAGGGCCCGTTGACCAGCGCGTCCCACACCGGGAGGGCCACGCCGTGCTCCAGGCCCACCTGGCCGCGGACGGCGTCGGCGAGATGGTTGACCCAGGGGCGGCCGTCGCTGTCGGCGCCGCCGAGCCCGGCCAGCCGCAGCAGTGCCCGTTCCACCGAGACGGTCGTGTGGGTCCGGGCCATCTCGATGATCGGCTCGGCGGCGCGGGCGGCCAGCCGTCTGGCCCGCCCGGCCACCGCCGGATCGAGATCGAGTTTTCGCTGCGGCGTCATTGCCGACCCCCTCGAACAATCGTCCGTAGTGATGGGACTACTACGGAAGATCTTGCGGCAAACCGCCCCCAATCCGCAAGAACCTCAACCGCCCCACCTCGAACTTCCGGAAACCGCCGGTGTATCAGGAGTATCCGGGCGAGGTGACGGCTCGCAGGGAATTGCCGTTGGCGAGGTACATCCACGCGCTCAGCTCGGTTTCCTTGACCTGAATCTCGACCGGCTGGTACAGGGACGGATCCACGAAGCCGGGCCCCTCTCTGATGACCGACTCGTACACGTACGCCGAGGTGATGAAGCCGAGATCGCCCCCGCTTTCGGCGAGGCCGCTCTTGAGCACGGGCGCCTCCAGCAGCCGCGCGGCCTGGGTGATGGCGTTCCCGAAGACGCCGTGGAGGTCCCCCACCACCGGGCCGACGTGCAGAGCGGCCCGCAACTGGATCCTGACCGGCGCGGCCGCCCGCTGGTTGTGCCGCCGCAACTCGGTCTCCAGCCGTGCGAGCATCGGATCCACGACGGTCCGGGTGGGGACGTCGGGCGGAACGATGATGAGGACGCCGTCGCCCCGATCCTCCCGGTAATAGTCGGGAAGACGAAGCCCCGAACTCGAGAACGCCTGCTCCAGCATCCGGAAGATCGTCTCGCGGACGAATCTCCGGTCGTCGTCGTCGCGGGTGTGAGACGCGAACCCGGCGACGTCCACGGCGAAGATCGTGCAGTTCCCGCTCGACCATGACGGCTGACCGCTCCCGGCGCGCCAAACGCCGCGCGTTCGGCGTCGGTGAGCGAATGCCAGAAGCTCCGGGGCTGCCCTCCCTTCGGTGGCGACTCATCCCATTCGGCACGGAAGCCCGGCGCGGGCGAGCCAGGCCGCCGCGCGGCGGCGGCCTGGAGGCCGCGGTCGCCGCGCAACAACACCGCCAAGGGCCGGCTGAACGCCGCCGCGTCACTCTCCTTGAGCGCCCTGATCTCCGCCACCGAGCCCGCCAGGGCCCGCCCTCTCCTGGTCAGCATGAACTGGTTGATCGTGAAGCCCACCACCGGCACCACGACGGCGGACGCGATCGTGCCGCCCAGGGAGACGGCCCACACCAGCGACGCCGATCCGCCCACGGCGCCGAGCAGCGTCGTCACCACCAGAAGACCGCCGAGGGCGAGCGCCCAGGCCGTCCACCACGCCAGCCGCGCACCGGCGAACGACAGCCGCCGGGCCAATGATCGGCGCGGGCGGCCCTCGGCGAGGCCGCTGTGGCGGGTGACTCCGGTGCCTTTGCGACCGGTGACCCGCTTCAGGTGGACGGCCGTATCGACGGTGTCCGCGAGCCGGGCCTCCAGCTGGTCGGTGGCGCGTTCAGGAAGGCGCGCGTGTGCAGCCATGTCGTCGCCACGCCCGCGGCGGTGCCGATCGACGCCACCGCCGCGGCGACCAGAGCCGGATCGTTCACCACGGCTCCTCCCCTCACCCAGGGGCCCGGCCCGCCGGCCCGGGACGTGCCGGCGGCCCGCGTGCCCCATCCGTCGTCTGGTGAGTGCGGCGAGAGCCGCCGGGCGTGACTCGGGAGCCCGGGAAAAGTCGCGGGAGCCGCCGGGATCCCTCGGGCGCTCCTCTACAGGCCCGGGATCTGGCCGTTGCGGAAGGCGTCGACGAAGAGCCGGTGGTCGTCGCGGACGACCGTGGCGTACTCCATGCCGAACGCCACCATCGCCTCGACGAAGGCCTTCTCGTCCGGGCCGATCACCGCGTTGATGGCGTCCTCCACCTGGAAGCCGACCAGGGTGTGGTCGGAGTCGGAGTCGGAGACGCAGTGGATCTTGGCGGTGGCGCGGCCGAGGTCGTCCAGGACCGACAGCATGTCCTCGGGCTCGGTGAGGGCCGACCAGTCCAGGTCCTCCTCGTAGGGGGAGAGCTCCTGGACGACGTAGCCCACCCCGTCCAGCTCGGTGTGGCCGAGCCACGGGTCGGTGTTGGCCTGCAGCGCGCGCCGGGAGACCGCGGTGCGGTGGCCGTGGTGCTGGAAGTAGTCGCGGATGCGCGGGTCGTCGACGACCCTGCTGGGCGCGGCGACGTTGCCCTGCTTCATCGACAGGATGACGTCGTTCTCCAGGGCCTGGCTGTTGCCCTCCACCAGGATGTTGTACGCCGACAGCCCGGCCGAGCCGATGCCGAACCCGGAGGCGCCCACGATGTCCTTCACCTGGTAGGTGATGGGCCGCAGCCGCTTGTCGACGGGGATCGTCTGCAGGTACGCCTCGTACGCCGCCTCCACTTTGGCCCGCTCCTCGTCGCCCAGGCGGCGCACGCCCGGCCGGTTGCGGAACCGCCGCTCCTGCTGGTCGACCAGCGTCATCTCGCCGAGCAGCTCGATGCGGGTGTTGGCCAGCGCCGCCACCAGCACCGCGCGGATATAGCCGTCGGTGTTGTCGAGGGTCAGCGCGAACTTGCGGTCGTGGTCGGTGTCGTGCTCGGCGAAGTGGCGGACCTGGTCGACGTAGGCGCGGACGTAGGTCTCGATCAGCCGCTGGATGTCGGAGTCGGAGATGGCCTTGCTCCACGCCAGCAGCGCCAGGCTGGCCACCAGGCGCTTGACGTCCCAGGTGAAGTGCCCGACGTAGGCCTCGTCGAAGTCGTTGACGTCGAAGATGAAGATGCCGTCGTCGTTCATGTAGGTGCCGAAGTTCTGCGCGTGCAGGTCGCCCTGGATCCAGACGCGGCCCGTGCGCTCGTCGGCCCACGGATCCTCGTCGTCGACGATGTCGGCGTAGAACAGGCAGGCGCTCCCCCGGTAGAACGCGAACGGGTCCGAGGCCATCTTGCGGAAGCGGCGGCGGAACTCGGCGGGACTGCGCTCCATCAGGTCGGAGAAGGCGTCGACCAGCACCTCCACGATCTGGTCCTGGCGTTGCCTGGGGTCACGCTCGCGCAGTGACCGGGTGATGCTCGCCATCACAGTGCTCCTCGATATTCCGGGTGGTTCGTCCCGGTCATTCTGGTTGTTCACCGCCCTCCCGGGCGGTGAACAACGCGCGAATCGCCGGTTCCGACCTGAACAAGTCCAACGCCAGATCGACGTGCCCGGGGACGTAGCCGTTCCCGACCAGCATCGTGACGTCGGCCGCCAGGCCCTCGGCGCCCAGCGCGGCGGCGGCGAACGAGGTCGCCATCGAGAAGAAGATCACCGTGCCGCCGGGCGCGGTGGCCAGGATCGCGCCGTGCTCGCAGCCCGGCACGTCCACGCAGACCACGGTCACGTCGGCGGGCTCGCCGAGGGCCTCGGCCACCGCGACCGGGTCGCGCGCGTCGGCCCGCACGACCCTGTCGGCGAGGCCGGTCGCCGCCAGGCGGCGTTCCTCGTCCTCGATGGGCACCAGCCCGATCGTCCGGGCCGCGCCGGCGCGGCGGGCCGCCGCCAGCGACAGCGACCCGCTCTTGCCCGCCGCCCCCAGCACCGCCACCACCGGTCCACCGGGCGCCGGATCGCCCGACGCGGGTCCGCCAGGCCCCTTGTACCGGCGGACCACACGATGGGTGAGCGCGGGCGCGCCGCAGACGTCCATCACCGACAGCGCCAGCGGCACCGGAAGGTCGGCGGGCAGGACGGCGGCGATCGAACGCGCGAACAAGATCGCGTGACCCTCGGCCGGGATCTGCTCGGACCGGCCGTCCCAGCGGGCCAGCCCGTCGGTGATCGCGAGCGGGGTGAGCGTGAGCGACACCAGCGTCGCGATCCGATCGCCCGGCTTGAGGCCCAGCGGCGAGCCCGGTCCCACCTCCTCGACGACGCCGACGAGCATCCCGCCCGAGCCGGTCACCGGGTTCTGCATCTTGCCGCGCTCATCGATGATCGCCAGCACCTCGCGGCGGACGGCCTCGGGATCGCCGCCGTGCGCGGTGTGCAGCTGCCGGTAGGAGGCGGCGTCGAGATTGAGCCGCTCCACCCGTACCCGCACCTCGTCGGCGCGGATCCGGGGGTCGGTGTCGAGCCGCGCCGCCGCCTGGGGCAGGACGCCGCACGGCTCCAGGACCCGGTGGAGCCCGACAGGGGACGTGCTCGTGCGTGGATCGGTCACCTATCCGCCCGCCTCAACTCTGCTGTCCGAAATGTCTTACCGGAGGATGTCCGGGGTACCACTGGTTTATACGAAATTCTTCCCGTAACGTCCGTCCCAGACAAGATTTCGTTCAAGTGTTTCGCGCGAGGGGGTCAACGATGACCACTGCTCTGCATCCCGAAGCCCGCGCCGCGGGCGGCGATGCCGGGATTTCGGACCAGCCGTACGTGTATCGGCGCCGGCCTTTGGAGGAACCGGACTGGCGGCGCCTCCCCGGCTGGCGGGACGTCACGGAGCAGGAGTGGGAGTCGGCCCAGTGGCAGCGCGCGCACTGCGTCAAGAACATCCGGCAGCTCCGCGCCGTCATGGGCGACCTGCTCGACGAGTCGTTCTACGCCGACCTGGAGCGCGACCAGGCCGAACGCGCCACCATGTCGATGCTGGTCACGCCCCAGATGGTCAACACCATGGACGTGACCTCCACCGCGGCCTTCCTCGCCGACCCGGTGCGCCGGTACATGATCCCGGTCTTCGGCGACCGCCGGACCGACTGGCCGTCCCACCCCTACTCCTCGCGTGACTCCCTGCACGAGGCCGAGATGTGGGCGGTCGAGGGGCTCACCCACCGCTACCCCACCAAGGTCCTGGCCGAGCTCCTCCCGACCTGCCCGCAGTACTGCGGGCACTGCACCCGCATGGACCTGGTCGGCACGTCCACCCCGGCCGTGGACAAGCACAAGTTCACGATCAAGGCCCCCGACCGGCACGGCGCCATGCTCGACTACCTGCGCCGCACCCCCGGCGTACGCGACGTCGTGGTCTCCGGCGGCGACGTGGCCAACCTGCCCTGGCCGCGCCTGGAGTCGTTCGTGGACGCCCTCCTCGACGTCGACAACATCCGCGACATCCGGCTGGCCACCAAGGCGCTGATGGGCCTGCCGCAGCACTGGCTGCAGGACGAGGTCCGCGCCGGCATGGAACGCCTGGCCACCAAGGCGCAGGAACGCGGCGTGCAGATCGCCGTCCACACCCACGTCAACGCCGCCCAGTCGGTCACCCCGCTCGTCGCCCGCGCGGCCAAGGCGATGCTCGACACCGGCATCCGCGACGTTCGCAACCAGGGCGTCCTGCTCCGCGGCGTCAACACCACCCCCGCGCAGCTGCTGGACCTGTCGTTCGCGCTGCTCGACGAGGCCGGGATCCTGCCGTACTACCTCTACATGTGCGACATGATCCCCTACGCCGAGCACTGGCGGGTCGCGGTGTGGGAGGCGCAGGAGCTGCAGCACGCCATCATGGGCTACCTGCCCGGGTTCGCCACCCCGCGCATCGTCTGCGACGTGCCCTACGTCGGGAAGCGATGGGTGCACCAGCTCGCCGACTACGACCGCGAGCGCGGCATCTCGTACTGGACCAAGAACTACCGCACCGCCCTGGAGGCCGCCGACCCCGAGGCGCTCAACCGCCGGTACGAGTACTACGACCCGATCCACACCCTCCCCGGCCCCGGCCGCACCTGGTGGGAGGACCGCGCCACCGCCGCATGACGATCAGGCGGCTACGCTCGCTGGAATGACTCCTCTGCCAGCGATGTTCCCTGTCGGCGCGGCGGCCACGGTCGAGGAGCTGGAGAACGACCCGCATCCGCTCCTGGCCCGGCTGCGTGCCCGCGAGCCGGTCTCGTGGCTGCCCGCCTTCGACGGCTGGCTCGTCACCTCGCACGAGCTCGCCCTGCGGGTGATGCGCGACGCGGCGGCGTTCACGGTCGACGACCCGCGGTTCTCCACCGCGCAGGTCGTCGGCCCCAGCATGCTGTCGCTGGACGGGCGGACGCACACCCGCCACCGCGAGCCGTTCGCCCGCCCGTTCCGCCCAGCCCAGACGCGTGCCCGGTTCACCGCGTTCGTCCAGGCCGAGGTGGACCGGCTCGTCGCCGGGTTCGCGCCCGCCGGGCGGGCCGAGCTGCGGGGCGACCTGGCCGGCCCGCTCGCCGTCGCCGTCGTGGCCGAGGCCCTCGGCCTGAAAGGCGTCGACGCCACCACCGTCCGGTCCTGGTACGACGCGTTCGTGGTGGCCGTCTCCGACATCACCGCCGGTCGCCCGGGCCGGGCGGGCGACGCCTACGAACGGCTGAGCGCGGCCGTCCACGAGGCGATCGGCGTCCCGGGATCGTCGTCGCTGCTCGCGGAGGCCGCGCACCAGCAGGAGGGCCTCACCGCCGAGGAGGTCACCTCGAACGCGGCCGTGCTGATGTTCGGCGGCATCGACACGACCGAGGGCATGATCTCCAACGCGGCACTGCACCTGCTCGCCCACCCCGAGCAGCTCGCCCTGGTCCGGGCCGAGCCCGCGCTGCTGGACGCCGCGATCGAGGAGTCGCTGCGGTTCGAGCCGTCCGCCTCGGTCGTGGACCGCTACGCCACGCGGGACGTCGCCCTCGGCGGGGCGGCCGTCCGCAAGGGCGACCTGGTGCGCGTGTCCATCGCCGGCGCCGACCGGGATCCGGCGGTCTTCCCCGACCCCGATCGGTTCGACGTCCGCCGCGCGAACGCCGCCGACCATCTGGCCTTCGCGCACGGGCCGCACTTCTGCTTCGGCGCGCACCTGGCCCGCCTGGAGACCCGCACCGCCCTGGCGGCGCTGCTCGACCGGCTGCCGGGCCTCCGGCTCGACTCCGCGCACGCGGTGCCGGCGCGAGGCCTGGTGTTCAGGAAACCGCTGCGGCTGCCGGTGCGCTGGGACGCGGCCTTTACAATGTAGATCAGAAATGACCAGGGCGGATACCGACGATTTCGCCCCTGGTTCTATGGGAGCATCGGCGCATGATCGTGGAACGCCGGGTCGAGCTCCGCTTCGGGCACGAGAGCCGTGAAGCCGAGACCCACACCAACCTCTCCGCCGTCCGCCAGGACGGCGCCTGCCTGTGGCTGGCGGGCGACGAGACCGCCACCATCGAGCGGCTGACCGCGACCACCGACGGGTCCGGGCGGGTCACCGCCTACGACGACCACCGCTCGGTGGCCCTCGCCGACCTGGTCGACCTCCCGGCCGGGCCCGACGAGGAGGCCGACATCGAGGGCCTCGCCCGCGCCAACGGCTGGCTGTGGGCGATCGGCTCGCACAGCCTCAAGCGCAAGAAGATCAAGGCCGGGCAGTCCGACGCCAAGGCCCGCAAGCGGCTGGCCTCGGTCGTCCGCGAGGAGAACCGGTTCATCCTCGCCCGGCTCCCCCTGGCGACCGGCGACGACGGCCTGCCCGAGGTGGTCAAGCGGAGGGGCGACGACACCGCGGCCGTCCTCGGCGGGCACGGCGACTCGCTCACCGACATGCTCGCCGGCGATCCGCATCTGGCGCCGTTCCTGCCGATCCCGAGCAAGGACAACGGCATCGACATCGAGGGGATCGCCTCCCAGGGCGACCGCCTCTACATCGGCCTGCGCGGGCCGGTGCTGCGCGGCTGGGCGGTGCTCATCGAGATCCGTCCCGAGACCCACCCGGACGACCCGCACCGCCTCCGGCTGCGCCCCATCGGCGAGGACAAGGCGCCCTACCGCACCCACTTCCTCGACCTGGGCGGCCTCGGCATCCGCGACCTGTGCCCGCACGGCGACGACCTGCTGATCCTCACCGGCCCCACGATGGACCTGGACGGCCCGGTGCGCGTGGTGCGCTGGCCCGGCGCCGCCAAGGTCGCCGCCGCCGACATCGTGCCCGCCGGCGAGCTGCGCCTCGTCGGCGAGCTCCCGTTCGGGGACGGCGACGACCACGCCGAGGGCATCGCGGTCCTGGAAGAGTCCGACGCCGCCGGGCCGAAGCTGCTGGTCGTCTACGACAGCCCCTCGGCCGAACGGCAGACCCCGGACGGCGGGATCCTCGCCGACGTCGTCTCGTTCGAGAAGTAGCCCACCCGCCCCAAATAAGCACTTACTTTCCACCTCTGCTTGGATATGGCTACCGAGCAGAGGCGGAAGGGCGGGGCAGGCATGATCGAGTGGTCCGACGAGGACGTCATGATCCGGGACGCGGTGCGCGGCTGGATCGACGCGGAGGTCCGGCCGAACCTGGACGCCCTGGACGCCGGCGAGCTCCCGCCCTACGACCTGATCCGGAGCCTGTTCAAGACGTTCGGCATGGACGAGCTGGCACGATCCTCGTTCGCCTCCCGCATCCGCAGGGAGCACGAGGGCGGCGACTCCGACGGCGACTCAGGCGAGGACAGGCCTTCGGGCGGCAACGCCGCGATGAACATGCTGCCCATCATCGAGCTGTGCAAGGTCTCCCCCGGCCTGGTCACCGCGATGGGCGTGAGCCTGGGCCTCGCGGCGGGCACGATCATGAAGCGCGGCACGGTCGAGCAGAAGGAGCGCTGGGGCCTCGACCTGCTCACCATGGACAAGGTCGGCGCCTGGGCGATCACCGAGCCCAACTCCGGCTCCGACGCGTTCGGCGGCATGCAGGCGACCGCGCGCAAGGCCGGCGACGAGTACGTCCTCAACGGCAGCAAGACGTTCATCACCAACGGCCCCTACGCCGACACGATCGTCTTCTACTGCAAGCTCGACGACGGGGAGGACCCGCGCGACCGCGAGATCCTCACGTTCGTCCTCGATCGCGGCATGCCCGGCCTCGACCAGAGCAGGCCACTGCGCAAGATGGGCCTGCACTCCTCCCCCACCGGCGAGCTGTTCCTCAACGACGTGCGGGCGGGCGCGGACCGGCTGCTGACCGGCGGCTCGGGCGACGGCAAGGAGTCGGCCAAGCAGAACTTCGTCACCGAGCGCGCCGGCGTCGCGGCCATGTCCCTCGGCGTCATCGAGGAGTGCCTCAAGCTGTCGGTCGACTACGCCAAGAAGCGCGAGCTGTGGGGGCAGCCGATCGGCGACTTCCAGCTCATCCAGTTGAAGCTCGCGAAGATGGAGGTCGCGCGCATCAACGTGCAGAACCTCGTCTTCCGGCACATCGAGATGCAGCGCGCCGGGCGCGCCCCGACGCTGGCCGAGGCGTCGGCGATGAAGCTCTACTCCGCCCAGGCCGCCGGCGAGGTGGCGATGGAGGCCGTCCAGCTGTTCGGCGGCAACGGCTACATGAGCGAGTACCGCGTCGAGCAGCTCGCCCGCGACGCCAAGTCGTTCCAGATCTACGCGGGCACCGACGAGATCCAGGTGACGCACATCGCCCGGGACCTCCTCTCCCGCTGACACCGGAAGATCCACTCGCCGAAAGACCGGTCGCCGCCCGAACTCCGGGCGGCCGCCGGGCGTCCAACAGACAGCCCTGCCGAACACCCGGAAAGGAGGACGGGGTAAGGGGATCGGCAATGATGATCACTTATCCTGGGGATGCGGGCTTTCCTGGACAGGCGACGACGGGATCTGGATACTCACAGCATGGACGGTCAGCCCTCATATCCGGTGAGAGCGTCCGATATGGAGCGCGACCGAGTGTTGCGCGTGCTCAGCGATCGAGTGGCCGAAGGCCGGATGTCCCATGAGACGTTCGAGCGCCGGGTCGATCAGGTGCTGCGCGCGCAGAGCCAGGCCGAGCTCGCCGACATCGTGCACGACCTGCCGTCCACCAACCGCGTCGTCAACCGGCTGACCGGCATCATCTCCTCGGTCTCCCAGGTCACCGCGCGCATCGAGGCGGCCTGGCGGGCACCGCGGCTGCCGCGGTTCATGCTGCCGCCGTCCGGCCTCACCCGCATCGTCGTCGGGCGCGCCCCGGGCTGCCAGTTCATCCTCACCGACCTCACCGTCTCCCGCTTTCACGCCGAGATCTACCAGGGCGACGAGGGCTGGATGATCTCCGATCTGGGGTCCATGAACGGCACCCGCGTCAACGGCTGGCGCCTCACCGGCCCCGCCCGCGTCCGCCCCGGCGACGAGGTCGGCTTCGGCAACTCCAGCTTCATCGTGGCGGCCCCCTGAACCTGCCCGCCGCGGCGCTCCGGCGGCTCGACGAGGACGCCCCCGGCATGCCCGGCGCCTGAAATGACCCCTTGACGAATTCGGCAGGGTTCCTTACTTTCACTTCCAAGTTAGGAAACCTTCCTAACTCCGCGGTCCCGGGCGGGCGGAGGCGATCCCTTGACGGCACCCATGCCCGGCAGGCCGAGCCTGATGCGGGCCATCAACGACCGCGCGGCGCTGGAGGTGCTGCTGGAACGCGGGCCGCTCACCCGGCCGCAGCTGTCCGAGCTCACCGGCATCTCCAAGCCCACCGCGTCGCAGCTGCTGGCCCGGCTCGAAGAGGCGGGGCTCGTCGTCCAGGACGGGATACGGGAGGGCCTGCCGGGCCGTACCGCAGAGCTCTACCGGATCGATCCGGGCGCGGCGTACGTCGCCGGGCTCGACGTGACCCCGGCGCGGATCCGCGCCGTCGTGGCCGACCTGACGGGGGCCGTGACGGGCGAGCACACGCTGCCCACACCGGCGCGTTCGGGCGTCGACGCGGTGGCGCGGGTCCGGGCCGCTCTCGAACCGGCCGCCGCAGGGATACCGCGCGACCGGCTCCGGCGCGTGGTCATCGGGATCGGCGGCGCGGTCGATCCCACCACAGGCAGGCTCGGGTACGCCGCGCACATTCCCGGGTGGCACGTCCCCGACCTCGGCAAGCGCCTCACCGGCGCGCTCGGCACGCCGGTCTCGATCGAGAACGACGTCAACCTGTCCGCGCTCGCGGAGCTGTCCGGCGGACAGGACGTGCGGGACTTCGTGCTGCTGTGGGTCGCCGAGGGCGTCGGCATGGCCGTCGTCCTCGGCGGCGCACTGCACCGCGGCGCCACCGGCGGCGCGGGCGAGATCGGCTACATGCCCGTCGCGGGCGCGCCGCTCATGCGCGACGTCCGGCGCACCCACACCGGCGGCGTGCACAGCCTGACCGGCGGCGCCGCCGTGCTCAGGCTGATGCGATCCCACGGCTTCCGGGGGCGCGACGCCGCGACCGCCCTCGGCCGCGCCGCCGCCGACCCGGACGCGGGCCGCCCCGCGCTCACCGAGCTGGCCACCCGGCTCGGCGCCGCCCTCGCCACCGTCGTCGCCGTCCTGGACCCGCAGCTGATCGTCCTCACCGGCGAGGTCCTGCGGTCGGGCGGCGAGCCGCTGCGCGCGCTCGTCGAGCGCGAGCTGCACACCATGACCATCCCCAGGCCTCCGGTCCGGCTCAGCTCGGTCGAAGGCAACCCCGTCCTGGCGGGCGCCCTGCACCTGGCGCTCGGCGACGCCCGGACCGAGGTCTTCTCCAGCACCACTCCCTGAAGGAGGAACCGGAGTGCGCATCCAACCCCCACCTCGCGCCTCGTACCGCACCGTGGCCCTGACCGCCGTCCTCGTCCTCGCCACGGCCTGCACGGCGGGCACCAAGGAGAAGGACGCCGGGCCCGCGGCCGACGCCCCGCAGACGATCCAGGTCTGGCACGGCTGGAGCGCCGACCACGAGGTCAAGGCGTTCGAGGACGCCGTCGCCGGATTCCGCCGCGCGCATCCCAACATCACCGTCAAGATCACCGGCAACCAGCTCGACGACCAGATCACCAACGCCATCCGCGGCGGCAACCCGCCCGACGTGGTGTCCTCCTTCACCACCGACAACCTCGGCCAGTTCTGCCAGAGCGGGGCGTGGCAGGAGCTGACCCCGCGGATCCAGAAGGACAAGGTCGACCTCGGCATCTTCCCCAAGGCCGTCCAGGACTACACGCAGTTCAAGGGCAAGCGGTGCGCGCTGCCGCTGCTCGCCGACGCCTACGGCCTCTACTACAACAAGAAGCTGATGAAGGGCGAGAAGCCGCCGACGACGATGACCGAGCTCGCCGCGCTGGCCAAGAAGCTGACCGTCCGCGACCCCGACGGCACCATCAAGGTCGCCGGCTTCATGCCCTCGGTCCAGTACTACGAGCACACGCCGCAGCACATCGCCCCCAGCTTCGGGGTGAAGTGGCTGGGCGACGACGGCAAGGCCAACTTCTCCAAGGACCCGGCGTTCACCGCGTACCTGAAGTGGTCCAAGGAGCTCCTCGACTGGTACGGGCTGCAGAACGCGCGCAAGTTCATGCGGTCGATGGGCCAGGAGTTCGAGGCGTCCAACCCCTTCCAGAAGGGCAAGGTCGCCATGGCCGTCGACGGCGAGTGGCGCACCAAGTTCATCGAGAAGGAGGCGCCCTCGCTCGACTACGGCACGGCCCCGCCGCCCGTCGCCGACGCCCGCAAGGACCAGTACGGCAGCGGCTTCACCCTCGGCACCATCATGGGGATCCCGCGCGGCGCCAAGCACCCCGACGCCGCCTGGGCGCTCGTCAAGTACCTCACGACCGACACCCAGGCCGTGGTGACGCTGGCCAACGCGCTGGGCAACGTGCCGAGCACGCGCGCCGCGATCGCCTCACCCGGCCTGAAGCTGCCGCCCCAGTTCAAGACGTTCATGGACGTCTTCCAGCATCCGGAGACCACCACCAGCCCGTCCAGCCCGAACGGCGGCGACTACATCGTGCAGTTCCAGAAGTTCGTCCAGGACCAGTGGGAGCCCGGCAAGGTGCCCGATCTCGGCAAGGGGCTGAGCGGCCTCGACAGCAAGATCGACAAGGCCCTGCGGCTCTCCGGCGGCTGACATGACCGTCCTGTCCGCGCGGCACGCGCGCCGGAGACCGCACCGGAGGCGCCGGCCGGTGGCGGCGCCCCGCGCGCGCCGCCGCCACCGGCTCCGCGTCCTGGCGTTCCTGTCGCCCTGGCTCATCGGGTTCACCGTCTTCTTCGCCTACCCGCTGCTGGCCACCGTGTACTTCTCGTTCACCCGGTACGACCTGTTCTCGCTGGAGTACGTCGGGCTCACCAACTACCGCTTCCTGCTCCAGGACGAGGACGCCTGGCGGTCGATGCGCAACACCATGTGGCTCGTCGTGGTCATGGTGCCGCTGCGGGTGCTGTTCGGGCTCGGCACCGCGCAGCTGCTCACCCAGCTCAAGGCGGGCGGGAACCTGCTGCGGTCGGTCATCTACCTGCCCTACCTGGTGCCCCCGGTGGCGGCCACGGTCGCGTTCGTGTTCCTGCTCAACCCCGGCACCGGCCCGGTCGAGCAGCTGGCGGACGGCCTGGGCATCCCGATGCCCGACTGGTTCAACGAGCCGCAGTGGAGCAAGCCGGGCCTGTCGCTGCTCGGCCTGTGGGCGGTCGGCGACGTCATGATCATCCTGCTGGCGGCGCTGCTGGACGTGCCGCGCCAGCTGTACGAGGCGTCCGCCATCGACGGCGCCGGCCCCTGGCAGCGCTTCCGGCACATCACGCTGCCCACGATCTCGCCGGTGCTGCTGTTCGCCGCGGTCACCGGCGTCATCCAGACCCTCCAGTACTTCACCCAGGCGATGGTCGCGGCCAAGGTCGCCGCCGGGCAGGCCGACCAGCCCGGCACCACCACCGCCCCCGGCTACCCGGACGGGTCGACGCTGACGTTCCCGCAATGGCTCTACGACGAGGGGTTCCGGCAGTTCAACATGGGCTACGCCTGCGTGCTGGCCCTCCTCCTGCTGGCCGTCTCGATGGCCTTCACCCTGGTGCTGCTGCGGCAGTTCCATGCCTTCGCCGACGAGGAGGCGTCCGGATGACCGAGACCGCGCTCGGCCTGCGCCCGTCCCCCGGCACCACCGCGGCGCCGCCCGCACGGCGCCGCGCCGCCGGCGGAACCCGGCCGCGGCGCACCCTCTACTGGATCGCCACGCACGCGATCGCCATCGCCTTGGCGATCATGTTCATGGCACCGGTGCTGTTCATGTTCCTCACCGCCGTGATGACCGACGAGCAGGCGCTGAGCGGCGCGCTGTGGCCCTCGGAGTGGGCATGGGGCAACTTCGGCGAGGTGATGTCGTCGGAGATGCTGCGGTGGCTCGGCAACACCCTGCTGTACGCCGGGCTCGGGACGGCGTTCATGCTGGTGTCGAGCGTGCCCGTGGCGTACGCGCTCGCCCGCTTCAGGTTCCGGGGCCGCAAGCTCGCGCTCGTGCTGGTCATCACCATGATGATGTTGCCGCCGCAGGTCGTGGTCGTTCCCATGTACATCGTGTGGGCGCGCTTCGAGCTGACCGGCTCGCTGTGGCCGCTGATCATCCCGCTGCTGTTCGGCGACGCGTACTCCATCTTCCTGCTCCGGCAGTTCCTGGTGACGATCCCCAAGGACTACGCCGACGCCGCGCGGGTGGACGGCTGCGGCGAGTTCACCGCCATGATGCGCGTGGTCCTGCCGATGGCGCGGCCCGCCATCGCCGCGGTGGCGCTGTTCCAGTTCTTCTACTGCTGGAACGACTACTTCGGGCCCCTGGTGTACGCCGATCCCGACCACCGTCCGCTCGCCGTCGGCATCGCCACGTTCCGCGCCGCGCACAACGTGGAGTGGAACCTGACCATGGCGGCGACCCTGCTGACCGTGCTACCGGTGATCGTGGTGTTCTTCCTCGCCCAGCGGGTCTTCATCCAGGGCGTGACACTGACGGGAGTGAAAGGGTGAAGCTGGTCGTCATCGGCGGGGGGTCGACCTACACCCCCGAGCTGGTCGAAGGGATCGCGCGGCGGGCCGGGACGCTGCCGGTCGGGGAGCTCGTGCTCGTCGACCCCGCCGCGGACCGGCTCGCGGTGGTCGGCGGCCTGGCCGCCCGGATGCTGGCCCGCGCGGGCAGCGCGGTGACCGTGCGGACGGTGTCGGACCTGGGCGCCGGGCTGGACGGGGCGCTCGACGGCGCCGCCGCCGTGCTCGTCCAGCTCCGGGTGGGCGGGCAGGCGGCGCGGCTGAGCGACGAGACGTTCCCGCTGGCCTGCGGGTGCGTCGGCCAGGAGACCACCGGGGCGGGCGGGCTCGCCAAGGCGCTGCGCACCGTCCCGGTCGTGCTGGAACTGGCCGAGCGCGTCCGCGAACGCGCGCCCGGCGCGTGGATCGTCGACTTCACCAATCCGGTCGGCATCATCACGCGGGCGCTGCTGGACGCGGGCCACCGCGCCATCGGCCTCTGCAACGTCGCCATCACCTTCCAGCGCCGCTTCGCCGGCCTGCTCGGCGTGGAGCCCGGGCGGCTGAGTCTCGGGCACGTCGGCCTCAACCACCTCACCTGGGAACGCACCGTCCTGCTCGACGGCTCCGACGTCCTCCCCCTGCTCCTGGACCGGCACCTCGACGCGCTCGCCGCCGAGACCGAGCTGCCCGCCGGGCTGATCCGCAGGCTGGGCGCCGTCCCCTCCTACTACCTGCGCTACTACTACGAGCACGACCGCGTCGTCGGCGAGCAGCGCGCGGCGCCGGCGCGCGCGGAGCAGGTGGCGGCGATCGAGCGGCGCCTGCTGGAGCTGTACGCCGACGCCGAACTCGACACCAAGCCCGCCCTGCTGGGCGAACGCGGCGGGGCGCACTACTCCGAGGCCGCCGCCGACCTGCTGGCCGCGCTGCTCGGAGGATCACAGGGGGTGCAGGTGGTGAACGTGCGCAACGAGGGGACCCTCCCCTTCCTGCCGCCGGAGGCCGTCATCGAGGTCCCCGCCCAGATCGGCTCCGCCGGGGCGGCGCCGCTTCCCGTCCCGCCCGTCGAACCGCTGCTGGCCGGCCTCATCGCGCACGTGTCGGCGTACGAGCAGCTCGCCGTCGACGCCGCGCGCCGGGGCGGCGCCGACCGGGTGGCGGACGCCCTCCTGGCCCACCCGCTGGTGGGCCAGAGCGACGCGGCCGAACGGCTGGCGCGCGAACTGATCAACGAGGGCCGGACCCATCTCCCCTGGGCGGCGAACGGATGAACCGCACGCTGGTGGCGGTCGACGGCGGCAACAGCAAGACCGACGTCGCCGTGGTCTCCGGCGGCGGCGAACTCCTCGCCGCCGCCCGCGGCCCGGGCTTCCGGCCGCAGGCGCACGGCGTGGACGCGGCCGTCGCGATGCTGAGCGGCCTCATCACCGACGCCCTCGCGCGCGCCGGCTGCGGAACGGCCGACCACCTCGCCGCGTTCCTGGCCGGGGCCGACCTCCCCGAGGAGGAGGAACGGCTGGAGAAGGCGCTGGCCGCCCGGGGGCTGGCGCGGCGCGTCCGGGTCGCCAACGACACCTTCGCCCTGCTGCGCACCGGCTCCACGATGGGCTGGGGCGTCGCGATCGTCTGCGGCGCCGGCATCAACTGCCTGGGCGTCGGCCCGGACCGGCGCACCGCCCGCTTCCCCTCCCTCGGGCGGATCACCGGCGACTGGGGCGGCGGCGCCGACCTCGGCGCCGAGGCGCTGTGGCACGCCGTCCGCGGCGAGGACGGCCGCGGTCCGCGCACGGCCCTCACCGCCGCCGTCGCGGCGCACTTCGACCTCACCCGCGCGGAGGACGTGGGCCTCGGCGTCCACCGGGGCGACATCGCGTGGGAACGCCTGACGTCGCTGGCCCCGGTGCTCCTCGACACCGCCGAGGCGGGCGACCCGGTGGCGCGCGGACTCGCCGACCGGCTCGCCGAGGAGATCATGCTCCTCGGCGTCACGGCGCTGAGCAGGCTCGACCTGCTCGACGCCCCCGCCGAGATCGTCCTCGGCGGAGGCGTGCTCACCGCGCGCCGCCCGCTGCTCATGGACATCATCGAACGGCGCTACTCGGCGCGCGCGCCACGGGCACGGCTGATCATCGCCGCCGACCCGCCGGTGCTCGGCGCCACGCTGCTCGGCCTCGACCTGCTGGGCGCCGCTCCCGCCGTGCACAGGGCGGTGCGCGCCGCGTTCGACGGGCCGTGGCGCCCCCCGGTACGAGCCTGACGCCTTGACGTTGTAAGGTTCGGAACGTCCGCCACGGAGGGAGCGTCGTGCACGTCGGGTTCGCCGTACCGGTCTCGGGGGCATGGGCCACTCCCGCCGACCAGGTCCAGATCGCCCAGCGGGCCGAAGAACTCGGCTACCACTCGCTCTGGACGCTGCAACGTCTCCTCAACCCGGCCGGATCCGGCGACGAGACATACCGCAACGTGCCCGACCCGTTCATCACCCTCGCCTACCTCGCCGGCTTCACCCGCACCGCCAGGCTCGGCGTCGCCATCGCCAACCTGCCGTTCTACTCCCCCGCGCTCCTGGCCAAGCAGGCCGCGACGCTCGACCACGTCACCGGCGGCCGCCTCGACCTCGGCCTCGGGCTGGGCTGGATGCGCGAGGAGTTCGCCGCCTCCGGCGTTCCGTACGAGCGGCGCGGCGCCCGCGCCGAGGAGTTCCTCGCGGCGCTGCGCTCGCTGTGGCACGACGAGGTGAGCGAGTTCCACGGCGAGTTCTACGACTTCCCGCCCGTTCGGATGGAACCGGCGCCGCTCCAGGCCCCCGAACTGCCGATCCTGCTCGGCGGCGCGTCCGAGCCCGCGCTGCGCCGCGCCGGCCGTCTGGCCGCCGGCTGGGTGAGCTCCAGCCGGGCCGACCCCACGAGCCTCGGCGCGTCGATCGACGTCGTCCGCGACGCCGCCGCCAAGGCCGGGCGCGACCCGGACGCGCTGCGCTTCGTGAGCCGCGCCGCCGTCCGGATCCGCCCCGGAGGCGCCGCCGACCGGCGGCCGCTCACCGGGACCTGCGACGAGATCCGCGCCGACTTCGACGCCATCGCCCGGCAGGGCGTCACCGAGCTCTTCGTCGACCTGAACTTCGACCCGCGCGTCACCGGCGACCCGGCGGAGGCGACGCGGCTCGCCGGCGAGGCCCTGGAGGCGTTCGCGCCGCGCTAGATCGGGGGCCGGCGGCCCTCCCAGGGGGTGCTGAGGACGACCGTGGTCCGGGTGGCGACGTTGGCCGCCTTCCGGATCTGCTGGAGCAGCTCCTCCAGCTCGTTCGGCGTCGCGACCCGCACCTTGAGGATGTAGCTCTCCTCGCCCGCCACCGAGTGACAGGCCTCGATCGCGGTCAGGTGCGCGAGCCGGTCGGGGGCGTCGTCAGGGGCGGCCGGGTCGATCGGCTTGATCGACACGAACGCGGTCATCGGCAGCCCGATCTGCTCGTGGTCGAGCTGCGCGGTGAAGCCCTTGACGATGCCGCGTTTCTGCAGCCTGCGCACCCGCTGGTGCACGGCGGACACTGACAGGCCGGTCTCCTTGGCGAGGTCGGTGAAGCTCATCCGCCCGTCGTCGGCCAGCAGTGTCATGATCTGACGATCGATCTCCTCCACCCGGGAAAATCTAGCTTGCCGGGGAGCCCGGTGCCGACCCGGTTACGGTCACAGATCGGTCAGGTCCGGCGTGGCGGGCCGCAGCTGCCGCGGATCACCAGCTCGGTGGGCAGCGTCACCGGGCCGCCGCGGGCCCGCGTGCGGTCGCGCAGGAGGAGCTCGCAGGCCCGGTATCCGGCGTCGTGGCCCGGCCGCGCCACCGCGGTCAGCGGCGGATCGCACAGCTCGGCCCAGGACACGTCGCCGACCATCGCGATCGACACGTCCGTGGGCACGCGCAGGTCCAGCTCGCGGGCCACGAGGACGGCGGCCTCGCCGATCAGGTGTCCGGCGGCCAGGACGGCCGACGCGCCCGCCTGGCGTTGCAGCAGGCCGGCCGCCGCCGCGTAGGCGCTGTCACGCTCGGGCCTGGCCGCGACCACCAGATCCTCGTCCACCGTTACCCCCAGCTGGGCGAGGGTGTCGCGGAACGCCCTCTCGCGGACCCCCTTCGGGCTCCCCGGCGACGCCGCTCCGAGGAAGGCGATCCGGCGGTGGCCGAGGCCCACCAGGTACTCGACGAGGGCCCGCACTCCGGCGCGATCGTCGATCAGCACCGTGAGGACCTCCGGCGGGCCGGGGAGGACGCGGTCCACCGAGACCACCCATCCCCCTGCCGTGACCACCGAGTGCCAGGCCGCCGGGTCGCCCTCGGGGACGGCGATGATCCCGTCGACGCGCTGCTCCATCATCCGGTCGGCGATCGCGGCCTCCCGCTCGGCGTCGCCGTTGGCGGCGTCCAGCAGGACGTGCTCGCCGAACGTGCGCGCGCACTCCAGCACGCCGGCGATCAGGTCCGCGCAGAAGGGGTCGGTCACGTCGGGGACGATCAGCCCGATGCCGCCCGTCCGCTGGAGCTTGAGGCTGCGTCCCACGGCGCTCGGCCGGTAGTCGAGGTCCCCGGCGGCGGCGAGGACCCGCTCCCGCGTCGCCGGGCTCACCGAGCCGCCCGAGAACACCCGCGAGACCGTCGCGATGCCCACCCCGGCCGCCGCCGCCACGTCCTTGATCGTCGCCGGTCGTCCCGGCACGTCCGCCATCCCGCCATCTTTTCATGATCCACCCTTGTCATGGAAACGTTTCCATAGGGTTTAATCCGAACCATAGCTAAAGGGCCTGCTCAACCGAGTGGGTTGGAAACGTTTCCATCCGATGCCGGATCCGATCCGACCGGCCGGCGATCGGGGGGCCCGCGCGAGACCCGCGCGGGCGAGGCGAGAGGTTGACGATGGCCAAGATCGTGCTGGACAAGGTCGACAAGATCTATTCGGGCGGCGTCAAGGCCGTGGACTCCCTGGACCTGGAGATCCGCGACGGCGAGTTCATGGTGCTGGTCGGCCCCTCCGGCTGCGGCAAGTCGACCGCGCTGCGGATGATCGCCGGGCTGGAGGAGATCAGCGGCGGCAAGATCTCGATCGGCGACCAGATCGTCAACGACCTCGCGCCCAAGGACCGCGACATCGCGATGGTCTTCCAGAACTACGCCCTCTACCCCCACATGACGGTCGAGCAGAACCTGGCGTTCGGCCTGAAGCTGCGCGGCACCCCCAAGGCCGAGATCAAGCAGAAGGTCCTCGAGGCGGCCAAGATGCTCGGCCTCGAGCAGTTCCTGTCGCGCAAGCCCGCCGCGCTGTCGGGCGGCCAGCGCCAGCGCGTGGCGATGGGCCGCGCGATCGTGCGCCAGCCGCAGGCGTTCCTCATGGACGAGCCGCTGTCCAACCTGGACGCCAAGCTGCGCGTGTCGATGCGCGCCTCGCTGAGCCAGCTGCACGAGCGCCTCGGCGTCACCACCGTCTACGTCACGCACGACCAGGTCGAGGCCATGACGCTGGGCTCGCGGGTCTGCGTGCTGCGCGAGGGCAGGCTGCAGCAGGTCGACACCCCGCAGCGCCTGTTCGACAACCCGGTCAACCTGTTCGTCGCGGGCTTCATCGGCTCGCCCGCCATGAACTTCGTGGAGGCCGAGCTCAGCCGCGGCGACGGCGGCGCGCAGGTCGCGTTCGCCGGCTACACGCTGCCGGTGCCGGACGCGCTGCTGGCCGACAAGCCGGGGCTGGACGGCTACTTCGGCAAGAAGATCATCCTCGGCATCCGGCCGTCGGACTTCGAGGACGCCGCGCACGCCAAGCCCGACTGGGCGCCGCTGGCCGCCCGGAGCAGCGTCACCGAGGAGCTCGGCAGCGAGATCAACGTCATCTTCACCATCGACGCCCCGCCGGTCGAGCACAAGGACACCGCCGACCTCGCCGAGGACGCGGCCGAGGGCGAGGCCGACATGGCGATCCCGCTGATCGAGAACAAGGCCCTGTGGACGGCCCGCGTCAACGCGCGCTCCCACGTGCGTCCCGGCCAGGACATCGAGCTGGCCGTCGACACCCGCCGCCTGCACTTCTTCGACCCGGCCAGCGGCCTGGCGATCGGCCACGAGGCCGCCGCGTCGATCGAGCCCGCCGACACTCCGGAAGCCGACGAGGCCAAGGCCTGACGGCCCGCTCAGGGCCTTCCGCATAACAGAACAGCGACGCGCATCACGTTTCCCACAACCCCGTCCACAGGTTGTGGGGAACGTGATACGCGTCACATTTTTCGCCGATGCGCCGCTTGCCGTTCACGTCACGGTATGCGGCGCTTCATCGTCTCCGGTCAGCTCATCGGCTCGTCACTTCACCGAGCCTGCGAGCACGCCCTGCACGAAGTAGCGCTGGAAGGCGAAGAACACGCCCAGCGGCACCACCAGCGACAGGAACGCCCCCGGCGCGATGATGTCGATGTTGGAGCCGAACTGGCGGACCTGCTGCTGGATCGCCACCGTGAGGGGCTGCGAGTCCCGGTTGGCGAAGATCAGCGCGATGAGCATGTCATTCCAGACCCACAGGAACTGGAAGATCGCCAGCGACGCGATCGCCGGCCCGCCCAGCGGGAAGATCACCCGCCGGAAGATCGTCCACTCGGTGCCGCCGTCCATCCGCGCCGCCTCCAGCAGGTCCCGCGGGATCCCGGCGAAGTAGTTGCGCAGCAGGAAGATCGCGAACGGCAGGCCGTACGCGACGTGGAACAGCACCACGCCCGTGATCGACCCGAACATCTTGAACCCGCCGATCTCGATCCCGCCGTAAAGCTTGGCCACCGGGATGAGGCCGACCTGGATCGGCACCACCAGCAGGCCGACGACGCCGAGGAACAGCCAGTCGCGCCCGGGGAACTCGATCCACGCGAACGCGTACGCCGCCAGCGACGCGATGACCACGACCAGCACGGTCGTCGGCACCGTGATGAGGACGGTGTTCACGAACCCCGTCGTCATGTCGTCGTTGGACATGACGTCGCCGTAGTTCTTCAGGGTCAGCTCGGCCGGCTTGGTGAAGACCTTCCACCAGCCGCTCTCGGTGTTGGCGGCCTGGTCGCGCAGCGAGGCGATGAACAGCCCGATCGTCGGCACCAGCCAGACGACCGCGATCAGGATCAGGAAGACCTGGACGGCCCCGCCGCCCAGCCGGTTCACGATCCGCGACGCGACGCCGCGCCGCGGCGCTCCCGACACACCGCGCGTGGCGGCCGCCTTCGGCCCGCCCGCCGCCGGGGCCTCCGCCGCCGGGATCTCCGCCGCCGCGCCGCCGGTGGCCACGCCCTTGCCCGCGGTCTCCCCGGCGGCCGTGTCCGCGGCCGCCGTGTCCGCGGTCTTCGCGTCCTCGGGCTTGGCGTTCTCGGGCTCGGTGCTCTCGGTGGTCATGCCTGCTCCCGGCGGAATCGGCGGATGTTGAAGATCATCGCGGGCAGCACGAGCAGGAACAGCACGATCGCGATCGCGCTGCCCATGCCCTGGTCGGCGCCCTCACCGGTGAACGACTTGAGGTACATCTGCAGGGCCAGCACGTTGGCGTCCTGCTGCGTCGCGCCCGGCGCGATGATGTAGACAAGGTCGAACACCTTCAGCACGTTGATGACCAGCGTGACGAGCACCACCACCAGCACCGGGGCCAGCAGCGGCATCGTCACCCGCCAGAACACCTGCAGCTCGGTGGCGCCGTCGACGCGTGCCGCCTCCAGCGCGTCGCGCGGGATCGCCGCCAGCCCGGCGCCGATGAGCACCATCGCGAAGCCCGCCCACATCCAGATGTACGCGCCGATGATGGACGCGGTGACCAGGCCTCCCCCGAGCCAGTCGATGCCGTTGTAGGGCTCGGCGAAGTTCGAGGCGGCCAGGCGGACGGTGTACGACCCGGCGGGGAGTTCCTTGAAGGCGAACGTGCCGTCCGCGGCGGACGTGGCGGTCGCGGCGACCTTGCCGCCGGAGACCGCCTCCACCTTGATCTTCCCGAGGCCCTTCTCGGCCGCGTCGACCTGGTTGGGCTTGGCCGCGGCGCCCGGCGTGAAGTCCGACCACACCGTGCCGGTGATGGTGCCGGGCTGGGCCGTGCTGGCCTTCGCGGGCGCGAGCGTCCGCTGCACCTCGGGCTTGACCGCCACGAGAGGCAGCAGCACGGTGGCGCCGGACTGCACCGCGTCACGGGTCTCGTAGGCGGTGCCGCCCGAGGTCTTCGCCGACTTCAGCGGGCCGCCGCTCTCGCGCGGGCGGACGCCCGGGAAGGCGGAGGACTCCTTGAACGTGTCGTGCACTCCGACGGCGACCGCGTTCAGGACGCCGCGCTCGGGCGCCCGGTCGTACACCAGCGTGAAGATGACGCCGGCGGCGAGCATCGAGATCGCCATCGGCATGAAGACGATGAGCTTGAACGCCGCCGCCCAGCGGATGCGCTCGGTCACCACCGCGAAGACGAGCCCGAGGGCGACGATGATGGACGGCGCCGCGATGACCCAGATCAGGTTGTTGCGGAACGCGGTGTACATCGGCGACTTGGCCGACAGCAGCGCCCACATCAGCAGCAGCGCGACCGGCAGCGCCACCAGGGTGATCCTGGCCCGCCGCCAGTCGGTGACGCCGAGGTGGGCGGCGAAGACCGTGCCCGCCGCGACCAGCAGCACCAGCACGGTCACGGTCAGCTTGCCCGCCGTCGGGCCCCAGCTGACCGTGACGTCGTCGGTGAACATGTCGGTGTAGTTGCCGAACCACACCAGCTTCTTGCCGGAGCCGTCGTACAGGCTCCGCCAGACCGTGTAGAGGATCGGGTAGACGACCAGCAGGCCCAGCACCAGCAGCGCCGGTAGCAGGAACCCGCCGGACATCCACGGGGCCGGTCCGAGCCGCCCGCCCTCGGCGGGCGGCCGGGTGCCGGTCTTCTCAGAGATCGCCTTGTCGGACCCGCCCCCCGAGGGCTCGGGCGCGGCCGGACTCTCGGGGGAGTCGGTCATCTGCTTCTCCGTTGTCCCGTCAGTGTGGTGGTGGTCAGCTCTTCAGGGCCTTGGCGGCGTCGGACTCCAGGCCCGCGGCCGTGGCGTCGACGCTGGAAGGGGTCTTCAGCAGGTCTTGCAGACGCTTCCACTCGCCCGAGCCCTTGGTGCCGCCGAAGGCCGCCGGGTAGAGGTCGGACATGTCGAACAGGAAGTCGTCGCCCGCGTCGATGACGGCCTTGGCGCTGGTGCGCTGGACGTCGTCGGGGTAGTTCGACATCTCGAGCGCCTTGTTCGGCGAGATGTAGCCGCCGACCTTGGCCCACTCGGCGGCCGCCTCCGGCGAGGCCAGGTACTTCATGAGCTCCTGGCCGCCCTTGCTGTCCTTCAGCATGACCGCGGCGTCGCCGGCGCCGACCAGCGGCGGCTTGGCGCCGACCTTCGGGAACGGGAAGACCAGCGCGTCGGTGCCGACCTTGGACTTGGTCTCGCTGATGCCGGCGGAGACGACGTCGGCGCCCGACAGCATGGCGGCCTTGGGCTCGCTGCCGAACACGGTGGTGATCGCCTGGTCCATGAGCAGGCTGTTGGCCCCGGCCACGCCGCCGGACATGTAGGTCGGCTTGGCCCAGATCTCGGCGAGCGTCTTCAGCGCCTGCTTGACCGAGGGATCGGTCCACTTTATCTCGTGCTTGGACAGCTGGCGGTACTTCTCGACGCCGGCCTGCGAGGCGTAGACGTTCTCGAACCAGTCGGTCAGCGTCCAGCCGTCGCCGCCCGCGATCGCCAGCGGCGTGGTGCCCGCGTCGGAGAGGGTCTGCACGGTCTTGACGAAGCTCGCCCAGTCGGCGGGCGGCTGCACGCCGGCGTCCTGGAACGCCTTCGCGCGGTACCAGACCAGTGACTTGTTGCCGGCCTTGAAGTACAGGCCGTACATCTTGCCGTCGGAGGTGCCGAAGTCCTGCCAGACCTTGGCGTAGTTCTGCTTGATGAGGGCCTGGACCTCGGGGCTGAGCTCCTTGATCCAGCCCTTCTTGGCGAACTCGGCGATGACGCCCTGCTGCGGGAGCATCGCCACGTCCGGCGGCGCGCCGCCCTGGATCTTGGTCTGCAGGAACGTGGCGGTGTTGTCGCCGGTCGGGGTGAGCGTGACGGTGGCCCCGGTCTTCTTCTTGAAGCCGTCCAGCACCTTCTTGAAGCCGGCGCCCTCGGCGCCGGTCCACACCGCGGCCACCTCGAGCTTGACGCCCTTGAGCGTCTGGCCGCCGGAGTCACCGCCCTTGTCGCCGGAGTCGTCGCCACCGCAGCCGGCGAGGGCGACGAGCAGGCCGGTCGCGAGGGCGGTGCCCCGCATCACGGCAAAACGGTTGCTGCGCATTCGTTTCCTTCCTGGACGAGGGTGCCGCCGATCACCAGATCGAGGCACCGCTCTCGGGATCGAAGAAATGCAGTCGGCCGGTGTCGACGTGGATGTCGAGCGGGTCGCCGACCTTCACGCGGGTACGGGGACTGAACCGCGCCACCATGTCGGTGCGCGGCGCGTCCAGGGACCCGAGCACGTCGGTGCCCGCGTCCCGGGCCAGCTCCTTGGTGTCCTCGGTGACGACCTGAGCGGCCTCGACCGCGAAGTGCACGAGCACGTCCGAGCCCATCGCCTCCACCAGCTCCGCGGTGGAGGTCAGCCGCGCGCCGTCGGTGGTCTCGGTGAGCTCGGCGTCCTCCATGTCCTCAGGGCGGATCCCGACGACGACGTCCCGGCCCAGGTAGCCGGCGAGCCCCTCGCGGTCCGCCAGCACCTCCCCGGGCAGCGTCAGCGTCTGCCCGCCGACCTCGATGCGCGGGTTCGCCGCGTCCCCGGTCAGCGTGCCCTGAAGCAGGTTCATGGCGGGTGAGCCGATGAAGCCGGCGACGAACAGGTTCGCCGGCCGGTCGTAGAGCTCCTGTGGCGGTGCCACCTGCTGGAGCTCGCCCTTCTTCATCACCGCGACCCGGTCGCCGAGCGTCATCGCCTCGGTCTGGTCGTGCGTGACGTAGATCGTGGTGACGCCGAGGTCGCGCTGGATGCGCGCGATCTCGGCGCGCATCTGGACGCGCAGCTTGGCGTCCAGGTTGGACAGCGGCTCGTCCATCAGGAACGCCTGGGGCTCGCGCACGATCGCGCGGCCCATCGCCACCCGCTGCCGCTGGCCGCCCGACAGGTTGCGGGGCTTGCGGCTCAGATGGTCGGTGAGGCCGAGGATCTCCGCGGCGTGGTCGACCTTCTCGCGGATCTCGGCCTTGGGCAGCTTGCGCAGCGACAGGCCGAACCCGATGTTGTCGCGGACCGACAGGTGCGGGTAGAGCGCGTAGCTCTGGAAGACCATCGCCACGTCGCGGTCGCGCGACGGGATCCGGTTCACCACCCGGTCGCCGATCGTGACCTCGCCCTCGGAGATCTCCTCCAGGCCGGCCACCATGCGCAGCGCGGTCGTCTTCCCGCAACCGGACGGCCCGACCAGGACGAGGAACTCCCCGTCGGCGACGGCCAGATTCAGGTCGGTCACGGCCCGGGTCCCGTCGGGATAGACCTTCCCTACGCCCGTCAGGGCCACCTCTGCCACGGCGTCTCCTCTTCGTCCGGCAACCTTCGGGACATCTCCCCGCAACCCCGGCGGATTAAGGGTTTACGTCGTACCTCGCGGCGCAGCGGAGCCGCAACAGCCACACCCGTACTGAGACCTTTGATGCCAAGATCGTTATCTCTCCGTCTCCCGCCGTGACCGTCCCCCGGACGGCGCCGGGCGGGCCGGCGCGAAACAGCGAACGGGGGCGGACCAGTGCTGGTCCGCCCCCGTTCCACCGCGCCCGCCGTCAGCCGACGATGATCACGTCCCGGTCGGTGGTGTTCATCCGGTCGGCGCCGTCCGCGGCGCACACCACGATGTCCTCGATGCGGGCGCCGTGCGCCCCCGGGTAGATCCCCGGCTCGATCGAGAACGCCATTCCGGGCTCGAGCGGCTCGGTGTTGCCCGCGACGATGTAGGGCTCCTCGTGGCTCTCCAGCCCGATGCCGTGCCCGGTGCGGTGGAAGAAGTGCCGGCCGTACCCGGCCGCCGCGATCACCTCGCGCCCGGCGGCGTCGACCGCCTCGGGCGTGACGCCCGGCTTCACCGCGTCGCAGGACGCCTGCTGCGCCTCCCGGAGCACCCGGTAGTACGCCAGGTAGTCGTCCGGCGGCGTCCCGATGCAGTAGTTGCGGGTGGAGTCCGAGCAGTAGCCGCTGGGCATGGTCCCGCCGATGTCGACCACGACCGGCTCGCCCGGCCGGATCACCCGGTCCGAGAGCTCCGCGTGCGGGTTGGCGCCGTTGGGACCGGAGCCGACGATGACGAAGTCGACCGTCTCGTGGCCCTCGGCGATGATGGCGTCGGCGATGTCGCGGCCCACCTCGCGCTCGGTGCGGCCGGGCTTGAGGAACTCGGGCACACGGCGGTGCACCCGGTCGATCGCGGCGCCCGCCTCGCGCAGCGCCTCGACCTCGGCGGCGCTCTTGCGCATGCGCAGCTCCCGCAGCACCCTCCCGGCGAGGACCTGCTCGGCGCCGGGCAGCGCGTCCCGGAAGCGGAGCACCATCATCGCCCACATCCGGTCGGCCAGCCCCACCGTGCCCACCTGGCCGGGCAGGCGCCCGGCCACCAGGGCGTAGGGGTCGTCGGTCTCGTCCCAGGGCACCAGTTCCACGCCCAGGTCACCGGCGGGCGACTCCTCGGCCGCGGGCAGCTCCAGCCGCGGCACCACCAGGAACGGGTCGCCCGACGACGGCACCACGAGGCAGGTGAGCCGCTCCAGCGGCAGCGCGTTGTAACCCGTCACGTACCGCAGATCGGGCCCGGGGGTCAGCAGCAGCGCCCCCAGCCCCGCCTCGGCGGTGGCCTCCTGCACGCGCCCGAGCCGCTCGCGTGGATACAACTCCGTCGTCACATCCGTCTCCGTCCCGCTCATGTCACATCCGTACAAGGATCCAGGATGGCAAGCGCCGCCGCGCTCCCGCGCGCCGGGCCCGACTGTCACCGCGCCATGGCACGATGAGGGCCATGAGCGGGCTCATGCTGCTGGACACGCCGTCGTTGTACTTCCGCGCCTTCTTCGGGGTGCCCGAATCGATCAAGGCGCCGGACGGGACGCCCGTCAACGCGGTGCGGGGGCTGATCGACATGATCGCCCGGCTCGTCCAGGACCGGTCCCCGGACCGCCTGGTGTGCTGCATGGACGCCGACTGGCGGCCGGCGTTCCGCGTCGAGGCGCTGCCGTCCTACAAGGCGCACCGGGTCGCCGAGGACGGCGGCGACCAGACGCCCGACCCGCTCGAGGTCCAGCTGCCCATCATCGACGCGGTGCTCGACGCGGTCGGCCTGGCCCGCATCGGCGTCGCGGGCTACGAAGCCGACGACGTCATCGGCACGCTCGCCGTGCGCGGCGCCGAGCGGGGCCCGGTCGACATCGTCACCGGCGACCGCGATCTGTTCCAGCTCGTCGACGAGCGCGGGCCGGTCCTGGTGCTCTACACCGCCCGCGGCATCCGCAACCTGCAGATCATGGGCGAGAAGGAGGTCGCCGAGAAGTACGGCATCCCGGGCCGCGGCTACGGCGACTACGCGACCCTGCGCGGCGACCCCAGCGACGGGCTGCCGGGCGTGCCGGGCATCGGCGACAAGACCGCCGCGGCGCTCATCACCCGCTTCGGCTCGATCGACGGCGTCGTCGCCGCGCTGGAGGCCGGCACCGTCGAGGGCTTCCCCGCCGGCGCCCGCAAGCGCCTCGAAGGCGCCCGCGACTACCTCACCGCCGCCGAGACCGTCGTCCGGGTCGTCTGCGACATCGACTCCCCCGAGCTGCGCGACCTCGACGACACGCTGCCGCGCACACCGCGCGCCCCCGAGGCGCTCATCGAGCTCGCCGACAGGTGGGGCCTGGAGAGCCCGGTGAACCGCCTGCTCAACGCCCTCGACGGCTGACCGGCAGGAAACACCGGCCGATCCTGGCGGCAAGCGGACCTGTCCACTGTGTCAAGTGACGCAGACTGGACGTCCCCCTGGGCGCAGCATCGTGATCAGCGGCGGGCTTGGCTGGACGGGTGAGCATCACGACCGCACCGCCGCTGGAGGGCCATGGACATGTCGCCGACCGGCGCCCGCGCGGCCGTCTCATGAACGGCCGGTACCCGCGGCACTGGGCCTCACCGCCCCACTCCCCCCAACTGTCGCGGGTGCCGGTTCCCGCAAACACCGGTATCGCGGTATCCGCGCACCGCCCCACTCCGCTGCGCCACCTGTCGCGGGTGCCGGTTCCCGAGAACCGCCCCGGATGTGGCCTAACTGACGCCGCCGAAAGCGGCGCGCGGCCTTGCCAGATCCCATGGCCTGATTGTCCACTGGAGTGGACTCCATTCCGACCCGCGAGCATCCACCCCCGGAGCGCTCAGAAAACGGACCCCTGGTGACCGAAAGGAACTCCCCGCCGCGCGGTACCCCGCCCGCCGCCGCCCCACTCGCCGCCCTGCCCGACAACGCCCATGCCGCGCCCGCCTGGGACGGCTTCTGGAACGCTCTGGACGACCCCCAGCGCACCGCGCTGCGCCAGGTGTCGCGCCCGCGCGGCTACGCCGTCCGGACGCCGCTGTGCTACCAGGGCGAGGAATCCGACCACATCATCATCATCACCGACGGCTGGGCCAAGGTCACCTCGGCCACCGAGGACGGGCACGACGTCGTCCTGGCCGTCCGCGGCCCCGGCGACCTGATCTGCGAGAGCGCGGTCCTCGGCAGCCGCCGCCGGTCGGCGACCGTCACCGCGCTGAGCCCGCTGTCGGCGCTGGTGATCCCCGCCGCCCGGTTCACCGCGTTCCTGGACGCTCACCCCCGCGTGTGGATGCTGGTCAGCGGCACCCTCGTCCGGCGCCAGGACGAGGCCGGCCGCCGGCTGCAGGCGCACGTCTCGGCCAAGGGCACCCAGCGGCTCGCCCTCCTGCTCGCCGAGCTCGCCGAGCTGTCGGCAAAACGATGCGCGCCCAGCCGCGACGGCAGCATCGACATCGCGCCGCCGCTGTCGCAGGAGGAGCTGGGCAGCTGGATGGACGCCTCGCGCGAGACCGTCGCCCGCGCGCTGAGCGATCTGCGCGCGCAGGGGCTGGTCCGCACGGGCTGGCGCCGGATCACCGTGGTCGACCTGCGGGGGCTCCGGGAGTTCGCGCACACCCCGGCCGCCTCGGGCACGCATTGACCGCTGCCGGGCAGGACGCGGACCGGCTTTGCCCGGAAGGCCGGCGTCCTTTGCCCGGAGTTGCCGGGCCGGTCCCCTACGCTCGTGGAGTGCTCCAACGGCCCATCCGCCTCCGTTCCGAGGAGGCCGACAGCGAGGTCCGCGCCGGACTCGACCGCATCCGCCAGGAGCTGGCGGTGCCCGGCGCCTTCCCGCCCGCCGTCACGGCCGAGGCGGACCAGGCGGTGCGGCTCCTGCTCCGGCCCGTGCCGGCGGAGTCGGACCTGCCGTTCTTCACCCTCGACCCGCCCGGGTCGATGGACCTCGACCAGGCCATGCACCTGGAACGCCGCGGATCGGGTTACCGCGTCCATTACGCGATCGCCGACGTCGCCTCGTTCGTCCGGCCGGGCGGAGCCATCGACATCGAGTCGCACGCCCGCGGCGTGACGGTCTACCTGCCCGATGCCAAGGCGCCGCTGCATCCGCCGGAGCTGTCCGAAGGCGCGGCCAGCCTCCTGCCGGGGCGGCGGCGCCCCGCCGTGGTCTGGACGATCGAGCTGGACGGCGACGGCGCGATCACCGGCGTGGACGTCCGGCGGCGGCTGGTGACCAGCCGCGAGCGCCTCGACTACGACGGCGCGCAGCGCGACGCCACCGCCGATCCGCGCATCGCGCTGCTCGCCGAGATCGGCACCCTCCTGCTCGCGGCGGAGGCGGGCCGTGGCGGCGTCAGCCTCCCGCTGCCCGAGCAGGAGGTCGTGCGCGGCCCCGACGGCTGGGAGCTGGCGTTCCGGGGCGGGCTGCCGAGCGAGACGTGGAACGCGCAGATCTCGCTGCTCACCGGCCGCGCCGCCGCCGGGCTCATGCTGGCCGGGGGGATCGGGTTGCTGCGCACGATGCCGCCGCCGCCGGACGAGGCGGTCACCCGGCTGCGCAGGGCCGCGACGGCGCTCGGCATCGGCTGGCCGGACGGCCGCCCGTACGGGGAGATCGTCCGCGGTCTCGACCCGGGCCGCCCACGGCACGCGGCGTTCCTGCACGAGGCCGTGACGCTGATGCGCGGCGCCGGCTACACCGCCTTCGACGGCGCGCCGCCCGAGGACGCCGCCGCGCTCGGGCACGCGGCCGTCGCCGCGCCCTACGCGCACGTGACCGCGCCGCTGCGCCGTCTCGCCGACCGCTACGCGACCGAGATCTGCCTGGCGCTGACGGCGGGCCGCGAGATCCCCGGATGGGTGCGGTCGGCGCTCCACGAGCTTCCCGACATCATGCGGCGCAGCCTCCAGCAGGCCGCCTCGGTCGACCGCGCCTGCGTCGACCTCGTCGAGGCGCTGTTGCTGCGCGACCACGTCGGTGAGGATTTCGACGCCGTGGTGGTGGACGTCTCGGGCAACGGCTCGGGCGGCGTCGTCCAGTTGCTGAGCCCGGCCGTGCTGGCGCGCTGCGACGGGGACGGACTGCCACTCGGCGACCCGGTGCGGGTGCGCCTGGAGGAGTCCGACCCCGTCCGCCGTCAGGTCCGGTTCACCCGGACCGCCTGACGGGCGCGCCTCACCGCCTGCGGGTGCGCGACCAGGACCGGCCGCGCCAGTTGGTGGACGTGCCGAAGCCCGCCATGTGGAGGGCGAGCAGCAGCAGGCCCACCACGATCAGCGTCTGGTAGTTGAGGGCGTCCGACGCGTAGTCGGCAAGGTCGAGCAGCAGGGCGAGACCGAAAACGATCGCCGCGACGATCGCGAGCATGGTGACCTCCGGTGCGTGTTGTGCGTCTCCCCCGAGATCGCATATCCGGAATCTCCGTAAAACGCCTCTTCAAACCCGGGCGGGGTTCCGGTCGGCCGTCCGCGTCCGTAAAGGTGATCGCCGCCGGGTCTCCCCGCCGCGCCTCTCAGGCGGCGGGCTCGATGCGCAGCTCGCGGCTCAGCTCGGCGGTGACCTCGGCGTTCAGCCGGTACGCGAGCTTCACCTCGGCGATGATCCGCGCCTGCTCGCGCTCGTCCCAGGGCGCCGCGTCGAGCAGGGACCGGTAGCGATCCTTGTAGCCCTTGGGCTTGCCGGGGAAGCGGTAGAACCGGACCCCGTCGTCCCCGGCGTCGATGCCGAGGGAGCGCTCGACCTGCCGGGCGATGTACTGCCCGCCCGAGAGGTCGCCGAGATACCGGGTGTAGTGGTGGGCGACGAAGCCGCCCGCCCAGTCGAAGCACACCTCGGCCAGGCGTTCGCAGTAGCGCTCGGTGGCATTGTTGGGAGTGATCCGCTCGGCCCAGCCAGGCCCGTAGAAGAAGGCGAGGTCGGCCTGGAGGGCCTCCCGGCGGCGCAGGTCCCCGAAGTCGAACGCGGCGGCCACGGGGTCGCCCGCCATCCGGTCGGCGGCCTGCTCCAGCAGGTCGTAGACGTGGTAGAGCTGGGCGACCAGGACCGCGTACTCCGCACGGCCAAGCCGCCCGTCGATCAGGGCGCTCATGTACGACGAGCCCTCGTTGTCGCCGTGGTCGCTCCAGGTCGCGGTCCGCAGCGCCACCGAGAATCCCTGGCCGGGCTCGACCGTTCCCATGCACATCACCCTTCGCTCGTCCACCTGACCGGATCATGAATTAGGTTAGCCTCACCTAACTCACAGTGGAAGGGGTCGCCACTCCCTTTCCGACGTGACGTCGGCTACGTTACCGACGCACTGTCGGGAACACAATGCCGATCAGCGGCCGTCACGCGGCGCGAGCCCGAGGACGTCGCGCGCCTCGTCCGACATCCGGACCACCTCTCGGCGCACCTGGATCCGCTCGGTCAGCCGCTCGCTCCACGGGATCCGCACCGGCACGTCCTCGCCGCCGACCACGGCGACGAAGTCGATCCCGTCCGCGTCCATCCCGCTCATCAGCGCCGACTCGGCGTCCGGCCGGCCGCCGAGCGCCTGGACGATCATCCGCGAGTCGCCGGCGTGGTCCTCGTTCATGTGCCGCATGATCTGCGCCACCACGTCCCCGGTGAACGGGTCGGACTCGGTCATGGATCCCGCCTCTCGCGCTCGGTGCCGCGCTCGCCGCAGGCACGGTAAGGCAACCCTAACCTGCCCGCACGCCGCCTCTCCGCGCCACCTCTCCACACGTCCCCTGGCGGTGTCAGCGGCGCGGCTCCCGGCGCCCCAGGTAGAACAGAGCGGCCAGCACCACGATGGCCAGCCCGGCGACCAGCAGGACCACGCCGATCATCGTCGATCCGTCGGCCATGGCAATCACCTCCGTGGAAGGCCTTTCCAGAACGGCGGGGCCCATGCACGGCGGGAGGGATCAGGTCACCGAGGAGATCAGGTCACCGACGTGTAGGCGACGACACCGCGCCGCATGGCGTCCATGGCCCTGCGCGCGGTCTTGCGGATGTGGCTGTTGGGCGGCGCCGCGTCGGTGACCTGCCCGAGCAGGTCCAGGAGCTGCTTGACCGCGCGGACGAAGTCGCCGGCGGTCATGTCGGTCTCCAGCAGCACCTCGTCGAGGTCGTGGCCCTTCGCCCACCGGTAGGCGGTCCAGGCGAAGCCGAGGTCGGGCTCGCGCAGGAACGACACCCGGTTGTCCTTCTCGATGGAGTCGAGCTCGCCCCACAGCCGCACCATGGCGGCCAGCGCGGCCTGCGCCGCGCCGTCGGGCGTCTTGGGCGGCGCGGCGTCGTCGGGCTGCCGCGACTCGTACACCAGGGCGGACACGCAGGCCGCCAGCTCGGCGGCGTCGAGCTTCTCCCAGACCCCGGCGCGCAGGCTCTCGGCGGTGAGCAGGTCGAGCTCGTTGTAGATGCGGCCGAGCCTGCGGCCCTCGTCGGTCACGGCGTCGCCGTCGAGGTAGCCGAGCTGCTGGAGCACCGCGCACACCCGGTCGAACGTGCGGGCGATGACCTGCGAGCGACCCTCGACGCGGCGGCGCAGCTGCTCGGTCTCGCGCAGCAGCCGGAAGTACCGCTCGGCCCACCGCGCGTGGTCCTCGCGCTCGTCGCAGCCGTGCACCGGATGCTGCCGCAGCTCGGCGCGCAGCCGCGTGATCTCGTCGTCGTCGGTGGTCTTGGCCTCGCCCCGGCCGCCGCGCCTGCGCTCGCGGACGTCCTCGGGGAGCTTGTTGCGCAGCGTCGACGCCAGGTCGCGGCGCGCCTGCGGGTTGCGCGGGCTGAACGACTTGGGGATGCGGACGCGCTCGATCGGCTCGACCGGACGCGGGAAGTCCAGGATCGACAGCCGCTGCACCGACCCGTTGATGGTCAGCACCAGCGGCGCGGGCCCGTCGGAACGCTTGCCGACGCCCGGGTCCAGCACCACCGCGACGCCGGACCGGCGGCCGCTGGGCACCAGGATCACATCGCCGGGCCGCAGGTGCTCCAGGGACCTGGCGGCCTCGGCACGGCGCTCGGAGGACCGCTCGCGGGCGAGCTCGGCCTCGCGGTCCGACAGGCGGCGGCGCAGCCCCGCGTACTCCATGAAGTCGCCCAGATGGCACTTGGCCGCCTTGGCGTAGCCCGCCAGGGCCTCCTCGTTCTTGTGGACCTGCCGGGCCAGGCCGACGACCGCGCGGTCGGCCTGGAACTGCGCGAACGACTCCTCCAGCAGCGTCCGGGCGCGCTCGATGCCGACCGCGCCGACCAGGTTGACGGCCATGTTGTACGAGGGCTGGAAGCTGGAGTTGAGCGGGTAGGTACGGGTGCTGGCCAGGCCCGCGACCGAGCCGGGGTCGACGCTGGGGTTCCAGAGCACGACGGCGTGGCCCTCGACGTCGATCCCGCGGCGCCCGGCGCGCCCGGTGAGCTGCGTGTACTCCCCCGGCGTCAGGTCGACGTGGGCCTCGCCGTTCCACTTGTCGAGCTTCTCGATCACCACCGTGCGGGCCGGCATGTTGATGCCGAGCGCCAGCGTCTCGGTGGCGAACACGGCCTTGATCAGCCCGCGCGTGAACAGCTCCTCGACGATCTCCTTGAACGTGGGGAGCATCCCGGCGTGGTGGGCGGCGACGCCGCGTTCGAGGCCGGACAGGAAGTCGTCGTAGCCGAGGATGGCCAGGTCCTCAGGGGCGATGTCGGCGGTCCGCAGCTCGGCGTGGGCGCGGATCTCCTCCGCCTCCTCCTTGGAGGTCAGCCGCGTGCCCGCGTACAGGCACTGCATGACCGCGGCGTCACAGCCGGCCCGGCTGAAGATGAACGTGATGGCGGGCAGCAGCCCGGCGCGGTCGAGCCGCTCGATCACGTCGTTGCGCGCCGGCGGGCGGTAGCGCTGCGGCCGCGCGGTGCGGCGCCGCCCGGTCCGCCGGCCCTGGTTGATCTTGTTGCGGCGGGCCTCGTCGAGCGCGATCCGGCGCAGCTCCGGGTTGACCTTGGCCTGCCGGTCCTTGCCCTTGCCGGTGTCGACGAACAGGTCGTAGAGCCGGGTGCCGACCAGCATGTGCTGGAACAGCGGCACCGGCCGGTGCTCGTCGACGATCACCGCGGTGTCGCCGCGCACCTCGTGCAGCCACTCGCCGAACTCCTCGGCGTTGCTGACGGTCGCCGACAGGGCCACGATCCGCACCGAGTCGGGAACGTGGATGATCACTTCTTCCCAGACCGCGCCGCGGAACCGGTCGGCGAGGTAGTGCACCTCGTCCATGACCACGAACGCCAGCCCCATCAGGGTCTGCGACCCGGCGTAGAGCATGTTGCGGAGCACCTCGGTCGTCATCACGACGATCGGCGCCTCGCCGTTGACGCTGTTGTCGCCGGTGAGGAGCCCCACGTTCTCGGCGCCGTAGCGCTTGACCAGATCGGCGTACTTCTGGTTCGACAGCGCCTTGATCGGCGTGGTGTAGAAGCACTTCCGCTTGCCCGTCAGGGCCAGGTGGACGGCGAACTCCCCCACCACGGTCTTGCCGGAGCCGGTGGGCGCCGCGACCAGCACGCCGCTGCCGCCTTCCAGGGCCCTGCACGCCTCCAGCTGGAACTCGTCCAGCCGGAAGTCGTAGAGGGTCTGGAAGTCCAGCAGGGCGGGTCCGTTGCCGGCGGTCCGCTTGCGGTAGGCGGCGTACCGCTCGGACGGGCTCTCGGCGGCCGACGGCGCGTCGGGGGTGGTCATGTAACGAGCCTACGGTTTCGACCGGCCCGATACCCAACTCAAAAGCGCGTTCAGTTTCGCCGGTCCCCGCGCCCGGGCTGTTCCCGCTCAAGCTCGGCGTCGATCTCCTCCAGGTCGAGCGGGGAGATCTCGTCGTCCGAAAGGCCCTCGTAGGGATCGGGCCGCCGGGCCTTGCGCCGGTCGTTGACGAAGGCCAGGAACGCCGCGACCTCGAACAGCACCACGGTCGGCAGGGCCAGCGCCAGCATCGTGAACGGGTCGGCGCTCGGCGTGGCGACCGCGCTGAACACGAAGATCCCGAAAATGATCATCCGCTGCGAGCGGCGGATCCGGGCCGAGCTCAGCACCCCGGCCAGGTTGAGGATCACCACGAACAGCGGCAGCTCGAACGTCAGGCCGAACACCAGCAGCATCGCCAGCACGTAGCCGAGATAGTGGTCGACCGTGATCAGCGCCGAGACGTCGTCGGGCACGAAGCCCAGGAAGATCGACAGGCCCTTGTCGACCGTGACGTAGGCCAGCGCCGTGCCGACGAAGAACAGCGGGATGGCCACGCCCATGAACACGTACGTCCACCGGCGCTCCCGCCGGTACAGGCCCGGCGCCACGAACGCCCACAGCTGGAACAGCCAGACCGGCGAGGAGACGACCATGCCGATGATGAAGGCGATCTTCAGCCGCAGGAAGAACGAGGAGAAGATCCCGTTGACGACCAGCGAGCAGGTGCGGCCGTTGAGGTCCTTGGACTGCGGCAGGGAGCAGTAGGGCTCCTTGAGGAAGTCCCAGACCGGGGTGAAGAAGATCCACCCGATCACCGTGCCGACCAGCAGGGCGAGGATCGCCTTGATCAGACGGTTGCGCAGCTCACGGAGGTGGTCCATGAGCGGCATGCGGCCCTCGGGGTTGGCGGCCTGGTTGCTCATCGTCTTCATCGTCGTCCGGGGTGGGGTGGGCCCGTCTTTGCGCTAGGGGGAGGTCAGGACTGGCGCGTGCGGCTGGGGTCCACCGGGACGCCCTGGATGGGGTCGCCCGAGGGGAGGGCTCCCTGCGACCGCGGGGTGGGGTCCTGGGCTGCGGCCTCGCGCTCCAGGCGGGCGGCCTCGGCACGCAGCTGGGCGGCGCGGTCGCGCGCGGCGTCCGGCGCGGCGGCGGTGGCGGTGCCGGCCTGCGGAGCCTGCTTGGTCTCCGGCTGCTCGTCGTCGTCCTCCCGCAGGCCCTTGGTCTCGGCCTTGAGAATCCGGGCCGACTTGCCAAGGGAGCGCGCGAGCTGCGGCAACTTCGCCGATCCGAAGATCAGAACGACGACCAGCAAGATGATCAGCAGCTCGGGGGTCCCGATGTTCGGCATGCGCAATCCTTTTCAGAGCAGGTGGTACTCAGGTCGATCGTACGCCGTCTTCGGGGTCTTGTGTCTCTCGTGCCTCTTTGAGTGTTTCAAGTTCATCCTGGAGCGCGGACTGTTTGGGCTCGAGTCGCCGCCGGGTCCGGTCGAGTTCACGTCCCAGCCGGCGAACGCCCAGGTAGACCTTGAAACCGCAGTAGGCGAGCACGGCCATGCCGATGAAGCCCATCGCCACCGACACCGGAACCCACGCCACGTCCGTCACGTTAGCGGACGCCGTCACCCGTTGTCGTTCGGGGTGCGCGCGTCGTACCGGGCGAGCGCGTCGTACTGCGCGAGCGCGCGGACCGCGTCGGACCTGATCTCCGCCCCCAGCTCCGGCGGCGCCACCACCCGGCCCTGGTCGCCCAGCCGGAGGGCGAGCCCGCGCACCCAGCGCGTGTCGGGCGTGCGCAGGACGATCCGCAGGCGCCCCTCCCCCAGCTCCTCGACGCTCTCGCAGGGGTAGTAGTCGGCGACCCACCGGCCCTGCGGGGTCAGCTCGAAGATGACCCGCACGTCGTCCGGCGAGGGACGGAACAGCCCGGCGTCGACGTTGATCGGCTCGGCGTCGGCGGGGACCTCGGCGGGCACGTCCAGCACGGCCAGGCCGCGGATCCGGTCGAGGCGGAAGACGCGAACCGCCTCGGCGCGCCGGCACCAGCCCTCCAGATAGGTGTTGCCCTCCACCACGAGCAGCCGCATGGGGTCGACGTCACGCTCGGTGTTCTCGTCGCGGGCGGGCACGTAGTAGCTCAGATGCACCCGGCGCCTACGGGACACGGCCTCACGGAGAGTGGCCAGGGTGTCACCACGGGCGTCCACCTCGACCGAGACCTGGCTGCTCACCGCGGCGGCGGCGCCGGCGGCGCTCTCCAGCTTGGCGATCACGCGGCTGAGGGCGTCGCGGTCCTCCAGATCGGGGATGCCCGCCAGCATGCGCAGCGCCACCAGCAGCGCGCTGGCCTCGTCCACCTTCAGCCGCAGCGGCCGGGCGATCGACTCGGCCTCGGTGACGATGATCTCGCCGCCCTCGTAGGACAGGTCGATCGGGCAGTACGGGTCGGGTGCCCGCAGCTCCACGCACCACAGCAGGTTCAGATCGTCGATCAGCTGCTTCTCGGTGACGCCGAACGCGGCGGCGGCCTGGTCGAGGGCCACCGAGTCGCGGTTGACCACGTACGGCACCAGCGCCAGCAGCCGCCCCAGCCGGTCGGTCGAGGTCGTGCTGCTCGCCTTGCCCTGCGGCGTCTTGCCCTGCGCCGTTCTGCTCTGGGCCGTCTTGCTCTGCGCCGTCTTGCTCACTGGTCGCTCACCGCCAGGACCGCCTTCAGCTGCTGGATGACCGCCTCGCGCAGGTCGGGCGGGTCGACGACCACCACGTCGTCGGCGAACCGGACCAGGTAGGGCGCGAACCGGTCGACGTCGCGGAACGTGAGGACGGCCTCGTCCCAGCCGTCGCCGACCGGGTGCACGTCCTTGGCCCACTGCCGCGGGCCCTGCGCGGCGCCCGTCCGCAGCCGGACGGTGGCCGGGCGCGGCTCGGCGACCGGATCGCCCCAGGTGAACGCGATGCTGCGCACGTCCACACCGGGCGGCACGGTGACGCTGCCGGCGGGGCCGTCGGCGGTCACCTCGCCGGCGATGCGGCTCAGCCGGAACACCCGCGTCTCGTCGCGGTCGAGGTCATGGCCGACGACGTACCAGCGGCCGCGGCGGCTCACCACGCCCCACGGCTCCAGATGGCGGCGGGCCACGGAGGTGCGGCCGATGCCCCGGTAGTCGAAGGCCACCGGGCGGCCGTCGCGGACGGCCTCCCACAGCGCCGGGAAGGCGGGATCGCCGGTGTCGACCCGCGGCTCGATGCCGAGGCCGGTGGAGCCGTCGGTCTCCACGCCCGCGGCGCGCAGCTTGAGCAGCGCGCCCGAGGCGGCGTCGGCCATGCTGGCCCGCTGCCAGACCCGGGCGGCCAGGCCCAGCACGGCGGCCTCGTCGGGCGTCAGATGGATGTCGGGAAGCTCGTAGGCCTGCGGGGGGATGCGGTAGCCGATCTCCTCGCCGCCGCCGCCCTGCTGGTCGCTGCCGACCTCCAGGGGCACGCCGAGCTCGCGCAGCTCCTCCTTGTCGCGCTCGAACATGCGCTTGAACGCCTCGTCGGAGTCGGGATAGCCGGGCACGGCCCGGCGGATCTGCTCCGCGGTCAGGAAGCGCCGGGTGGCGAGCAGGCAGACCACCAGGTTGAGCAGGCGCTCGGTCTTGCGCCGCGACACTTCGCCACCACCCTTTCCGCTTTGGCGTGTTGTCCCGAAGAGGACGCTACCGTTTCCGGTGTGATCCGATGGCGCAAAGGCACAGTAGAGGGCATCCGCCGCGAATGGCCGGGAGCGGTGGAACTGGACGTCACGATCGAGGGCGACGGCACCCGCCGGGCCCTGGCCTACCCGGCGCTGGTGGGGCGGCCGGAGCCGGGCGACGCCGTCCTGCTCAACACTACGGCCTTGGCGATGGGCTTGGGCACCGGCGGCTACGCCATGGTCGTCGCCGTCCCCGACCGGCTGCCGCCCGATCCGGCCGGGCCGGGCCACCTGGTCAAGGCCCGCTACACGCCGCTTCAGTCCACCGTCCTCGGCGCCGACGAGCAGGACTCCCCCCACCACGAGCTGCTGCGCGACGCCGACTCCCTGGACGGCCTGCCGGTGATCGTCGCCGACCTGCACTCGGCGCTGCCGCCGATTCTGGCCGGGCTGCTGGCCGAGCGGCCGGGCGCCAAGGTCGTGTACGTGATGCCCGACGGCGGCGCGCTGCCGTCGTGGTTCTCCATGTCGATCGGGCGGCTGCGGCACGCGGGGGTCCTGCACGGGGTGGTGACCGCCGGTCAGGCGTTCGGCGGCGACCTGGAGGCCGTCACGGTCCACACCGGCCTGCTGGCCGCCCGGCTGATCCTCGGCGCCGACGTCGTGCTGCTGGCGCAGGGGCCGGGCAACCTGGGCACCGGCACCCGCTGGGGGTTCTCCGGCGTGTCGGCCGGTGAGGCGATCAACGCGGCGGCCGTGCTCTCGGGCCGCCCGGTCGGATCACTGCGGGTCAGCGAGGGTGATCTGCGCGAGCGCCACCAGGGCGTCTCCCACCACAGCATCACCGCCTACGGGCGGGTCGCCCTGGCCCGGGCCGAGATCGTCGTCCCGGAGCTCGGCGGCGAGTTCGGCACCAGGGTCGCCGCGCAGGCCGCGACGCTGGGCGAGCGCCACGACCTGGTCCCGGTCGGGGTGGAGGGTTTGGAGGATGTGCTGCGCACGGCCGAGAAGGACTGGGGCGTCCGGATGTCGACGATGGGCCGGCGGCTCGACGAGGACCTCGCCTACTTCCTCACCGCGGCCGCCGCGGGCCGTCACACCGCCGCCCACCTGGCCTGATCACGTTCAGGCCGCCGGGGCCTCCAGGTCCGCCGGCGTGAACGTCTCCCGGAACGTGAAGGCGCGCGGCGAGGGGCCGTCCGCCCGCAGCATCTCCAGGCGCTCCAGGGCCTCGTCGACCGTCGGGATGTGCCCGGCGGGGATCCACCACATCACCTGCTCGGGCCGCCTGGGCCGTTCGAACCACTCCCCGCGCCGCCGCATCACGTCCAGGTGGCCGCTCCGGTAGACGTAGTCCCAGAGCGCTTCCTGGCTCTCCCACACCGTCAGGTTGACGATCGTCTCGGGCCCGAGCGGCTGGACGGAGGTGGCGTCGACCCCCGACTCCCCCACCAGGCGCCAGACGTAGCCGGGCCAGCCCTCGGCCGTCTCGTTGACCGGCTTGAGCCAGTCGACGAAGTCCTTCACGCGGGGATCGTCGAGGGGGTACTTGAGCTTGGCGAGGTTGAGCTGGGCCAGATGGAAGGTCATGCGATCCACCTCACCACGCGTTCGACTTCTATGTCAATCCTCATTACTTTTAGAATTCTCCACCACCGCGCAGCACATCCCCGGCCTGGCGTCCATGCGCACACGGACCCCTTCAGCGCCCTCCAGAAGGCCTTCGAGCAGGGCCAGGTTCATCCCGCACACCAGCGGCGGGAAGCGCTCGGAGAGGGCATGGAACGGGCAGTTGCGCATGCGGATCACGGCACCGCCCTCCCCCTCCTCCAGGCGCGGCTCGTAGCCGCGGCGTGCCAGCAGCCCGACGACGCCCTCCGGGCCCGCTCCCGGCCGGTCGTCGCCGCGCAGCGCACGCCCCTGCCTGCGGGCGGCCTCCCGGAGCTCGGCGTCCAGGCGGGCCTCCTCGGCCACCTCGGCCAGCAGATCGGCGGCCGTGCGGTAGTCGCGGGCGGGCAGCGAGAACTCGTGCTCGCCCGGGGCCCGCCGGTAGAGCTTGGCCGGGCGGCCCGCGCCGGGCCCCGACCGCCCGGTCAGGCGCCTGCTCTCGGTCTCCAGCAGGCCCGCGGCGGCGAGCTTGTCGAGATGGAACGCCGCGAGGGTGCGCTGCACCCCCGTGCCCTCCGCCGCCTCGTTCCGGCTGACCTCGTGGTCCTGGGCCGCCACGTACTCGTACAGGCTCCGCCGGACCGGATCCTGCAGCACGGCGATCGCGTCGATGTCCTCCACCCGGCCATTCTAAGAACAATCGGGCTAGGCGATAGAACCGCTAGTGCGCGCCGAGAATGTCCACGACGAAGACCAGGGTGTCGTTGCCCTTGATCCCGGCCTGCGGCAGACCCTTCGCGCCGTATCCGAGCGCGGGCGGGACGACCAGCAGGACGCGGCTGCCCACCGTGCGGCCGAGCAGGCCGTCGTCCCAGCCCTTCACGACCTGGCCCGTGCCGATGGTGGTGGCGTACGGGCGGCCGGCGCTCCAGGAGGAGTCGAACACCTTGCCGTCGCGCCAGAACAGGCCCACGTACTGCAGGGCGAGCAGCTGGCCCTTGCGCACCTGGGGCCCGGTGCCCTGCACGAGGACGCGCGCCGCCAGCTTCTTGGGAGCGGCGGCGCGCGGCACGGTCACCGTGGGGGCCTTGCCCGCCGCCCCCTGCACCTTCGGCAGCTTCGGATCGGTCAGCGGCTGCTCGCGGCCCTGCGCGCCGCCGGCCGCGGAGTAGATCGCGCGGACGTCCAGGACGTAGACCAGCGAGTCACCGGCACCGACCTGGTGCTGGGCGTCGCCCTTGGTGCCGTAGCCGTCCTTGGGCGGGATGTTGGCCACCACGCGGCCACCTGCGCGGCTGCCCTCGAGCGCCCTGTCGAGGCCCTTCACGAGCTGCCCGACGGGGAACGCCCCGGGCTGGCCGGCCATGTAGGTGTTGGCGAGGATCTTGTACCCGCCGTCGCCCCACCGGTAGCCGACGTAGTCGGCGACCACGAGGTCGCCCTTGCGCGCCTGGGCGCCCCTGCCCTTCTCCAGGGTCTTGACCGCCAGCTCGCCGCGCGGCTTGTCCTTGGGGAACGACACGTCCGGCCGCTGCCCCACGTCGCCCTTGACCGCGACCTGGATGTCGCCGGCGCCGTCGCCGAACAGCGAGCAGCCGGTGAGCGGCAGAGACGTGATCAGAACGGCTGCCGCCGGACGGCGGAGACCGGTGGGACGACGGCGCATGCGGGTCCTCGGGAGGTGAGCTGGAGGCGGTGAGCCTGGGGATGGTGAGCCCGGCTGAGCGCTCACCCTACCCCCTGGTCACCTGCCGGTAGCCGCGCGTGCCCGCGTGGCGGGAAACGCGCGGCGCCGTCTCGTCTTCCGGCTCGGTCCCACCTTCCGGTCCGGGTCTCACATTCCGGCGATGAGCTTGTCCACCCTCTCGTCGACGGAGCGGAACGGGTCCTTGCACAGGACGGTGCGCTGGGCCTGGTCGTTGAGTTTGAGGTGGACCCAGTCGACGGTGAAGTCGCGGCGTTTCTCTTGGGCTTTGCGGATGAACTCGCCGCGCAACCGGGCCCGGGTGGTCTGGGGCGGGACCGATTTGGCCTCGAAGATTTCCAGGTCCTTGGCGACCCGTTCCACCGAGCCGCGTTTTTCCAGCAGGTAGTACAGACCACGGTCACGGTGCACGTCGTGATAGGCCAAGTCCAGCTGCGCCACCCGTGGCGAAGACAGCGGCAGGTCGTACTTGCGCCGATACCGCTCGATCAACTGGTACTTGGTCACCCAGTCGATCTCCCGCGCTACCAGGTCGAGGTCGCCGGTCTCCACCGCGCGAAGCGTCCGCTCCCACAGGTCCAGAACCCGCATCGCGACCTCGTCGCCACCGCGCCGGTCGATGAAGTCCTTGGCCTTGCCGAAGTACTCTTTCTGGATCTCCAGCGAACTGGCCTCACGGCCGTTGGCCAGCCGCACCTTACGGCGGCCGGTCATGTCATGGCTGACCTCACGGATCGCGCGGATGGGGTTTTCGAGGGTGAGGTCACGCATCACCACGCCGGCCTCGATCATGCGCAGTACCAGGTCGGTGGCGCCGACCTTCAGCAGCATCGTGGTCTCACTCATGTTCGAGTCGCCCACGATGACGTGCAGCCGCCGGAACCGCTCGGCGTCGGCGTGCGGCTCGTCCCGGGTATTGATGATCGGCCGGGACCGGGTGGTGGCCGACGACACGCCTTCCCAGATGTGCTCGGCTCGCTGGGAGACGCAGTAGACCGCGCCGCGGGGAGTCTGCAGCACCTTGCCCGCACCGCAGATGATCTGACGGGTGACGAGATAGGGAATCAGCACGTCGGCCAGCCGGCCGAACTCCCCGTGCCGTCCGACCAGGTAGTTCTCGTGACAGCCGTAGGAGTTGCCGGCCGAGTCGGTGTTGTTCTTGAACAGGTAGATGTCGCCTGCGATGCCCTCCTCGCGGAGCCTGCGCTCGGCGTCGACCAGCAACCCTTCCAGGATCCGCTCGCCGGCCTTGTCGTGCGTCACCAGATCGATGACGCTGTCACACTCCGGCGTGGCGTACTCGGGGTGGCTTCCCACGTCCAGGTAGAGCCGCGCGCCGTTGCGCAGGAACACGTTGCTGCTACGGCCCCACGAGACCACCCTGCGGAACAGATAGCGCGCCACCTCATCGGGTGACAACCGCCGCTGACCGCGGAAGGTACAGGTGACGCCGTACTCGTTCTCAAGCCCGAAGATGCGCCTGTCCACACCCCGACCCTATGTGGCCGGGAGCCGACTTGGCAGTCTCTGAAGTCCCTGGTTTCGCAGGGCTCCCCGGCTCCGGCCCGACGCCTTTACAATGTAGATCATTATCTCGGCGCGGAAAACCCGCCGTGACCGCGCGGAACGTGATCACGGCGGGTCGCCGCGCCGGAACGCGGGGAGTCAGGAGCGAACGGTCAGGAAGCGTCCTCGCCGAGGAGGCTCTCGATCCGCGCCGCCGGCAGCCGCCTGAACAGCCGGTGCTCGCGGTTGCGGTCGAGCACCGCCACCTCGAGCGACTTGGCCTCCAGGTGCCGGTCGGCGTCCTGCGCCTCCAGCGACCGCACGGCCGCCTTGAGCGCCTCGGCCAGCGGCATGCCCTCCTGGAAGCGGTCCTTCAGCGCCTGCGCCACGGCCTCGGCCTGCCCGCCCATCGCCACGTAGCCGTGCTCGTCGGCCACCGAGCCGTCGAACGTCAGCCGGTAGATCTGGTCGGTGGCCGCCTCCGTGCCCACCTCGGCGACCACGAGCTCGACCTCGTACGGCTTGTTGGTCTCGGTGAAGATGGTGCCCAGCGACTGCGCGTAGACGTTGGCGAGACCGCGCGCGGTCACGTCGCGCCGGTCGTACTGGTAGCCGTTCACGTCGGCGTACCGCACCCCGCCCAGCCGCAGGTTCTCGAACTCGTTGTACTTGCCGACCGCCGCGAACGCGATGCGGTCGTAGATCTCGCTGATCTTGTGGAGCGCCCGGGACGGGTTGTCGGCCACGAACAGGATGCCGTCGTCGTACTGCAGCACGACCACGCTGCGGCCGCGCGCGATGCCCTTGCGCGCGTAGTCGGCCTTGTCCTTCATCTGCTGTTCGGGCGACACGTAGAACGGCATGGACACCGGTCAGGATCCCTTCTATCGCAGCGGGGCGGTCGGACCGCCCGGCGAGTCGTAACGCCCGTCGACGACGGCCTGCGCCATGGCGCCGACCTCGTCCTCACCGAGCCTGCGGTACCCGTCGGCCGTCACCGTCGCGACCACGGGGAAGATCCGGCGCGTCAGGTCCGGGCCGCCGGTCGCCGAGTCGTCGTCGGCCGCGTCGTACAGGGCCTGCACGCAGGCCAGCGCCGCGTCCTCCGCCGGCAGGTCGGCGCGGTAGAGCTTCTTCAGCGCGCCGCGCGCGAAGACCGACCCGGATCCGATCGAGTAGAAGTCCCGCTCCTCGTAGCGGCCCCCGGCCGGGTCGTAGGAGAAGATGCGCCCGGTGTCGCGCTCCTCGTCGTACCCGGCGAACAGCGGCACCACGGCGAGGCCCTGCATCGCCATGGCCAGGTTGCCCCGCACCATGGTGGCCAGCCGGTTGGCCTTGCCCTCCAGGGAGAGCGTCCGGCCCTCCATCTTCTCGTAGTGCTCCAGCTCGACCTGGAACAGCCGCACGATCTCGATCCCGATCCCGGCCGTGCCGGCGATCGCGATGGCCGAGAACTCGTCCGCCCGGAACACCTTCTCGATGTCCCGCTGGGCGATCACGTTCCCCGCGGTCGCGCGCCGGTCTCCCGCCATCACCACCCCGCCGGGGAAGGTCACGGTCACGATCGTCGTGCCGTGCGGGATATCGTCCCCTGCCGGGGACACCGGAGGCGTCCGCCGCCCGGGCAACATCTCCGGGGAGTACGCCCCCAGGAATTCCGTGAACGAGGACGTGCCCGGGTTGACGAACAGCCCCGGCAGACGTCCGATGTGCGATTCGTGGGACGCCACGCGACTCCTTCCCTGCACCATGGCGCCGGCCCCTGACGGGCTCACCGGCGCGGACGTTTATGACCCTACTGTTCCAGCGACGTCCACTGCATGCCGCGTGATCCCTACCGTAGTCAGCCGAGGGCGAACCCGGCCCCGCCGCACTACGATGACGGCGTGGTGTGGGGACCCCATGACGGCGCGCAGGGCCCGCCGGCCGGACGGCCGGGCTGGCCGAGCCCGCTCGGGCAGCCGACGTGGCCGAGCGCCGCCGGGCAGCCCGCCTGGAGCCGCCCGTACGTGCCGCCGCAGGCGCCCGCGGCGCCGGTCGTGCCCGAGCCGCCCGTCGACGGCGATCCCTTCACGCGGACCGAGCACGCCGTCCGGGCGACGGTCGCGGCGCCCTGGTGGCGCGGCGCGACACCGGTCCAGCGCCGGCAGGCGCTGCTCCCCCGCCTCCTGTCGCTGCCCGACCACAGCTGGTGGATGTACGGGGCGTGGGCCCGCTGGTACCGGTGGCACCCGGCGGACGGCCGCTGGTTCCCCGCCGCGCCGCCGCGCTCGGCCGCCACCCGGGAGGCGGCGCGGCCCGGGCAGCCCGCGCCCATGATCGCGTCGGAGATCCTGCCCACCGGGCCCGACTTCGCCCAGGACTACGGCCCGCCGCTCGCGATCACCGGGAGCCCGGTCTCCGGGGCGCTGCTGTTCCGGCTGCGGTCGGTGGCGGCCGAGGCCGCGCAGGCCCCGCCGCCCGACTACCCGCTGGGCTGGAGCCACTTCTTGCACGGCACGCCGAGCACGATCGCCGCGACCTGGAGCACCCTGCTCTGGTGCGCCTCGGTGCCGGTCTTCGACCCCGATCTCGACAACAGCCTGCTCGGCCTGTGGGAGCCGCACCTCGCCCAGCCGCTCGGCACCGGACGGCTCCGCTGGCTGCCTCCCCCGCCCCTGCACACCGTCCTCGGCCTGTACGCCGAGCGCCTGCGCGCCGGGCGCGCCGACGCCGCGAACCAGCTGGTCCGCTGCATGGTCATGACCGCGCAGGCCCTCCGCGACGATCCCCGCTTCCGGATCCGGGCCTCGGCGCTGCTGTCGATGATCGAGCCGCTCCAGGCGAATCCGGCCCTGGACCACCCGGCCCTCCCCTACGGCGACCAGGCGGTGGAACGCGAGTGGCGCGGACGGTGCGCGGCGCCCCTGCACGCGGCGCTCTTCGCCGACTCGGCCCCCGGAGAGTGCTTCCAGCTCGCCTTCTACGACTTCGCGACGGCCCTGAGGCCCCTGTGCGGCGACGCCGAGGGCCCGGCGTACATCGAGCCCCGCCACGCCGCCACCGCGCTCCTGGCCGCCGACATGGCCGCCTACCGCCCGGACCTGGCCACCCCGGTCGGCGCCTGGCTCGACCCCGAGCTGCGCGCGCTGCTCGGCGAGATCCTCGACCGGCCCGGCCACGACCTGCGCGAGCTGTGGCCCGCCCAGGGCCGCCTCCCGGACGTTCTCAAGCCCGACGGCACGGCGGCCACGATCGAGGCGCTGAGCGGCGCCGCCGCAACCGCGATCGCCTGGACGCGGCTGGCCGGAGGCATCCCCGTGCCACCGGACGGATTTACCGTGGCGAACGCCTTCGCCGCCCACCTGGACGGCCTGCAAGCCTCGCCGAACTGACCGAGCGGAATGACAGGACGGGCTGAGAGACCGGGCCGAGAGCCCCGTCCGAACAGCCGAGAGGCGTGTCCCCCTTGCCGGACGCGGCATGGGGAACATGCCTTGTCGTTGCCCCGCCGCTCCCGCGTTCCTCCAGATAGTCCGCCGCCCGGCGCAACGTGGCCGGATCATCCCTGAGCTGCCCCATCCCCGTGTTGCACTCCGGGCAGAGCAACCCCCGCACGGCCCCTGTCTCATGACAGTGATCGACATGAGCGGCAGACGCCGACCGGCAGATAGGGCAGTCATCCCCAGATTGCAGGCCGAGCCGGATCATGTCCCTGGGGCTGAGACGATGCCGCGCGATCATTCGTGCGCTGAGACGATCATCTCCGAAGCCCCACAACAGGAGAGTACGGAACGATGCTTCGTCGACCGGCTCCCGTTTGAAGCCCTTGGGTGCCGTTCCAGATACGCCGCGGCCGCACGCATATGGCACGGGTTATCACCGAATTGGCCGAGTGCACCATTACAGCTGAAGCACAACAGCCCACGGACCTTCCCCGTTGTGTGGTCGTGGTCCACATGCTTTGCGGCGCCACTGAGGCAGATGACACAGATGTCGCCCTGCTGGGCGGCCATCCGCTCCACGTCCTGTTCAGTGATCCCATAGCGTCGCTTGAGCAGGTAGTTGCGCTCGCTGCCGTGGGTGCGTTCCTTGATCTCCGCCATGGCGGCTGTGTGGCAAGGGCGGCAATAGGCCGTGAGCCCTGACTTCTGCGAGCGATTGCGGCCGAACGCTTCCAGCGGCATGGTCTCCTCGCATCGGGGGCAGTACTTCATGCCCTCCGGCACCGCCGAGTGCCCGCGATAGGGCCTCGTCTTCTTGCCGAGCTCCTTCTGGCCTCCTCGATAGGAGGCGGCGTTACGGCGCCCGAAACATTCTCGGCAGTAAAGCGCAAGGCCGTCGGGAGAGGCCTTGCGCTTCCAGAACTCCGTGGCGGGTTTGACCTCACCACAGTCCCGACACTTCTTGGATGTCATGGTGGGAGATTACCGAGCATCCGCGTCTGGTGTGACTGTATGCAGTTATATGATTACGGACCTATACTGAATCTACTCCCGAGGTTTTGTGTCCGTTTTGCCCTACTCTCCTCCCTTTTGGACGTAGCTGCGAACAAATTCCTCTGCGTTCTCTTCGAGAACTTCGTCGATTTCGTCCAGAATGGCGTCTACGTCGTCGGTGAGCTTGTCCTGGCGCTCCTGGACGTCGCCCTCGGTCGTCGCCTGGGTCTCGTCGACCTCTTCGGTGCGCCGCGTGGTCTGCTTCTGACCGCCGCTGTCCTTCGTGGCCATCCCGTTCCTCCGCTCTGCCGGTGCCCCCAACCCTATCTCCGATCACCGGAGGCGAGCGGATGACGCGATCCGTTTCACCACCTCGACAGCGCGGGGGGCCTGCTGGGGTTATCGCCCGTCCTCGAAACCCTGAAACGGGCAAACCGGCCACGGATGTGCGGCGGCCTCCCCCACTCCATGAGCCGGGGGAGGCCGCTCAGATCAGCTCTGGCCGCTCAGATCAGCTGTGGCCGGTAAGGGTGGCCACGAGGTCGGCGGCGGTACGGCAGCGGTCCAGGAGCGGCCCCACGTGCTGCTTGGTGCCGCGCAGGGGTTCCAGAGTGGGCACCCGCTGCAACGACTCCCGGCCGGGCACGTCGAAGATCACCGAGTCCCACGACGCGGCGGCCACCGAGTCGGCGTACTGCCGCAGGCACCGGCCGCGGAAGTAGGCCCGGGTGTCCTCGGGCGGGTCCTCGATGGCCGACTCGACCTGCGCCTCGGTGACGATCCGCTCGATGCGGTCGCGGGCCACCAGGCGGTTGTAGAGCCCCTTGTCGGGACGGACGTCGGAGTACTGCAGGTCGACCAGCTGCAGGCGCGGGTGCGACCAGTCGAGGCCGTCCCGGCTGCGGTAGCCCTCCAGCAGCTCCAGCTTGGCCACCCAGTCGAGCTCGCGGGAGAGCTGCATGGGGTCCTCGCCGAGGCGGTGCAGGACCGACTCCCAGCGGTCGAGGACGTCCTTGGTCATCTCGTCGACGTCGGCGCCGAAGCGGTCCTCGACGTACTTGCGGGACTGCTCCAGGTATTCCATCTGGAGCTGGACGGCGGTCATCTTGCGGCCGTCGCGCAACGTGAGCAGGTGCTTGCACGCCGGGTCGTGCGACACCGCGCGCAGGCCCGCCACCGGCATGTCGACCGACAGGTCGACGGTGAGGAACGAGTCCTCGATCATGGCCAGGACCAGGGCCGTGGTGCCGAGCTTGAGGTAGGTCGACACCTCGCTCATGTTGGCGTCGCCGATGATCACATGCAGCCGGCGGTACTTCTCGGGGTCGGCGTGCGGCTCGTCGCGCGTGTTGATGATCGGGCGCTTGAGCGTGGTCTCCAGGCCGACCTCGACCTCGAAGAAGTCGGCGCGCTGGCTGATCTGGAACCCGTCGCCGCGGCCGTCGACGCCGATGCCGACCCGGCCGGCGCCCGCCACGACCTGGCGTGAGACGAAGAACGGGGTGAGATGGCGGACGACGTCGGCGAACGGCGTCTCCCGCTTCATGAGGTAGTTCTCGTGGCAGCCGTAGGAGGCGCCCTTGTTGTCGGTGTTGTTCTTGTAGAGCTGGATGGGGTGCGTGCCGGGCACCAGCGCGGCGCGCGCCGCCGCGTCGGCCATCACCCGCTCGCCCGCCTTGTCCCAGATCACCGCGTCGCGGGGGTTGGTGCACTCGGGCGCGGAGTACTCGGGATGCGCGTGGTCGACGTAGAGCCGCGCGCCGTTGGTGAGGATGACGTTGGCCAGCCCCAGGTCCTCGTCGGTCAGCTGGGTGGGGTCGGCCACCTCACGGGCGAGATCGAACCCGCGCGCGTCGCGCAGCGGGTTCTCCTCCTCGAAGTCCCAGCGGGCCCTTCTGGCCCGTGCCGCCGATGCCGCCAGGTAGGCGTTGACGACCTGAGAGGAGGTCACCATCGCGTTGGCCCCTGGCTGACCGGGTACGGAGATGCCGTACTCGGTCTCGATGCCCATCACCCGCCGAACACTCATATCGTCGAGCCTATCGGGGCGGAGGGGGCGGAGCCATGGGGCTCCTCCCCGGGTTGCGGGAGTGTCCTCGCCGGTAGGGGCGCCACCTCCGATTCGTTCGTGTGCGGCGTGCCGGCCGCTGGATCGTCCGGCGCGCCCCCAGAAGCACGTGCGCGCCTGCCGCGCCGGCGGCCCGTATCGGTCATCTGGAGTTTGGCGAACGACTCGCGCAGCCTCGGCTTGAGCCAGGCGGCGAGCGGCTGCTCGACGAGCTTGTGGACCGCGTAGGCCGCGACGAGCACCACCATGATGATCGTCACAGTCGCGGCCCAGGGCGCCATCGCCGGGTAGAGCACCCGGGCGAGCACCGGGGCGAGGTCGTAGTGGATGAGGTACACCGGATAGGTGAGGCAGCCGAGCGTGGTGAAGAACCGCCAGCGCAGCCAGCCGAGCTTGCCCGTGGCGACCAGGGCCATCACCGCGAACGTCAGCGTGACGATGATCGCGACGGCGGGCCGGGCGTCGGCCGGCGAGATCCGGTAGGCCTTCTCGATGGCGGCCGGCACCGCGTACCGCACGGCGCAGGCCCAGGAGAACCCGACGAACAACCACAGCAGCAGGGACGAGCCGAAGCGGTGGATCAGGTAGAAGGCCATCCCCGCGATGAAGAACGGTGCGTACTCGGGGATGAGCAGGGTCTCGGCGACCTTGCTGTCGCTCTCGTGCGCGAAGACGCTCGCCACCGACCAGGTGGCCATGAACGTGATGCAGCGCTGGTAGGTGACCCCCGCCAGCACCAGGATCGAGATCAGCGCGTAGAAGTGCATCTCGGTCCACAACGTCCAGAAGACGTTGCTGGCGTTGCGGACGCCCATCCCCTGCTGGAACATCGTCAGGTTGGGGATGATGGTCTCGACCTCGCCCCAGCCGAGGCCGGTCGTGTAGTAGATCACCCCGATGAGCAGGACGGCGAACCAGTACGCCGGGTAGAGCCGGATGATCCGCGAGACCGCGAAGTCGGCCATGCTGCGGCCCCAGACGCTCATCAGGATGACGAACCCGCTGATGAGGAAGAACAGCTCGACACCGAGGTAGCCGAACTGTGTGAGGGCCGATATGGGCCGGAACAGCTCTCGGGCCTTCTCCCCCTCGAAGGGGCCGCCGCGTGAACCGGTGTAGTGGAAGAGCACGACGGCCAGGGCGGCGAGGAAGCGGAGCAGGTCGACTTCCAGGAGCCGCACTCGCTGGGGGGCGTGTGCTTTGGGGTCTGCAGACATCGACAACGAGCCTAGGGGACACATAAGCCCCTATTGGCCAGATTCTCACCTTGAGTTAACGCAGCTTCAACAAATGCGGCCAGCGGCACGGCCCGGGCGCTGCCAAAAGGAGCGCGGGGGGGGGGGGGCCGGGGGGGGGGGGGGGGGCCCCCCCCCCCCCGGGGGGGGGGGGGCCCCCCCGCGGGGGGGGGCTGGGGGGGGGGGGGGGGGGGGGGGGGGCGCCCCCCCCCGCCCCCCCCCCCCCCCCCGGGCCCCCCCCCGCGCCCCCCCCCCCCCCCCGGGGGGGGCCCCCCCCCCGCTCCTCACGAACTGTGGTGGGGCGACTACATTACAGGTACTGGCCGGTGTTCGCCACGGTGTCGATCGAACGGCCGGCCTCGGCGCCCTTGGTCCCAGAGACGAGCGTACGGATGTAGACGATCCGTTCGCCCTTCTTGCCCGAGATGCGCGCCCAGTCGTCGGGGTTGGTGGTGTTGGGCAGGTCTTCGTTCTCGCTGAACTCGTCGACGCAGGCGGCGAGCAGGTGCGCCACGCGCATGCCCTTCTGGCCGGTGTCGAGGAACTGCTTGATGGCCATCTTCTTGGCCCGGTCGACGATGTTCTGGATCATCGCTCCGGAGTTGAAGTCCTTGAAGTACAGGACCTCCTTGTCACCGTTGGCGTAGGTGACCTCCAGGAAGCGGTTCTCCTCGCTCTCGGTGTACATCCGCTCGACGACGCGCTGGATCATGGCGTCCACGGTGGCGTCCGCGGAACCGCCGTTCTCCTTGACGTCGTCGGGGTGCAGGGGCAGCCCTTCGAGGATGTACTTGGAGAAGATGTCCTTGGCCGCCTCGGCGTCCGGACGCTCGATCTTGATCTTGACGTCCAGCCGGCCGGGCCGCAGGATCGCCGGGTCGATCATGTCCTCCCGGTTGGAGGCACCGATGACGATCACGTTCTCCAGGCCTTCGACACCGTCGATCTCGCTCAGCAGCTGCGGGACGATGGTGTTCTCGACGTCGGAGGAGACGCCCGAGCCGCGGGTCCGGAAGATCGAGTCCATCTCGTCGAAGAACACGATCACCGGGGTGCCGGCCGAGGCCTTCTCCCGGGCCCGCTGGAAGACCAGGCGGATGTGCCGCTCGGTCTCGCCGACGTACTTGTTGAGCAGCTCGGGACCCTTGATGTTGAGGAAGAAGCTCTTGCCCTCGGCTCCGGTCTGCTCGGCGACCTTCTTGGCCAGCGAGTTGGCCACCGCCTTGGCGATGAGCGTCTTGCCGCAGCCGGGCGGGCCGTACAGCAGCACGCCCTTGGGGGGGCGCAGCTGGTGCTCGCGGAACAGATCCGCGTGCAGGTACGGCAGCTCGACCGCGTCCCTGATCATCTCGATCTGCGAGCCGAGCCCGCCGATCTCGTTGTAGGAGATGTCGGGGACCTCCTCGAGGACCAGCTCCTCGACCTCGGCCTTGTGAATCTTCTCGTAGGCGTATCCGGACCTCGGTTCGAGCATCAGCGAGTCGCCCGCCCGCAGCGGGACGCCGCGCAGCGGCTCGGCCAGTTTGATCACGCGCTCCTCGTCGGCGTGCGCGATCACCAGGGCCCGTTCACCGTCCTCGAAGAGCTCCTTGAGCATGACGACCTCGCCCTGCTCTTCGAACTCCAGTGCCTCGACGACGTTGAGCGCCTCGTTGAGCATGACCTCCTGGCCACGCTGCAGCTCGTCCGCGTCCACCGCCGGGCTGACGTTCACCCGGAGCTTGCGGCCCCCGGTGAAGATGTCGACCGTTCCATCGTCCCGGGCCTCCAGGAAGACCCCGAACCCCGACGGCGGTTGGGCGAGCCTGTCGACCTCCTCTTTGAGCGCCACGATCTGCTCGCGAGCCTCTTTGAGGGTCGCTACGAGACGCTCGTTCTGACCCGTTACGGCAGCCAGGTTGGCCTGTGCCTCATGGAGTCGTTCCTCTAGAACACGTACTTGGCGCGGGGATTCCGCGAGCTTGCGGCGCAGCACGGAGATCTCCTCCTCCAGGAAGGAAACCTGCGTTTGGAGGTCCCTAACCTCCTTGTCGTGCTGCGCCCTGCGCGCCCCAGCATCGTCACGAGCGGCCACGCCCCGTCACCTCCTCACGAAGAGAGCCGACGACCTACTGAGACCCTACCTATCTGAGGGGCATCCGTAACCTGCCGCTTCGGTTCTCCTGTCATTGACGCCCGTCCCGGCCCGCCCGGAATAGCCCGTTCCAACGACCGTGATGATGCGGGGACACATCCGGCAGACCACGAAATTCGCGGCGTCCACCGGCCGGGCGAAGCGAAGTTCGCTGATTACGGCCCTGCCAGAAGGTGTGTTGGGGGCCAGGACGCGTCGTGTGAATTCCGTGTTACGAGGTGACCTGCGGTAGCCGGGGCGGTCTCGGGGCCGTGCCCGGCCGTCATGAAAATGTGATCTAGACCTCGGTGGTCTCGGGCGTGGCGCCGGGCGTGGCGCCGGGCGTGGCGTCGCCGCCCGCGGACCCTGCTCCCGGGGACCCGGCTCCGGCGGACCCGGCTCCGGCGGACCCGGCTCCGGCGGGCGCACCGGTCTCGGCGTAGGCGCCCTTGGCGGGACGGCGGCGGCGCAGCGGCGGGGCGACGCCGTCGGCCAGCCTGCGGGCGGTCACGAGGAAGCCGGTGTGGCCGACCATGCGGTGGTCGGGCCGGACGGCCAGCCCCTCGACGTGCCAGGAGCGCACCATCGTCTCGAAGGCGTACGGCTCGGCGAAGGCGCCGTGCTCGCGGAGCCCCTCCACGACCCGCGACATCTGCGTCGTGGTGGCGACGTAGACGCAGATCATCCCGCCGGGGATCAGGGCCTTGGCGACGGCCTCCAGGCACTCCCAGGGGGCGAGCATGTCGAGGACGACCCGATCGACCTCGGTCTCGGCGAGGGAGTCCTCCAGCGAGCCGACGGTCAGCTTCCACGCCGGGTGCGGGCCGCCGAAGAACTTCTCGACGTTGCCCTTGGCGACGTCGGCGAAGTCCTCGCGCCGCTCGTAGGACGAGACCATGCCGCGCTCGCCCACCGCGCGCAGCAGGAAGCAGCTCAGCGCGCCCGATCCGGCGCCCGCCTCGACGACGCGGGCGCCCGGGAAGATGTCGGCCATCGCGACGATCTGACCGGCGTCCTTGGGGTAGACGACGGCCGCGCCGCGCGGCATGCGCACGGCGAAGTCGGCCAGCAGGGGCCGGAACGCGAGGTACTCGGTGCCGCCGCTGGAGCGGAACACCGTGCCCTCGGGGCTGCCGATGATCTCCTCGTGCGGGATCGAGCCCTTGTGCGAGTGATAGACCTTGCCCGGCTGCAGCGTGATCGTGTTGATCCGGCCCTTGGGGTCGGTGAGCTGAACCTGGTCGCCGGCCCGGAACGGCCCGTGCGGGATGCGGCCGTGGGCGTCCTGGGAGGAGGAGTCGTGGGCGCCGTCGCCGGCGGCCAGGGTGGGTTCGCTCATAGCCCTCAAGGCTATCGGCGGAAAGGCCCCGCTCAGACCGGGCGGATCGCCGTCAGATCCCGGCGAAGGCCCGGTCGACGTCGGCCACCGCGAGCACCCCGTAGACCCGGCCGTCGGCCTCGACCAGCAGGTACTCCGAGGCGGGCGCGCGGCGGAGCGCGACGATCAGTTCCTCGCCGGTGAGGTCGGCGGGAAGGGTCAGCTCGGTGTCGAGGCTCCGCGACAGCTCGCCCACCTCGATCCAGGGGCGGCGGTGCTCGGGCGTGGCGGTCACGGCCTTCTCGCTCACCAGGCCGAGCGGCCGCTCCTCGTGGTCGACGATCACCAGGGCGCCGGACCGGTCCTCCTGGGCGCGCCGCACGGCCTCGGCCAGCGGCACGTTCGCGGTCACCAGCGTGGCGCGGCGGGCCAGCCTGCGGGCGTCGAGCAGCGGGATGCGGTCGCGCACCTTCTCGGCCCGGATGGCCTGGGTGGCGCCCACCCAGATGAACGAGGCGACCAGCGCCGACCAGAGCAGCGCCAGCCAGCCGAAGCCGCCGCCACCGCCCGCGGCGGGCCGGGTGGCGAGGATCGCCCCGGCGAGCAGCGTGAGCACCGCGACCGCGCGCCCCACCCAGCCGGCGAAGATCGCCCCGTTGCGGCTGCGCCCGGTGACCTTCCAGACCGCGGCCCGCACCAGCCGGCCGCCGTCCAGCGGCAGGCCGGGCAGCAGGTTGAACGCGCCGACCAGCAGGTTGGCGTAGGTGAGCGCGTCGACGAGGAGCATGGCCACGCCCGGGAGCGGCAGCAGCAGATGCGCCAGCAGCCCGAGCCCGGCGAGCACGAGGTTGACCAGCGGCCCGGCGAAGGCGATCAGGAACTCGCGGCCCGGGGTGGGCGCCTCGCGTTCGATGGAGGTCTCGCCGCCGAGGATGTGCAGGGTGACCGAGCGCACGGGCAGGCCGAGCACCCGGGCGGTCACCGCGTGGCTCAGCTCGTGGACGAACACCGACGCGTAGAGCAGCACCGCGTAGGCGAACGCGACCACGAAGCTGCCCGGGCGCGAGATCACGCCGGTGTCGAGGACCTGGTTCTCGAACATGACGGTGACGACCACCGCGACCAGGAACCAGCTCGGGGACACGTAGACCGGGACGCCGAAGGGCCGTCCCATGAACAGGCCTTGCCCGCCCCTTCCGGGACCGGCGCCCGCCGGATCGCCGGGTTCGGTCTTGCCTTCGGTCGGGGGTGCGCTCTCTGTCACGCCCCCGATGCTACGCGGCTGCACGGTTTCGTCGGTGCCGTCCCCTAGGGTGCTGGACATGACGACCACCGAGGCCGCGGGCTCGCCGGACACCGTGCCGGAGACACAGACCACCGGCGGACCGCAGGTGCTCGGCTCCCTGTCCCCCTCGCGGGCGGGCGATTTCATGACCTGCCCCCTGCTGTACCGCTTCCGGGTGATCGACCGGATTCCGGAGAAGCCGAGCCCCGCCGCGGTGCGCGGCACGCTGGTGCACGCGGTGCTGGAGCGGCTGTACGACCTGCCGAGGGAGGAGCGCACCCCGCCCGCCGCCCTCGACCTGCTGGCGCCGCAGTGGCAGCGGCTGCAGGAAGAGGAGCCGGAGCTGGCCCGCCTCTTCGCCCCAGACCCCACCGAGGACGGCCCGGACAAGATCGGCACGGACGCGAGTGCCGCCGAGGGCGCTGCGGGCGAGATCGGCACGAACTCCGGCACCGAGGGTGGTGCGCCCACGGCCGCTTCGGGCACGGGCGCGGCCGATGCGGGCACGCCCGTGGCGGGTGCGGGCACGGGTGGTGCGAGTGCGGACGGGGTCGGGGCGGTTGAGCGGGAGTGGTTCGAGCAGGCCCGGCAGATGGTCGAGCGCTACTTCACGCTCGAAGATCCGCGCCGCCTGGAGCCGGCCGAGCGCGAGCTGTTCGTCGAGACCGTGCTGGCCTCGGGGCTCAAGCTGCGCGGCTACATCGACCGGGTCGACGTGGCGCCGAGCGGCGAGGTCCGGATCGTCGACTACAAGACCGGCACCGCGCCGCGCGCCGACTTCGAGGCGCGGGCGCTGTTCCAGATGAAGTTCTACGCCCTGGTGCTGTGGCGGCTGCAGGGCCGCGTGCCGCGGCTGCTGCAGCTCATGTACCTCGGCAACGGCGAGGTCCTGCGGTACGAGCCGGACGAGGCCGACCTGCGGGCCACCGAGCGCAAGGTCGAGGCGCTCTGGGCGGCGATCCGGCGGGCGACCGAGACCGGCGAGTGGCGCCACCGCACCAGCCGGCTCTGCGACTGGTGCGACCACAAGGAGCGCTGCCCGGCGTGGGGCGGCACGCCGCCGCCGCTGCCCGCGACGCCGGTCGACCGCCCCTCCCCTGCCGATCTTGAAATCTCGGCCCACGGGCGCGGGGACGACCTGTGACTCCACCGGCGCGGCCGGTCCGCTCATCCTTCCGGAGGAGCTGAGATCCGCGTCCAGGAGGGGCCCACCACCAGGTACGACCTCCTAGGGTGAGAATCGTGTCACCCCGCATCCGTGGCCTCGCCGCCTTCCGCTCATGGCTTCAGTCCCGCCCGCAGGCGGCTGACGCCGTCCTGGCGGTGGCCCTGCTGCTCATGGGGTTCCTCCAGCTCTTCATCGAGGACCCCCCGGCGCGGCTGGAGCCGTACTACGGGAAATCGGATGCCACCCATGTGGCGCTCATCATCGCCCTCACGATGTCGATCACGTTCCGGCAGCGCTACCCGATGTCGGTGTTGTGCTTCCTCGTGGCCGGCGAGCTGTGGATCACGGTCCAGCACTATCCGCCGACGGTCCCGGACGTGGTCGCGTTCCTGCTGGCGATCTACAGCGTCGCCGCGCACCGGGGGCTGGCCCACAGCGCACTGGGCGGGCTGCTGGCCCTGGTCTCGTTCAACACGATGCTGGTGATGCAGCCGATCGATCCGGGCATCATCACCTACCTGATGGACAACGCGCTGGTCATGGGCGTCTGGGTGCTGGGCCGCAACCTGCGGCTGCGGCGGGCCTACTTCACCGAGCTGGAGGACCGCGCCGCCCGGCTCGAGCGGGCGCGCGGCACCGACGCGCGGGCGGCCAGGGTCGAGGAGCGCTCCCGCATCGCGCGCGAGCTGCACGACGTCGTCGCCCACCACGTCAGCGTGATGACGGTCCAGGCGGGCGCCGCGCGGCGCATCCTCGACCGCGACCCCGGCAGCGCCCGGGAGGCCATGTCCACCATCGAGGAGGTCGGCCGCACCGCGCTGAGCGAGATGCGCCGGATCGTCGGCGTGCTGCGCACCGACCGCGACCCCGAGCGGGCGGGCGGCGAGCTCGCGCCCCAGCCCGGCCTCGGCGACCTCGGCGAGCTGCTCGACCACGTCCGGGAGACCGGCCTGTCGGTGCAGCTCTGGATCGAGGGCGAGGCGCGCACGCCCTCCCCCGGCGTGGACGTGGCGGCCTTCCGGCTCATCCAGGAGGCGCTCACCAATACGCTCAAGCATGCCGGTCCGCAGGCGCGCGCCTGGGTACGGCTCTACTACACCGACGACGACCTGACCGTGGAGATCGAGGACGACGGGCGTGGCACCGCGACGATCATGGCCGACAACGGGGACAATCCCGGGCATGGGCTGGTCGGCATGTACGAGCGCGTCGCGCTGTACGGCGGCGAGCTGCGGATCGGGCCACGGGTCGGCGGCGGTTTCGGCGTGCGGGCCCGGTTCCCCCTGGAGGCATGAGTTCGATGACGAGCGGAGCGAAGTGATGGGTCTGTCGAGCGGAGCGGGTTCATGACGACGGTGCGGGTTCTGCTCGTGGACGACCAGCCGCTGCTGCGGACGGGATTCCGGCTGATCCTGGAGGCCGAGGGCGACCTCGCGGTGGTCGGCGAGGCCGGCGACGGCGCGGCGGCGGTCGAGATGACGCGGTCGCTGCTGCCGGACGTGGTGCTGATGGACATCCGGATGCCGGGCGTGGACGGGATCGAGGCGACCCGGCGGATCATCCGTGAGGGCGCCGCGTCGCACGATCCGAAGGTGCTGATCCTCACCACGTTCGACCTGGACGAGTACGTGATCGAGGCGGTGCGGGCCGGCGCGAGCGGGTTCCTGCTCAAGGACTCGCCGCCCGAGGACCTGGTGCAGGCCATCCGCATCGTGGCGGCCGGCGACGCCATCGTGGCGCCGAGCGTGACCCGCCGGCTGCTGGACAAGTTCGCCACCCGGCTCCCCGCGGTCCGCGACTCCTCTCCCCCGCCCGGCCTCGACACGCTGACCGACCGCGAGCGCGAGGTGCTGTCGCACGTCGCGCGGGGCCTGTCCAACGCCGAGATCGCCGCGGAGCTGGTGGTCAGCGAGACGACGGTCAAGACGCACGTGGGCAACGTGCTGGCCAAGCTCGGGCTGCGCGACCGCGTGCAGGCCGTGGTGTACGCCTACGAGACGGGCATGAGCCGGCCCGGCCAGAGCTGACGAGCGCCCGGCGGGGCGCCCTCCGGCGGCCTCCGGTGATCCTTCCCTCCCCCGAGAGGACGATCGCCGGAGGTGCCTCTCCGTCCAAGGGTGGAGTGCGAAGTCCCTTCCTGGGGCCCATCTCAAGAGCCCCCTGAACTCCTACTGTTCTGTGTCATGGATCGCGCCGGGGGAAAGCGCGGTCCAGGATCGGTCCGATCCAGATCCCTCCACAGACAGATTCCGCAGACAGGGGAGTTCACGTGACGAACACCGCCCCATCCACCGCTGACGCGCACTCCGCGCCCGGGGCGGGCGATTTCGCCGCACGGGCACATCAGATCGCCAAGGTGTACGGCTCCGGCGACGCCCAGGTCATCGCCCTCGACGGCGTGACCGTCGGCATCCCGCGCGGCCGCTTCACCGCGATCATGGGTCCGTCGGGTTCCGGCAAGTCCACGCTCATGCACTGCATGGCGGGGCTGGACTCGGTGGACTCCGGCCAGGTCTTCATCGGCGACACCGACCTGACCCGGCTCAAGGACAAGCAGCTCACCCGGCTGCGCCGCGACAAGATCGGGTTCATCTTCCAGGCGTTCAACCTGGTGCCGACGCTGACGGCGCTGGAGAACATCACGCTCCCCATGGACATCGCCGGCCGCAAGCCCGACCAGCAGTGGCTCGACTCGGTCATCGACACCGTCGGCCTGCGGCCGCGCCTCAAGCACCGCCCGAGCGAGCTGTCCGGCGGCCAGCAGCAGCGGGTCGCCTGCGCCCGCGCCCTCGCCTCCCGGCCTGAGATCATCTTCGCCGACGAGCCCACCGGCAACCTGGACTCGCGGTCGGGCGCCGAGGTGCTCGGCTTCCTGCGCGAGTCGGTGCGGCAGATGGGCCAGACCATCGTCATGGTGACCCACGACCCGTCCGCGGCCGCCTACTCCGACGAGGTGCTGTTCCTGACCGACGGCCAGATCGTCGACAAGATGGCCGGCCCGACGGCCGAGCGCGTGCTCGAGCGCATGAAGGGCTTCGACCAGCCGGGGGTCACGGCCCGATGATGGCCAAGGTCACGCTCCGCAACCTCGCGGCGCACAAGATCCGCCTCGTCCTCACCGCGGTCGCGGTGATCCTCGGCGTGGCGTTCGTGGCGGGCACGCTCATCTTCACCGACACGATGAACAAGCAGTTCGACGACCTCTTCGACCGGGTCGGCAAGGGCGTCGCCGTCGACGTGCGGGCCAAGAAGCTCACCGACGACTTCGACGACGACGGCCTGTCGGCGCAGCCCGTCCCCGGCACCGTGCTGGAGCGGATCCGCGCGATCCCCGGCGTCAAGGACGTCAAGGGCAACGTCAGCGGCTACGCGGCGGTCGTCGGGACGAACGGCAAGATCGTCGGCACCGGGCAGCAGGGCCCGCCCCAGCTGGGCGTCAACTGGACCCCGGGCGGCGACTACGACCTGAAGGAGGGGCACGCGCCCAACGGCCCGGCCGAGGTCGCCATCGACGCCAAGACCGCCGAGAAGGGCAAGCTGAAGGTCGGCGACACCGCCCGGATCGTGGTCCAGGGGCCGCCGCAGCGGCTCAAGGTCGTCGGCCTGATCGACACCGGCAACCTGATGGGCGCCACGGTCACCGCGTTCGACACCGCGACCGCGCAGCGGCTGCTGCTCAAGCCCGGCTTCTACAACGACATCCAGATGGCCTCGTCCGGTCCGAGTGAGACCGAGCTGCGCGACAGCGTCGCGAAGGTCCTGCCGTCCAACCTGGAGGCGATCACCGGGACCAAGCTGCGCGAGGACGCCAAGAGCGACGTCGCCACCATCATGAACTTCTTCCGGACGTTCCTGCTGGTGTTCGCGTTCATCTCGATCTTCGTCGGCGCGTTCATCATCTTCAACACGTTCTCCATGCTGGTCGCCCAGCGCACCCGGGAGCTGGCGCTGCTGCGCGCCATCGGCGCGGCGCGCCCCCAGGTGACCCGGGCCGTCATCGGCGAGGCGGTCGCGGTCGGCTTCATCGGCTCCACGATCGGCCTGGTGGCGGGCGCGGGCCTGGCGCTGATGCTGCAGGGCTTCATGATGCAGGACAGCGCGTCCGGGCTGGTCTTCACCGCGACGCCGGTGATCTGGTCGTACGCCGTCGGCATCGTCGTCACGGTCACCGCGGCCTACTTCCCCGCCCGCCGGGCGGCGAAGATCCCGCCGGTCGCCGCGATGCGCGACGACGTCGCCCTGCCACAGCGCTCGCTGCGGATCCGCATCGCGCTCGGCTCCACGCTGACCCTGCTCGGCGCCGCGCTCATCGCGCTCGGCCTGTTCGGCGGCGGGAGCAACCCGATCGTCCCGGTCGGGGTCGGCGCCCTGCTGGTGTTCGTCGGCGTGGCGATGCTCGCCCCGGTGATCAGCGTGCCGGTGGTGCGGGTGCTCGGCGCCCCGTTCGCCCGCGTGCTGGGCACGCCGGGCCGGCTCGCCCAGCAGAACGCGCTGCGCAACCCGCGCCGCACCGCCGCGACCGCCGCCGCGCTGATGATCGGCCTGGCCCTCATCACCACGGTGAACGTCATGGGCGCCACCATGAGCGCCTCGGTCGAGTCGCAGGTCGACAAGCAGTTCGGCGCCGACTACGTGGTCGAGCCGACCGGCGCGGGCGGTACGGACGCCTCCGCCGTCGCCAAGATCGCCGCGGCACCGGGCGTCGACAGCGCGTCGCCGTTCTACTCGGGCAACGCCAAGATCAAGGGCAAGCGCGCGTTCTACGTGGCGGGCGACATGAAGGTCCTCGCCGACGGCGTGCGCCTCAAGATGGTCACCGGCGGCACCGCCCTCGGCCAGGACGGCATGCTCATCGACGAGGACACCGCCAAGGACAACAAGTGGGCGGTCGGCTCGACGATCGCGGCGTCGTTCCCCGACGGCAAGACGCAGCAGCTGCGGGTCATGGGCGTCTACGAGAAGAACCAGATGCTCGGGCCGCGCGTCGTCGCCCAGCCCGTCTACATGTCCCACACCGCCAAGCCGGCCGTCGACGGCATCGTCGTCGACGCGAAGAACACCGACGCCGCGACCAAGCAGGCCATCGAGCGGTCGGTGGCGGACTACCCGAACCTGAAGGTCTCCGACCAGGCGGCGCTGAAGAAGGACGCCCGCAAGCAGGTCGACCAGTTCATCACGTTCTTCACGATCCTGCTGGTCATGTCGGTCATCATCGCGGCCGTCGGCGTCATCAACACGCTGGCCCTGTCGGTGATCGAGCGCACCCGCGAGATCGGCCTGCTGCGGGCGATCGGCATCAGCCGCCGCCAGCTGCGCCGCATGATCCGGGTCGAGTCGATCGTCATCGCGGTGTTCGGCGCGGCGCTCGGCATCGGCATCGGCATCACGTTCGGCGCCGCGCTGCAGAGCGCGCTGGAGGACCAGGGACTCACGGTGCTCGCCATCCCGTACGGCACGCTCACCGTGTTCGTCGCGGTGGCCGCGATCATCGGGATCCTCGCCGCGCTCTGGCCCGCGTGGCGGGCCGGCCGGATGGACGTCCTGAAGGCGATCTCCACCGAGTGACACCCCGGAGCGCCCCATCCGGGGGCTCGAAAGCGCCCCGCACGGCTCGCCGGCCGTGCGGGGCGCGCCCCTTTCCGACGGGATACGGTCACGCCGGCCGGACGCGCGGGTCAAGGAACGAGTAGGCGATGTCGACCAGGAGATTCGCCACCACCACGCAGAGCGCGACGGCGAGGACGACCCCGAGGATGACCGGTGTGTCCCCCACCGTGATGGACTGCACGACGAGCTGGCCGACGCCCTGCAGGCCGAAGACCTTCTCGGTGACGATGGTCGAGCCGATGAGGACGCCGAGGTCGACGCCGAACTGGGTCACCACCGGGGTCAGCGCGGCCCGGAGGCCGTGCCGGTAGACGACCCGCCGCTCTGACAGGCCCTTGGACCGGGCCGTGCGGATGTAGTCCTCGCCGAGCACGTCCAGCATCGCGCCGCGCGTGAGCCGGGTGTAGCCCGCCATCAGCAGGAAGGCCAGCGCGAGCCAGGGCAGGGTCATCCGTTGCCAGAAGTTCTCCTGGAGCGGCGGACCCGGCTCGAACAGGTGGATCCCCACGTCGCCCGCCTTGCCGAACAGCACGTACAGCATCAGCAGGGACACCACGAACGCGGGCATCGACAGCCCGGCCAGAACGAACAGCGTCGCCAGCCGGTCGGTGAGCGACCGCGCCCGGGTGGCGCTGAGCACGCCGGTGAGGACTCCCCCGGCGAACCACAGCACCGAGGCGCCCAGCACGAGCACGACCGTCGTCTGCAGCCGGTCGGCGATCATCGAGGCGACCGGCGTCCCGTGGACGGAGGAACGGCCGAGGTCGCCCTGGAGCAGGCGGCCGAGGAACGTGCCGTACCGCACGATGAGCGGCTCGTCGAGCCCGAGGTTCGCGCGGATGAGCCGCAGCGTCTCCGTGGTGGCGCGCGGGCCGCCGATCACCCGCGCGGGATCGCCCGCCGCGACGAAGACGAGGAGGAACACGGCGGTGGACACCAGCCAGAGCACGGCGATCCCGGACAACGCCCGCCGGAGGACGAACCGGATCATCTCTTCGCCGCCTTCCCGCGTCCGCGCCGACGCCGGAGCCGGCGTCGGCGTCCGCACACCGGCGGTTCCATGCGCGGATCGAACGCGTCGCGGATGCCGTCGCCGAGGATGTTGAACGCGAACGTGGTCGCCAAGAGCAGCCCGGCAGGGACGAGCAGGAACCACCACGCGGTCTGGTAGTACTCCTGCGCCTCGTTGAGCATGCCGCCCCAGCTGGGCGTGGACGGGTCGACGCCGGCGCCCAGGAACGACAGCGTCGCCTCGAACGTGATGGCCTGCGGGATGAGGAGGGAGGCCATCACGGTGACCGGCGCGACCAGGTTGGGCAGGACGTCCACCAGCATGATCCGTACCTTGCCCGCCCCGAGAGACCTCGCCGCCTCGATGTACTCCTTCTCCTTGATCGACATCACCTGGCCGCGGACGACGCGCGCCATGGCCGCGAACATGAAGAAGGCGATCACGAGGATGGTCAGCGGCACGCTCGCGCCGAACGTCACCGCGATCGCGATGGCGACCAGCAGGTAGGGGAAGGACAGGACCACGTCGACGCCGCGCGCCAGCACCTCGTCCACCCGGCCGCCGAGGAACCCCGCCGACACCCCGGCCAGCACGCCGAAGAAGGTCGCCAGCGCGGTCGAGGCGAGCCCCACCAGCAGCGAGACCCGCGCGCCGTAGGCGGCCCGCACCAGCACGTCCCGGCCGACCGAGTCGGCGCCCAGCCAGAACTCGCCCGACGGCCCGGCCGGCAGGCCGCTCTCGTCGAGCCCGGTCGCGGGGTAGGTGGAGTGGTAGGTGTGGCCGGTCCACGCCGCCCACAGCGGCGCGGTCAGCGCGAACACCAGCATGAGCAGGATGACGCCGACGGAGATCATGGCGAGCCGGTCGGCGCGCAGCCGCGCGAGCGCCAGCGTCCACGGGCCGCGCGCCTGGATCTCCCGGCCGCGAGATGCCGGGCGCCTCCGGGGCCGCTCACGGGGCCAGGCGGATCGTAGCGTAGTCATAGGCCTGGATCGTCGGGATGAACCGCGCGTCACGGACGCGGTCGGAGTGGAAGATGGGAAAGTTCGGGTTGAGGAAGGGCACCACCGCCGCGTCGGCCATGATGAGCCGGTCGGCGCCGTGCCACAGCGCGTCGGCCCTCGCCGGCTCCTCGGTCTGGAGCGCCTGGTCGATGAGCCTGTTGACCTCGGCGTTGTCGTAGGCGCCGTAGTTGGTCGAGTTGGGGCCGTAGGTCCTGCCGTCGAAGAGCGGCTGGATCACCGACCGGCCGTTGTTGCCGTACCAGTCGGGGCTCCAGTTCGGCACGGCGACGTCCCACCGCCCCTCGCGGGCCGCGGACGGCGTGACCAGTGTGCGGCCGTAGAAGGTGCCGTTGCCGTCCGCGACGAGCTGCGCGGTGATGCCGCAGGCCGCCAGGTCGGCCTGCAGCGACTGGGCCACCTTCGGGTTGTGGCCGCTCACCCGGTACGGGAGGCGCAGGGTCAGGCCGCCGCCGTGACCGGCCGCGGCGAGCAGGCTCCTGCACCTGGCCGGGTCGCCCTGGTTCCCGGGCGTCGGGTACGGCTCGAAGCCGTGGTGGCCGACGTTGCCCGGCGGGATCACCTGGCTCAGCGGCTCGGCCACGTCCGGCCCGCCGTAGATCTTCACCAGGGCCGACTTGTCGACGGCGTACGCGATGGCCTGCCGGACCCGCCGGTCGGCCAGCGCCCGGCCGTTGTTCGGGCTCTGCAGGTTGAAGACGAGGAACGGGCTGAGGCTCGGGGCGCGCCGGATGGCGAAGCGGGGGTCGCGGGCCGCCTTGAGCCGGTGGATCGCCGCGACCGGCACCGGCGAGTCCCAGGCCAGGTCGGCGGCCCCCTGTTCGAGTTGCTGCTGCACCCCGACCGGGGTGTCCTGCCCGAGGGTGATCTGGATCCGGTCGACGTGGGCGGGCCGGAGCGGGTCGGCGGCCGCCTGCCAGGCCGGGTTGCGGTCCAGGACGATCGTCGTGCCGGGCGCGTACCGGGTGATCTGGTACGGGCCGTTGGAGATGGTGTTGCGGCGGAACTCGGCCCCGTCGGGGACGTACCGGTCGTACTCGCGCGGCGCGGCCGTCGCGAACTGCAGGCCCAGGATGTCGAGCATGTCCCCGGCCGGGCGGTCGAGCCGGATCACGAGGGTCCGGTCGTCCCTGGCCTTCAGGCCCTCGATGTCGTGACCGTTCTGGAAGGCCGCCATCGCCGCGGCGTCCCCGCCGTCCACCTTGGCGTAGGCGGCGCAGTAGGCCTCCATGCCCGTGATGGTCGAGCGGTAGTAGCCCTGCCCGCCCGACGGCGCGGCCGGGTTGCAGAGCCGTTTCAGGCCGCGGACGTAGTCGCCGGCGGTCACCTCGCGCGGTGGCCGGGTGTTCCACCGGACACCGTCGCGCAGCCTGATCGTGTAGGTCCTGCCGTCGGCGCTGACCCCTCCGTTCCGCCGCGTCGGGAGTTCGCGCGCGACGTCGGGCACGACGGGGATCGTCTCCTCGAACGTGTTGGACGACCTGGTGCGGAACAGCGGCCGGGCGAACATCCGGCTCAGCGAGATCGAGGCGAAGGTGTAGCCGCCCGCCGGATCGAGGTGATCGGGATCGGCGGCGCCCACGATCCGCAGCGTGCCGCCCCGGCCCGCGCCGCCGCCCGCCCCGCCGTCGCAGGCGGCGAGCGCCCCGGCGAGGAACGTCGCCAGCACGACCGTCACGGCCGCCGGACATGCCGGCGTGGCCGTCCCGTACCCCCGTGCCACCGCGCCCCTCCCGCCGACCTCACCACCCAGCCACAGCCGACCTTGCAGGGCGCGGGCCCGCACGGTCCCGTACCTTGACGTATCGTGACCATGCTGTGGCTGAAGGTATATCCAGGACGAAGGTGGGTCAGGCACAAGACACCGGCCCGCGCGGAGTGGTTCCGCGCGGGCCGGTCACCTGCCGCCGGGAGGCGTCGGTGCGCTGGTCGTCAATAATTGCCGGCTGGAGATCAGTCCTTGCCGGCGGGAGAGTCGCCCGGCCCGGGGGCCGAGCTCTGGGTCACCGCGGCCTTGGCCACCAGGTCGGTGGCGCTGACCGTGGTGTTCTCCGGGAAGTGGCACGCGGCCATGTGCCCCGGGCTGAGCTCGGCCAGCGGCGGCTCGACCTGCTTGCAGATGTCCTGCGCCTTCCAGCACCGGGTGTGGAAGCGGCAGGCGGGCGGCGGGTCGAGCGGGCTCGGCACGTCGCCCTGCAGCCGGATCCGGTCGCGGCCCTCGCGCTTGCTCGGGTCCGGGATCGGCACCGCCGACAGCAGCGCGTTGGTGTACGGGTGCATCGGCCGCTCGTACAGGTCGGCCCGGTCGGCGATCTCGACGAGCTTGCCGAGGTACATGACCGCGACCCGGTCGGAGATGTGCCGGACCACCGACAGGTCGTGCGCGATCACCACGTAGGTGAGGTCGAGCTCGTCCTGCAGGTCCTCCAGCAGGTTGACGACCTGCGCCTGGACCGACACGTCGAGGGCCGACACCGGCTCGTCGGCGACGATCAGCTTGGGCCGCAGCGCGAGCGTGCGGGCGATGCCGATGCGCTGCCGCTGGCCGCCGGAGAACTCGTGCGGGTAGCGGTTGTAGTGCTCGGGGCTGAGCCCGACCATCTCCAGCAGCTCCTGCACCGCCGCCCGCTGGCCCTGCTTGGGCTGCTCGCCCTGCAGCCGGAACGCGGCGCCGATGATGCTGCCGACGGTCTGCCGCGGGTTCAGCGACGAGTACGGGTCCTGGAAGATCATCTGAATGTCGCGGCGGAGCGGCCGCATGTCCCGCTGGGACATGTGGGTGATGTCGTGCCCCTCGAAGGTGATCTTCCCGAAGCTGGGCTCCAGCAGCCGCATGATCATGCGGCCGGTGGTTGTCTTGCCGCAGCCGGACTCGCCCACCAGGCCGAGCGTCTCGCCCTTGCGCACCGAGAACGACACGCCGTCGACCGCCTTCACCGCCCCGACCTGGCGCTTGAAGACGATGCCCTGGGTGACCGGGAAGTGCTTGCCGAGGTTCTCGACGTCCAGCAGCACCTCGCCCCGGGGCTTGACCGCGGTGGCCGCGGTCGCCCCGGCCGGGGCGCCCTCGGGGGCGGGCGCGGCGGCGGCCGCGTCCGGGCGGGTGTCCTCGGGCTCCGGCGCCCGGTTGTCGGATTCGCTCACGTTGTCCCCCATCACAGCTTGGGCGCGATCTCGTCGTTCCAGATCTGCCGGCGCTTCTCGGCGGGCAGGTGGCAGGCCACCCGGTGGCCGGGGGCCGCGTCTCGCAGCTCGGGACGCTCTTGCGTGCTCTTGCCGCCGTTCAGTTCAGCGTAGGCGCAGCGCGGGTTGAAGGCGCAACCGGACGGCAGGTTGATGAGGCTAGGCGGGGTGCCCTTGATCGGCAGCAGCCGCTCCGAGCGCTCCCGGTCCAGCCGCGGCATCGAGCCCAGCAGCCCCCAGGTGTAGGGGTGCTCGGGCGCGTGGAAGACGTCGTCCACCGTGCCGTACTCCACGCACCGGCCGCCGTACATCACCAGGATGTCGTCCGACAGCTCGGCGACCACCCCGAGATCGTGGGTGATCATGATGATGGCGGAGTTGAACTCGCGCTGCAGGTCCCGCAGCAGGTCCAGGATCTGCGCCTGCACCGTCACGTCCAGGGCGGTGGTCGGCTCGTCGGCGATCAGCAGCTCCGGGTCGCAGGACAGCGCCATCGCGATCATCGCGCGCTGCCGCATGCCGCCGGAGAACTGGTGCGGGTAGTCGTCCACGCGCCGGTCCGGCTTGGGGATGCCCACCCGGCCGAGCATGTCGATCGCGTGCTTGCGCGCGACCTTCTTGGTGACGTCGTTGTGGATCCGGTAGGCCTCGATGATCTGGTGCCCCACCGTGTAGAAGGGGTGCATCGAGGACAGCGGGTCCTGGAAGATCATCGCCATGTTCCGGCCGCGCAGCCGGCGCACCTGCTCCTCGCTCGCGCCCACGAGCTCGGCGCCGTCCAGCCAGATCTCCCCCGAGACCCTGGCGTTGCGCCGGTTGTGCAGGCCGAGGATGCCGAGGCTGGTGACGCTCTTGCCGGAGCCGGACTCGCCCACGATGCCGAGCGTCTTGCCGCGTTCCAGCTGGAAGCTCAGCCCGTCGACGGACTTGACCAGGCCGTCGTCGGTCGGGAAGTGGATCCGCAGGTCGCGCGTCTCGAGGAAGGCGGCCGGCGGCCGGGAGCCCACGGGCTCGGCGGCCGTGCCGTTGCGCATCTCGGTGTCCCGCTTCTTGCCCGCCATCAGGCCAGCCTCACTCTCGGGTCGGCGACCGCGTACAGGATGTCCACCACCAGGTTGGCGATGATCACGAACAGGCCGGTGGCCATCGTGACGCCGAGGGCGACGGGCAGGTCGCTGCGCGTGATGCCCTGCAGCATCAGCTGGCCGAGCCCGGCGAACGAGAACGTGGTCTCGGTGATCACGGCGCCGCCCAGCAGCAGGCCGATGTCCAGGCCGAAGATCGTGATGATGGGGGTCAGCGCGGACCGCAGCCCGTGCCTGGTGATGACCGCCCGCTCAGGAAGCCCCTTGGCCCGGGCGGTGCGGATGTAGTCCTCGCCCATGGTCTCCAGCATGCCCGCGCGGGTGAGCCGTGCGTACATCGCGGCGTAAAGGAACGCCAGCGTGATCCAGGGCAGGATCAGGGCCTGCGCCCAGGTGGCCGGATTGTCGAGGAACTCGTGGTACCGCGGCGTCGGCAGCAGCTTGAACTGCCGGCAGAAGAGCCAGATGGAGACCAGGCCGGTGAAGAACATGGGAAGGGAGACGCCCGCCAGCGCGGCCGACATGGACGCGCGGTCGAAGACGCTCCCCCGCTTCAGCGCCGAGATGACGCCGATGGTGACGCCGGCCAGCAGCCACAGGACGGCGGCGCCGATCGCGATCGAGAAGGTGATCGGCGCGCGGTCGAGCAGCAGGTCCATGACCGGCTCGTTGGTGCGGTACGAGTACCCCATGCACGGCGCGGGACACTCGGTGATGCTCGTGCCGAACTTGTACTCCTGGCCGACGAAGATGCCCTGGACGAACTCCCAGTAACGGACGAGGAACGGGTCCTCGAGGCCGAGCTTCGCCTTGACGCCCGCCAGGCCCTCGGGGGTGACCTCCCGGCCCAGGTAGCGCGCCGCCAGGTCGTCGGTCGACTGACCCGCCAGCTTCGGCAGCAGGAAGAAGATGCCGAACGTCACCAGGCTGATGATCGCCAGCAGAAGAACGGCGACCAGTAGACGCCGGATGATGTATCGGATCACTTCGAGCGGCGGTGGGGACCGGCGCGGCGCGTCCTGTAGGACGCCGCCGCGCCGGTCACCTCTGCCTTCACCTCTCTCAGAATTACTTGGCGAGCCCGAGGTTGGCGTAGTCGATCATGCCGGAGTAGCCGTAGTTGATGAACACGTTCGTCATCTTCGGGTTCCGGTAGTAGAGGTTCTTCGCGTACAGCATCGGGACGATCGACGCGTCCTCCATGACGGCCTTGTCGATCTCCGCGTAGACCTTGTTGCGCGCGGCCTCGTCCTTCAGCTGCACGACCTCCTTGAACTTCTTGGCGATGTCCGGGAGGTCGATGTGCGAGATGTTGGAGCTACCGGTGCCCTTGAGCGCGCCCGGGTCGGTGATCTGCTGCAGGAAGCCGAAACCGCTCGGGAAGTCGGCCGCCCAGCCGTAGACCATCAGGCCGAGCTGGTTCTTCTTGACGAACTTCGGGTCGCCGACCACACCGCCGGTGTAGCCGTCCTCCGGGTAGTTCTTGATGTTGACGGTGATGCCGACCTTGGCCAGCGCGGCCTTCACGGACTCGGCCGCCGCCTTCTCCTTGGGCCGCTCGGTGCGGTAGGAGATGTTGGTGGTGAAGCCGTTCGCCTTACCGCACTTCTGCAGGTGCTCCTTGGCCTTGACCGGGTCGCCCTTGCCGCCGTTGTTCGGGTAGAGGTCGAACTTCTCGTGCGCCTTGAGGCTCGGCGGCATCACCGTGGAGGCGATGTCACCACCGGTGGTGCCACCGTAGGCGGCCTGGTAGCCGGTCTTGTCGACGGCGTACTGGACCGCGATGCGGCAGTCCTTGTTGGTGAACGGCTCGACCTGGCGGCTGATGGCCGTGTACCAGAGGAAGCCCGAGTTGGGGTTGTCGGCGTTCTTCTTCAGCTCCGGGTCGGAGAGGATCTTCGACCGGGCGGCCGCGTTGACGCCGTTGCCCTGCACGTCGACGTGGGCGCTGCCATCGATCTGGCGGTTGTCGACCTCGTCGGCCGCGACGCCCAGCTGCACCTCGATGTTGTCGAGGAGCTGCTTGCGGTTGGGGTCGCTGGTGTCCCAGTTCGGGTTCTTGCTCAGCTTGATCGACTTGCCGGGCTCGTAGCTGTCGAGCTTGTACGGGCCGGTGGACACGACGCCCTTGGCGTAGTTCACGCCGCCCTTGGCGCCGGCGTCGGCGGCCGCGGGGACCGGAGCGGTCTGCGGGATCGTGGCCAGGTAGTCGAACTCGGCGAAGGGGGCCGCCAGCTTGAAGACCACGGTCTGGTCGTCAGGGGTCTCGACGCCCTTGAAGTTGTCGAGGTTGGAGTCCTTGTACGGGCCCTTGTAGCCGTTGGGGTTGTACAGGTACTGCCGGAAGTAGACCGGGCCCTTCTCCATGACCTCGGGCGAGTAGTTGCTGCGCGCGACCGCGTACTTCACGTCCTTGGACGTGACCGGCGTGCCGTCGGAGAACTTGATGCCCGGGCGCAGCTTGTAGGTCCAGGTCTTCAGGTCCTTGCTCGGCTGGCCGAGGCCCGTGGCCAGGTCCGGCGTGATCTCCAGGTTGCCCTGGCCGCCGACCGACTTGAAGGTCACCAGAGTGCGCGCGTAGAGGCGGCTGAAGTTCCACGCCGTGGCGTAGTACATGTTGCCCGGGTCGGTCGAGTCGAAGTCGCCCGTCCGGAGCATCTGGAGGGTGCCGCCCTTGGCGTCGCTCGGGTTGACGATCGCCTTGCTGCCCTGGTCGAAGACGCCGTTGCCGCCGCCTTCCTCATCCCCGCCGCCGCAGGCGGCGAGCACGAGGGCGGCGCTGACGCCGGCCGCCATGACGGCGATGCCCCTCCGTGTCGTTCTTCTCATTGTGTTCGCTCTCCCTTGTGCGTTCGGTCGAGGTTTCTCGAGGGACAGTGGTTGAGGGGGTCAGCGCGAGGACCGCGGGTCCAGCGCGTCCCGGAGGCCGTCGCCGAAGAGGTTGAAGGCCAGCACGGTGATGAAGATCGCCATGCCCGGGAAGAACATGAAGTGCGGCGCGACCTCGTAGACCTCCTTGGCCTCGTTCAGCATCCCGCCCCAGCTGGGGGTGGGCGGGATGATGCCGACACCGAGGAAGGACAGCGACGCCTCGAAGATGATGTTGGTGGGGATCATCAGGGTCGCGTAGACGAGGATCGGCGCCCACAGGTTGGGCAGCAGCTCGCGGAACAGGATGTAGGGCGCCCGGGCCCCCATGCTGCGGGCGGCGTCGACGAACTCGCGCTCGCGCAGCGACAGGGTCTGGCCGCGGATGATGCGGCCGATGTAGGGCCAGCTGAAGAACCCGATCACGAAGATCAGGAACGCGACCCGCAGCCCGTTGCCCTCCAGCCCGAACGCGCTGTTCGGGAAGACGCCGACGAGGGCGATCGCGAAGAGCAGCAGCGGGAAGGCCAGGAAGATGTCCATGGCGCGGGCGATGAGGGTGTCGACCCAGCCGCCGAAGTAGCCGGCGATGACGCCGAAGAAGACGCCGAGCACGACCGCCAGCATCGTCGCCAGGAACGAGATCAGCAGCGAGTACTTGGCGCCGTTGACGATCCGGCTGAACATGTCCCGGCCCGCCGGGAGGTCGACGCCGAACCAGTGGTCGGCGCTGATGCCCGAGTGCATGATGCCGGTCTTGGGCCGCGACAGCGTCGGGTCGATCAGGTTGTTGTGCGGCTCGTTGGGGTCGCCCACCAGGAACGGCCCCACGATCGCCATGACGATCAGCAGCACCACGAGAATGCCGCCGGCCATGGCGACCTTGTCGCGCTTGAGCCGGAGCCAGGCGATCTGCCCGAGCGACCGGCCCTGGATCGCCTTGCGCTCGACGCCCGCAAGGACGGCCTCAGGCTGGGCCTCGGCCTCAGACCCGGTCGTCTCGATCGGTGCGGTCACGCTCCGTACCTCCTGCCGTTCGGCCTGTTGGCCACTCCGCCGCCGACCCAACGTCATGCGGCTGCGGAGATCGTCCGCTGCCCGTGCCCGTTACGCCGTGTTTGCTGGAGGGAAACCTAGTCCTTCGGGCACGACTGTCCATCGCGTGTGGCGGCCTCTGCTAGTACCCGTATCTGACTTGTGATCTCGTCGTCATCTTGGGCACACGTGACCTGCACAACACGCGGGACAAACCGCCCAGATATTACGTAGCCGGACGAGGTACTCCACGTGGAAACGCCGTGGGGACCGGGAAGCTTTACCGATCTGAGTCCTATCTGAGACCGATCCTCCGCAGGTCAACGGCGGTGGCCACAGAAAAACAGGCCAAGCGTAGCTTGGCCTGTTGATCGACTGAGATCGGGGGCGGGGGAAAGCGGCCCGGCGGCCGCCGCCGGGCGGCCGCGCGGCGCCCGCGAAAGGTGCCCGCCGGGACGGCGTGACTCATGGGAACGTACGTGGCCGCCGGGTCCGGTGGTCACCCGGCCCGGCGGTCACGGACCGTTATTTGATGCCGCGGTTGCGAAGGATGTCCTCGATCTCGGCGAGGTCGGGATCCAGCGCGGCGGACGCGCCGCCGCCGGACCGCTCCACGGCGCCCTTGGCCCGGCTCTGCTTGGCGGCCTTCGGCGCCTTCTTGCCCTTGCGTTTGCCTTCGGCAACCGCCTCGCCGGACTCGGCGCGGCGGCTCAGCATCACGCCCGAGGTCAGGTAGAGCACGACCGCCAGGCCCGCGAGGACCACGCCGGCCCATTTCACCGGGCTGAAGACCAGCCCGGTCACGAAGTCGGTCACGCCGGTCATCGCCAGCGCGGCGGGCACCAGGGACAGGGCGGCGCCGCGCATGCCCGAGGCCGCCCCCCGGCGCTTGTACACACCCCAGCTGATGACCAGCCCGAGCAGGGTGATGCCATAACTGATCAACTCGATCATGCGGGCCCCTCAATCCGTGCGGTAGTGCTCTCCCCCATGGTCACACGTCCGGAACGGAAGGCCACTCCTCCGAGCGGACGGTTGTCGGCCGGGCCAGGTCATCCGCAAGCGTGACCTGTCCCCTAGGGCTCAGGCGTGAGCCCACCCGCATGATCACCCCGGGAGGTATCAGGGACCGTCACATGGCCGCTGAGGGCCGCCGCTGATCGTCTCCGCTCAGTGGCCGTCTGAGACCAACGAGGCCAGGAACGGGAGGTCGACTTCGCGCAGCGAGGTCACCGGCGTGCGGCGCGGGGCGGGCGGCGCGGGCACCACTCCCGGGACCGCCACCGTCGCGCAGCCGGCGGCCCGCGCGGAGGCCAGGCCGGTGGGCGAGTCCTCGATGGCCACGCACCGCGCGGGGTCGGCGCCGAGCAGCGCGGCGGCGGTCAGGTACGGCTCGGGATGCGGTTTGGTGTGCGTCACCTCGTCGCCGACCACCGTGACCGCGAACAGGTCACGGCCGATCGCGTCGAGCACGGGCTCGGTCAGCGCCCGGTGGCTGGAGGTGACCAGCGCGACCGGGACACCGGCCTCGTGCAGCCCGCACAGCAGCTCCTTGGCGCCGGGCAGCAGCGGGACGTGCGTCGAGAGCAGCTCGATCATGCCGTCCAGCATCCACCGCCCGACCTCCTCCGCCGGGACGTCCGTGCCGGTCTTGGCGACCATGTAGGCCGCGGCGGCCGCCAGCGAGCCGCCGACCAGCTGCCGCTGGTCGGCCTCGGTCCAGGTGCCGCCGAGCCGTGCCACCACGTCGCTCTCGACGTCCAGCCAGAGCCGTTCGGAGTCGATCAGTGTCCCGTCCATGTCGGCCAGTACGGCCTGCAGTCCCCCCGCCGGGTTCACGCGGCTCCTCTCGTTCGGGGTGCGGTGCTCAGGTGTTGAAGTACTTCGCCTCGGGGTGGTGGACCACCATCGCGTCGGCGGACTGCTCGGGGACGAGCTGGAGCTCCTCCGACAGCGACACGCCGATCCGCTCGGGCTTGAGCAGCCGCACGAGCGTGGCGCGGTCCTCCAGGTCGGGGCAGGCCGGGTAGCCGAAGGAGTAGCGGGCGCCGCGGTAGCCCAGCTTGAAGAAGTCGTCGATGTCGTCGGCGTCCTCGCCGCCGAAGCCGAGCTCGGACCGGATCCGCGTGTGCCAGTACTCCATCAGCGCCTCGGTGAGCTGGACCGACAGGCCGTGCAGCTCCAGGTAGTCGCGGTAGGCGTCCTTGGCGAACAGCTCCCCGGTCGCCTCGGCGACCTTGGACCCGACGGTGACCAGCTGGAAGGCGGCCACGTCCGTCTCGCCCGACTCGCGCGAGCGGAAGAAGTCCGACAGGCACAGGTGCCGGTCGCGGCGCTGGCGCGGGAAGGTGAACCGCTCGCGGTCCGACCCGTCCTCGTTGAGGATGACCAGGTCGTTGCCCTCGCTGACGGCGGGGAAGTAGCCGTAGACGACCGCGGCCTCGATGAGGCCCTCGGTCTGGATGCGGTCGAGCCACATGCGCAGCCGCGGCCGGCCCTCGGTCTCGACGAGGTCCTCGTAGGAGGGGCCCGCGCCGCCGCGCGCGGGCTTGAGGCCCCACTGCCCCATGAACGTGGCGCGCTCGTCGAGGAAGGCCGTGTAGTCGGCCAGCGGGATGCCCTTGACGATGCGGTCGCCCCAGAACGGCGCCGAGGGCACCTTGTTGTCGGCCGCGACGTCGGACCGCGCGGGCATGTCCTCGGGCTCGGTGACCTTGAGGGTGGCGCCCTTCTTGACCCGGCGCTCGCGCAGCGGCGGCAGCGAGGCGCCGTCCTCGCCGCGCTTGACGGCCATGAACGCGTCCATGAGGCGCAGCCCCTCGAACGCGTCGCGGGCGTAGCGGACCTCGCCGTCGTAGAGCCCCGCGAGGTCCTGCTCGACGTACGCCCGCGTCAGGGCCGCGCCGCCGAGCAGCACCGGCCACTCCGAGGAGAGCCCGCGGGAGTTGAGCTCCTCCAGGTTCTCCTTCATGATCACGGTCGACTTCACCAGCAGGCCGGACATGCCGATCACGTCGGCGCGCTCGTTCTTGGCGGCCTCCAGGATCGACGACATCGGCTGCTTGATGCCGAGGTTGACGACCTCGTAGCCGTTGTTGGACAGGATGATGTCGACCAGGTTCTTGCCGATGTCGTGGACGTCGCCCTTGACCGTGGCGAGCACGATGCGGCCCTTGCCGCCGTCCTCGCTCTTCTCCATGTGCGGTTCGAGGTAGGCGACGGCGGTCTTCATGACCTCGGCGCTCTGGAGCACGAACGGCAGCTGCATCTGACCGGAGCCGAACAGCTCGCCGACGGTCTTCATGCCGTCCAGCAGCACGTCGTTGACGATCTCCAGGGCGGGCCGCTGCTCGAGGGCCTCGTCCAGGTCGGCGTTGAGGCCGTCCAGCTCGCCGTCGATGATGCGGCGCTTGAGCCGCTCCCACAGCGGCAGCCCGAGCAGCTCGGCGGCCCGGTCGGCCTTCATCGCCGCGGTGTCGACGCCCTCGAACAGCTCCATGAACTTGATCAGCGGGTCGTACTCCCCCGCCCTTCGGTCGTACACCAGATCCAGAGCGACCTTGCGCTGCTCCTCGGGGATCCGCGCCATCGGCAGGATCTTGGAGGCGTGCACGATCGCCGAGTCGAGCCCGGCGTCCACGCACTCGGCCAGGAACACCGAGTTGAGCACGATGCGGGCGGCCGGGTTGAGGCCGAACGACACGTTCGACAGGCCGAGCGTCGTCTGCACGGTCGGATGGCGGCGCTTGAGCCCGCGGATCGCCTCGATGGTCTCCAGGGCGTCGCGGCGCGACTCCTCCTGGCCGGTGCCGATGGTGAACGTGAGGCAGTCGACGATGATGTCCTCGACGCGCATGCCCCAGGTGCCGGTCAGCTCCTCGATGGTGCGGACGGCGATGTCGACCTTCCGGCCGGCCGTGCGGGCCTGGCCCTCCTCGTCGATGCACATGACCACGACGGCGGCGCCGTGCTCGCGCACGACCGGCATGAGCCGCTCCATCTTGGAGCCGGGGCCGGCGCCGTCCTCCAGGCTGACCGAGTTGACGACGGCGCGGCCGCCGAGCATCTCCAGCCCGGCCTCCAGCACCGGCGTCTCGGTGGAGTCGAGCACGATCGGCAGGGTGGCCGCGGTGGCGAACCGGTAGGCCAGCTCCTTCATGTCGGCGACGCCGTCGCGGCCGACGTAGTCGACGCACAGGTCGATCATGTGGGCGCCGTCCCGGGCCTGCTCCCGGGCGATCTTGACGCAGTCGTCCCAGCGCTGCTCCAGCATCGCCGTGCGGAACGCCTTGGAGCCGTTGGCGTTGGTGCGCTCGCCGATCGCCAGGTAGGAGGTGTCCTGGCGGAACGGGACATGCTGGTAGAGGGAGGCGGCGCCGGCCTCCGGGCGGGCGCGGCGGTCGGCCAGCTCGCGGCCGCGCACGCGCTCGACGACCTGGCGGAGGTGCTCGGGCGTGGTGCCGCAGCAGCCGCCGACCAGCGACAGCCCGAAGTCGCGGGTGAAGGCGTCGTGCGCGTCGGCCAGCTCGCCCGGCGTCAGCGGGTAGTGGGCGCCGTCGGCGGTCAGCTCCGGCAGGCCGGCGTTGGGCATGCAGGACAGGCCGATCCGCGCGTGCCGGGCCAGGTAGCGCAGGTGCTCGCTCATCTCGGCCGGGCCCGTCGCGCAGTTGAGGCCCAGCAGGTCGAGCTCCAGCGGCTCCAGCGCGGTCAGCGCGGCGCCGATCTCCGACCCCATGAGCATGGCGCCGTTCTGCTCGATGGTGACCTGGCCGATCAGCACCGTGTCGGCGCCGGCCGCCTTGATCGCGCGCTTGGCGCCGATCAGCGCGGCCTTGGCCTGGAGCAGGTCCTGGCAGGTCTCCACCAGGACGGCGTCGGCGCCGCCGGCGATCAGGCCCTCGACGTTGCGCTGGTAGGCGTCGCGGAGGAGGGCGAACGGCACGTGCCCGAGGGTGGGCAGCTTGGTGCCCGGCCCGACCGACCCGATCACCCAGCGGGGCCGGTCAGGTGTGGCGTAGGCGTCGGCGACCTCGCGGGCGATGCGGGCCCCGGCCTCCGACAGCTCCTCGATCCGCTCGGTGATGTCGTACTCGCCGAGGTTGCCGAAGTTGGCCCCGAACGTGTTGGTCTCGACGCAGTCGACGCCGGCGTCGAAGTAGGCCTCGTGGACCGCCCGGACGATGTCGGGACGGGTGACGTTGAGGATCTCGTTGCAGCCCTCGTGCCCCTGGAAGTCGTCCATGGTGGGGTTGCGGTCCTGGAGCATCGTGCCCATGCCACCGTCGGCCACGACGACACGCTGTTGGAGGGCCTGACGCAGGGACTGTGGGTGGGGAGAGCTCATGGTGCCCCACCTTATCCGGGTCGGCCGGCTCTCCCTCGCGAGCGTCCGCCTCCTGGGACCACTGCGACGCACGTCACGCACGGAACGAGATTGACCCGTGACGCGAGGGTCATCAGACCGATAGCGTGCCCCCCTGAAACTACTCCCCGGTAAGGAGCGGCATGAGCGCGTACCGCACCATTCTCGTCGGCACCGACGGCTCTGACACCTCGTTCCGCGCGGTCGACAGGGCCGCCCAGCTTGCCGCCGCCACCGGCGCCACGCTGCTGCTCGCCTCCGCCTACCACCCCATGCCCACGCGCGAGCGCCTCAGCGCCTCCGACCGCCTGGGCGACCTCGCCTACAAGGTGCAGGGCTCGACCCCGGCCGAGGACGCCCTGCGCGCCGCCCGCGAGCGCGCGGTCGCGGCGGGCGCCAAGGACATCGACGAGCTGGCCGTCGAAGGCGACGCCGTCGACGTCATCGCGCGGGTCGCCAAGGAGCGCGCCGCGGACCTGGTGGTCGTCGGCAACCGCGGGCTCAACAGCCTGGCCGGACGTCTCTTGGGCTCCGTCCCGGCGAACCTTTCGCACCGTTCGCCCTGCGACATCCTCATCGTCCACACCACGGACGGCAAGTGACCGAACTGTAATCGGCTCCACCCGGCCGCGGGGGGTCTGGGCGGCGGGACGGTGGGGTAGGTCCCCCTCAGGACGTAGGCTGACAGCCACCGATCTTGAGCGGGCCCCGGACCCCCCGGGAATGCCGCCCCCCTCGGTGACGCTGTACCCGACGTCGGAAGGAGGCAGCGCGTGGTCGAGCTCGAAAGCGTGCCGGAACTCGTCGACCCGGTGCTCGTGGCCGCTTTTGAAGGGTGGAACGACGCCGGGGAGGCGGCCAGCGGGGTCATCCAGCATCTCGAGACCATCTGGGACGCGGTCCCCATCGCCGAGCTCGATCCGGACGACTACTACGACTTCCAGGTGACCCGGCCGATCGTCGAGATGGTCGACGGCGAGAGCCGCGGCATCACCTGGCCGACCACCCGGATCTCCTGGGCGCGGCTTCCCGCGGGCCGCGACGTGGTCCTGGTGCACGGCATCGAGCCCAACATGCGCTGGCGCTCGTTCTGCCGCGAGCTGGTCGGACTGATGATCCAGCTCGGCGTGGAGAACGTCGTGCTGCTGGGCGCGCTGCTCGCCGACGCCCCGCACACCCGCCCGGTCCCCGTCACCGGCGCCGCCTCCGAGGCCGGCCTGGTCACCACCCTCCACCTGGAGCCCGCCCGCTACGAGGGCCCGACCGGCATCCTCGGCGTGCTGCAGGACGCCTGCGGCAAGGCCGACCTGAGCACCGTGTCCCTCTGGGCGGCGGTGCCGCACTACGTCGCGCAGCCGCCCTCGCCCAAGGCCACCCTCGCGCTGCTGCGCCGCGTCGAGGACCTCCTGGACGTCACCGTCCCGCTCGGCGAGCTGCCCGAAGAGGCGCGCGCCTGGGAGAACGGCGTCAACGAGCTCGCCGAGGAGGACTCCGAGGTCGCCGAGTACGTGCGCACGCTGGAGGAGCAGAAGGACGCCGCCGAGCTTCCCGAGGCCAGCGGCGACGCCATCGCCCGCGAGTTCGAGCGCTACCTCCGCCGCAGAGACGCCGGCTAGCGAGGCGATGCCGCCTTCGCCGCTTTGGCGGATGGATGCCATGTCCGCGGCATAGGTGGCATTATGCGTCAGGTCCACTGAGACGGACCAAGGGGAACGTCGTGCCGGAGGCTCAGCCGCTGCTGCCGCACGATCCCAGGCTGCTGGGGTCGTACGCGCTGGTGGGACGGCTGGGGGCGGGCGCCCAGGGCACGGTCTACCTCGGCAGGGGCCCGGACGGGCAGCCGGTCGCGGTCAAGCTGCTGCGGGTGCAGTTCGACGACGACGGCGTCGCGCGGACCCGGTTCATCCGTGAGGCCGAGGTCGCCAAGCAGGTGGCCCGCTTCTGCACCGCGCAGATCCTCGACGCCGACACGATCGGCGACAGCCCGTACCTGGTCAGCGAGTACGTGGCGGGGCCGGCGCTCAGCGACCAGGTGGCGCGGGCCGGGCCGCTCACCGGCGGCGCGCTGGACCGGCTGGCGGTCAGCACCGCCAGCGCGCTGGCCGCGATCCACGGCGCCGGCATCGTGCACCGGGATCTGAAGCCCCCCAACGTGCTGCTCGGGCCGGACGGCCCACGGGTGATCGACTTCGGGCTGTCCCGGTTGCTGGACGCGGCCAGCGTGGTGGGCGACAAGGCCGTCGGCACGCCCGCCTACATGGCGCCGGAGCAGATCACCGGCGGCCCGGTGGGCCCGGCGGCGGACGTGTTCGCGTGGGGCGCCACGATGACGTTCGCGGCGACCGGCCGGCCCCCGTTCGGCGTGGACTCCATCTCGGCGGTGATCCACCGCGTGCTGCACCAGGAGCCGGAGCTCGGCGGGCTCGACGGCCGCCTGCGCCGGCTGGTGGCGGCCGCGATGTCCAAGGACCCGGCGGCCAGGCCCACCGCGGCGCAGCTGATGCTCCGGCTGGTGGGACACGAGGCGGCGGTCCAGCCCGATGACACCGCGGCCACCCGGATCGACGGCAGGCCGGTGCGGGACGTCGCGCCGCCGCTCCGTCCGGACGATCCCGAACGGACGGCCGATCCTCAGACGACCTCGCCCATCGTTCCGCCGCGCAAGCGGCGCAGGTTCGCCGCCGCGGTCGCGACGGGGGGAGCCGCCGCGCTCGTCGGGGCGGGCGGGTTCACGTTCGCGGCCTGGCCGGACCGGCCGGAGCGGAGCGATCGGGATCCGGTCGTGGCGGCGCAGGGCGGCGGACGGGTCGCCGAACGGACCGTCTCGCCCGGGGCGAAGACCAGGAGGCACGCGAAGGAGAGGGCCAGGGGCGACGCCCGGGAGAAGGTCTCCACGACGCCGCCGGGCTCGCCGAGCGGCAGTCCCACGCCGTCCGGCAGTCCCACCACCGGCACCCCGACGCCGAAGCCGGCGCCCGTCCGGCTCGGCTCGCCCGATCCGGACCGGTACTGCAAGACGGGGGACGCCGAGCAGTCGGCCAACTTCCGGAGCGGCCAGTGGTACTGCGTCCACGACACGGGGATCGGGGTCGACACGGTGATCACCATGACGCAGGTCTGCCGGTCGCAGTGGAGCCCGCTCGCGGAGGCCAGGCTGAGGGGCGACGCGGCCACTCCCGGCGACTGGGAGTGCTACGTCGTCAAATGAGCCCGCCTGCGGCGGTCGCGCCCGCTCCTGATCAGAGCCGGACGCCGAGCAGGGCGTCCACGAGGGCGCGGATCTGACCGGGAGCGGCCGCGTCGCCGGCCTCGCCGGCGGTGGCCCGCTCGGCCCAGCGGTCCACCGCGACCAGCGCCGCGGGCGCGTCCAGATCGTCGGCCAGGTGACGGCGCACCGCGTCGGCCGGCTGCGCGGCGGGCGGCCCGGCCGGACGCCGCACGGCCTCGCGCCACCGGTCCAGGCGGGCCTGCGCGGCGTCGAGCTGGCCGGCGGTCCACTCCCAGTCGGACCGGTAGTGGTGGGCGAGCAGCCCCAGCCGGATGGCCATCGGGTCGGCCCCGGACCGCCGCAGCTTGGAGACGAAGACCAGGTTGCCCTTGGACTTGGACATCTTCTCGCCGTCCAGCCCCACCATGCCCGCGTGCACGTAGGCCTTGGCGTGCGGCCGCTCGCCGGTGGCGACCTGCGCGTGCGAGGCGCCCATCTCGTGGTGGGGGAACGCCAGGTCCGAGCCGCCGCCCTCGACGTCGAACGCCATGCCCAGTTGCTCGATGGAGATCGCGGAGCACTCGACGTGCCAGCCGGGGCGGCCCTTGCCGAAGGGCGAGTCCCAGCCGGGCTCGCCGGGCCGCTGGGCCAGCCACAGCAGCGCGTCGAGGGGGTCCTTCTTGCCGGGCCGGTCGGGGTCGCCGCCGCGCTCGGCGAACAGCGGCATCATCCCGGCGCGGTCCAGGCGGCTCACCTGGCCGAAGTCGGGGTCGGCGGCCACCGGGAAGTAGATGTCGCCGTCCACCTCGTACGCGGCGTCCTTGGCCCGCAGCTTCTCGATCATCTCTACGATCAGCGGGATCGACTCGACCGCGCCCACGTACTGGTCCGGCGGCAGCACTCGCAGCGCGGTCATGTCCTCGCGGAACAGCGCGATCTCCCGGTCGGCGAGCTCCCGCCAGTCCTGGCCGGTCTGCTGGGCACGCTCCAGCAGCGGGTCATCGACGTCGGTGGCGTTCTGCACGTAGTGCACGGTGTGGCCCAGGTCTCGCCAGACGCGGTTGACCAGGTCGAACGCGAGGTAGGTGTTGGCGTGCCCGAGGTGGGTGGCGTCGTAGGGCGTGATCCCGCAGACGTACATCCGCGCCGTCTCACCGGGCCGGGTGGGCTGGACCGACCCCGTCCCGGTGTCGTGCAGGTGCAGCCGGAGCGCCGGAGCCGGCAGTCCGATGTCAGAAAGGCTGGGCACTTCGGGTGCAGGCCACGATCGCATACGGAAAAGCTTATCTGCGTCCTACACGTGACAAACCTCGCGGGCTTGCCTCCCTGGATTCACGTGAGGCGGACCCTCGGGTCGAGGAACGAGTAGCCGACGTCCACGAGCAGGTTGGCGACGATCACGAACAGCGTCACCATCATCGTCACCCCGATGATCACCGGCGTGTCCCCCACCGCGATCGATTGGTAGACCAGCTGCCCGACGCCCTGGAGCCCGAACACCTTCTCGGTGACGATCGTCGAGCCGATCAGCGCGCCGAGGTCGATGCCGTACTGGGTGACGACCGGGGTCAGCGCGGCCCGCAGCCCGTGCCGGCAGGTCACCCGGAGCTCGGACAGGCCCTTGGCGCGCGCCGTGCGGATGTAGTCCTCGCCCATCACGTCCATCATCGAGCCGCGGGTGAGCCGGGTGTAGGCGGCGACCATCAGGAACGCCAGGCCGAGCCAGGGCAGGATCATCCGCTGGAGGAAGTGCTCCTGCAGCGGCGGGCCGGCCTCGAAGAACCGGAAGCCCAGCTCGCCGAGTTTGGTGGAGAACAGGTAGAGCAGGAACAGCGCCATCACGAACGGCGGCGTGGACAGGCCGATGAGCACGAAGACCGTGACCAGCCGGTCGCGGACCCCGCGCGCGTGCGTGGCGCTGAACACGCCGATCGCGACACCGCCGGTGAACCAGATGACCCCGGCGCCGAGCACCAGGTAGAGCGTGGTCGGCAACCGGTCGGCGATCAGGGCGGTCACCGCCGTGTTGTTGATGTAGGAGAAGCCGAGGTCGCCCGTGAGCAGCCGCTTGAGGAAGTCCCAGTACTGGACGAGCACGGGCTGGTCGAGACCGAGGTTGTGCCGGATCAGCGCGAGCGTTTCGGTGCTGGCCCGCGGCCCGCCGATGGTCCGCTCGACGGCGACCGGCGACAGTTGCAGCAGCGCGAAGACCAGCGTGGCCACGAGCCAGATCACCAGGATCGCGTAGAGCAGGCGGCGGACGATGAAGCGCGGCATCCCGGTCACCTCTTCCCGGGGATCCGGTCGCCGCGCGGATCCAGGGCGTCCCGGATCGCGTCGCCCACCAGGTTGAACGACAGCGTGGTCAGCAGCAGGAGGACGCCGGGCACCGCCAGCAGCCACCACGCCGTCTGGAAGACGTCGGAGCCCTCGCCGAGCATGCCGCCCCAGCTCGGCATCGGCAGCCGCACCCCGACGCCGAGGAACGACAGCGTCGCCTCGAACACGATCGACGTCGGCACCAGCAGCGAGGCCAGCACGGTGACCTGCGCGACGAGGTTGGGCAGGACGTCGACGACCATCACCCGCCGGTGCCCGGCGCCGAGCGAGCGCGCCGCCTCGATGAACTCCTTCCGCTTCAGCGACATCACCTGGCCGCGGATGATCCGGCCGGTCGCGGCGAACGAGAAGAACGCGATGACGACGATGGTCATCGTCAGGCTCGCCGTCACCGAGGTGGGCTGGAAGGTGACCGCCAGCACGATGGCCACCAGCAGGTAGGGCAGGGCGAGCGTGATGTCCATCGCCCGCGCGAGGATCGTGTCGAGGACCCCGCCGGCGTAGCCGGCGAGCACGCCGACGGCCACGCCGGACAGCGACGCGAGCATGGCCGCGGCGACGCCGACGATGAGGGAGATCCGCGCGCCGTACGCCGCCCGGACCAGCACGTCGCGGCCGAGCTGGTCGGCGCCCAGCCAGAACTCGCCGCCCGGTCCGGCCGGCTGCCCGTTGACGTCGAGCCCGGTCCGCGGGAACGTCGCGTCGTACGGATGGCCCGTCCACGCCGCCCAGAGCGGCGCCAGGAGCGCGAAGAGCACGATCAGCAGCAGCACCGCGAGCGAGATCAGCGCGACCGTGTCGCCGCGGAAGCGTGCCCAGGCCAGCTGGAACGGGCCGCGTCCCTGCACCCGGGCCGGCTCGGTGCTGGCCGCGGGCAGTTCGGACTCGAGTTCGGAACGGCTCATGACGGGACCTCCGGCAGCTCGGGCTCGGTGGACTCCTGCTCGATCCCGGCGTGCTCGCCGGCCAGCCGCTCGCCCGGCTCGACCGGGAAGTGGCAGGCCGCCGCGTGGTCCGGCGCGCCGGCGCCCTTGACGGTGAGCACCGGCTCCTCGGCGACGCAGCGTTCCCGGGCCTTCGGGCAGCGCGGATGGAACCGGCAGCCGGACGGCGGGTCGACGGGCGAGGGCACGTCGCCGCTCAGCACGATGCGCTCGGCCCGGTCGGCCTTGTCGGGGTCAGGCACCGACGCGGCCGACAGCAGCGCGGCGGTGTAGGGGTGGCGCGGCAGGACGTAGAGGTCTTCGACCGGGGCCGTCTCGCCGATCTTGCCGAGGTACATCACCGCGACCCGGTCGCTCACGTACCGGACCACCGACAGGTCGTGGGCGATGAAGACGTACGTCAGGCCGAGCTCGTCCTGAAGGTCGTTCAGCAGGTTGATGACCTGCGCCTGGATGGAGACGTCCAGCGCGGACACCGGCTCGTCGCAGACGATGAGCCTGGGCTTGAGCGCGAGCGCGCGGGCGACGCCGATGCGCTGGCGCTGGCCGCCGGAGAACTCCGCGGGGAAACGGTTGTAGTGCTCGGGGTTGAGGCCGACGAGCTCCATGAGCTCCTGTACCCGCCTCTTGCGTTCGGGCCCGTCGGCGATGGCGTGGATCGCGAACGGGTCGCCGATGATGGACCCGACCCGGCGGCGCGGGTTCAGCGCCCCGTACGGATCCTGGAAGATCATCTGAACGTCGCGGCGGAAGCTCTTGAGCCCCGCCTTCGACAGCGTGGCGATGTCGGTGCCCTCGAACCGAATCCGGCCGCCGGTCACCGGCTGCAGCCCCGTGACGCAGCGCGCCAATGTCGACTTGCCGCAGCCGCTCTCCCCCACGACGCCGAGCGTCTCCCCGCGGCGGATCTCCAGGCTGACGCCGTCGACGGCGTGCACCCTGGCGACCTCCTTCTTGAAGACGACCCCCTGCCTGATCGGGAAGTGCTTGCGGACGTCCTCGATCGACACGAGGACCTCGCCCCGCGCCGTCAACGGCCTCCCCCGTCCGCGTCCTCGATGCCGGCGGCGCGGCGGCGGACGCGTTCGGCCTCGTCGCCCAGGCCGACGGCCTCGGGCGGCAGCCAGCACGCGGAGACGTGCTCCGGCGCCGCCGCGCCGGCCGCGCCGGCCGCGCCGGCCGGCGCCGGGACCGGCATGAGCGGCGGCTCCTCGGTGCGGCACCGGGGCATCACGTACTCGCAGCGCGGGTGGAACACGCACCCGGGCGGCAGGTTGATCAGGCTCGGCGGCTGGCCCGGGATCGGCCTGAGCCGGGTCCCGGCACCGGCCGCGCCCGGCACCGACTGCAGCAGCCCCTTGGTGTACGGGTGATGCTGCCCGTAGTAGAGGCCGCGGCGGCCGGCGTGCTCGGCGGGCTTGCCGCCGTACATCACCAGCACGTCGTCGGCCATGTCCGCGATCACGCCGAGATCGTGCGTGATCATGATCAGCGCGGTGCCGAACTCGCGCTGCAGCCGCCGCATCAGGTCCAGGATCTGGGCCTGCACGGTGGCGTCGAGGGCCGTGGTCGGCTCGTCGGCGATGATGAGCGCGGGGTTGAGGGCGAGCGCCATGGCGATCATCGCGCGCTGGCGCATGCCGCCGGAGAACTGGTGCGGGTAGTCGCCGGCGCGGCGGTCCGGCCGCGGGATGCCGACCAGGCCGAGCATCTCGACGGCGCGCCTGCGCGCCTGCTCCCTGCCCGTGCCCGGCTCGTGCGCTTTGATCATCTCCTCGATCTGCCGGCCGACCCGGTAGAGCGGGTGGAGGCTGGACAGCGGATCCTGGAAGATCATCGCGATCCGCGCGCCGCGGATCCGCCGCAGCTCCTTCTCCCCGGCCGCCAGCAGGTCGCGGCCCTCGAACAGCGCGCGGCCCGTCACCGTGGCGCCCGGGGTCAGCCCCATCAGCGTCTGCGTGCTGACGCTCTTGCCGGAGCCGGACTCGCCGACGATGCCGAGGGTCCGGCCGCGGTCGACGCCGAACGACATGCCGCGCACCGCGCGCACCACCCCGTCGGCGGTGGGGAAGGAGACCTTGAGGTCGGTCACCTCGAGGAGACTCATTGACGCCCTTCGTCAGGAGAGCTTGATCTGGCCGAGGTCGTAGGACTGGAACTGCGGCAGGTAGAGCGCGTTGGAGACCTTCGCCGAGTGGAAGATCGGGTACTTCTGGTTCATGAACGGCACCACGGGGGCGTCCTTCATGATCAGCTTGTCGGCCTCGGCCCAGGCGGTGGCGGCCTGGGCCTCGGCCGGCGCCTGGAGGGCCCTGTCGATGAGGGCGTTGACCGCGTCGTTGTCGTAGCCGCCGTAGTCGGTGGAGTTGGGCCCGTACGTGCGGCCGTCGAAGAGCGGCACGATGTTGGTGCGGCCGTTGTTGCCGTACCAGTCCGGCACCCAGCCCGGCGCGGCGATGTCCCACTTGCCTTCCCTGGCGTCGGCCGGGGTGACCAGCGTCTTGCCGTAGAAGTTGCCGTTGCTGTCGGCCGTGAGGTCGGCGGTGATGCCGCACGCCTTGAGGTTGGCCTGCACCGACTGTGCGATCTTCTGGTGGTTGCTGTTGGTGCGGTAGGGATACTTCAGCGTGAGCCCGCCCGGGTATCCGGCGGCCGCGAGCAGCTGCCTGCACTTGGCCGGATCACCGTTGTCGCCGCTGGTCGGATAGGAGTTGTACGTCTCGTGCCCGACGCTGCCCGGCGGGATCACCTGGTTGAGCACCCCGCTCACGTCCGGCCCGCCGTAGATCTGGACGAGCGCGGTCTTGTTGATCGCGTACTCGATCGCCCGCCGTACCGCCGGCTTGGACAGGGCCTTGCCGTTGGCGGGGCTCAGCGTGTTGAAGACCAGGTACGGGTTGCTGGTGGAACCCTGCATGATCTTGAAGTCGCCGTTGGACTTCAGGCTCTGGATCCTGCTGGTGGGCACCGGCTGGTCCCAGGAGAGGTCGGCCGTGCCCTGCTCGATCTGCTGCTGGACCACGTCGGGCGAGTCCTGGCCCATCGTGATCTGGATCCGGTCGGGGTTCTGCCCGCGGAGCGGGTCGGTCTCGGGCTTCCAGTTCTTGTTCTTGGCGAGCGTGTAGCTCTTGTTGGGCGTGTACCCCGTGATCTGGTACGGGCCGTCGGAGATCGTGTGCTCACGGAACTCGGCGCTGTCGGGAACGTACCGGTCGTACTCGGCCGGCGCCGCCGCGGAGAACGGGATCCCGAGGATGTTGGTGAAGTCGCTCGCCCTGCTCTTGAGCTTGACCACGAGCGTCTTGGCGTCCCTGGCCTGGAGCCCGGCGACCTGGTTGCCGTTCTGGTAGCGGGCGATCGCGGCGGCGTCGCGGGCGTCGACCTTGCCGAACCCCGTGCAGAACGCCTGCATGCCGGTGATCGTGCCGGTGTAGTAGCCGATGGCCCCCGAGGGCGACGCCGGGTTGCACAGGCGCTTGAGCCCGCGGACGAAGTCGGCCGCGGTCACCTCGCGGGGGGTGGGGGTGTTCCACCGGACGCCGGTGCGCAGCCTGATCGTGTACGTCCTGCCGTCGGCGCTGACGCCGCCGTTGCCGGTGGTCGGCAGCTCCCGGGCGACGTCCGGCCGGATCTTGATGGCGGCGTCGAAGTCGCCGGCGCCCTTCACGTTGAAGAGCGTCCGCGCGTACTGGCGGCTCAGCTGGCCGCTGATCGTCGAGTAGCCGCTCGCGGTGTCGAGGTGGTCGACGTCCGCCGACCCGACGACCTTGAGCGTGCCGCCCCCGCCACCGTCGTCGTCCCCGCCACAGGCGGCCAGCCCGAAGACGACCGCGCCGAGCCCCGCCGCGGCGCCGAGCCTCCGTCCGCTTCCCGTCATCGCACACCCCCGTGATCGCAACAGGTAGTCAAACTAGCACCGGGAGTGACCATCGCGGGGTGCGTGACGCCGACTTGCCAGGCGGGGTCTTTCAGTGGACGCGGCCCCAGGCGCGCGGGTCGCCGGGCTCGGCCGAGAAGTCGTAGCGCAGGCCGTCCCGGGTGAGGGCGGCCAGGCTCACCGACGTGGTGCCCCACACCCCGCCCCCGCCGAGGTCGAGGAGAGGCAGCAGCGCCCGCTTGTCGTCGCGCGCGAGGCCGTCGCCGTCCACCAGGGGCAGCCACTCGCCCCACGCCTGCGCGGCGGTGCCCGCCGCGCCGGGCTCGGGCCGGACGGCGGCGGCGAGCCTGGGCCGGAAGTGCGCGATGCGTTCCGACATGTAGGCGTCCTCGGAGCCGCCCGTCTCGGGGCCCTCGCCTTCGAGGCCACGGTTCACCACCAGGTGCAGGCCCGGGCCGAGCGGCCGCGCGGTGAGCTCCACGCCGTCCCAGCTCCACAGCCGCACGTCGCCGGGCCCCGCGCCGATCAGATGGAACGGGTCGAAGCGCGGCAGCTCGAGGCCGCCCGGATCACCGCCGGCCGCGGCGAGCAGCGGCAGCTCGCCGCGGGAGGCGCGCGCCTCCTCCGGGGCCATCCGCCCGCGGCCGTTGAGGACGCAGGCGGCGCGCGGGGCCGCCGGGTCGGCGGCGAACCAGGTGCCGCCGGCCCGCAGGTCGCGGCCGCCGATCAGGCCGGGCCGCCCGGGCCAGTGCGGGCCCGGCGGCTGCCAGGCCCGGGCGACGAACTCGTCCCGGACGCCGACGAGGAGGACCGGGACGGGGGACGAGGGGTCGACGCTGACGATCGCCGTGCACATGGCGACCATTGGAGCATTACGGGCAAAACCATCGGCGGCCGGGGGGCGGCGAGGCACGCCCAGGCGTCACAGGGGCGGCCAGGGGATGGCGGGCCAGTCTTCGGGCGGGTAGGGGTGAATGCGGTGCTTGAGCATCAGCTCGACCCTGCGGCGCGTGGCGTCCACCTCCTCGGCGGTGAGCAGCTCGGCGAGCCGGTCGCCCAGCGTGCCCTTGCGCAGCGCCGTCTCGACCCGGCCGAGCGCCTCCAGCGCCTCGCCGGTCAGCGGCTTGCCGCGCCACTGCCACAGCACCGTGCGCAGCTTGTACTCCACCGAGAAGCAGACGCCGTGGTCGCAGCCGTAGACGTGCCCGTCGCCGGGCGGGAGGAGATGCCCGATCTTGCGGTCGGCGTTGTTGACGACCGCGTCGAACACCGCCATCCGGCGGATCGGGTCGTCGTCCGACCGCGACAGGCCCACCAGGTCGATGTCGGGGTCGGGCTCGACCCACAGCTGCACCATGCCCGGCCCGTACGGGCCGTCGCGGTGCACCGTCGGCGGCACCAGGTGCCAGCCCATCGCCTCCGAGACCGCGTAGGCGGCGACCTCGCGGTCGGCCAGCGTGCCGTCGGGGAAGTCCCACAGCGGCCGCTCCCCCGCGACCGGCTTGTAGACGCAGGCGGCCTGCAGCCCCTCCCACTCGACCGAGCAGTAGAGGGTGGCGTTGGAGGCCTGGACGAGGCGTCCCTCCACGTTGAGCCGGCCGCGCAGCAGCAGCCGCTCGGCCCCCTCGACGTCGTGCGGCGAGACCGACCGGCCGCCGGCAGGGGTGCGATCCCGGGAGGACTGCGTCATGCGTTCATTCTCCAGGGCACCGGGGTCATGATCCAGCACAGGGCCGTCTCAACCGAGATGCCCGTTTTGGCGTGGGCAGATATGGCCGGCCGCGTCGAGCGGCAGACCGCACAGCGGGCAGGGCGGGCGGCCGGCGGCCACCACCTTCAGGGCGCGCTCGGCGAACGCGCGCGCCTGGGCGGCGGTGATGCGGACCCGCAGCACGACGATGGCCGGGTCGTCCTCGCCGACCTCGGCGTCCTCGGCGTCCTCGGTGACCTCCTGGGCCTCGATGATGACGCGCTCGTCCTCGGGGTCCCAGGCGAGCGCCATGGTGCCGACCTTGAACTCCTCCTCCACCGGCTGGTCGAGCGGCTCGTCGTCGCGCAGTTCCGACGGGGCGACGGCGGGCACCGCGGCGTCGCCGCCGCTGCGCCGCAGCACCTCGTCCAGCAGCTCTTCGAGACGTTCGGCCAGCAGGGTCACCTGGAACTTCTCCAGGCCGACACTGGTCACCCGCGGGCCCGAGCGCGCCTGCAAGAAGAACGCGCGCTCCCCGGGCCGGCCGACGGCGCCGGCGACGAACCTGTCGGGGAGTTCATAGGAGATGACCGGCATGACCACGACCCTACGCGCCGCCGCCGACGGGCGCGTCACCGTCCCCGCCGCCGGCGCTCGCGCCGTCCGCGGGCGGCTTGGGCACCAGGTCGGCCACACCGCCGCCGGTGTCGTTCAGGCGGACCACGAACGGCCGCAGCTCGGTGTAGCGGATCACCGTGAGCGAGGCCGGATCGGCCTGGATCCGCTGGAACTGGTCGAGGTGGAGCCCGAGCGCGTCGGCCACGATCGCCTTGATGATGTCGCCGTGGCTGCAGACCGCGTACATCGCGTCCGGCCCGTGCTCGGCGGCCACGCGCTCGTTCCACTCCCGCACGCCCGTGACGGCCCGGTGCTGCGCGGCGGCCAGGGACTCGCCCTCCTCGCCGGGGAAACGGGCGGCGCTCGGATGCGCCTGGACGACCCGCCACAGCGGCTCCTTGGCGAGCTCCTCCAGCGGCCGCCCGGTCCAGTCGCCGTAGCGCACCTCGCCGAACCGCTCGTCGACCTCGATCTTCTCGATGGGGTCGGCGTGCCCGGCGGCGATCGCCTCGGCGGTCTCCAGGCACCGGTCGAGCGGGCTGGAGACCACGGCCGCCAGCGGCAGCCCGGCGATCCGCGCGCCCAGGTCGCGGACCTGGGCCCGGCCGCGCTCGTCCAGGTGCAGATCGGGCGTCCAGCCGGCCAGCACGGGGCCGGTCAGCGCGGTGAGGCCGTGCCGCACCAGCAGAAGCGTCGTCACAGCACGCACTCTACGAGACCGGGCACGAAATGGAGATCATTACGCTCGCCGTGAATTTTCGGGAAGAATGCCTGCGTGATTGTGGACAAGGCGATCTACACCGCCGGAGTGCGCCAGGAGATCGACGGCGACATCAGCGACGCGTTCGACGCCGCCCGGACGAAGGGCGACTGCTTCGCGTGGATCGGCCTGTTCGAGCCGACCGAGGACGAGTTCGAGCTCATCCGCGAGGAGCTCAAGCTCCACCCGCTGGCGGCCGAGGACGCGGTCTCCGCCCATCAGCGGCCCAAGCTGGAACGCTACGACGACACGCTCTTCGTCGTGCTGAAGTCCATCGCCTACCACGACGACACCTCCGACATCGAGCTCGGCGAGATCCAGCTGTTCCTCGGCAAGGACTTCGTGGTGACGGTCAGGCACGGCCCCGGCAACCCGCTCGGCAAGGTGCGCAAGCGGCTGGAGAGCGACCCCGAGCTCCTCAGGTACGGCGCCACCTCCGTGCTCTACGCCGTCTGCGATGAAGTTGTCGACCACTACGGCGTCGTCGCGCACGAGGTTGAGCAGGACATCATCAATCTCGAACGCGCGGTGTTCGATCCGCGAGCCGCCGACGTCACCGAGGAGATCTACTCCCTGAAGCGCGAGGTCCTGGAGTTCCGCAGCGCCGAGGACCCGCTCATCCCCGTGCTCCAGGAGATCGTCAAGGGCCGCGTCGCCGAGTGCGGCACCACCCGCGAGTACTTCCGCGACGTCCTCGACCACCTGCTGCGCGTGGACGGCCTCGTGGACGCCCACAACGAGCTGCTCAACAGCGCCCTCACCGCGCACCTGGCCCTGCTCGGCAAGCAGCAGAACGAGGACATGCGCAAGATCTCCTCGTGGGCGGCCATCATCGCGGTGCCGACCGCCATCGCCGGGATCTACGGCATGAACTTCAAGCACATGCCCGAGCTCAACTGGGTCATCGGATACCCGCTGGCCCTCGTGGTGATGGCGGTGGCCTGCCGCATCGTCTACCGCAAGCTGCGCAAGAACGGCTGGCTCTGAAGCTCGCGGCCAGGTCCGCGCCTAGGCCTGGGACGCCTTGCCTTGGGGCACGCGGGCCAGCAGACCGGCCCAGAGGTGGGACTCGGCCCCCGCCGACTCCAGCCGGCCGCGGATCCGGTCGACGGTCCCGGTGGTGGGCAGCGCCAGCCAGATCAGCAGCGGGTAGCCGAGCACGAAACCGGCGACGAACACCAGCTCGCTGTGGCCGACCATGGCGAGCGGAAGGCCGAGCAGGATGACGCCCTCAGCCAGGGCGAACCGCAGCAGCAGCGCTTGGCGGAACTGCAGCAGTGCCGTCTCCACCGCCTGCGCGGGCTCCAGCCCCGCCTCCATCGGGCGCGGGGCGCGCGGGCCCGCCAGCGCCGCCAGCAGGGCCCCGGCGGCCAGCGGCAGGTAGAACCACCACGGCGCGTCGCCCAGCCGGCCCTTGCCGTCCTGGACGATCAGCGGGGTGATGGCGGCGATCAGCACCGGCGCGACCATCAGCACCAGCATCGTGGTCCGCAGCCGCCCGAGCAGCGTCCCCGACCGCGTCGACGCCACGAAGCCCGGGTCGTCGGCGCGGCTCGCCCCGAACACCGGCTCGACGATCTGCCCGCCGTCGTCGGGGAACTGCTGCGGCGAGTACATCGGAAACTGCGGGGGCGCCATGGTCGCGAACTCTAGCCCGAGACGGCGCGGATCGGGAGTCTTGCGGCGGCAAGGAATCCGAGGTCAGCGGCCAGGTGCGGCACCGACCACGCCACCGTCCACTGGTCAGGTCGCGCTGATCGCCCCGGCGGCCAGCAGGCCCATGATGATGCCGCCGAGCGCCACCCGGTAGTAGACGAAGATCATCATCGAGTGCCGGGTGAGGTACTTCAGCAGCCAGGCGATGCAGGCGTAGCCGACCACGAACGACACCACGGTGGCGATGATCGTGGGCACGAGCTGCAGCCCGCCCTCGAACGCGTGCCGCATCTCGAAGGCGCCCGACAGCACCACCGCGGGCACCGACAGCAGGAACGAGTAGCGCGCCGCGGCCTCGCGGGTGTAGCCGAGAAAGAGCGCGCCGGTCATGGTCGAGCCCGACCGCGACGAGCCCGGGATCAGCGACAGGCACTGGAACGCGCCGATGATCAGGCCGTCGCGCAGGTTGAGGTCGGCGACCTCGCGCTTGCGGTTGCCCGCCCACTCGGCCACCATCAGCAGCAGGCCCATCAGGATCAGCGAGGTGGAGTTGATCCACAGATTCCGCGACGGGCCCTCGATGAAGTCCTTGAACGCCAGGCCGCAGATCCCGATCGGGATGGTGCCGAGGCCGATGTACCAGCCCATCCGGGCGTCCTGGTGACGGCGGAGGTCAGGCGTCCACAGGCTCTTGGTCCACGTGGTCGCGATGTTCACCAGATCGCGCCAGAAGTAGATGATGACGGCCGCCATCGTGCCGAGCTGGATCACCGCCGTGAAGGGCGCGCCCGGATCGTCCCACCCCATGAACTTGGGGACGAAGAGCAGGTGACCCGAACTGGAGATCGGCAGGAACTCCGTGAGCCCCTGGACGATTCCGAGCACGGTCGCTTCCACGACGTTCACTAGGTGAGCTTCCCCTCAGGCACGAACCACGCGCCGACGCATGTTCCCGAAGGAAGCGTAGCGTTCCCCGGGCGCCCGCGCGCCCCGCCGGACCTGGACCGCTTCCGTTCCCCGATACATTGACGCCCTATGGAACAGCGTCACCTCGGCCGGAGCGGACTGCTGGTGTCCCGGCTGGGTCTGGGCACCATGACGTGGGGCCAGGACACCGCGCCGGAGGAGGCCGCCGCGCAGCTGACCGCCTTCGTGGAGGCCGGGGGGTCCCTCGTGGACACCGCCGACGTCTACAGCGAGGGCGACAGCGAGCGGATCCTCGGGCACCTCCTGCGCGAGCTGGTCGACCGCGACGAGATGGTGGTCGCCACCAAGGCGGCGATCCGCCCCAACGGCCGCTACGACGCCTCCCGCCGCCATCTCCTCGGCGCGCTGGACGCCTCGCTGGACCGGCTGGGGCTGGAGTACGTCGACCTGTGGCAGCTGCACGTGTACGACCCGGCGACGCCGATCGAGGAGACGTTGTCCGCCCTCGACGAGGCGATCGTCTCCGGCCGCACCCGCTACGTCGGCGTCTCCAACTACACCGGCTGGCAGCTGGCCAAGGCGGCGGCCTGGCAGAAGGCCTGGCCCGGCCGCGCCCCGGTCGTGTCCGCGCAGCTGGAGTACTCGCTGCTGCGCCGCGACATCGAGCGCGAGGTCGTGCCCGCCGCCGTCGACGCGGGCACGGGGGTCCTGCCGTGGTCCCCGCTGGGCCGCGGGGTGCTCACCGGCAAGTACCGCACCGGCATCCCCGCCGACTCGCGCGCCGCCGCCCCGCACTTCAACGAGTTCGTGCAGCCCTACCTCGACGAGGAGTGCGGCCGGATCGTGGAGTCGGTGGTGACGGCCGCCGAGGGCCTCGGCGTCTCGCCGCTGAGCGTGGCGCTCAGCTGGGTCCGCGACCGCCCGGGCGTGGTCGCGCCGATCGTCGGGGCGCGCACGGCGGCTCAGCTCGCGGTCGCGCTGGAGAGCGAGGGCCTCACGCTCCCCCACTCGATCCGCTCCGCCCTGGACGACGTCTCCGACATGTCGGCGCCGCACTCCTGACGTTCGACGTTCATCCGATGTTCAATGACCACCGGCCGTCCGCTTCCGCTACCGGGGATCCCGTGACCGATTCCGACCTGACCGACCTCTTCGCCTCCACCGGCGTGCCCGCCTCGTTCGCCGCCCGCGCCGCCGCGCGGCTCGGCGCGGGCGCCGCCGGGCGCCTCCGCGAGGACCCGTGGCGGCTGCTGCGCGTCCCGGGCGTCCGGCCGCAGCAGGCCGACCACTTCGCCCGCCAGGTGCTCGGTGACGCGGCCAAACCGGACGATCCGCGCCGGGGCCGCGCGCTGGTGGAGCATCTGCTCACCGAGGCCGCGCGGCAGGGCCACACCGCGACGCCCCTCGCCGAGGTCGAGTCGGCGCTGGGCGGCCTCGGCGTTCCCGACGCCCGCAAGGCGATCGACGACGCGCTGGACGAGGCCGAGGTCCTCTCGCTCACCGAGGAGCCCGAGTTCGACGAGGCCGCGTTCGAGGACGACGACGCCGAACCGCCCGAGCCGGAGGAGACGCTCGGCCTCGCCCGCTGGGCGCTGCCCGAGGAGGCGGCGGCCGAGGGCTTCCAGCGCCTGAACGCCACCGCGAGCCCGCTGCTGGACAACGCCGCGATCAAGGAGGCCCGCGCGGGCCTCCCGGAGGATCGTTCCCTCGCCCTCACCGCCTCGCTGCGCACCGGCGTCTGCCTGCTGCGGGGCACGCTGGACGACCTCGCCGAGACCGCGCTCCTCCTCGCCAGAGCCGCCACAGCGAACGGCCTGCGCGCGGCCGTGGTGACGGCGAGCGAACGTGCTGCCGCCGACCTTCGGAGCGAAGCGAGGAAGGTCGGCGTGGCCGTTGCTGGGGGGTCGTCCCCCCAGAATGGAACAGACCTGCGTGGCGAAGCGGACGATGTCGTGGTCGTGGGGTTGCACCGGCTGCTGGAGCCGCTGGAGGACGCCGCGGCGGCGCCGGGCGCCGTGGTGTTCGCCCGAGGCGAGCAGCGGCCGTTCGAGCTCGACCTGGTCGTGCTCCCGGACGCGGCGGGCCTGGACGTGGAGCTGTGCGCCGTGCTGGTCGAGGCGTGCGCGGACGGGACGCACCTGGTCCTCGGCGGCGAGCCCGGGGCACTGCCGCCGAGCGGGCCGGGGCACGTCCTCGGCGATCTGGCGGTGTCGGAGACCGTGCCGGTCGTCGACCTCGAGCCGGCGGCGGCGGCCGATCCGATCGCCGCGCTGACCGCGGCCGTGCGGGCGGGCGGCCTGGTCCCGGTCGAGGCGCCGGGCAAGGAGGTCGTGATCGTCCCGGCGGCCGACCCGCGCGAGGCCGTGCACCGAACGGTGCAGCTCGTCACCGACTCCATCCCCCGCGCGCTGGGCATCGCCCTGGACGACGTGCAGGTGGTGGCGCCGGCGGCGAGCGGCGAGGCGGGCACCGCCGCGCTCAACGCCGCGCTGAAGGCCCGCGTCAACCCCGGCCCCGGCGCGTACGGGGGCTTCGACCCGGGCGACCGTGTCGTGGTGGCCGCGCCGCTGCCGCAGGCCGCCGTGGGCGAGACGGGGACCGTCACCGGCGCCGAGGGCGGCGCCCTCCAGATCGCCTTCGCGGGAGGCACCGCCGACGTCCCCGCGGCGCTGACAGGCCGCCTGCGGCACGGCTGGGCGGTCACCGTGGCCCAGGGCCGGGGAACGCGGCGGCCCGCCGTCGTGGCCGTGCTGCCGGACGCCGGGCTCTCCCGTCCGCTGGTGGCCACCGCGTTCGGATTGGCGCGCCGCCATCTCTCGGTCGTGCAGGCCGCCGGACCCGCGCTGGCGCGCGCCGTCCGCGAGACGAACGCCCCCGCCCGCCGCACCCGACTGGCGCGGCTCGTGGTGCAGTGAATCCGGTGTTTACGGGTGAGGCCGGGCGGGGCAGGATCGGTCCAATGGCACCCCCGTGACGGGACCGGCCTGAACCGTTATCGTGGGGCCTGCGACATCTTGGACCGGGTGTCAACAACTGCATGGGGAGTGACGCGCATGGGGATTGGCGTGGCGCAGGAGCGGGTGCGGCGGCGGCGCTTCAGGCGGTTCGGCTCGGCCACCACCGCGGTGTCGGCGGGCGCCCTCGTCCTGGTGTTCCTGGGGGCGCCGGCGGCGTACGCGGGCACCGCGACGGCGTCGAAGCCCTGCAAGAAGGGCACCGATCCCCAGAGCACCCTCGAGAACTGGAAGTGCCAGCTCGGCAACCTGCGCGAGAGCCTCACGCCCAAGAAGCCGCAGACGACGCCGAAGCCGACGCCCTCGAAGAAGCCTCCACTGAAGAAGAGCTCCAGCGGCAAGAGCACCAAGTCGTCCAAGGGCTCGCAGGCACCGTCCAAGAGCGGCGGCAGCGGCGGGGTTCAGCCGCAACAGGGCTCCGGACCGGTCACGCTCAGCCGGCCCGGCAGCGTGCGGCCCTACTCCCCCTCGGTGCCGACGGCCAGCCTGCCGGGCGTCCTGCCGACGCCCGAGGTGGCCGCCGACCCGCGCGCCTACCTGCAGCAGCCCGGCACGCCCCAGACCCGCCTCATCTCGCCCGTGGCGGCCTCGGGCCGCCAGGACGACGAGGTGATGTGGGTCGCCGCGGCGGCGGCCGCGGCGGGCGCCGTGGGCGCGCTCAACCTCAGCGTGCTCGGCCGCCGCCTGCGGCGCCGCGCCGCGGAGGGCTGACCGGACGCGACGGCGGGCCCCGTTCCTCCCCGGTGAAGGGAGGAACGGGGCCCGCCGTCTCCGCTGTCTAGCCCGGGGCGCCGATGGCGTGCAGACCGCCGTCGACGTGGACGATCTCGGCGGTGGTCGCCGGGAACCAGTCCGACAGCAGCGCGACGCAGGCGCGCGCCGTGGGGTCGCTGTTCTTGACGTCCCAGCCGAGCGGCGCGGCCTGCGGCCACATCTCGACCATGCCCTCGAAGCCGGGGATGCTCTTGGCGGCCATCGTGGCCAGCGGCCCGGCGGCGACCAGGTTGACCCGGATGCCCTGCGGCCCGAGGTACTTGGCGAGGTAGCGGGCGCACGACTCCAGGCCCGCCTTGGCGACGCCCATCCAGTCGTACACCGGCCAGGCCTTGGTGGCGTCGAAGTCGAGGCCGACCACCGAGCCGCCCTCCTTCATCAGCGGCATGCAGGCCATGGTCAGCGCCTTGAGCGAGAACGTGGAGGCGTGCACCGCGGTCGCCACGTCCTCCCAGGGCGTCTCCAGGAAGTTGCCGCCGAGCGCGGTCTGCGGGGCGAACCCGATCGCGTGCACGACGCCGTCCAGGCGGTCGAAGCCGACCTCCTGGAGGTTGCCGGCGAGGGCGTCGAGGTGCTCGGTGTTCATCACGTCGAGCTCGATCACCGGCGGCGGCGAGTCCGGGCCGGACGGCAGCCGCTTGGCGGTGCGCTGGGTCAGCGTCGGGCGCGGGTAGGCGGTGAGGACCACCTCGGCGCCCTGCTCCTGCGCGACCCGCGCGACGTGGAAGCCGATCGAGGCGTCGGTGAGGACGCCGGTGACCAGGATGCGCTTGCCTTCGAGGATTCCCATGCTCAGTGTCCCATTCCCAAGCCGCCGTCGACCGGGATCACGGCCCCGGTGATGTAGGACGCGTCGTCGCCGGCGAGGAACCGGACGGTCTTGGCGATCTCCACCGGCTCGGCGACGCGGCCGAGCGGGATCACGCTCCTGATCGTCTTCTGCTGGTCCTCGCTCAGCGCGGCCGTCATGTCGGTGTCGACGAAGCCGGGGGCGACCACGTTGACGGTGATGTTGCGGGAGCCGAGCTCGCGGGCCAGCGACCGGGCGAAGCCCACCATGCCCGCCTTGGAGGCGGCGTAGTTGGCCTGGCCGGCCGAGCCGAGCAGCCCGACGACGGAGGAGACGAGGATGATCCTGCCCTTGCGCTTGCGCATCATGCCCTTGACGCCGCGCTTGGCGACGCGGAACGCGCCGGTCAGGTTGGTGTCCAGGACGGAGGTGAAGGACTCCTCGCTCATGATCGCCAGCAGCGTGTCCTTGGTGATGCCGGCGTTGGCCACCACGACCTCGACCGGGCCCTGCTCCGCCTCGACCTTGGCGAACGCGGCGTCCACGTCCTCCATGCTCGTCACGTCGCACTTCACGCCGAACAGGCCCTCGGGAGGCTCCCCGGACCGGTAGGTGACCGCGACCGCGTCACCGCCGGCGGCGAGCTCGCGGGCGATCGCGAGGCCGATGCCCCGGTTACCGCCGGTCACGAGGACAGAGCGACTCATGTCGTACCTCTCGTTAGCTGCGTCACAACGCAAAAGAGCGTATCGGCCGGGGCTCCGCGAGGAGATGTGGCTTCCCGACAAGATCCGGTCTCCCGGCTTTGTTCCGGACGGGCCCGGCGGCCCACGCGGTAGGTTTTCCAGGGTGCATGAAATCGATCCCGAATTCGTGGCGCTGCCGCTGCGCACGCTCGCCGACGCGGCCCTGAGCCGGGCCCGTGAGCTGGGCGCCGAGCACGCCGACTTCCGGCTGGAACGCATCCGAAGCCAGAGCCTGCGGCTGCACGACGCCGCGCTCGAGACCGCGCTCGACGCCGACGACGTGGGCCTGTCGGTCCGGGTGGTGAAGGACGGCACCTGGGGCTTCGCCGCGGGCATCGACCTCACCCCCGAGGGCGCCGCCCGGGTGGCCGCGCAGGCCGTCGAGGTGGCGGCGGTGGCGAAACCGGTCAACCGCGAGCCGATCGAGCTGGCCGCCGAGCCCGTCCACGGTGAGCGCACGTGGGTCTCCGCGTACGAGACCGACCCGTTCGCGGTGCCGACCGCCGACAAGGTCGCGCTGCTGACCGACTGGTCCCGCCGGCTGCTGGCCAGCGACCACGTCGACCACGCGGACGCGTCGCTGCTCCAGATCAAGGAGAACAAGTTCTTCGCCGATCTGCGGGGCACCGTCACCACGCAGCAGCGGGTGCGGCTGCATCCGTCGCTCACCGCGGTGGGCATCGCCGACGGCATGTTCGACACCATGCGCACCCTTGCCCCGCCGGTCGGCCGCGGCTGGGAGTGGCTGACGGGCGCGCACTGGGACTGGGACGGCGAGCTGGCCGCGATGCCCGAGCTGCTCGCCGAGAAGCTCGCCGCGCCGTCGGTCGAGGCGGGGGTGTACGACGTGGTCGTCGACCCGTCGAACCTCTGGCTGACCATCCACGAGTCGATCGGCCACGCCACCGAGCTCGACCGGGCGCTGGGCTACGAGGCCGCCTACGCGGGCACCTCGTTCGCCACCCCCGACAAACTCGGCAAGCTGCAGTACGGCTCGGCCGTCATGAACGTGACCGGCGACCGGACGGCCGAGCACGGGCTGGCCACCATCGGCTACGACGACGAGGGCGTCGAGGGCCAGTCGTTCGACATCGTCAGCGGCGGCCTGTTCACCGGCTACCAGCTCGACCGGCGCATCGCGCGCCTCACCGGCCAGGAGCGGTCGAACGGCTGCGCGTTCGCCGACGCGGCGTCGAGCATGCCGCTGCAGCGGATGGCGAACGTGTCGCTGCAGCCCGCGCTGGACGGCCCGAGCACCGACGAGCTCATCTCCGGCGTCGAGCGCGGCGTCTACATCCTCGGCGACAAGAGCTGGTCGATCGACATGCAGCGCTACAACTTCCAGTTCACCGGCCAGCGCTTCTACAAGATCGAGAACGGCCGGCTGGCGGGCCAGCTGCGCGACGTGGCCTACCAGGCCACCACCACCGACTTCTGGAACTCCATGGAGGCCGTCGGCGGCCCGCAGACCTACGTGCTGGGCGGCGCGTTCAACTGCGGCAAGGGCCAGCCCGGCCAGGTCGCCCCGGTCAGCCATGGCTGCCCGTCGGCGCTGTTCCGCGGGGTCAACATCCTCAACGCCCTCAAGGAGGCCGGCCAGTGACGAGCATCAGGCCGCAGGAGGCCGTCGAGCGGGCGCTGGCGCTGTCGCGCACCGACGACTGCGTCGTCATCGCCGACGAGTCCAGCACCGCCAACCTGCGCTGGGCGGGCAACACCCTGACCACCAACGGCGTCACCCGCTCCAACCGGCTGACGGTCATCGCGATGCGCGGCACCGGCGGCGGCGTCGCCACGGGCGTGGTGTCGCGGGCGGGGGTCGGCGCCGACGGCATCGAGGACCTCGTCCGCGCCGCCGAGAGGGTGGCCGAGGGCAGCGAGCCCGCCGAGGACTCGGCGCCGCTCATCACGTCGGACGCGCCGGGCGGCGGCTGGGACGACGCGCCGGCCGAGACCGGCATCGGGGTCTTCGCCGGGTTCGCTCCCGCGCTCGGTGAGGCGTTCGCCGAGGCCGAGGGCGCCGGCCGCAAGCTGTACGGATTCGCCAACCACGTGCTCACGTCCTCGTTCGTCGGCACGTCGGCGGGACTCCGGCTGCGCCACGACCAGCCGACCGGGCTGCTGGAGGTCAACGCCAAGGGCGGCGGCGGCTCGGCCTGGGCCGGCGTCGGCACGCGCGACTTCACCGACGTCGACGTCCCGGGGCTCACCGGCGACCTGGCGCGCCGCCTCGACTGGGGGCGGCGGCGGGTGGACCTGCCGGCCGGGCGGTACGAGACGATCCTGCCGCCGAGCGCCGTGGCCGACTTGATGATCTACCTCTACTGGTCGGCCAGCGCCCAGGACGCGCACGACGGCCGGACGGTGTTCAGCGCGCCGGGCGGCGGCACCCGCGTCGGCGAGAAGCTCGCGAGCCTGCCGGTCCGGCTGTCGAGCGACCCGCGCGCCGCCGGGATGGAGTGCGCCCCGTTCGTCGTCGCGCACGCCTCCAGCCGCGACTCGTCGGTCTTCGACAACGGACTGGACCTCGGCGCCACCGACTGGATCTCCGACGGCACGCTCCGGGCGCTCACGCAGACGCGCAAGTCGGCCGAGCTGACCGGGCTGCCGCTCACCCCGGGCATCGACAACCTGATCTTCGCGGGGCCGGAGGGCTCGTCGGCGTCGGTGGAGGAGATGGTGGCGCGCACCGAGCGCGGCCTGCTGCTGACCTGCCTGTGGTACATCCGCGAGGTCGATCCGCAGAGCCTGCTGCTCACCGGCCTCACCCGGGACGGCGTCTACCTCGTCGAGAACGGCGAGGTCGTCGGCGAGGTCAACAACTTCCGGTTCAACGAGAGCCCGGTGGACCTGCTGTCGCGGCTGTCCGAGGTCGGCGCGACCGAGGCGACGCTGCCGCGCGAGTGGTCGGACTACTTCACGCGCGCCGCCATGGCCCCCGTCCGCGTGCCGGACTTCAACATGTCGACGGTCTCCCAGGCCTCCTGAGCGACCGCGGGACGTCCGGCCGGGCCCCGGAGTGACCGGGGCCCGGCCGGACGCCTCCTAGGAGTCCTCGAGGCGGAAGCCGACCTTCATGCCCACCTGGAAGTGGGCCACCTCGCCGTCCACGATCTGGCCGCGGACCTCGGTCACCTCGAACCAGTCCAGATGGCGCAGCGTCTCCGACGCGCGCCTGATCCCGTTGCGGACCGCGTGCTCGACGGAATCCGGAGACGTGCCGACGATCTCGGTCACGCGGTACGTTCGATCGGTCATAGTGCCCTCCCTGGTGTCGCCTGTCAGCCCCCGTGGGCTTACCGTGGAATGGTGAAGGTCATTCCCCGCCGGCAGGCCGAGGTCTACACGGTCACCAACGCGCCGCGGCCGATGTCCGAGGACATCGGCTACCGCCAGCGCCGCTATCTGATCTCCATGGGAATCCGCACGGGCTGCTTCGTGGGCTCGGTCATCACGGCGATGGCCGGCGCCCCGCTGTGGGTCGTCGGCCTCATGGTGGTCGGCGCGCTGTTCCTCCCCTACATCAGTGTGATCTTCGCGAACGGCGGGCGCGAGCCCACGGAGACGGCACGCTACGCCATCCCACAGCCCCCGCCCAGCCACCCTTCCAACGGACAAGCTTCGCTTGGAAGCCCGCCACCGGACAGCCCGCACCACAAGCAGATTTCCGGACAACGACCAGAAATCGGGTCGTGACTTTCTCTTGACTAACCGCAGGGGGTTTCGGTGTACGATTTGTACCGGCGCTCTGGTCCCCCGTCGGAGCGCCCGTGCCGGTGTTCCGGGCCCCCGTCGGAACACCGATGATGCGACGCCGGGTGGATTGCCCCCGTATCCACCCGGCGTCGCTTTCATTTCCCCAGGTCTTCCCCTGAGTCTCCGACCAGGCGTGATCCCCGTCCGGCAGCCGGCTCCGGCCACCTGACCAGGCCCGCCCGCCTTCCCGGACACAACACGCGAGCCACACCCCTCCCGGCATCGCCGCCCGCCCGCGTTCGCTCCAGATCCGGCGTCCAGGCCCTTGACGGCGGATGACGCGGCCAAGGCCCCGCCTTTGCCTCCGGCAAACCCTGCGGGCTGTTCCTTCCTCGCTCACCAACGTCCGGACCAGGCGTTTCATCTCCCGGACGGGTGGCAGAGCCACCAGACCCCGCATCTTCGTGCCGCCGTGGCAAGTCTCGTCGCTGGCCTTGTCCGGCCACGAGCCGAAAACGGGGAATTTACAGATGAAGCCCGCCGACTCAGCCCATTTGCCACATACCGCTTGACGACTGCGGGGAGTGAGGCGAGCATCACACGTCCACTGTCATGAGACAGATGCCTCGAGTGTCTCACCGTCGGCCCGGGCGAGCGTCCGGTGCCGGCCAGATCGGAGAGCGGCGATGAGCCAGCATTCCCACGCGGCCCGGTCACCGCGGCACAGCCGCGACAGCGGCGGCGGCCACGCCCTCCCGCCGCGTTCCCGGCGGCGCGGCCTGCTGATCGGCCCCCTGGTGGCCGCGGTGGGACTCACGATCCTGGCGGCCTTCGGGGTGTACGCGTTCGCCGCCGGCGGCGGCTGCGGCGGGGACGACGCCGTCACGCTCGACGTGGCGGCGGCGCCCGGCGTCGCCCCGGCCGTCACCACCGCCGCCGGCCGCCTCAACGACGCCCACCGCGAGACGGCCGGGAAATGCGTCCGGGCAAGGGTCAGGGCCGCCGACCCGGTCGCGGTCGCGACGCTCCTGTCCGGCCGCGGCGTCGCGGGGGTCACCCGGCGGCCGGACGTCTGGATCCCCGACTCCTCCCTCTGGATCGGCCCGGCCCAGGCCGCGTCCAAGGCGGCCGGGGGCACCCGGATCACCCCGCACGGCTCGCTGGCGGCCAGCCCGCTCGTGGTGGCCGTGCCCCGCACGCTCGCGGCGCGGCTCGGCGGCCAGGGCACCCGGCCGTCGTGGGCCGATCTCCTCAAGGCCGCTTCCGGCGGCACGGCGGCCGCGGGCCAGGCCGCGATCCCGCCGGGATCGGTGAGGCTCCAGGTCCCGGATCCGACCCGCACGGCCCCGGGGATGGCCGCCCTGCTGGTGGCCGACGACCCGCAGGCCGGCTCGCCCAAGGAGGCCGCCTCGTTCACCGGGGCCGTCAGGGCGCTCCGCGAGGGCGTGGCACCGTCGGTCAAGGCCGAGTTCGCCTCGTTCCGACGCGACCGGCAGGGTCGCTATCCGGTCGCGCTGGCGCCCGAGCAGGCCGTGTACGAGTACAACGCGCAGGGCCCGGGAGAGCCCGCGGTCGCGCTGTACCCGGCCGAGGGCACGCTCACGATGGATCACCCCGTCCTGTTCCTCGGCCCGGACGGCGAGCGGGAGCGGGCGGCCGGTCTCCTCACGTCCGCGCTCACCGCCGAAGCGACGCGCGACGATCTGCGCGGGCTCGGCTTCCGCGCGCCCGACGGGACGGCGCCCGGCACGTTCGGGCCGAAGACCGGCCTCGACCCGCGGCCGCCTCGCGCGCTGCCGCCGCCCGCACCCGCCGAGGTGCGGAAGACCATGCAGGCCTGGGCGCGGCTCTCGCTCAGCATCCGCATGCTGAGCATCATCGACGTCTCCGGCTCGATGGAGGACGAGGTCGCGCCGGGCGTCACCCGCCTGCAGTCCACGGTGCGGACGGCGCAGCAGGGGCTGGCGCTGCTGCCCGACGACTCCGAGCTCGGCCAGTGGGTGTTCTCCACGGACCTGCAGAACGGCCAGGACTGGCGGGAGCTGGTCAGCGTGGGCCCGCTCGGCGAGCGGCTCGGCTCCGCCACCCGCCGGCAGCTCGTGCTCAGCGCGTTCGCCGAGACACGGCCCAAGAAGAACGGCGACACGGGGCTGTACGACACGATCCTGGCGGCCTACCGGGCGATGAAGCGGTCCTACAAGCCCGAGTTCGTGAACTCGGTCCTGCTCTGGACCGACGGCAGGAACGACGACCCGGGCGGCCCGTCGCTGCGGGCGACCCTGGACGCGCTGCGCCGGGAGGTCGACCCGGACCGGCCGGTCCTGGTGTTCATGTACGGGTTCGGCAAGGGGGTGGACGCGGGCGCCCTCCGGCGGATCGCCGAGGCGACCAGGGGCGACGTCCTCATCTCCGACACCCCTGAGGAGGTCCAGCAGAAGTTCCTCCAGGCGGTCACTCGGCGGGTGTGTGCCCCTGACTGCTGAACCGGGCCCCCGGAGTTCATCGCCGTCCGAGTTGAAACTAGAATCGGGTTCGAGGAAACTTAGCGTTCCGCTAGATCGATGGCGAAGCCGATGAGAGAAGGGGCGGATCGTGCGCCGTACCGTTTTCAACGAGGACCATGAGGCGTTCCGGGAGACGATCCGGGACTTCATCGAGGCCGAGGTCGTCCCCGCCTTCCCCGCGTGGGAGGAGGCGGGGCACCCGCCGCGCGACTTCTACAACAAGCTCGGCGAGCTGGGCGTCTTCGGCATCACCGTGCCGGAGGAGTACGGCGGCGCGGGCGAGACCAGCTTCAAGTACGCCGCCGTGATCTCCGAGGAGTGCGCCCGCCAGGGCGTGAACTTCGGCGCCACGACCGTGCACGTCAACCTCGTCCTGCCGTACCTGCTCGCGTACGGCTCCGAGGAGCAGAAGAAGCGCTGGCTGCCCCCCTTCATCTCCGGCGAGATGATGACCGCGATCGCGATGACCGAGCCCGGCGCCGGCTCGGACCTGGCGGGCATGCAGACCACCGCCAAGCGCGACGGAGACCACTACGTCCTGAACGGCGCCAAGACGTTCATCACCGGCGGCGTGCTGGCCGACCTGTGCCTGGTCGTGGCGCGCACCTCGCCCGCCACCCCGGAGAACCGCCGCGCGGGCCTGTCGATCCTGTGCGTCGACACCAAGAGCGAGGGCTACTCGGTCGGCCGCAAGCTGGAGAAGATCGGCCTGCGCACCTCCGACACCGCCGAGCTGTCGTTCACCGACGTGCGGGTGCCGGTGGAGAACCTCCTCGGCGAGGAGGGCCGCGGGTTCGAGTACCTCGCCCACAACCTGGCCGAGGAGCGGCTGGCCATCGCGGTGCAGTCGTACGCGTCCGCCGCCGCGGCGGTCGAGTTCGCGATGGGCTACGTGAAGGACCGCACGGTGTTCGGCAAGTCCGTCGCCTCGTTCCAGAACACCAAGTTCGTGCTGGCCGAGTGCGACACCGAGGTCGAGGCGGCCCGCTCGCTGGTCGACCGCGCGATGGACGCGCACGACCTCGGCGAGCTCACCCCGGCCGACGCGGCCAAGACCAAGCTCTTCTGCACCGAGGTCCAGGCCCGGGTCGTCGACAAGTGCCTGCAGCTGCACGGCGGCTACGGCTACATCCTCGAGTACCCCATCGCCCGGCTCTACACCGACGCCCGCGTCAGCCGCATCTACGGCGGCACCAGCGAGGTGCTGAAGACCATCATCGCCAAGCAGCTCGGCGTCTGACATCGGCGTCTGAGGGAGGAACGGACATGACCGAGTCCAAGGTCGCGATCGTCACCGGGGCGGCGCGCGGCATCGGCGCCGCCACGGCGGTACGGCTCGCCCGGGAAGGCTTCGCCGTCGCGGTCTGCGATCTCGACGAGGCCGCCTGCGCGGGCACCCTGGAGGACATCGCGGCGGCCGGCGGGCGGGCCGTCGCGGTCGGCGTGGACGTCGCGGACGCCACCCGGGTCGAGGCGGCCGTCGCCCGCGTCACCGAGGAGCTGGGCCCGCCGGTGGTGCTGGTCAACAACGCCGGGATCATCCGCGACAACATGCTGTTCAAGATGACCGACGACGACTGGGACTCGGTCATGTCCGTCCACCTGCGCGGCGCGTTCCTCATGAGCCGGGCCGTCCAGGCGCACATGACGAACGCGGGCTGGGGCCGCATCGTCAACCTGTCGTCGGTGTCGGCGCTCGGCAACCGCGGCCAGGCCAACTACTCGGCGGCCAAGGCGGGCCTGCAGGGGTTCACCAAGACCCTCGCGATCGAGCTCGGCAAGTTCGGGGTGACGGCCAACGCCATCGCGCCGGGCTTCATCGCCACCGAGATGACGGCCGCGACCGCGGCCCGGATGGGCGTGGACTTCGAGGAGTTCAAGCGCGCCGCGGCCGACCAGATCCCGGTGCGCCGGGTCGGCGTCCCCGCCGACATCGCCGGCACGGTCGCGTTCCTGGTGAGCGACGACGCCTCGTTCGTGACCGGCCAGGTGATCTACGTGGCCGGCGGCCCCCGGGCGTGACCGGGCCCGCACGCGAACCCGCCCGCGGGCGGGAGGTGACCGAGGAGTCGCTGCGCGCCGCCGCGATCGGGCTGCTGCGCCGCGAGGGCGTCCTCGCGGGGCTCAACCTCCGCGAGGTCGCCGACGCGGCGGGCGTCAACCGGGGGCTGGTCTACCAGTACTTCGGCTCGCGCCGCGGCCTGCTCCGGTCGGCGCTGTTCCACCGCGCGCGGGCCAACGCCGACGACGCCGGCGAGACGGCCGGGCTGCCGTTGCGCGAGCGGCTGTCGCGGCTGCTGTGGATCAACCTGCGCCGGCCCGAGCCGGTCGTGCTCACGACGCTGCTGGTGCTGGACGGCGACGACCGGCCCCGCGTCCTGCCCGACCGCGGCGAGGGCCGGGCCCGGCTCGCCGAGAGCGCGGCCCGGGGCGAGCTGGCGAGCTGTGACGTCGAGGCGGTCCAGGCCGCGCTCGCCTCGACGATCTACGGCTACACGCTGTTCCGCGAGCAGCTCGCCCGGGAGATCGGCCTGCCGGTCGACGAGCTCGACGCCCGCGTGGACCGCTGCGTGGAGGCGCTCTTCACCCGCTAGGGACTGATCGCCAGGAAGAGGAACGAGGCGAAGATCACCAGGTGCACGCCGGCCTGGAGCAGGATGGCCCGCCCGGTGACGACGGTGAGCGTCGACACCGCGACGGTGAGCGCCAGCAGCACCATGTGCGTGCCGCCCAGCCCGAGCTCCAGCGGGCCGCTCAGCCAGATCGTGGCGACGGCGATGGTCGGGATGGTGAGCCCGATGCTCGCCATGGCGGAGCCCAGTGCCAGGTTGAGGCTGGTCTGCACGCGGTCGCGGCGGGCCGCCCGGACCGCGGCGAGCGTCTCGGGCAGCAGTACCAGCAGGGCGATGACGACGCCGACGACCGCGTGCGGCAGCCCGGCGGCCTCGACGCCGCGCTCGATGACCGGTGACTCCACCTTGGCCAGCCCGACCACGGTGACCAGCGCGATGAGGAGGAGCACCAGGCTCGTCGTGGTCTCCCTGCCGGAGGGCGCTTCGGCGTGGTCGTCCTCGTCCAGGACGTCCCCGTCCTCGGTGACCGGCAGGAAGTAGTCGCGGTGCCGGACCGTCTGGGTCAGCACGAACAGGCCGTAGAGCACGAGCGAGGCGACCGCCGCGAACGCCAGCTGGCCGGGCGAGAACACCGGCCCGTTCGCGCTGGTGGTGAAGGTCGGCAGCACCATGCACACCGTCGCCAGCGTGGCGACGGTGCCCAGCGCGGCTCCGGTGCCCTCGGCGTTGAAGACGGCCACGCGGTGCCGCAGGGTGGCCACCAGCAGGGACAGGCCCACGATGCCGTTACAGGTGATCATGACGGCGGCGAACACCGTCTCCCGCGCCAGCGTCGCCGACTTCTCGGCGGACGACGACACCATCAGGCTGACGATGAGGGCCACCTCGATGACGGTGACGGCCACCGCCAGCACGAGCGAGCCGAAGGGCTCCCCGACCTTGTGCGCCACGACCTCGGCGTGGTGCACGGCCGCCAGCACCGAGCCCGCCAGCAGCAGCGCGACCACCGCCACCGCCAGGCCGGGCAGGTCCCGCCCCCAGGTCACCGCGAGCGCCACGAGCGCCAGCGCCGGAACGAGAACCTCCCAGCGTCCCGCGAGGGACCGAGCGAAGCCGATCATGTACCCAGTGGTATCACAGCACGTCGAGTGCGGCGGCCAGTGCCCGCGGCGCCGTCACCAGCGACGGCCCGTACCAGGTGAGCAGGCGGCCGTCGACGAGAGCGGCCGGTGTCCCCGGGAAACACTCCGGCCCGTCGTCGGCGGTGAACCGGTAGGGCTCGTCGGGCAGGACGACCAGGTCGGGTCCGGCCGCGACGAGCTCGGCCAAGGGAATCTTCGGATAGCGCTCGGGGTGATCGGCGTAGATGTTGCCGACGCCGAGGCGTGCCAGGACGTCCCCGGTGAACGTGTCGCGTCCCACGACCATCCAGGGCCGCCGCCAGATCGGGACGACGGCCCGCACCCGGCCGGCGGGCGGCGCGAAGTCCCAGGCGCGGGCGGCGTCGTCCAGCCAGGCCGGGGCGTCGAGCCCGCACGCCTCGGTGAGCATCCGGCGGAGCGACACGAGTGCCTCGTCCACCGTGCGGATGTCGGTCATCCAGACCGGGAGGCCCGCCGCGCGCAGCGCTTCGACGTCCACGGCGCGGTTCTCCTCGGTGTTGCCGAGGACGACGTCCGGCTTCAGCGCCACGATCCGCTCGACGTCGGGGTTCTTGGTGCCGCCGATCCGCTCGGCGTCGAGCCCGGCCGGATGGGTGCACCAGTCCGTCGCCCCCACCAGCAGGCCGGGGGCGGTCTCGGCGACCGTCTCGGTCAGCGACGGCACGAGCGAGACGACCCGGCGCACGACCGAAGCGGTCACACGTTCCGCCGGTACTGCCCGCCGACCTCGAAGAACGCGTCGGTGATCTGCTGCAGGCTGCAGATCCGCGCCGCGTCCATCAGCACGGCGAACACGTTGCCGCCCGAGCGCGCCGCCTCCTTGAGCGCGGCCAGTGCGCTCTCGGCGTCGTCGCGGTGCCGCTCCTGGAAGCCGCGCACGCGGTCGAGCTGCGAGCGCTTCTCGTCCTCGGTGGCCCGGGCCAGCTCCAGCGGCTTGCCGGCCTCCTCGTCGCCGTTCGGGTTGCGGAAGGTGTTGACGCCGACGATCGGCAGCGACCCGTCGTGCTTGCGCTGCTCGTAGAGCATCGACTCGTCCTGGATGCGGCCGCGCTGGTAGCCGGTCTCCATCGCGCCGAGCACTCCCCCGCGCTCGCTGATCCGGTCGAACTCGGTGAGCACCGCCTCCTCCACCAGGTCGGTCAGCTCGTCGATGACGAACGACCCCTGCAGCGGGTTCTCGTTCATCGCCAGGCCCCACTCGCGGTTGATGATGAGCTGGATGGCCAGCGCGCGGCGGACCGACTCGGCGGTGGGCGTGGTGACCGCCTCGTCGAAGGCGTTGGTGTGCAGGCTGTTGCAGTTGTCGTAGATGGCGATCAGGGCCTGCAGCGTGGTGCGGATGTCGTTGAAGTTCATCTCCTGGGCGTGCAGCGACCGGCCGGACGTCTGCACGTGGTACTTCAGCTTCTGGCTGCGCTCGTTGGCCCCGTACCGGTCCCGCATGGCCACCGCCCAGATGCGCCTGGCCACCCGGCCGAGCACGCTGTACTCGGGGTCCATGCCGTTGGAGAAGAAGAACGACAGGTTCGGCGCGAAGTCGTCGATGTCCATCCCGCGCGCGAGGTAGGACTCGACGTAGGTGAACCCGTTGGCCAGGGTGAACGCGAGCTGGCTGATGGGGTTCGCCCCGGCTTCGGCGATGTGGTAGCCGGAGATGGAGACCGAGTAGAAGTTGCGGACCTTGTTGGCGATGAACCATTCCTGGATGTCGCCCATCATCCGCAGCGAGAACTCGGTGGAGAAGATGCAGGTGTTCTGCCCCTGGTCCTCCTTGAGGATGTCGGCCTGGACGGTGCCCCGCACGGTGGAGAGCACGCGGGCGCGGATTTCGGCCGCCTCCTCGGCGGAGGGCTCGCGGCCGTTCTCCTCCCGGAAGGCGTCGGCGCCCTGGTCGATCGCGGTGTTGAGGAAGAACGCCAGGATCGTCGGCGCGGGACCGTTGATGGTCATCGACACCGAGGTGGTGGGGCTCGCCAGGTCGAACCCGTCGTACAGCGCCTTCATGTCGTCGAGCGTCGCGATCGAGACGCCCGAGGTGCCGACCTTGCCGTAGACGTCGGGCCGCTCGCCCGGGTCGCGGCCGTAGAGCGTGACCGAGTCGAACGCGGTGGACAGCCGGGTCGCGGGCTGGCCCTCCGACAGCAGCTTGAAGCGGCGATTGGTGCGGAACGGGTCGCCCTCGCCCGCGAACATGCGCGCCGGGTCCTCGTTGTCGCGCTTGAACGGGAAGACCCCGGCGGTGAACGGGAAGCGGCCGGGCAGGTTCTCCGCGCGCAGGAAGCGGAGCAGCTCGCCGTGATCGGTGTAGCGCGGCAACGCGACCCGCGGGATGCGGCTGCCCGACAGCGACTCGCGGGTGAGCGCGGTGCGCAGCTCCCTGTCGCGGATCTTCACGACCTGCTCGTCGCCGGAGTAGGACTCCACGACGGCCGGCCAGCCCTCGATGAGCTCCGCGTTCTCCGGGGCGACGTCGCGGCGCGCGCCCTCCAGCAGTCCCTCGACCTCGGCGGTCTCGGTCAGTTCGGCACTGACCTCTGCCAGCCGCTGGACGCGCCGGACCGCCTCGATCTGTTTCAGCGTCTCGGCGTGGTAGCCGCGCACGGTCTCGGAGATGCCGGACAGGTAGCGCACCCGCGCGGGCGGGATGATCTGGGCGGCGCCCGTGGAAATCTTGGTCTCCGCCCGCGGCAGCACGCCCGGCTCGATGCCCAGCGGGCCGATCAGATGCTGGTAGAGCGCGGTGACGCCGTCGTCGTTGAAGGTGGCGGCGCTCGTGCCGAACACCGGCATGTCCTCGGGCTTGGCGCCGAACGCCTCGCGATTGCGGATCAGCTGCCGGGACACGTCGCGCAGCGCGTCCGCCGCGCCGCGCCGCTCGAACTTGTTGATCGCCACCACATCGGCGAAGTCGAGCATGTCGATCTTCTCGAGCTGGGAGGCGGCGCCGAACTCGGGCGTCATGACGTAGAGCGAGACGTCGGCGAGCGGGACGATCGCCGCGTCGCCCTGGCCGATCCCGGGCGTCTCCAGGATCACCAGGTCGTACCCGGCGGCCTTGCACGCCTCGATCACGGTCTCGATGTTCTCCGGCAGCTCGCGTGCGCCGCGGGTGGCCATCGAGCGGAAGAAGACGCGGTCGCCGTCCAGCGCGTTCATGCGGATGCGGTCGCCGAGGAGGGCGCCGCCGCCGCGCCGGCGGGTCGGGTCGACCGCGAGCACCGCGACGCGCAGCCCGTCCCGCTGGTCCACGCGCAGCCGGCGCACCAGCTCGTCGGTGAGGGACGACTTGCCGGAGCCGCCGGTGCCGGTGATGCCGAGCACCGGGACGCGCCGCTCGCCGGCCGCCTCGGCGATCGCCCGCCGGTCGGCCTCGGGCAGCTTGCCCGCTTGAAGGCAGGTGATGGCGCGGGCGAGCGCACGCCGGTCGCCGGCGAGCACCGCTTCGGCCGGGACGGGCTCGGCCGCCAGGTCGACGTCGCAGTCGCGGACCAGCTCGTTGATCATGCCGGGCAGGCCCAGCCGCTGGCCGTCCTCCGGCGAGAAGATCCGGACCCCCGCCTCGGCGAGCCGGGCGATCTCCTCGGCCACGATGACGCCGCCGCCACCGCCGAAGACGTGCACGTGCCCCGCCCCGGCCTCGGCCAGCGATTTGGCGAGGAATTCGAAGTACTCGACGTGGCCGCCCTGGTAGGAGCTGATCGCCACCCCCTGGGCGTCCTCCTCCAGGACCGCGTCGACGACGGCCTGGACCGAGCGGTCATGGCCCAGGTGCACCACCTCGGCACCCTGCGACTGCAGGATGCGCCGCATGATGTTGATGGCCGCGTCGTGGCCGTCGAACAGCGCCGCCGCCGTCACGAACCGCACGGGATTCACCGGGACATGCATCAGAACCCTACCCCTTGGACTTCCAATATTTGGAAGCTAAAGTAATTCGTCGTGGACGAGACAGTCAATTCCCTGGATCCCATCGCCGAAGCGCACCACCAGTGGAGTGCCCGGTGGCCCGAGCACGCCGACCACATGGCCGCGGTGACATCGGTGATGCGGGTGCAGCAGTTGCTGCTGAGCCGGATCGAGGCGGCGCTCAAGCCGCACGGCCTCACGTTCGCGGCCTACGAGGCGCTGCGGCTGCTCGCCTTCACCCGCTCGGGCTGCCTGCCCATGGGCAAGATGGGCGTCCGCCTGATGGTGCACCCCGCCTCGGTGACCAACGTGATCGGACGCCTCGAGCAGCGCGGGCTCGTCCGGCGCAGGCCCTCCCAGGGCGACCGCCGGATCGTGCTCGCCGAGATCACCCCGGCCGGGCGGGAGGTCGCGGAGGAGGCGACGGAGGCCCTCCACGAGGCGTCGTTCGGGCTCCCCGGCCTGACCTCCGAGCAGGCCACCGGCCTCACCGAGGCGCTGCGCGCCGTCCGCGTCTCCGTGGGCGAGGTCGACCGGATCGGTTAGCTCAGCGTTCGCGCGCCCAGGCGTCGACGAGGTCGGCCACCTCGGGCCGGGACCCGCGGACGTAGTGGTCGTCCTTGACGAACTCCAGGCGCTTGTCCCGGGCGGCGAGGGCTTGGTGAACGCCCCGGGCGTCGCTCTCGTACACGCACTCGTCCGCGGTCGCGTGGATCACCAGCGACGGCACGGTGATCCGCCCGAGATGCGGCGCGGCGGCGCACTGCGAGGTGCGCAGGCTCCACATCGACAACCAGGTGCGCAAGGTGCACAGCGAGCCGATGCCGAAGACCCCGTAGTTGGCCTTGACCGGCTCGCCCTGGTAACACCAGTTGGGCTTGCGGTCCGAGGGTTCGATGGCGGGGTCGATCATCCGCAGATCGGCCCAGGTGCGGTGGAGGGTGAAGAGCTGGTCGCGGGCGCGGGTGCCCTGGAGCGCGGCGAGCCGGCCGAGCACCCAGTCGGTGATCCGCTCGTTCCGGGCCCGCTGCGCGGCGCGGTAGCGCGCCTGGAACCCGGCGCCGTAGGGCGGGCCGTTCGCCGGATCGAACGGGTCGAGGGCCGGGTCCACCGAGAGCGCGTCGGTCTCGTCGGTGATCGAGGGGTCCATCCAGGCGGTGAGCACCTCGGGCCGTCCCGAGTGCGCGGCCAGCGCGACGAACAGATCGCCGGCGGGCAGATCCTCGATCGCCGGCACGGGCCGCATCCCGGCGACCGGCGTCACGTTCGGCTCGACCGCCTGGGACTGGTAGGCGGCCATGAGCGAGCCGCCTCCGGAGTTGCCGAGCAGCACCACGCGCTCGGCACCGGCCTGCTCACGAAGCCACCGCACGCCGACGCCGATCTCGGCGAGCGCGTGGTCGAGCAGGAAGTACGGCTCGGCGCCGCGGAACCGGGTGTTCCAGCCGAGGAAGCCGTAGCCGCGCTCGGCCAGGTGGGAGGCGAGATAGTGCTCGGAGAAGTCGATGTTGTAGTGCGTGGCGATGAACGCGGTCTTGGGAGTCGCTCCGGCCGGCCGGTGGTAGACGCCCTGGCAGGGGTGACCGCCCGCGCCGGCCCTGCCGATGAGGGGCGAGGGCAGCCCCACGAACTCCCTGACCACGTTGGCCACCCGGCCTCCCAGCTCGAACCGAATCTCGTTCTACCGGAAGGCTAGGGGGCTCAGCGTTTGAGCGCCAGCCCGATGTGGACGCCCAGTTCCTCGTACAGGGCGAGGTCGGTCAGCGTGAAGGCCGGCCGGTCCGGCTTGCGGACCAGGAACAGGACGCCGAGCGGATCGGCCGTCTCGTCACGCAGGGCGACGCCGACGGCGAACGCCGTGTTGAGCTCCTTGGGCACGGCGCGGCCTTCCCTGCTCCGCCCCAGCGCCCCGTCCTCCCACAGCGGGATGTGCAGCATGGACTCGCCGGTCTCGACGATGGTGCGCGCGACCAGGGAACCGCCCGGATCCATCCGTTCCAGGGCACGGCAGACCACCACGCCGTCAGGCTCCGCCGGCGTGCCCACCGGGCCCGCCACGACGGCCCGCCGGAGCGCGCCACCGCTCACCAGGTCGAGGATGGCGAAGTCGCAGCACTCGGCGGCCAGCAGTGCCGCGGCGTCGCCCAGCATGGTCGGGCCGAAGGCCGCGGGCGCGCCGAGGAGCAGCCGGGTCATCCGTCCCATGATGTCCAGCCGGCGCAGCTGGGCGGCCTCCGCCATGATGTCGTGGTGGCCGCCCTGACCGGCGAAGACGTCGAGCGTGACCAGGACGCCCGGCCGCTCGTCGGTGTGCAGGGCGAGCCGTGCCAGCCGGAGCTCGAGCGGCGGCGTGCTGCCGTTGCGCGACCCCACCCGGCCGAGGACCGACCCCGGCCGGCCCTCGCGCAGCACGTCGGCGAGCTCGCAGCGGAAGGTCGCCCGCCACGGCAGCTCGACGAAGACCGCGAAGGGCTTGCCCACGGCGCGCAGGGCCGTGACGCCGAGGAGGCCGGCGCCCCGGCGGTTGAGCGCGCGGATCACGCCGGTGCCGTCGAGCACGAAGGCGGGCGAGGGCAGCTCCTGGAACGCGCGGTGCGTCAGCTCCCGCTGCCACGCGGCCCCGGCGCCGGGCAGCGCCAGCCGTTCGATCTCCTCGGTGCAGACCCGGAGCTCCTCTTCGGCGTTCTCCAGCTCGGTCAGCGCCGTCTCGAGCGTCGGCGCCGCGCGCAGTGCGTCGATACGGCCGGTGAAGGCGTCCAGGTCCTTCCGAATGGCCGCGAGATCCAACCTTGAGGCCATCGCGTGCCCCTCCCACGAGCAGCCGACCCAGGTCCGGTGTTCTCCTGTTTTCCACTCTAGGGGAAGAGCTCGGCCGCCGGTATTCCCGCCGTCAGCCGTCTCCGGCTGAGGTGTGGTCCATGACGATGATCACCCCTCGGACCTGCCCGTCCTCGTCGCACAGCAGGTTGAGGTCCACCGTCAGCCGCACCGGCCGGCCCCGCCGGTTCACCGCGTCCAGCGTGACCGCCGAGCCGTTGTGCGAGGCGTCGCCGAGCAGCCGGCGCACCGACGGCTCCAGCTCGTCCAGCGGCAGGCCGATGTCGAGGGTGAACAGGTCCCGGCCCTGGGTCTCCTCCGCGCGCATCCCCCAGAGCTCCTCCGCGCCCTGGTTCCAGACCTGCACGCGCAGCGCCTCGTTCACCACGACGGCCGCCGCGCCGAGGCTGCGCAGCACCGAGCTGAGGAACGAGTTGGCCGAGTCGAGCTCCTCGCTGCGGATGCGGAGCGCGTCGTTGATCTCCTGCAGCTCGTCGTTGGTGGACTGCAGCTCCTCGTTCATCGTCTCGAGCTCCTCGTTGGTGGACTGCAGCTCCTCGTTCGTGGTCTCGAGCTCCTCGTTGGTGGACTGCAGCTCCTCGTTGGTCGTCTCGAGCTCCTCGTTCAGCGACTGCAGCTCCTCGTAGGCGCGTTCCAGCTCCTGGTTGGAGTGCTCCAGCTCGTCCCGGAGCCGGCGATAGTGCGTGACGTCGGAGAAGCTGACGCCGACGCCGATCATGTCGCCCGGCGCCCTGTGGAGCGGCACCGCCAGGACGTCGAAGACGCTCGGCTCCGCGCCGGCGGCGCGATGCCAGATGACGTCGTGCAGCTCGATGGGACGGGAGTCCTTCTTGACCTGCTCGATCACCGAACGGAGCTCGACCGGGCGGTAGGAGACCTCGAGGTCCTGGAACGGCCGGCCGAGGTCGCGGGGACGCAGGTTGAACAGCGCCTCCGCGCGGCCGTTGGCCACCCTGAGCCTGCCGTCGAGGTCGATGGCGAGCTGGGCCACCGGCCCGGAGCTCAGCGCCGCCTGGTCGAGGTTGCTCGCCGCCGTCCCGGTGCTGACGGTGTCCTCCCAGCCCTTGTAGGGGAAGCCGGACTGGGGCACGGCGGGGATCTTGCGGAAGAGCCGTTTGCGCAGGTCGATGGGCTCGAACCGGTCGCCGTGGTTGAGCAGCATCTCGGCCTTGCCGAGGAAGAGGAAGCCGGGCTTGGACAGCGCGAAGTGGAAGCGCCGGATCACCCCGGTCTGCGTCTCGGCGTTGAAGTACATGAGGGTGTTGCGCGCGACGAGCAGGTCGACACGGGAGATGGGGGCGTCCCGGGTCAGGTCGTTCCGGCCGAAGATCACCTGGCGCCGCAGGTCACGGCGGAACGCGTAGCGCGTGCCGACCGGCTCGAAGTAGGTGCGGCGCAGCTCCTCGGGGATGTCGGCGACCTGCCGCTCGGTGTAGGAACCGGTCCGCGCCTGGCTGAGCGCGTCCTCGTCGAGGTCGGTCGCGTAGATCTTCACCCGGTCTCGAAACGCGTCCGTGCCGAGCTCCTCCGCCAGCAGCATCGCCAGCGTGTAGGCCTCCTCGCCGGTCGCGCAGCCGGCGCTCCACACCCGGATCATGCGGCTCGGATCCTTGGCGGCGAGCATCTCCGGCAGCACGGTCTCGCGCAGCGCCTGCCAGGCCGGCGGGTCCCGGAAGAAAGCGGTCACGTTGATGAGCAGGCTGTCGAACAGCCGGGCGAACTCCTCGTGCTCCAGCTCGAGATAGTCGCGGTACTCCCCGACCGTGCCCAGGTTGAGGGCGTCCATCCGGCGCCGTATCCGGCGGGTCAGGGTCGTCGGCTTGTAACCGGTGAAATCGAATCCGCGGGTCTCCTTGAGCATGAGGAGGAGATCCTCGAATTCCTGTCCGTTCTCACTTTCCGCCACCTCCGAAGCCTACGCCGCGCGGGCCCGCTTCGCCTGGAAGCGGGCGTCCTCAGGAGATGGTCCCGGCATCGCGGGACCGGCCCGGCACGCCGATCTCCACGGGGCCTCCGCTCTGGTCGACGATGAACGCCGCCAGGTCCGCGGCGCGCAGGGCGACCGCGCCCTCGGTGGCCGCCAGCGCCGCTCTCGGCATGCCGTCATAGGCGCACTCGGCCGGGTCCTGGACGGCCACGACGCCGCCCCGCCGTTCCACCGCGGCGCACCCGGCCGCACCGTCACGAAGAGCGCCGCTCAGCACCACCGCCACCACGTGGGGACCGGCGGTCAGGGCCGCGCTCTGGAACAGCGCGTCCGCCGAAGGACGGTGCCCGTGCTCTCGCGGGCCCCGGGAGACCCGGGCGGTGCCGCCGTCGACCAGGAGGTGGTGGTCCGGCGGCGCCAGGTAGATGCGCCCCGGCCGCAGCTCTTCCACGTCCCCGGCGGGCGCGGCGGGCAACGCCCCGGCGCGGGCGAGGATGCCCGGGAGCGCCCGCCCGCCACTGGGCGGAAGGTGCAGCACCGCCAGCACGGCGGCGGGCAGGCCCGCGGGCAGTCCCGCCACCACCGCGCGCAACGCCTCGATACCGCCCGCGGAGGCCGCCATCACGACCACGTCGCGGCCAGGCGCCTTTCCCATGTCGCGTCCATTCCCGGCCGGCGCGAGGTCACTCGCGTGGACGGCGCGTCGTTCCCGCACGAATGCTCCCGCCGGTCTTGCGATCCGCCTCGGCGAGCGACCGGTGCTCCCGGGCCTTCTGCCGGTGCCGGCCGGTGTCGCCGATGCCGCTCTCGGCGAGGCGGTCGTGCAGGGCCGCCGCGCGGTCATGGACGTCACCGGCGTGATAGTAGGCCGCCTCGGCCGCCTCGGCGGCCGCTTCCGCCCGCAACTCGGCCATCCGGACCAGCTCGGCGGACCGTGGCAGGCGAGCGGAACGGGCGGCCTGGCTCGCGCTGTACTCCCGCAGTTCGCGGCCGCGGGCCTGGAGTTCCCGCAGGCGCTGGCCGATCTGTTCGAGACGCCCACCGGTGGAGTACCGAGGGGAAGCTTCGCCCTTCACTCTCCCATTTATCCTCCTTCCCCCAGCTCCTGGCCAGAAGTTTCTCGAAGAGGGGGAACCGGACCTCGGAACCGGGGGTAGTTTCGTGATTGCGATCCGTGTCCATCCCCAAGAGATCGGCCATCATGAGCGGCCACGTCCTCCGCGATCTTGACCTGCCGCCTGCCGGGACCGGCTCGCCGGTGCCGTCGGGCCGGCTTCTGGGGCTCACCCGGCTGGCCCTCGTACCGCTGGACGGCCACGGCCACGTCCTGCACTGGACGGCACAGGCCGAAGAGCTGTTCGGCTGCACCATCGACGAGACCGCGGGGCGGAGTTTCGGCGAGATGTTTCAGGTGCCGGGCAGCCCCGGAGCGGCGCTCGACGGCACCTGCTCCCCGGACGGGCAGGCCATCGCCTTCGTCGCCCCCGCCCTCCGCCGCGAGCGCCTCACCATCAAGAACATCGCCTGGTGGGTGTACCCGATGCCGCCCCCGGGGCCCGTCCGGCTGCTCGTGTTCGCCGTGGAGGCCGCCGAGCTGCGGGAGGTCTCGCTCAGCCTCTCGGTCGGAGACCAGCTCATCGTGCGCCCGCGCGGCGCCCCCGGCCCCCGGCGCGGACTGCGGGTGCCGAGCCTCAGCCCGTGCGTCCTCCCGGTGGAGGCGGCGAGCCTGGCGCGGCTGCGGCACAACCTCGCCGAGGCATTGCGGGTGCTGCCGCCCGAATGCCGCCGGAGGGCGAGCGCGCGGATCCTCGCGCTCGGCTATCCCGGGATCGGCCTCATCGTCACGGCCCGGCTGCCGTTCGACGTCCGCAACGGCGCCGTCCCCGAGGAGACCACGCTGCCCGCGACGGCCGCCCCCCGGCAGCTCGCCTTCATCAACCGGGCGACGGCCCGGATCGCGAGCAGGCTCGACCCCGTCCACGCCGCGGCGGAGCTGGCCGGCGCCATGGTGCCGCACTTCGCCGAGTTCGCCGAGGTCCACGTGGTGGAGGAGGTGCTGGCGGGGCCCAGGACTCCCCGATCGTCCAGAGTCCCCTGGCGGATCCGCCGGCTCGCCCGCACCGAAGGCCCGCCGCCTCGGCCCGACCCCGTCGAGGTGCCCGCGAGCAGCCTCCTCGCGCACACGCTCAACACAGGGGAGCCCGTGCACCTGCCTCGCGCGCCCGGCGACCCGGCCTTCGGCGACCGGCTGCTGGAAGCCGTTCCGCACTCCGGGCCGCTCACGATCCTCCCGCTCGTCGCCCGGGGCGCGGTGGTCGGCGACCTCCTGCTGGCGCACGCGGCGCACAGGCCGGCCCCTGCCGGCCACGACCTCGCCGCCGCGGAGGAGATCGCCCGGGTCGCGGCGACGTCGATCGCCGACGCGGGGCTCCTCCAGCACGAGTCGCGCATCGCCGAGGCGCTCCAGTCGAGCCTGCTGCCGCGCGCCATCCCCGAGCTGACGGGGGTCCGGGTCGCCCACCGGTACCTGCCCGGCAGCGCGGGGGCGCGGGCCGGCGGCGACTGGTTCGACGCCATCCCGCTGCCCCGCGACCGGGTCGCGCTGACCGTCGGCGACGTGATGGGGCACGACTGGCGGTCCGCGGCGACCATGGGCCAGCTGCGCACCGCCATCCAGGCGTTCGCGTCGCTGGACCTCGATCCCCTGGAGGTGCTCCGGCGACTCGACACGCTCGCCCCGAGGCTCGGCGACGGCAGCATCGCCACCTGCGTCTACGCGGTCTACGACCCGGTGCAGCGCCACTGCACGATCGCCAACGCCGGACACGTGCCGCCGGTCCTGATCGCACCCGACGGGTCGAGCCGCCTGCTGCGGCTCCCGGCCGGGGTGCCGATCGGCGTGGGCGGACATCCGTTCGGGACGGCGGGGCTCAGGGTCGAGAACGGCAGCCGCCTCGTGCTCTGCACCGACGGGCTGGTCGAGCGGGCCGGCGCGGACATCGAGGCGCGGCTCGGGCTGCTGTGCGATCATCTCGCCGGCGCGGGGCGCGCGCTGGACGACCTCTGCGACGACGCCGTGTCGGCGATGCTCGGCACGGACCGGCACGACGACGTGGCGCTGCTCGCCGCCGAGTTCCGCGGCGTCGACCGGCCGCGGGGCAGGCCTCGCTGAGCGCCCCCTCGCACCGGGTATGTACCTTTGTGCCGGTCCTGTGGTGAGGATTCGGTCACAACGTCGTGCCGGCGCCGCGGGACGGGGAGGTATGGCGATGGGCGATCCGACGGCGGCAGACCACCCGGCTGAGGGGGTCACTTATGGCGGCTATCTGAGTCTCGACCGGCTGCTCGCGTGCCAGGAGCCGCGCACCGGCGCGCACGACGAGCTGCTGTTCGTGATCATCCATCAGGTCTACGAGCTGTGGTTCAAGCAGCTGCTGCACGAGGCCGCGCTGCTGCAACGGCGGCTGGAGGAGGGCAACAGCGCGGGCGCGCTGCACACGGCCCGCCGCATCGCCAAGATCCTCAAGACGGTCGTCGGGCAGCTGGACGTCCTGGAGACGATGACGCCGCGCCAGTTCGCCTCGTTCCGCGACGCGCTCGGCTCGTCCAGCGGCTTCCAGTCCGCGCAGTTCAGGGAGCTGGAGGCGGTGCTGGGACGCCGCGAGTTCCCCGCGTCCGACCTGCGCGACGACGAGCGGCTTCAGGCCGCCGTGGCGCGGCGCTCGGTGTTCGACTCGCTGCTGCGCTACCTGCGGCGCCAGGAGTTCGCCGTGCCCGACGCCGCGCTCGACCGCGACCCGGGCACGCCGTGGCGGCCCGACGAGGACGTGCAGCGCACGCTCCTCAAGGTCTACGCCGACGAGAGCGGACCGGCCGCCGAGGTGTGCGAGGCCCTGGTCGACGTGGACGAGGGCATCCAGGAGTGGCGCTACCGGCACGTCAAGATGGTGGAACGCACCATCGGCGCCAAGCTGGGCACGGGCGGCTCGGCGGGCGCCGACTACCTGCGCTCGACTCTGTTCCGGCCCGCCTTCCCGGATCTCTGGGAGGTCCGCTCGCAGATCGAGGAGGCACCCGTCCATGACGCGTGACGACGAGCGGATCGCGATCGTCGGCGGCGGCCTCGCCGGAGCGCTGCTGGCGACGCTGCTGGGACGGCGCGGCCTGGAGGTGACGCTCTACGAGCGCAGGCCCGATCCGCGGATCGCCGGGGCGGAGCGCGGCCGCTCCATCAACCTCGCCATCTCCGCTCGCGGGCTGGCGGCGCTCGACGCCGTGGGGCTGCGCGACCAGGCGCTCAAGCGGGCGCTTCCCATGCACGGGCGGATGATCCATCCGCTCGGGAAGGGGCTCGACTTCCAGCCGTACAGCGCCGACGGCGAGCGGGCGATCAATTCGATCAGCCGGGCCGAGCTCAACCAGGCCCTTCTTGGCGCGGCGGAGGCGACTCCCGGCGTGACCGTGCGTTTCTCGCAGCGGGTGACCGGCGTCGACACGGCCGCCGGGCTGCTCCTGCTGGAGGGACCGGACGGGCCCGTGACCGAGCGCGCCGGCGTCGTCCTCGCCGGGGACGGCGCGTACAGCGCGGTGCGCCGCTCGCTGGCCGCCGGTGGCGGGATCGACGACCGGCAGGACTTCCTGGAGCACGGCTACAAGGAGCTGACGATCCCGGGCCGCGGTGCCACCCCAGACGATCCGGGGGACTTCGCGCTGGATCCCGACGCGCTGCACATCTGGCCGCGCGGGACCGCCATGATGATCGCGCTGCCGAACCTCGACCGCTCGTTCACCTGCACGCTGTTCTGGCCCAAGAGCGACTTCGAGGCCCTCGACACGGCCGCGAAGGTACGGGCCCACTTCGAGACCCACTATCCCGACGCCGCCCGCCTGATGCCCGCGCTGACCGACGACTTCGCGCACAATCCGGTGGGCTCGCTCGTGACGGTCCGCTGCTGGCCGTGGGTCCGGTACGGGCAGGGCTCCATCGTCGCGCTGCTCGGTGACGCCGCCCACGCGATCGTGCCGTTCTTCGGACAGGGCGCCAACTGCGCGTTCGAGGACTGCATCGAGATCGACCGGCTGCTGGGCGAGGCCGGCGGCGACTGGGCCGGTGCCCTCTCCCGCTATCAGGAGCAGCGCAAGGCCAACACCGACGCGATCGCGGCGATGGCCCTCGACAACTTCGTCGAGATGCGCGACCGGGTCGGCTCGCCGGTCTACCGGCTGAAGCAGACCGCCCAGCACGCCCTCGAACGCCGCTCGGCGGGCCGCTACCTCTCGCGTTACGAGCTCGTGTCGTTCACCACGATGCCGTACGCGCAGATCCCGCGGCGGATCCGGCGGCAGAACCAGGTGGTCGCGGCCGGGCTGCTCGGCGGCGCGCTGCTGGCCGGGCTCGCCGCCCGGCGCCTGCGCCGGCGTCCCGGCCGGCGGCGCGGCTGTGCCAGGGTGGGGACGTGACGGACGAACCCATCGACGAACTGCAGTGCTCGGCCAAGGGGTGCCGCGCGGACGCCGTGTGGGCGCTGCGGTGGAACAACCCCAAGATCCATACGCCGGACCGGCGCAAGACCTGGCTGGCCTGCGACGAGCACCGCGCGAGCCTGTCGGCCTTCCTGGACCGCCGCGACTTCCTGCGGGACGTCGTGCCGGTCGCCGAACGCGACGTGCCCGCCTAGGAGCCCGCCCCGGGGTCAGGCTCAGCGCCGGCCCCGGGGCCGGGCTTCCATCCTTCGGCCATCGCGGTGAGCCGGGCGGCCGCGTCCCGCGCCGGGGCGCCGCGCCCGACCGCCAGTCCCAGCAGGTAGGCGGTGAGCGGAGCGCCCGGCCGCGCCACCCCGTGGGCGACGTCACGGGCGAGATCAAGGATCAGGTCGCGGTCGACCTCGTCCCGGCCGATTCCGAGTTCGAGGCAGGCAGCCTCGATCCATTCCTCCAGCACCGTCGTCCTCCCCCTCAGCGAGCGTGCGTCCACTCTCGCACGATCAAGGGCCGCCGGGCCGGGTCAGGCGGTCGGCGTGTTCGAGCTCGCCGGGGGTGTCACAGTCGTACCAGGGCGGCCGCTCCCCCGCCCGGACGGTCACCGTGACCGGGCCGAGCGGTGCGAGCAGGCCGCGCAGAGAGGCCCCTTCGTAGCCCGCGAGGGCCCGGCGGAGAGCGCCGGCCTGCCAGCATCCCGCGAGCCACTGCTCGCGCCCGCCGTCGTCCAGCAGCACCGCCCCGGCCGCGTCCGCGTCGCGTGCCGCGGCCAGCAGCAGAGCCACGTCGCCGGGGCCCAGGAACGGAAGATCGCCCGCGAGCAGCGCCACCCACGGCGCGGAGACCGCCGGCAGGCCCGCGCGCAGGGCGGGGACCGGCCCGGCGCCGGGCGGGTCCTCCCGCACGAACACGGCGTGCGCGGGCTCGGGACGCGGCGGGCCGACGATCACCAGGGTGCGGGCGGCGCCGGCCGCGTCCGCCACGCGGGCGATCAGCGGCCGCCCGCCGACCCGCTCGCCGGGCTTGTCGCCGCCGCCCATGCGCCGGGCCCGCCCGCCCGCGAGCACCACCGCGTCGAACGGCTCAGCCGTCGCCATTGCCCCGGGTGCCGCCGGTCTCGCGCTCGTAGGCGCTGAGGTTCTGCTCGAGGGCCTTCATCAGCTCCCAGATCTGGCCCGGCGGGATCCGTACCCGCGCGACGACCTGAGCCGGCACGTGGACGTACCGTTCCCCGGACGCCGGGTCCTCGGAGACCTCGGGCGGCCGTATCTCGGTCGCGAAGTCCAGGACGAAACAGTCTTGCGTGCGCCACACGGAGGCGAACCCCGCGTAGGCGCCGACCTCGTTCTCCGGCGGTACGACGATCTCGACGCGATGCTCCAGCGGCTGGTCCGTCACCCCGCCATCGTCGCATGTGGCGCGGGCGGAACGGTCAACCGCCGATCGCCGACATGGGGCGGGCCGGCTGGAGGAAGGACGGGTCGTCGATGCCGTGACCGGCCCGCTTGGCCCAGACCGCCTTGCGCCAGCGGTCGGCGAGCTCGTCGTCGGAGGCGCCCGCCCGCAGGGCGTCGCGGAGGTTGGACTCCTCGGTGGCGAACAGGCAGTTGCGGATCTGCCCGTCCGCGGTGAGCCGGACGCGGTCGCAGGCACCGCAGAACGGCCGGGTGACAGAGCCGATCACGCCGACCGCGGCGGGCCCGCCGTCGATCAGGAACGACTCCGCGGGGGCGCTGCCGCGCTCCTCCGGCAGCTCGGGGGTCAGCTCGAACTCCCCGCCCAGCAGCGCGAGGATCTCGTCCGCGGTGATCATGTTGTCGCGGGTCCAGCCGTGCTGGGCGTCCAGCGGCATCTGCTCGATGAACCGCAGCAGATAACCGTGCTCCAGGCAGAAGCGCAGCAGCGGCACCGCCTCGTGGTCGTTGATCCCGCGCATCAGCACGGCGTTGATCTTCACCGGGGCCAGCCCGGCGGCGACCGCGGCGGCGAGCCCCTTGAGCACGTCGTCGAGGCGGTCACGGTGCGCCAGCCGCTTGAAGGTCTCCCGGTCGAGCGTGTCGAGGGAGACGTTCACCCGGTCGAGGCCGGCGTCCGCCAGCGGCGCGGCCAGCCGGTCCAGGCCGATCCCGTTGGTGGTCAGCGAGACCTGCGGGCGCGGCGCCAGCTCGGCCGTCCGCTGAACGATGCCGGCGATGCCCCGCCGCAGCAGGGGCTCGCCGCCGGTGTAGCGGACCTCGGTGACGCCCAGCTCCGCCACACCCAGCCGGACCAGGCGGACCACCTCGTCGTCGGTGAGCAGCTCGGGCTTGGGCAGCCAGTCCAGCCCCTCGGGCGGCATGCAGTAGGCGCACCGCAGATTGCACCGGTCCGTCAGGGAGACCCGCAGATCGGTCGCGGTACGGCCGAAGGTGTCGACCAGCACGGGCGCCCTTCCCTCCTGCTGTGGCGGTCCGTCACCGGACGCCATTGATGGGCAGATCGTCCCAGACTATTCGGGTGGTTGACGATCCGTCGCATCGCGGGAGACGGTATCGGCCACGCCCACGGCTCCGTCCTTCGGCGGATCGCACAAGAGGGCACCGGACGCGGGAGGCGCACATGGCCATGGCACGACTGTGGGAGTTCGCGGGGGTCCGCGGGGCGATCACCGCCCATGCCTGGCACCACGAGGATCCCCGCTACATCGCGGTCCTCACCCACGGCTATGGCGAGCACCTCGGCCGCTACGAGCACGTCGCCGGCGCCCTGGTCCGGCACGGCGCCGTGGTCTGTGGCCCGGATCACCTCGGGCACGGCCGGTCGGCGGGCGAGCCGGTCCTGGTGGAGGACTTCGCGGACGTCGTGGCCGACCTCCACACGGTGGTCGAGTCGGCCCGCGCCGATCATCCCGGCCTGCCCGTGGTGCTGATCGGCCATTCGATGGGCGGCATGATCGCCACCCGGTACGCCCAGCTCCACGGCCGGGACCTGACCGCCCTGGTGCTCTCGGGGCCCGTCCTCGGCCGCTGGGACGCCCTCAGCGCCCTGCTCGCCCTCGACGAGATCCCCGACGTCCCCATCGACCCCGACACGCTGTCCCGCGACCCGGCGGTCGGCAAGGCCTACAACGAGGACCCGCTCGTCTGGCACGGCCCGTTCAAGCGGCCCCTCCTGCTGGCCACCGAGGCCTGCGTCAGGCAGATCAACGAGCACGGCTCGCTCGGCGACCTGCCCACCCTCTGGATCCACGGCTCGGACGATCAGCTCGTTCCGCTCGAGGGCACCCGCACGGGCATCGAGGCGATCCGCGGCAGCGACCTCAACGAGATCATCTTTCCCGGCGCCCGGCACGAGGTCTTCAACGAGACCAACAAGGCCGAGATCCTGGCCGCCGTGACCGCTTTCGTCGACCGGAACCTGCCCGCCCGGTAGCCCCGCGCCCACGGAAACTGGGAAGGTAGATCGTTATGAACGAGGTGAACCGGTCCGCTCAGGCCCGCGAAGTCGACTACATGAAGAACGTGGACGTCCACCCCGACGTCCACCGGGCGACCGAGCCCGATGAGGACCAGGTGCTGCGCGAGCTCTACGGCGAGCCGGACGACGACGGGATCTTCCGCGCGGACGGTCCCGCCGAGCCGGTGGACGACCCGCCGGAGTCATGAGCCCGACATCGCGGAGAGGATGCGTTCCTCGGTGACCTCGCGTCCCGCCAGCTCCGCGATGACGGCTCCGGCGCGCAGCACCACCACGCGGTCGCAGCCGTTCACCAGTTCCTCCAGGTCGGAGGAGATGAGGAGGATGGCCAGGCCGTTGACGGCCAGCTCGTCCAGCAGGTCGTGCAGCTCGGCCTTGGCGCCGACGTCGATGCCGCGCGTGGGCTCGTCCAGCAGCAGCACCTTCTGCTGATTGCCGCCCGACAGCTCGCCGGCCTTCTGCTGCGGCGAGGTCGCCTTGATCTGCAGGCGGCGCATGAACGTGTCGACGCGGGCGGTGGACAGCACGCCGAACCGCGACAGGCGCGGCAGCGCCGCGAGGGCGATGTTGTCGCGCACCGACAGGCTCGGGATGATCCCCTCGGTCGTGCGGTTCTCGGGGAGCAGGCTCACGCCCGCGCGGATGGCGCCGGGGATCGAGCGCCGGCGCAGCGGGGCCCCGGCCACCGTCACCTGGCCCGCGTCCAGCGGCAGGGCCCCGGCGATGGCGCGCGTCGGTGCGGCCGGCGGCCTGGGTCTCCGGATCGACGGGCACATGTACGACCCCGAACGCGGCTTCGCGTACGAGATGACCTCCGACTCATCGGCGCTCACCCGCCGCTTCACCGAGCTCCAGACCCGCATGCTGACCGTCAAGAGCCGCTGCGCGGTCTCGGGCGCGGTCTACACCCAGCTCAGCGACGTCGAGAACGAGCTCAACGGCTTCTACACCTACGATCGCCGAGTGCTCAAGATGGACGCCGCCGCCGTCCGCAAGGCCAACCGGAAACTCATCACATCCACGAACGGAGACACGCCGCCCCTCCCGCCGGGCAGCCCGAACGCCATCGGCGTCTACCCGTTCAACGAAGGCACCGGCTCAACAGCGGAAGACACGGCCGGCGACCACGACGCGACCCTCGTCGACAACCCGACCTGGACCACAGGCCGTTCAGGCTCGGCCCTGCAATTCAACGGCTCGAACCAGTACGCCGACACCAACGCCGCGATCCTCGACACCACAGGCAACTACACCGTCTCCGCCTGGGTGAAGCTGGACCGCCTAGGAGGCTTCGCCACCGCGGTCAGCCAGGACGGCGCCACCAACAGCGCCTTCTTCCTCCAGTACTCGGGAGCCGACAACCGTTTCGCGTTCAGCTTCGCCGGCCTCCGCGCCCTGGCGCCCACAGCGCCTGAGACCGACCGCTGGTACCACCTGACCGGCGTCCGTGACGCCGCCGACGGCTCACTCACTCTCTACGTGGACGGCCAGAAAACAGCCACCGCCGCCGCCTGCCTGGGCGACGCGTCCACCGGCCACACCGTGATCGGCCGAGCCCAGTACGGCGGTAACCAGGTCGACTACTGGCCCGGAGCCCTGGACGAGATCCGCCTCTACGACCGTGCCCTCTCCCCCACCGAAGTAGAGACCCTCTACAAGTCCACCAAGTAGACACCCGTCGTCCGCCGGGGCCCACGACCCCGGCGGACGGCTAGCTCTTCTCCCAGTCCCAGATCGGCACTGTCCGCAACGGATGCAGCTCAGCGTCCGTCTCCGCATGGGAGTTCTGCTTGGCGACCTCGGTGCCGAACTCGACGTGGCTCCGCAACGTGGCCCGGAAGGGCTCGTCCGCGGGCAGCCCCGCCTCGTCCGCCGACGCCATGTAGAGATCGACGAACCGCTGCCGCTGCTCCTCAGTGATCTTCAGCCTCCGATGGACGGCGATGAGGGCGGGCATGCCGCCGTGCTCCCGCGTGAAGCCGTCCGGCCCCCCGAACGTCTCGACCTCGAACGCCGTCAGCCTGGGCACGTGTTCCGGCCTCCCCCCGCCGAACAACGGCCCGATGAGCGGATCCGCGAGACAGTGACCGTAGAAGATCTCCACAAACCGCCGGAACGCCTCAGCGCCGCCCCCGTGCTCCAGAATCGTAACCACGATTACTCGATTACAGGCGCGCGATGCAGCCAGGCAACACCATGGCCGCCACCGGCCGCACAACAACACATTGTAGATATCCATTTACTCTATGTGACAACTGCCGATGGAGGGGTATTCAGCTGGCCACGGCCGCGTCATCGGGCCCGGCCACCACGAAAGGACCGACCATGCGCACCCCCCGCAAACTGCTGACCACCGGCGCGCTGACCGCTGCCCTGCTGGCCGTCCACGCCCCGGCCGACGCCGCGTCGCCGTCCGACCCGCCGGGCGGCAGCGCGGGCTTCTTCACGGGCTTCTTCGACGGCCACCAAGGCGGCTTCTCCGGAGGCTTCTTCAACAGCGGCGGCAGCAGCGAAAGCCAGAGCGAAAGCCAAGGAGGCTTCCTCGGCGGACTCTTCGGCAGCAAGAGCGACGGCCAAGGCTCTCCGGCGCGAACCGGTCGATTGGGCAGGCCTGGTCAGACCAGACCTGCCCAAATCACCTAGCCCTTGATGCAGATCAACTGGCGCAGGTGCGCCACTACCTCGACGAGGTCGGACTGCGCTTCGATCACCGTCTCCAGGTCCTTGTAGGCACCGGGGATCTCGTCGAGGACGCCGCCGTCCTTGCGGCACTCGACGCCCTTGGTCTGCTCGACCAGGTCGTCGACGGTGAACGACTTGCGCGCCTTGTTGCGGCTCATCTTGCGGCCCGCGCCGTGGGACGCGGAGTTGAACGAGTCCTCGTTGCCCAGGCCGCGCACGATGTAGGTGCCCGTGGCCATCGAGCCCGGGATGATGCCGAGGTCGCCCTCGCCCGCGCGGATCGCGCCCTTGCGGGTGACGAGCAGCTCGACGCCGTCGTAGACCTCTTCCGCCACGTAGTTGTGGTGGCAGGAGATGACCTCGCCCCACGTGCAGCGCTTCTCGCCGAAGCGGCGCGTGATGACGTTCTGCGCGAGCGCGATCATGACGGCGCGGTTGCGGCGCGCGTAATCCTGCGCCCAGAACAGGTCCCGGCGGTACTCCTCCATCTTGCGCGTACCGGACAGGAAGACCGAGAGGTCCTTGTCCGGCAGGTCCTGGTTGTGCGGCAGCTTGCGCGCGGCCTCGACGTGGTGCTCGGCCAGTTCCTTGCCGATGTTGCGCGACCCGGAGTGCAGGACGAGCCAGATCGCACCGGAATCATCCGCGCAGAGTTCAAGGAAGTGGTTGCCTCCGCCAAGGCTGCCCATCTGTGCGCGGGCACGGCCAAAGCGGCCGCGCACTCCGGGGTGGAGGTCCTCGAAGTCCTTCCAGAAGTCGTACCAGCCGCGTTCCCGCAGGTTCGGCAGCGCGGACGGGTCGACCGGGTCCTTGTGCGAGTAGCGGCCGACCGGGATCGCCTTCTCGAGGCGGCCGCGCAGGCTCGACAGGTCGTCGGGCATGTCGTCGGTGGTGAGGCTCGACTTGACCGCGGTCATCCCGCAGCCGATGTCGACGCCGACGGCGGCCGGGGACACCGCGTCCCGCATCGCGATCACCGAGCCGACGGTCGCGCCCTTGCCGTAGTGCACGTCGGGCATGACCGCGAGGCCCTCGATCCAGGGCAGGCCCGACACGTTCTTGAGCTGGTCGAGCGCGACGTCCTCAACGGTGGCCGGGTCGGTCCAGAGGCGGATCGGAACACGGCCGCCCTTGAGCGTCTGGTACGGCATCACCTGCTCCTCTCCGTCGTGAGGGATCCGAACCGTGATCTATGACGCCAGAGACGCCCGTCCCGGTTCAACTCATTTTCCCTCGTCCGGGACGCTGCGGGTGTCGCCGGTCCGGTGGGTGAGGCCTCTCGTGTCCAGGTGGGTGAGGAGGGCGATGGCCACTCGGCGGGTGGTGTTGAGGGCTTCGCGGGCCTGGCTGACGGTGAAGGGCTGCGGGAGTGCCTTGAGGATCTGGAGGGCCTCGTCGTCGGCGCCCGGCAGGAGGACGATGCCGTCGGGGAGGTGGAGGACGGCTCCGGCCCGTTCGGCCGCGCTGAGCACCTGGGGGGTCAGGCCGAGGTTCGCCAGGCGGTCGGTCGTGGGGGCGTCGAAGGGGGTCGTCAGGTCGGCGGTGAGGCGTTTTACAGCGTCGGCGACCTGGGGCGGGAGGCCTGTGTCGGGGCCGTAGACGCGGCCCTCGGTGAGGCGGAGGGGCGGGCGGACCAGGGCGGCGACCAGCCGGCGGGACGGGAGGCCCAGGCGGAGGCGGAGTGCCTCGACGGGGATGCCCGGGGCCAGGGGCTGCGCGGCGGCGTGCTGGGTCAGGGCCTCGGTGAGTTTGGTGTGGAGCTCTTCCCAGTGGGCGGGGTCCGCCAGCCACTCGGTGCCGATCGGGACGGCGTTCGGGGGCGGGGTGCAGCCCATGATGCTGAGGTCGTCGCGGTGCAGGACACCGTGGCGGCGCAGCACGAGCTTGCCGCCGGGCTGGTTGGGCCAGGACGCGAGCTCGCGGGCGCGGGCGGCCCCGGCGCCGCGGCGGACGAGGGTCGGCGGGCGGACGTCGAGGACGCTCAGTCCGGCGATGGCGCGGCGGCCGGGGTCGCGGAGGAGGGCCGTGTCGCCGACGTGGAGGGGCAGGCGGGCGTTCAGGGTGAGGCGCGCGGTGTCGGGGCCGAGGGGGCGCAGGCGGACCGGCGTCGCGGTCGAGCCCAGGTGCAGGATCATCTGGCGGGCGAGCCGGCCGGAGGGCTCGTCGGACGCGACGCGCACGTCGATGCAGGTGGTGAACGCCCATTTGCCAGGGCTGACCAGGGCCATGCCGCGTTCGACGCGGTCGAGGTCGACACCGCGGAGGTTGAGGGCCACGCGGGCGACGCCGTGGACGGTCCGCTCGGGTTCCTTGGCGGATTCGAGGGCGCGGACGGTGACTCGTTCACCGGCGGGCATCAGGAGGAGCTCGTCGCCGACGTGGAGGGTGCCTGCGGTGAGCGTGCCGGTGACCACGGTGCCACTGCCCGGGATGGTGAACGCGCGGTCGATCCAGAGGCGGATGGGCGCCTCGGGGTCGGGCACCGGGAGGCGGGCCGCCAGGCGGTCGAGCGCGGCGATCAGTTCGGGCAGGCCCGCGCCGGTGGTGGCGCTGACGGTGACGGCCTCGCAGGCCCGCAGGCTGGTCTTGGCGAGGCGTTCGCGGGCTTGGCGCAGTGCGAGTTTGGGGTCCGCCACGTCCGAACGGGTGATGACGAGGACGCCGTGGCGGACTTCGAGGGCGTCGATGGCCGCCAGGTGCTCCTCGGTCTGCGGCATCCAGCCCTCGTCGGCCGCCACGGCCAGCAGGACCGCCGGGACGGGCCCGACCCCGGCGAGCATGGTCGTGACGAACTTCTCGTGGCCCGGCACGTCGACGAAGGCCAGCTGCTCGCCGGAGGGCAGGGTCGTCCACGCGAAGCCCAGGTCGAGGGTGAGGCCGCGGCGGCGTTCCTCGGCGAGCCGGTCGGGCTCCATGCCGGTGAGCGCGCGGACGAGCGTCGACTTGCCGTGGTCGACATGTCCGGCGGTGGCGACGACCTGCATCAGACCTCTTCCTTGGACGCGAGGACGGCGGCCCGCAGCGGGCCGTCGTCGGCGGTGCCGGTGGAACGAAGGTCGAGCAGGAGCCGGCCGTTCTCGATACGGCCGATGACCCTTCGGGCCCGGAGCGGGGATTCGTACGTGGCGGGGAGCGAGACGGCGGCGCTGGGCAGGTCGACGGCGGGCGCGCCGCCGGCGCCGACCGCGGCGGCCGTGTCGATGGCGAGGGCGTCGATGTCGTGGGCGGCCAGGTCTTTCGCGAGGCGCTCGGCTCGGTCGCGAAGGCCGCCTGCCGGGATGTGGAGCATCTGGACGGCCGGCGGGAGCGGCCCGCGGAGGGTGGCTTCGAGCGCGGCGAGCGTCAGCTTGTCGACGCGGAGCGCGCGGTAGAGGGGGTGACGGCGGAGCCGCTGGACGAGGTCGCGCGCGCCGAGGATCAGCCCGCCCTGGGGGCCGCCGAGGAGCTTGTCGGCGCTGGCGGTGACCAGGCCGGCGCCGGCCTCGAGCACGGTGGTGGCGTCGGGCTCGTCCGGCAGCGCGGGATCGGGTGTGAGGAGGCCGGAGCCGATGTCGACGACCAGGGGGACCCCGAGGGCGGCCAGTTCGCCGATCGGCGCCGTCGCGGTGAAGCCCTCGATGCGGAAGTTCGACGGGTGGACCTTGAGGACGAAGCCGGTGTCCGGCCCGATCGCGGCGGCGTAGTCGCCGGCCGTGGTGCGGTTGGTGGTGCCGACCTCGCGGAGGCGGGCGCCCGTCGAGGCCAGCAGGTCGGGCAGCCGGAACCCGTCGCCGATCTCGACCATCTCGCCGCGGCTGATGACGATCTCGCGGCCCGCCGCGAGGACGGTCGCCGCGAGGACGAGCGCGGCGGCGTTGTTGTTGACGACCTGGACGGACTCCGCGGCGGGGCACGCCTCGCGGAGGGCGGCCAGGGTGCCGCTGCCGCGCGGGCCGCGCCTGCCGGTGGCCAGGTCGTACTCGACGTCGGAGCATCCGGCGGCGGCGGTGAGGGCGGCGCGGGCGGCCTCGGAGAGCGGCGCCCGGCCGAGGTTGGTGTGCAGCAGGATGCCGGTGGCGTTGATGACGGGCCGCAGCGTGGTCGCGTGGTCGGGGAGCGCCGCGAGCGCGGCCGCCGCGACCGCGCCGGGCGGGATCTCCCCGTCGCGGGCCCGCTGCTGGGCCGCGCCGACCGCGGACTTCACCAGTGCCCGGCCGAGACGGACGGCGGCGTCCGCGAGCCGGGGGTCCGCCATGACGGCGTCGGTACGGGGAACCTGTCTCCGTGGGTCCACGCCAAGCCACCTTATGGACGCCGGGGCCTCCTGTGAAAGCTGATCGTGCTCACACTCTGAGATCAGCGCCCGAACCGCGAAAAGTGTCACCCTATGCACTGTCGCGCCCACCTGGCTGTAAGCCCTATTTGGGGGCGATGCCGAAGTGGTCCCGTTCGGCCGCGTGCGCCACGAAGTCGTCCACCATCCGGTTCACGAGTTCGGCGAGCAGCCGGCGCTCCTCCCCCGACCATCCGGACAGGGCCTCGTCCATCCATCGCCGCCCGACGGCGCGCAGGCACTCGACGGCCTCGCGGCCCGAGTCGCGGAGGCGGATCCGCTGGGCGCGCCGGTCGTCGGGGTCGGGCACCCGTTCCACGTAGCCGGCCTTCTCCAGCCGTTGCAGCTGGCGGGTGACGTGCGGCGCCTCGACCGCCAGCCGGGTGGCGAGCTCTCCCGGCCGCATGGGCCCGTCGGCGTCCGCGAGCAGGCGCAGCAGCGGCACGGCGGCGCGGTCGACCGGCACTCCCGCGGCGGCGACGGTCCGGTCGTGCTGCTTGGCCCGGGTGAGCAGGTGGGAGATGCGGGTGAGGGCCCGCTCGATCTCCGCGATGTCCGCGATGTCCGCCGGGGCGGTGTTCCGCGGCTGGCTTGACGGCATGTGATGGAGCTTACTAGCTACTTACTTAACTTAAGTAAGTACAATCGCCGTCATGTCGTCCGCTCCCCCCGCCGCGGCCTCCGTGCACACCGGCCAGGCCGATCAGGCCACCGCGCACGCCGGGCTCACCCTCCTCGCGCTGGCCACCGCCGGCGCGGTCGTGTCGGTACAGCAGACCCTGGTGATCCCGCTGCTGCCGCGCCTCATGACCCAGTTCGACGCGTCGGTCACCTCCGTCACGTGGGTGTTCACCGCCTCCCTGCTCGCCGGGGCGGTCGCCACGCCGCTGCTGTCGCGCTTCGGCGACATGTACGGCAAGAAGAAGATGATCCTCGTGGCGATGGGCCTGCTGCTGGCGGGTTCGGTGATCTGCGCGCTGTCGGGCTCGCTCGGCGTCCTGGTCACGGGACGGGCGCTCCAGGGCACCTCGGCGGCGATGATCCCGCTCGCCATCGGGATGATCCGGGACACCTTCCCGCCGGAACGGGTGACCACCGCGATCGGGATCGTCAGCGCCACCATGGGCGTCGGCGGCACGATCGGCATGATCGTCACCGGCCTCGTCGCCGACCGCGTCACCGGCCACCACCCGATGTTCTGGATCGCCGCCGGGCTGGCCGCCGTCGGCCTGGTGCTGATCGCCTACAGCGCGCCCGACATCGGCGGGCGCACCGGCGGGCGGCCCGACCTGCTCGGCGCGGCGGTGCTGGCGGGCTGGCTGGTCTGCCTGCTCATGGGCATCAGCGAGGGCAACGCCTGGGGCTGGACGTCGGGCGGCGTGCTCGGCCTCTTCGCCGCGGCCGCCGCCCTGTGCGCGCTGTGGGTGATGATCGAGCTCCGCGTGCGCGAGCCGCTCGTCCGGCTGGGCCTGCTGATCGGCCCCAAGTCGCTGTCGGCCAACCTCGCGTCGATCCTGCTGGGCTTCTCGATGTTCGCCGCGTTCACGCTGATCTCCAACTTCGTGCAGTCCCCCAAGGACAAGGTCGGGTACGGCCTCAGCGGCTCGGTCCTGGACGTCGGGCTCTACATGCTGCCGAGCACCGTCACCATGCTGGTCTTCTCTTCCCTGGCCGGGCGCATCGCCGCGCGCGTGGGCCCCGCGTTCACGCTGGCGGCCGGCTCGTTCGTCGCCGGGCTGAGCTACCTGTGGCTGGCGCTGTCGAACGCGCACGGCTACGACATGCTCGCCTTCAGCGCGCTGCAGGGTGTCGGGTTCGGCATCGCGTACGCGGCGCTCGGCACGCTCGCCGTCCAGCACGTGCCGATGGACCAGAGCGGCATCGCGAGCGGGATCAACTCGCTGGTCCGCACCACCGGCGGCAGCGTCGCGGGCGCCGTGACGGCCGCGATCCTCAGCGGCCGCACGCTCGCGGGCACGTCCGTGCCGACGCTCGGCGCCTACGAGCTGTGCTTCTTCATCGTCGCCGCCGGAGCCGCCCTCGCCGCGGCCGTCGCCGTCGTGCACGGGCTCCGCCACGCGCCTCGGGCCTCTTGACGAACCACCCTCCGGACCGACCCAATAGGGGGACGCCCCGAATGGGCAATTGGGGCGACGGGACTCTGTGAAGAAGAGACGCAGGGGCACCTGAACCGGAGGTTGACATGGGCGCCTACGCGGCGGCGTACGAACGCAGCATCGCCGACCCCACCCGGTTCTGGGGGCTCGCCGCGCGGGACGTCCGGTGGCTCGTGCCGCCGGACCGGGTGCTCGACGACGGGGCGCCGCCGTTCTACCGCTGGTTCACCGGCGGCGAGCTCAACACCTGCGACAACGCGCTGGACCGGCATGTCGAGGAGGGCCGCGGCGACCAGGCCGCGCTGATCTACGACAGCCCGGTCACCGGTACCGTCGCGACCTACACCTACCGCCAGCTGACCGACCTGGTGGCGCGGTTCGCGGGCGCGCTGCGCGACCTCGGCGTCGACCGCGGCGACCGCGTCGTCATCTACCTGCCGATGATCCCCGAGGCGGTCGTCGCCATGCTCGCCTGCGCCCGGCTCGGGGCGGTGCACTCGGTGGTGTTCGGCGGGTTCGCGGCCAAGGAGCTGGCGGTGCGGATCGACCACGCCCGGCCCAAGGTCGTGGTGTCGGCGTCCTGCGGGATCGAGGGCGGCCGGGTCGTGGCGTACAAGCCGCTGCTGGACAAGGCGCTGGACCTGGCCGCGCACAAGGTCGACCGCTGCGTGATCCGGCAGCGCCCGCAACTGCACGCCGACCTGGTCCAGGCCCGCGACATCGACTGGGACGAGGCGGTCGCGCGGGCGGTCCCCGCCGACTGCGTCCCCGTCGCCGCCACCGACCCCCTCTACATCCTCTACACGTCCGGCACCACCGGCCGCCCCAAGGGCGTGGTCCGCGACAACGGCGGGCACGCCGTGGCGCTCCGCTGGTCGATGGAGAACATCTACGGCGTCGGCCCCGGCGACGTGTTCTGGGCGGCCTCCGACGTCGGCTGGGTCGTCGGCCACTCCTACATCGTGTACGCGCCGCTGCTCACCGGCTGCACGACCGTGCTGTACGAGGGCAAGCCCGTCGGCACGCCCGACGCCGGGGCCTTCTGGCGGGTCGCCGCGCAGCACCGCGTCAAGGCGCTCTTCACCGCGCCCACCGCCGTCCGCGCCATCAAGAAGGAGGACCCGGACGGGGAGCTGCTCGCCGGATACGACCTCTCGGCCATGGACACCCTCTTCCTCGCGGGAGAGCGGCTGGACCCCGACACCTACCACTGGGCCGAGCGCGTGCTCGGCAAGCCGGTCATCGACCACTGGTGGCAGACCGAGACGGGCTGGCCCATGGTGGCGAACCTGCGGGGCCTGGAGCCGATGCCGGTCAAGCCCGGCTCCCCCACCGTGGCGGTGCCCGGGTTCGACGTCCGGGTACTGGCGCCGGACGGCACCCGCAGCGCTCCCGGCGCCGACGGCGACCTCGTCGTGCGGCTGCCGCTGCCGCCGGGCACGCTGTCCACGCTGTGGCAGGACGACGAGCGCTTCGTCGAGTCCTACCTCACCCGCCATCCCGGGCACTACCTCACCGGCGACGGCGGTCGCGTGGACGACGACGGCTACGTCTGGGTGATGGGGCGCACCGACGACGTCATCAACGTGGCGGGCCACCGGCTGTCGACCGGCACGATGGAGGAGGTCATCGCTGCCCACCCCGCGGTGGCCGAGTGCGCCGTGATCGGCGTCCAGGACCGGCTCAAGGGCCAGGTGCCCCGCGGCCTGGTCGTGCTCAAGAGCGGCGCCGAGGTGGACGAGGAGACGCTCCGCGGCGAGCTGGTGGGGATGGTCCGCGAGCAGGTCGGGCCGGTCGCGGCGTTCAAGGAGATCGCGATCGTCCCGGCGCTGCCCAAGACCCGCTCGGGCAAGATCCTGCGCGGCGCGATGCGCGGCATCGCCGACGGCCTGGAGGTGACGGTGCCGTCGACGATCGAGGACCCTGCCGTGCTCGACGGGCTCCGGCCCGTCCTGCGCCCGCCGGCCGCCCCCTGACCCCCGGCGGCCCCTAACTCGCCCGCGCTCAGAAGTCCGCGGTCTTCCGGGGCCAGAACGCCGCCACCAGGTAGACGCCGACCACCGCGAAGGCGATCTGGAAGAGCGTCTCCCAGAAGTTCCAGCCGCTGGTCTTCAGGTCGAACAGGTGCGCCAGGCCCGTTCCGGCGAACGCGGCGACGATGCCGACGACGATGGTGAGCCAGATCGGCATGTGCTGCTTGCCCGGCACGATCAGGCGCCCGACGGCACCGATGACGGCCCCGAAGATCAGGGCGGTGATGATCCCCCCGATGGTCATGTCCACTCCCTCGGTCGTGTGGTGCCGGCCCCGCTCGGCCGCGAACCCGTAACCGGGTGAATACCCAGCGTAGGGATTATTGACACGACCGTGACGTAGCCGACGCGGGCTACCGCACCACGAGGGTGTGCCTGCCCCGCCCGACCAGCTCGCCCACCACCGGCGCGCCGGGGATCTCGCCCGCGACGAGCAGCCCGCCGGAGGTCTGCGCGTCGGCCAGCAGCAGCCGTTCCGCCTCGGCGATGCGGCCGAAGTCGGTGTGCGGCGCGACCCAGGCGAGGTTGCGCCGCGAGCCTCCCGGCACGAAGCCGTCGCGCACGGCGGCGCGGGCGCCGTCGAGGTAGGGCACGGCGGCCGCGTTGACCACGGCCGTGACGCCGCTCGCCCGCGCCAGCTTGTAGAGGTGCCCGAGCAGGCCGAAGCCGGTGACGTCGGTCGCGCAGCGGATGTCGCGTTCCAACGCGAGCCGGCCCGCCGCCGCGTTCAGGGTGGTCATGACGTCGACGGCCTGGCCGAACACCTCTCCGGTGGCCTTGTGGCGGGCGTTGAGCACCCCGATGCCGAGGGGTTTGGTCAGCGAGAGCGGGATCCCGGGACGGCCAGCGTCCAGCCGCAGCAGCCGCCCGGGATCGGCGGCCCCGGTGACCGCCAGGCCGTACTTGGGCTCGGGGTCGTCGATGCTGTGGCCGCCCGCGATCGGGCAGCCCGCCAGCGCCGCGACGTCCCGGCCGCCGCGCAGCACCTCCTTGGCCACCTCCCAGGGCAGCGCGTCGCGCGGCCAGCCCAGCAGGTTGATCGCCATGAGGGGTTCGCCGCCGACCGCGTAGACGTCCGAGAGCGCGTTGGCGGCGGCGATCCGGCCCCAGTCGTAGGCGTCGTCGACCACCGGGGTGAAGAAGTCGGCGGTGGAGACGACCGCGCGGCCGCCGTCGATCCGCAGCACGGCGGCGTCGTCCCCGTCGGCGGCGCCCATGAGGAGCGCGTCCGGGAAGCCCCCGGCGAGCCCGGCGACGACGTTCTCGAGCTCTCCTGGCGGGATCTTGCAGGCACACCCTCCGCCGCGGGCGTACTGGGTCAGGCGAAGGCCGGCCGGCACGGAGTCCACAGCGGGAACCTATCCCACCCCCCACCTGGATGATCAAGAACCGGACGGTACCCGTCCGGCTACGCACCGATCCCATCCGGCCGCGACCAGCACGAAAGTCCGGACGGCACGCCCCGAACCCCCTTGCCCGAACCGCATTCGGCATGATGCGATTCCGAGGATGCAAGTAACCAGTTACTTTGACAGCGGGGCCGAGAGGGGCGCGGACATGGGCGAGGCCGAGAACCCGGCGGGACGGACGATCTGCACGAGCCTGGCGGCCATCGCGGCCGAGCACGGCGGCGCGCCCGCCTACTCCGACCGCGACGGCGACGGCTGGCGGACGCTGACCTGGGGCGAGACGCGGCGGCGGGCCCTGGAGACGGCAGCCGGATTCGCGGCGCTGGGCCTGGAGGCCGGCGAGGTCGTCGCGCTGATGATGCCCAACCGGTCCGAGCACGTCCTCGCCGACCTGGGTGCGATGCACGCGGGCGGCGTGCCCACGACCGTCTACGCGACGCTCGCCCCCGACCAGGTCGCCTTCGTCGCGGCCGACTGCTCGGCCAGGTACGCCGTGCTGGACGGGCCGGACCAGGTCGGCCGGTGGCTGCCGGTCCTGGGCGACCTGCCCGCGCTGCGCAAGGTCATCGTGCTGGACGCGGCGGCGTGCCCGGACGACGAGCGGTTCATGACCTGGCAGGCGTTCAGCGAGCTCGGCCGGGAACGGCTGGCGGCCGATCCCGGGGCCGTCGACCTCCGCTGGCAGGCGGTCAAGCCGTCCGGCACCGCGACCCTGCTCTACACCTCGGGCACGACCGGCGATCCGAAGGGCGTGATCATCACGCACTCGATGGCGCTGCGCGAGTGCGCGCTGGTGGAGCGCAGCTCGGTGCTGCCCGAACGGAACGCCGGCGTCTCCTACCTGCCGTTCGCGCACATCGCCGACCGGGTGCTCAGCTACTACCTGCCGGTCACCCGGGGCTCGCACGTGTACTTCTGCCCGGACCCGGCGCTGCTCACCACCGTGCTGCGCGAGGTCCGGCCGCACTCGTTCTTCGGCGTGCCCCGGGTCTGGGAGAAGATCATGGCGGGCATCCAGGCGGTGCTGGCCGGCGAGCGGGACGAGGCGACGAAGGCGGCGGTCCAGGGGGCGCTGGACGTCGGCCGCCGGTACGTGACGAGCCTGGAGCACGGCAACACCACGCCGCCCGAACTGGCCGCCGCCTTCGAACGCGCCGACGCCGCCGTGCTGACCCCGATGCGCGCGCTGCTCGGCCTCGACCGGGTCGGCCAGGCGTCCAGCGCCGCCGCCCCGCTGCCGGACGAGGTCGCGCGGTTCTTCGCCGGGCTCGGCCTGAAGATCTTCGACGCGTACGGCATGACCGAGACGACCGGCGCCGTCACGGCCAACCTCGCCGGCTCCTTCAAGCTCGGCACGGTCGGCCGCCCGTTCGACGGCGTGGAGCTGCGGCTCGCGGCGGACGGCGAGATCCTCGTCCGCGGCGCCACCTGCACGCCCGGCTACCTCAACCGTCCCGAGGCCACCGCCGCGCTGCTCGACGAGGGCGGCTGGGTGCACACCGGCGACGTCGGCGTGCTGGACGAGGACGGCTTCCTCAAGGTCGTCGACCGCAAGAAGGAGCTCATCGTCACCGCGGGCGGCGAGAACATCGCCCCGTCCATGATCGAGAACCTCCTCAAGGAGCATCCGCTGGTCGGGCAGGCGCTCGCGTACGGCGACCGGCGGCCCTACGTGGTCGCGCTGATCACCCTGGACGGCGAGGTGGCACCCGTCTGGGCCGCGGCGCACGGTATCGACACCACCGATCTGGCGGCCCTCGCCGAGCATCCGCTGGTCGTCGAGGAGGTGGCCGGGGCGGTCGCGGACGCCAACGCCCGCCTCGCCCGCGTCCAGCAGGTCAAGAAGTGGCGGCTGCTCCCCGCCGAGTGGACCGCCGAGAGCGAGGAGCTGACGCCGACCCTCAAGCTCAAGCGCCGGGTCGTCCACGGCAAGTACGGCGACACGATCGAGAACCTCTACAGGTGATCGCGGCGTACGGTGGAGGCATGAGGCGCCGCAAACTGGCGTACGGGATCATGATGGGCACCTGCCTGACGCTCTTCGTGCTGGCGTGGTCGGTCGTCCGGCTGTTCTCACCGCCCGCGGCGATCGTGATGTCGGTCGTCGCGATGGTGATCCCGCCCTTCGCCGCCGTCGTCGCCAACTGGAACGTCGACCGGCGCGAGTGACCCCGGCGGCCTTCGCGCGGGGAGCGCATCGGGAGTACCGTCGCGCTATGGGGCGGATCACGGTGCGCAAGCCGGTACTGCGGCTGAGCACCGCCGGGGTGCGCGGGCGGCGGCCCGACACGCTGGCGGTGGAGGAGCCTCTGGAGATCCGGATCGCCGGCCGGCCGCTGACCATCACGATGCGGACGCCGGGCGACGACTTCGACCTCGTGGCGGGCTTCCTCGCGGCCGAGGGGATCATCTCCGGGGCGGCCGACCTCGCGGGCATGCGCTACTGCGCGGACACCCACGAGCAGAACACCCTCGACGTGGTCCTCGCGGCCGGGGTCGCGCCGCCGGACGCGCTGCTCGAACGCGCCTTCACCACGACGAGCGCGTGCGGGGTCTGCGGCAAGGCCAGCATCGAGGCGCTGCGCGCCGACCGCCCGTACGACGTCGCGGCCGACGACGTGGCGCTCACGCCCAAGCTCCTGGCCGCGCTTCCGGACCGGCTGCGCGAGGCGCAGCGGGTCTTCGACCGCACCGGCGGGCTGCACGCGGCCGGGCTCTTCGACCCGGCGGGCGGCCTGCTGGCCGTGCGCGAGGACGTGGGACGGCACAACGCGGTCGACAAGGTCGTCGGCTGGGCGCTGCGCGCGGGCCTGCTCCCGCTGACCGGCCGGATCCTCATGGTGAGCGGCCGCGCCTCGTTCGAGCTGACGCAGAAGGCGATGCTGGCCGGGATCCCGGTGCTGGCCGCCGTCTCGGCGCCGTCGTCGCTGGCGGTCGAGCTGGCCGAGGACGCCGGGATGACCCTGATCGGCTTTCTGCGCGGCGAGACCATGAACGTCTATACCGGCGCCGAGCGCGTGACCGTGTGACCCGTCCCGCAAAACCTTCCCAGTAATTAGTGTAATTGTCATCCCCCGATGAAAACCGATGGGTAACTTGTGGGACAAATCCCAAGAAAGCACATCGGCCGCACTAGTTCACTGGCGTGCCAGCAGTCCATGCGGCGCTCGGCGCCGTACACCGAATGACGATCGTGCAGCGTCCATAGGTGATCTTGTACTGCTCCAGTGACCAGGCGCGCCGGCGTGAGGAGCGGAAATGGCAGGGCTTCCCGAGGCGGGACCGGATGCCGGGATCGACGAGCGGCACCCCCGCATCCAGCCCAGACGCGTCTCGTTCGACTGGGAGAAGACGCCCCTGCACTGGATTCCCGGCGATCCGGTCGCGACTCACATGATCAATTCTTTCCATATCGTCCTGCCCGAGGGCGAGAAGTGGTTCGTCCAGTGCGTCAAGGACGCGACTCCGCATATCAGGGACGAGAAACTCCGCGCGGAAATCAAGGGCTTCATCGGCCAGGAGATGGTGCACGCGCGATCCCACCAGGGCGTGCTCACCCAGCTCCTGGAGGTCAACGGGATCGACGTCTCCAAGATCACTGAACCGGCCGCCCAGGGGAACGCCGACCGCCCGGCCCAGATGGCGGCACTCAAGGAGAGGTCGCCGCGCCTGTGGCGGCTGCGCCTGCGGTTCGAGCTGGCGGCCGTGGCCGCGATCGAGCACTACACCGCCGTGCTCGGCCAGTGGATCATGGACAACGACCGGCTGGACGCGGCGGGCGTGGACCCGACGATGCTGGACCTGCTGCGCTGGCACGGCGCGGAGGAGGTCGAGCACCGCTCCGTCGTCTTCGACGTCTACCAGCAGATGGGCGGCAGGTATCCGATGCGCGTCGCCGCCTGGGCGGTGTCGCTGTTCTTCCTCGTCTGGGCGGTGATCGGCGGCGGGATCTACCTGCTGAAGCAGGACCCGACCGTCAAGCGCAAGGTGACGTTCCCGCACGTCTACCGCTCGTACCGCAAGTCGGTGCGCAAGGGCCACATCCCGGGGATCTTCAAGCTGCTGCTCGGCGAGGCGCCGATCTACCTCAAGCCCTCGCACCACCCATCGCAGATCTGCTCCACCCCGCAGGCCTTGGAATACCTGATGAAGTCACCCGCGGCCCAGGCGGCGGGCTACGACCCTTACTAATGGCTTCGCGGCCCAGCGTGATGGGCGCCACTCTCGCCGCGGCTTGACCGGGGTCCGCGACAGCGGTTAATTGAACGATGTGTCCAATAATGTGATGACGACCGCGCGCCGCGTCCGCGGGGACGGGGTCGACCTGGCCGTCTTCGAGCAGGGCGACCGCTCCCGGCCGACCGTGCTGCTGATGCACGGCTACCCCGACACCCACGCCGTCTGGGACGAGGTGGCGGCCCGGCTCGCGGCGCGCTACCACGTGGTCCGCTACGACGTCCGGGGCGCGGGCGCCTCGTCCCGCCCGTTCGGCCGCAGGCGCTACACGTTCGCCTACCTGATGGCCGACCTGCGCGCGGTGCTGGACGCCACGAGCCCGGACCGGCCCGTGCACCTCGTCGGCCACGACTGGGGCTCCATCCAGGCGTGGGAGGCCGTCTGCACGATGCCCGAGCGGTTCGCCTCGTTCACCTCGATGTCCGGCCCCTGCCTCGACCATGTGGCGCACTGGACGCGGGGCAAGCTGAGCAGGCCGACCCCGCGCAACCTCAGGCTGGCGGCGGGCCAGGGCCTGCGGTCCTGGTACATCGCCTTCTTCCAGACCCCGGTCGTGCCCGAGGTGATGTGGCGCGCCGGACTGACCAGGCTTTTCACTCGCGCCCTGGAGATCGGCGAGGGCGTCGGGCCGCGCGCGGGCCACCCGGCGCGCACATTCGCCCGCGACGCCGCCGCCGGCGTCGGCCTCTACCGGGGCGACATGCCGCAGCGGCTCCGCAGGCCGCGCGACCGCCGCACCGACGTGCCGACGCAGGTGATCGTGGCGACCAGGGACCTGTTCGTCTCCCCGCATCTGGTCGGCGGCCTCCAGGACCGCGTGCCCCACCTGTCGCTGCGCACGATCGCGGCGGGGCACTGGCTGCCGCGCAGCCACCCCGGGGTCGTCGCCCAGTGGATCACCGAGCACGTCACCGCGGTCTCCGGCGGCCCGCTCACCGCGCCGGAGGAACGTGCCGTGCGCCGGGCCCGGGTGCGCCGCGACCGGCGCCCGTTCGACGGATCGCTGGTCGTCGTGACCGGCGCGGGCAGCGGCATCGGCCGCGCGACGGCGCTGGCGTTCGCCGAGAAGGGCGCCGACGTGGTCGCCGCCGACCTCGATCCGGCCACCGCGCGGCGCACCGCCGAGCTCATCGGGCCGCGGGGCCACGCCGTCCAGGTCGACGTGGCCGATCCGGTCGCGATGGAAGACTTCGCCAAGTCGGTGCTGCACGAGCACGGCGTGCCCGACGTCGTGGTCAACAACGCCGGGATCGGCATGGCCGGCGCGTTCCTCGACCACTCCGTGGAGGATTGGCGGCGGGTACTGGACGTCAATCTCTGGGGCGTCGTCCATGGCTCGCGGCTGTTCGGCGCGCGGATGGCGGAGCAGGGCCAGGGCGGGCACATCGTCAACACCGCCTCGGCGGCGGCGTTCACGCCCTCGCGCACGCTGCCCGCCTACGCCACCAGCAAGGCGGCCGTGCTCATGCTCTCCGAGTGCCTGCGCGCCGAACTGGCGGGCAAGGGGATCGGGGTCAGCGCCATCTGTCCCGGCATCGTCAACACCAACATCACGCGGACGTCGCGGTTCGTCGGCCAGTCGGCAGAGGAGCAGGGCAGGAAACAGGAACGGGCGGCACGTGCCTATGCCCGGCGCAACTTCGGTCCCGAGGGCGTCGCCAAGCAGATCGTGGCGGCGGTGCAGAAAAACCGGGCCCTCGTCCCCGTCACCCCGGAGGCACGGCTGAGTTACCTCACCTCGCGGATCTCCCCGCGAGTGATGCGCCTGCTCGCCCGGCTCGACGTCGGATAGCCCGGACGGTCACCACACGCTCTGGTGGCCGTCGAGCTCGTACGCGGCGTGGATCAGCGGCACGTGGCTGAACGCCTGCGGGAAGTTGCCCACCAGGCGGCCCGACACGGGGTCGTACTCCTCGGCCAGCAGGCCCACGTCGTTGCGCAGTGACAGCAGCCGCTCGAAGAGCTCGCGCGCCTCGTCGTCGCGGCCGATGGCGCGCAGGCCGTCGACGAGCCAGAACGAGCACGCCAGGAACGCGCCTTCCTCGCCCGTCAGCCCGTCGGACGCCGCTCCCTCGTCGGTCGGGTAGCGCCGGACGAACCCGTCACCGGCCAGCTCCCGCCGGACGGCCTCGATGGTGCCGGCGACGCGTGGATCGTCCGCGGGGAGGAAACCCACCTGCGGCATCAGCAGGAGGGCCGCGTCCAGGTCCTGCGAGCCATACGACTGGGTGAACGTGCCGCGGGCGGGATCGAAGCCCTTGTCGCAGACGTCCCGGTGGATGCGGTCGCGCAGGGCGCGCCAGTGGTCGACCGGCCCGGGGCGGCCGAACTCCTCGGCGATCTTGATGGCGCGGTCGAACGCGACCCAGCACATCATCTTGGAGTGCACGAAGTGCCGCCGTGGGCCGCGCACCTCCCAGAGCCCCTCGTCGGGGTCGGCCCACCGCGCCTCCACGTACGCGAGCAGCGAGTCCTGCATCGCCGCGATCTCCGGGGCCGGGGGCAGGCCGGCCTTGCGCGCGAGGTAGAGCGAGTTCATCACCTCACCGGGGACGTCCAGCTGGAGCTGCCCGGCGGCGGCGTTGCCCACGCGGACGGGCCGTGAGCCCTCGTACCCGGGCAGCCAGCCGACCTCCCACTCGGTGAGCCTGCGCTCCCCCGCCACCCCGTACATGATCTGGACGTCCTCGGGATCGCCCGCGACGGCCCGCAGCAGCCACCGCCGCCACGCGTCCGCCTCCTCGGTGCAGCCGCTGCGCAGCAGCGCGTCCAGCGTCATGGTCGCGTCGCGCAGCCAGCAGAAGCGGTAGTCCCAGTTGCGGACGCCGCCGATCGTCTCCGGCAGCGACGTGGTGGGGGCGGCGACGATGCCGCCGGTGGGCGAGTAGGTGAGCGCCTTGAGCGTGATCAGGGACCTGATGACGGCATCGCGGTAGGTGCCCGCATAGGAGAACCGGCCGACCCACGCGGTCCACTCCGCCTCGGTCTCCGCCAGCGCGTGCAGCGCGTCGACCGGCTTGGGCGCCGGGAGGTGGGACGCGTGCCAGGTGAGCACGAACGGGATCCGCTCCCCCGCGCGGACGGTGAACTCGGCGGTGTGCGCGAAGTCCCGGCCCACCACCTTGATCGGGCTTCGCAGCCAGATCGCGTCCGGGCCCGCGATCCCGGCGAGCTGGCCGCCGGACTGGTGCATCCAGGGCACGCGGTGGCCGTAGTCGAACCGCAGCCGCAGGTCCAGCGTCACGCCGACCTCGCCCGCGAGCCCCTCGACGATCCGCACGATGTCGGGCGCCTCCCCGCGGTGCGGCATGAAGTCGATGACCCGGACGGCGCCGCCGGGCGTCTCCCACTCGGTCTCCAGGATCAGCGTGTCGCCCCGGTAGCGGCGCCGGGCGGCGCGCCCCGCACCGGTCGGCGCCAGCCGCCACCGGCCGTTCTCCTCGTCGCCGAGCAGCGCGGCGAAGCAGGCCCCCGAGTCGAAGCGCGGCAGGCACAGCCAGTCGATGGAGCCGTCGTCGCGGACCAGCGCGGCGCTCTGGCAGTCGCCGATCAGCGCATAATCTTCGATGCGTCCCGGCACGTCCTGTCCCCTTGAGTTCACGGCGACATCGGCAGGTCAGGCCTACCCGTGATCGGCCCGGGCCATGCCCGGCCCGGCGACGATCGCGTGCCGCCGGGGTCAAGCGTTTACCGCCACGGGGTTCCGGCGAGCCGCGGAACATGGGACCTTGGCAGGTAGAAGGACCGCGGCGGGGCCCGCGAAAGCCGACCGAACCGACGCCGGAGAGTTTTCATGCGCATTCGCGACATCCTGCGGAGAAAAGGGAACGCGGTGGCCACGGTACGACCCGACGCCACCGTCCGGGAACTGCTGGCCACCCTGGCCGAGCACAACATCGGCGCGGCGGTGGTCTCGCCCGACGGTGAGACGATCGCCGGCATCGCGTCCGAACGCGACGTCGTGCGCCGCCTGCACGAACACGGCGCGCGGCTGCTCGACCGGCCGGTGGCCGAGATCATGACCGAGCGGGTCCGCACCTGCGAGCCGGAGACCGACGTGCACGACCTGCGGACGACGATGACCGAGCACCGGATCCGGCACATCCCCGTCGTCGTCGACGGGCGGCTGGCCGGGCTGGTCAGCATCGGCGACGTGGTCAAGAGCGCGATCGACGAACTCGAGAGCGAACGCGAGCACCTCGTCGACTACATCCAGCGCGCGCCCTGACCCCCCTGAACCGACCTCACCGCGCCCCGCGGCGGCCGATCGCCGCGGGGCCGTCAGACGTAGGCGGGCAGCGGGCGGGAGACCGGGGCCGCGTCGACCTCGCGGTAGGCGGCGGCCAGGCGTTCGGCGGCCGCGCGCAGCGTTTCCGGCGGCAGCACGTACGGCAGCCGGACGCAGTCCTCCAGCACGCCGTCCACGCCGAAGACCGGGCCCGGCACCACGCGCACGCCATAACGCCCGGCGGCCTCGGCCAGAAGCGTCGCCACCGGCGCGCCGAGCCGCGCCCACAATGACATGCCGCCTTCGGGCAGGCGGAACTCCCAGTCCGGCAGATGGTCGCGCAGGGCGGCGGCCAGCGCGTCGCGGTTGCGCAGCAGCGTCGCGGCGCGCTCGGCCCGCACCTCCTCGACCCGCAGCAGCAGCTCGCGGACGATGAGCTGGTCGAGTACCGGGCTCGCCATGTCCATGGCCTCGCGTGACAGCACCAGGCGCCGGGCCAGCGGCGCGGTGGTGCGGATCCAGCCGATGCGCAGCCCGCCCCACAGCAGCTTGGACGCCGAGCCGATCGTGATGACGCGCCCGCCGGTGTCGTAGGACGACACCGGCGCCATCCGGGGCGCGGCCAGGTCGTGCCCCAGCTCGGCGAACGTCTCGTCGACGAGCAGGAACGCGTCGGCCCGCCGGGCGGCGTCCACCAGCGCGGCCCGGTCGTCCTCGCCCATGAGCCCGCCGGTCGGGTTGTGGAAGTCGGGGATCGTGTAGGCCAGCCGCACCGCCGCCTGCCGCATGCTGCCCGCGATCAGCTCCAGGTCCCAGCCCTCGTTCACGCCCACCGGCACCAGCCGGGCCCCGCGCCGCCGCAGCGCGCCGAGGGCGTGCGGATAGGTCGGCCGCTCGACCAGGACGGCGTCCCCGGGGTCGGTCAGGGCCTGGGTCAGCAGGGTGAAGGCGTGCTGCGCGCCCGTGGTGACGACGATCTGGTCCGGCCGGGTCGGCACGCCCCGCGCCGCGTACCTCGCGGCGATCACCTCGCGGAGCTCGACCAGGCCGGCGGGCTCGTAGCCGGGGCCCGCGCTGTACCGGCCCAGTTCGCCGACCGCGGCGGCCACGGCCTCCTGGAAGATCTCCGGGGCGCCCGGCGTCGCGCAGCCGAGGTCGATGAAACCAGGCCCGTCCGGGGCGTGCGCCATGCCGAACTTGCCCGCGCCGAAGGGCACCGAGACCGACGGCACCGTCCGCGTCGACGGGGCCGACATGTTGGTCGGAGGCAGTGCCGTCCAACTGCCCGCGCCCTGCCTGCTCTCGATGAACCCCTCGTCGCGGAGCCGGTCGTAGGCGGCCGTCACGGTGGTGCGGCTGACGCCGAGGGCGGCCGCCAGGTCTCGTTCGGCGGGCAGCCGCGTGCGCAGGGCCAGCCGCCCGTCGAGGACGAGCCCGCGCACCGCGAGGGCGAGCGCCGCGTAGAACGGCCGCTCGTGCGGCACCTCGCCGAGCAGACGGGCCAGCTGGGATCCGCTCACGTACCGGGTACTCATACAGACCACTTTTCCATATTGGCTCTTTCTAGACCAGTCCACTCGCGACCAAACTGGATACTTCGGCCGCGAGTCTGCTGGTAGCAGCGTGATGAGGAGAACAGGCAATGGCCTTGATGGTACGTCGATTGGTGCAGCTCTATCTCGGATTGGCCTTGTACGGTCTGGGCATCGCCCTGCAGGTGGACTCCGCACTGGGCAACGATCCGTGGGACGTGTTCCACCAGGGACTGGCGCGGCAGTTCGGGTTGTCGATCGGCATATGGATCATCATCATCGGGGCCGTCGTCATGCTGGCCTGGATCCCGCTGCGGCAGCGGCCCGGCCTCGGCACGATCAGCAACGTGGTCCTGGTGGGCGCCTTCGCCGACCTGTTCCTCCACCTGCTGCCCGACCCGTCCGCCCTCGCGGCCCGCTGGGCCTACCTCGCCGCGGCGATCGTCGTCGGCGGCTTCGCCACCGGCCTCTACATCGGCGCCGGGTTCGGGGCGGGCCCGCGGGACGGCCTGACGACCGGCCTGGCCGCGCGGGGCCGGTCGATCCGGGTCGTGCGCACCGGCATCGAGCTGAGCGTGCTGGCGGCAGGCTGGCTGCTCGGCGGCACCGTGGGGATCGGCACCCTGCTGTACGCGGTGGCCATCGGCCCCCTCGCGCACGTCTTCATCCCGCTGCTGGAGATCAAGAAGCCGGCGGCCGATCAGGCGCCGCGCTCTCAGGCGACGCCGGAGCCGTCCGGCGAGGCCCTCGTCCCCCTGACGTGACGGGGAACGCACGCGACACGACCGGAATACAGGTGAGGTGATCGGGGCCGGTGCGCGTCACCGGCCTCTTCAGCGTTCGGCGGCGAGGGTGGTCAGGACCGCGCGGAAGTCTTCGGGGAGCACGAGCGTGTCGCCGTCGTAGCGGGTCTCCAGGAGCGTCAGCTCGCCGTTGCGCCACCAGTAGAGGTGCGGGCTCAGGGAGCCAGGGCCGTCCTCGTAGGCCTGATGCGCCTGGCCCTGGAGCTCCCGCGCGGCCGCCACCGCCGCCCGGTAGCCGGCGCGGATGCCGCCGACCGGGGGCTGGATGGGGTGCGCGATGATCAGGCTGCGGTTCGGCACGACCACCAGCGCGCCGTACGGGCCGAGCGGCAGGTACTCCTCCAGCCAGGCCAGGTGCGTGACGGCGTAGAACGTCCAGCCGTGCAGCACCGACACCCGCACGCCGCCGAGCTCCTGCTCGTCCAGCTGCAGCGGCCCGTCGGCCCGCACGTTGGCGCGGCCCAGCATGAACAGCGCGTCGCCGGAGACCGGCCAGCCGTTCATCTCGTCGGTGGTCACGGTGCGCACGGTGGTCGGGGTGTCGACCACCACGGCCTCGATGAGCCCGGGGGCGAACGGGCGCGCGGCCAGCACGCCGTTGTCGGCCTCGGCGGGGTAGATGCGGGTGCGCAGCAGGTTCTGGGCGAGCTCGAAGTCGCTGAGGTCGAGCGGCTCCTCGATCGCGGTGACGATCGTGGTGACGTGGTCGGAGACCAGCGCGGGCCAGTCGTTGCGGGGGACGAGCCGCGCCAGCTGCCGCAGGTTGCGCAGGCTCACGTGGAGTCGGTTGGCGCCCTCGAGCAGCATGACGTCGCCGGGGACCTGGCGGCAGGAGTAGCCCAGGCTCTCCGCCACCAGCACCAGAAGGGAGTCGAGTGCGCCGTCGTCCCAGTCGCCGGGACGCGCGTGCCTGCCGCCGCTCATCAGACACCTCCTGCGGGAGCTTGCAGGGTCAGAACACCGGCGCCTGCGTCCAGCCGGACGCGGGCGCCGAGTTCGAGCGTGAGCTGGCGGGGCCCGTGCCCGGCGGAGACGCCCGCCAGGATCGGGACGCCGAGCGGGCCGAGCCGGCCCGCCACCACGGCGTCGGCCTCGGCCGGGTCGCCGCAGTCGGTCCAGGGCCCGAGGACGACGCCCGCGGCGCCGTCGAACCAGCCCGCCTGGAGCAGCTGGGTGAGCATGCGGTCGATGCGGTAGGGCGCCTCGGCGATGTCCTCCAGGAAGACGACGCGCCCGGCCGCCGGTGGCGGCGCGTAGGGCGTGCCGAGCATCGCCGTGAGGAGCGCGAGCGTGCCTCCGGTCAGCGGCCCCTCGGCCCGGCCAGGGGCGAGCGCGTGCGTGCCGCCGACGGCCTCGGGAGCGCTCCCGAACCACGCCGCGCGAAGGCTCGCCAGCGAGGCCTCGTGGTCGTCACCGGCGCCGTCGGCGAGGATGCCCGCCGGCATGGGCCCGAACGCGGTGGTGATGCCGAAGCGCTCACCGAAGGCCGCATGGAGGGCGGTGATGTCGCTGGAGCCGTGAAGGAGCTTGGGGCCGCGATCGGTGACCGCCGCCTCGGCCATCGCCGCCCAGTCGAGGTGGTCGAGGATCCGGGTGGCGCCGTAGCCGCCCCGGGCGCACACGACCGCCCGCACCCGCGGATCGCACCACGCGGCCTGCAGGTCGGCCGCCCGGTCGGCGTCCGTCCCGGCGAGCCGCTGCCAGTCGTCGCGGACCGGCTCCGCCGTCCCCAGGTTGACCCGGTCGAGGGCGTGCTTGGCCACGACGACGTCCAGGCCGAGATCGCGCAGCACCGTGCAGCCGGACTCCAGCCGGTCCGGATGCACCGGACCGCTGGGCGCGATCACGGCCACCCGGTCGCCGGGCCGCAGCCTGGCGAATCCCCGGGCGCCCCCGCTTCTCAACCCGATCCCTCCTCGCACCGCAACGGATAGAGCTTGTCAGGAGAATTACGCCAGCGGAAGGGGCCCCCGGTCACGACCCGCCAACAGATCCTCACCAAGTGAGTGTCGCCTCCCGATCCCATCCGTCCCCCATCACGGCCTTGTCACGATCAACGGACGGGATCACCGTTCGTTCCCCGTCGCCAGCTCCACCAGCCGCGGCAGAGTCTCGCCGATCGGCTTGCGCAGGACGGCGTCGGCCAGCCCGTCGTAGGGCGTGGGCTGGGCATTGATGATCACGAGCCGGGCGCCGTGCTCGACCGCCTCCAGGCACAACCCTGCCGCGGGCTGCACGGTCAGCGAGGTGCCGACGGCGACGAAGAGGTCGCAGGACCGGGCGGCGGCGATCGCGGCCTCCAGCACCTCCGGTTTGAGCGACTGGCCGAACGAGATCGTCGCCGACTTCTGGATCCCGCCGCAGGCGGCGCACGGCGGATCGTCCTCGCCCTTCTCCACCCGGGCCAGGATCTCGGGCATCGGGGTGCGCAGCCCGCAGGACAGGCACTCGGCGTACCGCATCGTGCCGTGGATCTCGATCACCAGTTCGGGGCTCGAGCCGGCGCGCTGGTGCAGGCCATCGATGTTCTGGGTGACGATCGCGCGCAGCCGGCCCGCCCGTTCGAGGTCCACCAGCGCGGCGTGCCCGGTGTTGGGCCGGGCGTTCCACGCCGGGTGGTCGCACCGCGACCGCCAGGCACGGCGGCGCACCTCCGGGTCGGCGACATAGCTGCCGATCGTCGACATGGCCGCGGCAGCCGGGTCCTTGGTCCAGACCCCCTGCGGTCCCCGGAAGTCGGGGATGCCGCTGTCGGTGCTGATCCCGGCGCCGGACAGCACCGTGATCGACTCGGCCGCGGGCAGCCAGTCCGCGAGCGTCTGGGGGGCGTTCATGGTTCCAGGCTAGGGCCGGAACGCCCCGTTCTGTTCCGAATATCCCGAAGCTGAGCGGGGATCTGCAGGTGACGGCGGGGACCGATTGTCCGGTGAGCGGAAGGGCATGGCCGTGATGGGGAAGGCCAACGCGGTGCGTCGCGGGCGGCGGCATCACCCCGGAGGTGAGAAACTGGGCCTTCGTATGAGGTCGACGCCGCACATTCTGGTGATCAATGGCACCAAGGTCCGCCGCCCGGTCTTCGTCCTGGGCGCTCCCCACTCCGGTGCGGACCTTCTCGCGCGTGCCGTGAAACGTTCCACCGGCTTTCACCTGACGGTCGGGCGCCCCGGTGTGCTGCGCGTCACCTACGCCTTCGCCCGCCGCCCGTCGATCGCCTCCGAGCGCGGCCGCGGGGCCGCCCGGGTGCTGCGCGACGCGTTCGCCGAGGCGTGGCAGGTCTCCGCGCGCGGCTGCGCCGAGTGCCCGGCGGAGTGCCGGGAGCTGTCCGGCCTGCGGGCGCCCGCGGCCGACGACGGTGATCTCGCGGAGCCGTGCACCGAGCCGCGCGGGATCTCCCGGTTCGCCGACGCCTCCCCCGACCTGCTCTACAGCGCCGACGTCCTGCTGGACGCGTTCCCCGACGCCCAGCTGCTGCAGGTGATCAGGGACGGCCGGGACGTGGTGGCCGACATGCTCGACGACGAGCGCTGCATGGCGTGGTTCCGGCCCGGGCTCGCCAACCTCGACGAGGTCTTCCCCAACCCGTTCTTCGGCGTCGAGGACGTCCTCGAACGGGATCGCTGGCCCCAGGCGGCGATGGCGGTCCGGTGCGCGCTGCGGTGGCGCGGCTCGGTGCGGCTCAGTGCCAAGCTGCGCGCCCAGACGCCCGACGACCAGCTGATGACGGTGCGGTACGAGGATCTGATCTCCCGGCCGCGCAAGGTCGCGGACACCGTCTCGGACTATCTGGAGGCGCCGATCTCCAAGGCCGCCCTGTCCGGGCTGGTACGCCCCCGCGATCGGGAGGCCGGGGAGCGGCAGGCGGGGACGTGGCGCAACCGGCTCACCTCCCGGCAGCTGGTCCAGGTGGAGAAGGTCGCCGGTCCGGAGCTGCGCAGGCTGGGCTACGAGCTCAGCGGCGTTTCATGATCGACGAGGCGGAGGCCGCCACGTCCGGGCCGCGCCAGCCGAGCGCGACGCCCGCGGCCCCCAGGCCGACGAGCAGGACGGTGTAGCGGCCGGGCCCGCTCTTCACGACCCGGACGGGATTGATCGTCGCGGTGTTCATGGTCCTTCGCACCCTGGTCTCCTCTCCGTGGACGCTCGCGCTCCCAGTCACTGTGACGACGCGAAGTGGCCATCGGGTTGCCGCCCCGGCGCGATCAAAGGAAGTCCAGGAAACCGCAACCGGCGTCGCGCGACAGGAGTTCCCTGAGATTCCCGTGGGACCTTCAGGGCGGCACGAGGCCGTCAGGGACTGAAGATCTGCCGCATCACGGTGATCCGTTGCCGCCCGTCCAGCCGTACATCGAACATGCGCGCACGATCCGGGAGCGGCCCGTACCGCCTCTCGGCCGTCCTGGACATGGCGGCGAACTGCTCCGGCGTCACCTGGATGCCCTTGAGCCAGTCCTTGAGGTCGCCCTCGAACAGGGGCGCCGTGATGTGGATGCGGGCTCCGGGCGCGAGGGCGGTCGCCGCCGCGGGCCGGACGTTCGCCGGGACGACCGTCTCCGGCCCGCCCGGCTGCCGTCGCGTCGCCCGCGCCAGCAGGACCTCGTCCGGCCGGGCCCCCGGACGGACCACTGCGAACGCCGTCGTCGCCCCCGACAGGGCGGCGGCCGATGGCGTCGCGGCCGAATCGCGTACCGCCGCCATGTTGGCGCGCTGCTCGCCGCAGCCGGTCGCCAGGACCGGCACGGCGGCCAGTACGGCCAGAAGCCCGATCGTCCTCCGCATGCTCGTCACCCCCGTCGCGGCGTACCTACCCAGCTCGGCGGGGCTGACCATCTTTTCGAAGGTCTCGGTATGGTCACTCCGCTCCGAGCGGCTCCGCGGTGCGGCTCTCCCGTCCGTTCTGACGGGCGAACTGGGTGCGGTAGAGCTCGGCGTAGAGCCCGCCCCCGAGCAGCAGCTCCTCGTGCCGGCCGCGCTCGGCGACCCGGCCGTCGTCGATCACCAGGATCTGGTCGGCCTCGCGGATGGTCGAGAGCCGGTGCGCGATCACCAGCGACGTGCGGCCCGCCAGCGCCGTCTTCAGCGCGCGCTGCACGGCCGCCTCGGACTCCGAGTCCAGGTGCGCGGTGGCCTCGTCCAGGACGACCACCGACGGGGCCTTCAGCAGCAGCCGGGCGATCGCCAGGCGCTGCTTCTCACCGCCCGACAGCCGGTACCCGCGGTCGCCGACGACCGTGTCGAGCCCCTCGGGCATGTCCGCGATCAGCTCGCCGATCTGGGCCGCCGCCAGCGCGGTGAGGATCTCCTCGTCGGTGGCGGCGGGCCTGGCGTAGCGCATGTTCTCGCGGATCGAGTCGTGGAAGAGGTGGGCGTCCTGGCTGACGACGCCGACCTGCGCCCGCAGCGACTCCAGGGTCACGTCGCGGACGTCCTGGCCGCCGACGCGCACGGCTCCGTCGTCGGCGTCGTAGAGCCTCGACACCAGATGGGTGATCGTCGACTTGCCCGCCCCGGACGGCCCGACCAGGGCCACCAGCTCGCCCGGCCCGGCCGTGAACGTGACGCCGTGCAGGACGGGCCGTCCCGGCGCGTTGTCGTTGCGGGCGATGGACTCCAGCGACGCCAGCGAGATCTCCTCGGCGGCGGGATAGGCGAAGTGCACCCCGTCGAACTCGATCGCGGGCGCCGCGGTGCCGTCCCCGTGCCCAGCGCCATCCGCGTGGCCGTCGGCGTCCGCCCGGGCCCGGCACAGCGGCACGGCGCCCTTGCGGTCGCGGATGAGCGGCTTGAGGTCCAGCACCTCGAAGACGCGGTCGAAGCTCACCAGCGCCGTCATCACGTCCACGTGGACGTTGGAGAGCGCGGTGAGGGGCCCGTACATCCGGGTCAGCAGGGTCGCGAGCGCGACCAGCGTGCCGAGTTCGAAGCTCCCGTCCGCGGCCAGGACACCGCCGACGCCGTAGACCATGGCCGTGGCGAGCGCCGCGACGAGGGTCAGCGCGGTGAAGAACACCCGGCCGTACATCGCGGCCACCACGCCGATGTCGCGGACCCGGGCGGCGCGGGCGGAGAAGTTCTCCTCCTCCTCGGACGGGCGCCCGTACAGCTTGGCGAGCATGGCGCCCGCCACGTTGAACCGCTCGGTCATCAGCGAGGACATCTCGGCGTCCAGCTGCATCTGCTCGCGGCTGATGCGCTGCAGCCGCTTGCCCACCCACTTGGCCGGCAGGATGAAGATCGGCAGCAGCAGCAACGCGAACAGCGTGACCTGCCAGGACAGGATCAGCATGGTGATCAGCACGAGGACCAGGCTGATCACGTTGGAGACCACCGACGACAGGGTGGTGGTCAGGGCGCGCTGGGCGCCGATCACGTCGTTGTTGAGCCGGCTGACCAGCGAGCCGGTCTGGGCCCGCATGAAGAAGGCGACCGGCTGGCGCTGGACGTGGCCGAACACCTGCGTGCGCAGGTCGTAGATCAGGCCCTCGCCGATGCGCGCCGAGTACCACCGCTGCGCCAGGCCGAGCACGGCCTCCACCAGCGCGAGCCCGGCCACCGCCACGGCCAGCCAGATCACCAGGTCCTGCCGGCCGGGCACGATGCCCCGGTCGATGATCGCCTTGAGCAGCAGCGGGTTGGCGACCACGATCACCGCGGCGAACGAGTTGAGGACCAGGAACAGCACCAGCTCGCGGACGTACGGGCGGGCGTACCCGGCGATCCGCTTGACCGTGCCGGGCTTGAGCTTCTGCTGGGTCACCGAGCCGTCCCGGCGGAACGACGCCATCACCTGCCAGCCGTTGCCCGGCATACCCGGCATCCCCATGCGGCCTCCGACCGTTCGAGTCCAGCTCCGCGTACGCCGTGCGCGTACGTAATCAAGTAAGCATCTCAGTCTGCACCCACGACAACGCACCTCGTACCCGACCGCTTCCCGGCTCAGCTCACGGCGAAAACCGGCCGTCCGCGCGCAGCCCACCTGGAGATCCTGCGGGCGCTCTGGCCAGCTCTGGGCGATCTTGTGGACTTTGTGGCGGTCCGGTAGTAGATGTGAGCCACTACTCCACGCTCAACTCCCCTCAGGAGTCCCCTGTGACCCGAAGACTGACGCGTGGCGGCGCCGGCGTGATCACCCTCACGGCCGCGCTCCTCGCCACGACCGCATCGCCGGCCGGCGCCACCGCGCCCGCCGCGGCGGACCGCCCGCAGATCAAGGTGGAGAACGGCGCGACGCAGCCGGTCTTCTCCCGGGCCGACGCGGTCACCCAGACGGTGAACATCGAGACCACCGTCGACAGCGACCGCGACGGCGTCCGAGACCGCGTGCAGATGCGCGTCATGCGGCCCAAGGAGACGAACTCCGGCCTCAAGGTGCCGACGATCCTGGAGGCCAGCCCGTACTGGGCGGGCATCCTCGACGTGCCCAACCACAACGTCGACATCGACGGCGCGCAGGCCAAGAGCCTCAAGGCGAACCCGCGCAACCTGGCCGAGATCTTCCCCGGCTACCTCGACAACTACTACATCCCGCGCGGCTACGCCGTCGCCCAGCTCGACAGCATCGGCACCGGCGGCTCGACCGGCTGCCCGACGTCCGGCGACCGCAGCGAGCAGGCCGGCGCCAAGGCCGCCGTCGACTGGCTGAACGGACGGGCCAAGGGCTGGGCCGCCGACGGCAGCGAGGTGAAGGCGGGCTGGTCCACCGGCAACGTCGGCATGATCGGCCAGTCGTACAACGGCACGCTGCCCAACATGGCGGCCGCGACCGGCGTCGTCGGGCTGAAGGCGATCGTGCCGATCGCCGCGATCTCCAGCTGGTACGACTACTACCGCGCGAACGGCGGCGTGCTCGCGCCCGGCGGGTTCCAGGGCGAGGATCTGGACGTGCTCGCCAAGGCCGTGCTCACCCGGAAGAACCCCGAGGTCTGCAAGCCGGTCATCGATCAGATCGAGGCCACGCAGGACCGCGTGACGGGCGACTACAGCAAGGTCTGGGCCGACCGCGACTACCTGGGCCAGGCCCGCAAGGTGCGCGCCGCGGTCATGGTCGTGCACGGCCTGAACGACTGGAACGTCAAGGTCAAGAACTCCGTCCAGTGGTGGAACGCCATCAAGCAGGCCGGCGTGCCGCGCAAGCTCTGGCTGCACCAGGCCAACCACGCCACCCCGTTCCGGTGGCGGCTGGAGGAGTGGCTGCGGCAGACCGGCGCCTGGTTCGACCGCTTCCTCTACAACATCGACAACGGCATCACCAAGGAGCCGAGGGTCGACGTCGAGCGGGCCCCCGGACAGTGGGAGACCGCCTCTGACTGGCCCGTTCCCGGCACACGGACCGTGCCGGTGAGCCTGAACGCCGGAAAGGCCGGCCAGCCCGGCACGCTGTCGCTCAGGCCGCGCCGCGGCCCGGTCCAGTCGATGATCGACGCGGGCCGCACCCGGACCGCCGAGCAGCTCCTGGTGAACGAGGACCAGGCCGACCCGAACCGGCTGGCCTTCCTCACCCCGGCCCTGACCAAGCCGGTGCGCCTCAACGGCATCCCCAAGGCCGCCTTCCGGGCCTCGCTCGACGGGCGCTCGCCGTACCTCACGGCGCTGCTGGTCGACTACGGCACCGACACCCGCCCGACCGGCGCCCGCCTGGACACCGGCCAGCGGGTCTGCTTCGGGCAGGGCGTCCCCGGTGACGACGGCTGCACCACCCGGCAGGCGCTGGTGACCGCGACGGCCCCGTACAAGATCGTGACGCGGGGCTGGCTGGACGCGCGCAACCGGCACAGCCCGAGCCGCACCGAGCCGATCAAGCCCGGCAAGGCGTACGACTTCCGCTGGGACTTCGAGCCGACCGACTACGTCTTCAAGGCCGGCCACCGGCTCGGCGTGATCGTCCTGTCCACGGACTACGACTACACGCTGCGCTACCCGGCGGGCACCAAGCTGACCCTCCAGCCGGGAACCAGCAAGGTGCTCCTGCCACTCGCCCGCGGCGGCCGCGAGGCCCTGTTCTAAAGCTCTTGCGGCCTCGGCCCGCGAGCCTGGCGGCTCGCGGGCCGAACCGCAAAAGCGGCGCCAAGCGAAGCTTGTCCTTTGAAAGGGCGGCTGGGCGGGGGGCGTAGCGGGAGGGCGACATCGCTTCGCGATCTGATCTGCGGGCCCTCGCCTCCGGCTTCGGGCCCGCAGATCAGGTAGCGCGCTCGCGTGCGTGGCTGAGGCTGCCGGTCAGGCGTTCTGGGAACCGAAGAGCTCGCGCAGGCGGCCGATCTGCTCGCGGCGCTCGGCGGCGCACTGCTCTTCGAGGGTGTTGCCGGGCGCCTCCAGCAGCAGCCGCTTGGTGGCCACCGCCGCGCCCGGGTTGACCGCGAGGAGGGCGGTGACGAGCTCGTCGACGGTCTTGTCGAGGTCGGCCCGCGGCACGACGTACTCGGCCAGGCCCAGCCGCGCCGCCTCGTCGGCGAGCACGGTGCGGGCGGTGAGGCAGAGCTCCAGGGCCCGGTTGACGCCCACGATCTCCACCAGCGGCTTGGTGCCGGTGAGGTCGGGCACGATCCCGAGCGCGGGCTCCTTCATGCAGAACTTGGTGTCGTCGGCGATCACGCGGATGTCGCACGACAGCGCGAGCTGGAAACCGCCGCCGATGGCGTGCCCGTGCACGGCCGCGATGGAGACGATCTCGGGGCGCCGCAGCCAGGTGGAACTCTCCTGCAGTCCCGCGATGAACCGGTCGGAGGCGGCCGCGTCGGCGCCGTCGGGAAACCCGCCGCCCGAGAACATGCCGAGGTCGATCCCGGCGGAGAAGGACGGGCCCGCGCCGCGCAGGACCACCACGCGGACGCCGTCGGGCAGGGACTCGCCGATCCCGGCCAGCCCCCGCCAGGTGGCGAACGTCAGTGCGTTGCGGCGCTCGGGCCGGTTCAGCGTGATCGTCGCGATCGCGCCGTCCACGTCGAGCCGCAACCCGGCCTCGGCCAGTTCGGCCTCGTTCGGGCTTGTGGCCGGATCCGGCCGCGGCTCCTCGACCCTCGCGTCCGACATGACGTTCCCTCCGCAGTGACATGGTCTGCTGACTCTGGCCCGGACGTGAGTCGTTTGACTCATGTCCGGGCCGGCGCCATGCGGTACCGGTGCCATGCCGGAGACATGCCGGCCACCCGTCCCGCCGCCGCGACCGAACCCTACTCGGTCGGCCGCGGCGGCGGGTCAGGCGGTGTGCTCATCCGGGGGAAGTCGTCCGTTCAGGACTTCTTGCCACGGGTGGCGCCACCGCGTCCCCGCAGGTTGACGCCGGATTCGGTGAGAATCCGGTGGATGAACCCGTACGAGCGGCCGGTGGCGGCTGCCAGGGCGCGGATGCTCTCGCCGGAGTCGTACCTCTTCTTGAGCTCCGCCGCCAGCTTGTCGCGCTCGGCACCGGTCACGCGGGTGCCCTTCTTAAGGGTCTCGGCCACGAGTACCTCCCGTAGTGATGTGGTGACCGCTGCGTTATCCCCCGCCATGATCAGTCATTCCCGCGCGTTCGGCTACCCACTCCGCCAGAAAAGATCTGCGATAGCTACCGCGCAGGTCACGCAAGTGCCACCAGATCGGCAAACTCGTCACTCCAGATGTCTTCGACACCATCCGGCAGCAAAATCACTCTTTCCGGCTGGAGCGCCTGCACCGCACCCTCGTCGTGGGTCACCATCACGATGGCTCCGGAGAAGGTGCGCAGCGCTCCGAGGATCTCTTCGCGGCTCGCCGGATCGAGGTTGTTGGTGGGCTCGTCCAGCAGCAGGACGTTGGCGCTCGACACCACGAGCATGGCCAGGGCGAGCCTGGTCTTCTCTCCGCCGGACAGCACCCCGGCGGGCTTCTCGACGTCGTCGCCGGAGAACAGGAACGATCCGAGGATCTTGCGGACCTCGACCGGTGCCAGCCCAGGCGCGGACGACTGCATGTTCTCCAGGACCGACCTGTCGACGTCGAGCGTCTCGTGCTCCTGGGCGTAGTAGCCGATCCGCAGGCCGTGCCCGGGGATCACCTGGCCGGTGTCGGGCTTGTCGACCCCCGCCATCAGGCGCAGCAGGGTGGTCTTGCCGGCGCCGTTCAAGCCGAGGATGACGACCCGGCTCCCCCGGTCGACCGCGAGGTCGACGTCGGTGAAAATCTCCAAAGATCCGTACGATTTCGACAAACCCTCCGCGGTCAGCGGGGTCTTGCCGCACGGCGCCGGCTCGGGGAAGCGGATCTTGGCGACCTTGTCGGCCTGCCGCTCCCCCTCCGCCCCGGCGAGCAGCTGCCGGGCCCGCCGGTCCATCTGCTGGGCCGCCTTGGCCTTGGTGGCCTTGGCCCGCATCTTGTCGGCCTGGGCGAGCAGCGTGGCCGCCTGGCGCTGGGCGTTGGCGGTCTCCCGCTTGCGGCGCCGCTCGTCGGTCTCGCGCTGGTCGAGATACTTCTTCCAGCCGACGTTGTAGATGTCGACGACGCTGCGGTTGGCGTCGAGGTGGAAGACCCGGTTGACGACGGCGTCGAGCAACTCCACGTCGTGGCTGATGACCACGAGGCCGCCCTGGTGGGACTTCAGGAAGTCGCGCAGCCAGACGATCGAGTCGGCGTCGAGGTGGTTGGTGGGCTCGTCCAGCAGCAGCGCGTCGGCGTCGGAGAACAGGATCCGCGCCAGCTCCACCCGGCGCCGCTGACCGCCGGAGAGGGTGCCCAGCGGCTGGGTCATCACGCGGTCGGGCAGGCCGAGGCTGGAGGCGATCGAGGCCGCCTCGGCCTCCGCCGAGTAGCCGCCGAGGACGTGCAGCCGCTCCTCCAGGCGCCCGTACCGGCGGACGGCCTTGTCGCGCTCGTCGCCGGTGGCCGTCGCCATCTGGTCCTCGGCGAGCCGCAGCTTGCGGATGACCTCGTCCAGGCCCCGCGCGGACAGGATGCGGTCGCGCGCGAGCTCGTCGAGGTCGACGCCGCGCGGGTCTTGCGGGAGGTAGCCGAGCGTGCCCGACCGGGTGACGGTGCCCTGCGCAGGCTGGGCCTCACCTGCGAGTACCTTGGTGAGGGTGGTCTTGCCGGCGCCGTTGCGGCCCACGAAGCCGACCCGGTCGCCGGGGTTGACCCGGAAGGTGGCGCCTTCGATCAGCAGCCGGGATCCGGCACGCAGCTCGATGTCGTTCGCAATGATCACAGTGACAGGGCTCCCCTGACGGAAAGGGCTCGGGCGGCTCAGCGGCTCGACGGGAAATCTGGCTCAGCGGAAACAGGCGGACGCACAAACGCGCGCCGGCGGTCCGATCGACCGCGACGCGCGCGCTGGGGGCCTGTCAGCTCGGGAGCGAAACCATCAGATCAGTGTACGTGACGCGGGAGGCCGTTCCCGCCTCACGTGTGCGGAAGGTGCCGCACCCGGCCATGCCGGCTCGCGGGGAACCGGGACGGCGGACACGGGGGCGAGCCAGGCTCGCTGGTGTGGAGCGAGCTGGTCACCGCCGGCTCCAGGGCCTCGGGCGAGTTCTACCGGGCGATCTTCGACTACACGCTCGAAGAGATGCCGGGCGACTTCGACTACACGGTCCTGCACCGGCCGGACGGGCACGGCATCGGCGGTGTCATGGGCGTGCCCGCGCTGCCGGCCGCGGCGTGGATGGTCTACTTCGCGGTCGAGGACCCCGACGAGGCCGTCCGCCGGGCCCGTGACACCGGCGGCACGGTCGTCGCCGAGCCGGAGGACGCCCCGTACGGCCGCATGGCCACCGTGAAGGACCCGTTCGGCGCCGAGTTCCGCGTGATGCGGCCGGCGCCCCCGCAAGGGACCTGACCGATCGGCGGGCCCGGCTCCCGGGGGCGTGTCGCCGCCGGAAGCCCGGCCCGCCTCCGGCCGTTGCGGCTCGCGCCCGGCCGGCGGTGCCCGCGTCCGGCGGCTAGTGCTCGCGTTCGGCGGCGAGGCGCTGGCCGATGGTGTGGTGGAGGCGCTGCAGGCCGCCCGCGCCCAGCATGCCGACCTGGCCCTCCAGGTCGCGCAGCAGCGTGTCCTCGTTGGCCACGACCTCCGACGACTGCATCAGCACCGTGCCCTGGCCGGTGAAGTCGAACTGGTGCTCCTCCCCCGAGGTGCCGCCGACGCCGAACACCTGCCGGGCCATGCCCATCACGCCGCGCATGTACGAGTGGTCGTAATGGTGGCAGGGCGACGGGCAGTCGGCCCAGCCGAGCAGCGCCTGCGGGTCGACCCGGATCGGCGGCTCGACGAAGTGCACCGGGCCGTTGGAGGCGGCCACGAAGCGGCCGGTGCCGATCAGGGTCAGGAACCCCGGGATGATCGACTGCTTGAGCTCCAGGCCGGGCTCGAAGGCCAGCAGGTTGCCGGCGCGGACGGTGAGGTTGCCGTCGTCGAGGTCGAAGGAGTTGACGTCGAAGCCCCGGTCGGCCAGCAGCAGCTTGCCCTGCCCCTGCGCGATGACCCAGTCCTGGGCGTACAGGGGCGAGTGGAAGTGGGCGGCCACGAGCGAGTCGAGCGGGCCCGCCGAGAGCGCCTCGAACTTGATCTGCCCGTAGTAGGCGATCATCTTGCCCTTCTGGGTGAACCACTGCCCGTTGAGGTCCACGCTGAAGGCGTACGGGTTGACGTTGTCGTTGGACGGCAGCGTCATCGGGTTGAAAGTCGGGACCGACACGGCTCAGATCTTCCTCTCGCTGGCCTGCACGTAGACGACGCCCTGGCCGCTCAGCTGCAGCTGGAAGCCCTCGCCCGAGCCGCGGCCGACCATGTCGCGCAGCCCCATCGCCGTGGTGAGCTTGTTCTGCACCTGGCCGCGGTGCGCGACGTACGCCTGCGGGTCGACGTGCACCGGCCGCTGCGGGGTGATCGGCAGCTCCATCACGCCGCCGTGCGACAGCACCGCGCACGAGCCGTGCCCGGTGAGCGTGGTCGTGAACAGGCCCTGCCCGCTGACCGCGCCGCGGATCACTCCGCCGATGCCGCCCTGCTCGCCCATGAACATCGTCCCGGCCTGCAGGCTCCCGTCGTAGACCAGCAGCCGGTCGGCCTCCACGTAGAGGGTGTCGCCCGCGAGCTCGATGACCTGGACGTGCAGGCCGCCGTGCCCGAACATCGCGCTGCCGTGCCCGGTGACGTGCATCATCACGGTGCGCTCGCCCGCCATCGCGCGGCCGAGGGTCTGGCCGAGGCCCTGCCCGGCCGTGGCGGTCGGGGCGAAGTGGACCCGGCCGGTGTAGGCGAGCATCGCGCCGCGCTTGCTGTAGACCTCCTGGCCGGGGCCGACCGCGACCTGGAGCATCTTCGAGTTGATCGAGGTGTATCCCGGCATCAGATCTCCAGAATTCCGCCGCCGCGCTCGGCGGGCTGGACGTAGACGAGGCCGTGCCCCTGGTAGCGGAACTGGACGCTCTCCCCCGAGCCCTGCCCGAGCACGGTGCGCCAGTTGACGTCGGTGACGACGTCCTGCTGGAGCTGGCCGCGGTGCCCCACGTAGGCGTGCGGGTCGACGCACAGCGGCGTCCCCGGGCTCACCTCCAGGGCGATCGCCGGGCCGTCGGACAGGATCGCGACCATGCCCTGGCCCTCCACCTTGGTGGTGGCGAGGCCCTGGCCGGTGCCCATCCCGCGCAGCCCGGTGAACTGCACCCCCGTCTGGAGCCGCCCGTCGAGGGCCAGCAGGCTCTCCGACTCCACGAACAGCGTCTCGCCGTTCAGCGGGACCAGCGTCACCTCGGTCGCCTCGCTGGCCAGGAACACCGTGCCCTGGCCGGTGATCTCCATGAGCGTCATGCCCTCGCCGGCGATCCGGCGCTTGAGCGCGCCGCGCAGGCCCTCGCCGCCGGTCATCCCCTGCCGCTTGAACGTCATCTGCCCGTCGTAGGCGACCATCGAGCCGTTCAACGCCCTGATGGTCTCGCCGGCCAGATCGACGGCCAGCATCTTCGAGCCGTTCAGTCTGAATTGCGCCACGAGGCCACAACATACCGGCCAGGGCCCCTCCCGGACCCCTCAACAGGATCAGCGCGGCGACGACACCGCGGGGCCCGATCGGGAAAGATGTCGGTCATGTGGATCGCCCCCGAACACCGCGGCCTCGGCCGCTGGATCGCCCCCGGTCTCGCCCTCGCCGCCGGCGTGGTGGTCGCCGCCGTCCTCGCCGCCGACGGGCGCGGCGAGACGGGGCTCATCGCGCTCGGTGTGCTGGCCGGTTACGCCGCCCATCTCGGCTACCGCCGCAACGAGCCGGCGCTCCCCATCAGCGACGGGTTCGGCAGCGGGCACCGGGCCCGCGCGCATCTGAAGTCGGCGGCCATGACAGGCGACGTGCTCATCGCGGCCGTCGTCGCGGCCGTCGTCGTGCAGGGGCTGCGCGGCGCCGACATCACGCCGTACGCGTGGCTGGCGGCACTGGCCGGGGTCGTCTACACACTCTCCGCTCTCTTCGGCGGGCGTGGGCTCTGATCTGGGCTCTGATCAGCGAATACTGCGTTAACTTCTGCTGACACCTATCCGATTTGTCATGATCACGTCGGCATAATGCGGTTGTGTCAGCCCTCGACCTGCTCGTTCCGGCGCGCGCGGTGTTCCATCCGGTGATCGACCTCGACACCGGCAGCGTGATCGCCGTGGAGCCGCACACCGGTCCGCCGGCGGAGCCGCCCGCGGCCGTCCGGCCCGATCCCGTGGCGGACGACCTGCGGCGGGCCGTCGGCGCCGCGCGGGCCGCCGCCGATCTGGGCACCCATCTGCCGCTGACGATCGGCCTGCGGGCGGAGACCCTCGCGCACGGCGAGGCGGTCCTGGGCGAGCTGCATCAGGGCCTCGCCGAGGCGGGCCGCCGCCCGAGCGAGGTCATCATCTGCGTCACGGGCGGCTTCCCGCCCGGCCAGCGCCAGGCGGTGACCGTGGCGCTGCACAGGCTCCGGCGCGCCGGATATCCGGTGGGGCTCGGCGGGCTGGGCGTCGCCCACGCTCCCCTGGACCTCCTGCTCGACATCGCGCCGTACCTGATCCGGCTCGATCCCGGCCTGTCGCGGCGCACGTCGTCCGATCCGCGCCGCTCCGCGCTGGTGACGGCGCTCGTCGACCTGGCGCACCGCATCGGCACCCACGTGCTCGCGCCGGGCCTGGAGACCGAGGCCCAGGTGCTGCATCTGCGCGAACTGGGCGTACGGCTCGTCCAGGGCCCGGCACTGGCTCCGCCGGAGTGGCGGCCCGGCATGCGCGTCACGGTGCCGGTCATCGCCAAGGAGGAACGCGATCCGACGCCCCACGGCATCGACCTCGGACCGCGGGTCTCGGAATTCACCCTGCCGGCGGTGACCATGCCCGACACCGCGACCGCGGACGAGGTGCTCGGCGCGCTCAACGCGGAGACGGGCACCACCAGCGTCGTCCTGGTCGACGCGCACCAGCGCCCGGCGGCCACCGTCGACCGGACGCGGTTCCTGCTGCGGCTGTCGGGCGCGTACGGCCACGCCCTGCACGCGCACAAGCCCGCCGCCCGCCTGGCCGACGCGCCGCGCCTCGTCCCCCGCACGGTCCCGGCGATCGCGGCGCTGCGCGCGGCGGGCCGGGAGGACGACCGCGTCTACGACGACCTCGTCGTCACCGACGAGGTCGGCCGATGCCTGGGAATCGTGCGCGTGGGCGACCTCATCCGCAGCCTTTCCGGCTGATTCGTTCGGAACGCGCTGAGATCGTCTCTGCGACGTCAGGAATCCGAAGGTGACCCCGTGTCACTGATCGACCCGGAAAGGCCGCCAGCGGCCGTCTCCTGCGCGAGGATGGCCGCCTGCACCCGGCTCCGCAGGTTCAGCTTGGCCAGGATCCGGCTGACATGGGTCTTGGTGGTGGTCTCGGCCATGTCCAGGCGGGCCGCGATCTGCCCGTTCGACAGGCCCTCGCCGAGGCACGCGAAGACCTCCCGCTCGCGCGGGGTCAGCTCTGCCAGGCCGGACGGCTGGGCGTGGACCGCGGGGCGGCTCGCGAACGTGCTGATCAGGCGCCGGGTCACCTGCGGCGCCAGGATCCCGTCCCCCGCCGCGACCGTGCGCACCGCCTCCACCAGGTGATCGGCGTCCACGTCCTTGAGCAGAAATCCGGCCGCCCCGGCCCGCATGGCGCCGAACACGTACTCGTCCATGTCGAACGTGGTCAGCACCAGGACGTCGGCGACGCCCGCGAGCTCCCGGGTGGCGGAGATCCCGTCCAGCCTCGGCATCCGGATGTCCATCAGGACCACGTCGGGCCGCAGGTGCCGGGCCAGCGCGACCGCCTCCTCGCCGTCGGCCGCCTCGCCGACCACGACGATGCCGCGCGCGGCGCCCAGGATCAGCACCAGCCCGGCGCGGACCGCCGCCTGGTCGTCTGCCACCAGCACCTTGATCAAGATCTCTCCCCGTCGGCGAGCGGGAGCTCGGCGTGCACCCGCCAGCGGCCGCCCCGCGCCCCCGCCTCGAACGTCCCGTCCAGCATGGTCGCGCGCTCCCGCATCCCGACCAGGCCGCTGCCGGTCCCGGGCAGCCGGGACGCCCCGTTCCCGGCGGGACTGTCGACGGTGACGACGACGCTGTCCGGACGGTACTCCAGGAGCACCTCGACCCGGCCCGCCGCGGCGTGCTTGAGCGCGTTGGTCAACGATTCCTGCACGATGCGGTAGGCCGCGTGCTCCACCGGCGCGGGCAGCTCCGGCGCGTCCCCGACCACCTTCAGGCCCGCCGTGAGATCGGTGCGGGCCGTGTGGGCCACCAGCCGTTCGAGGCCGTCCAGCCGTGGCGCGGCCGCCGGATCCGCCTCGTCGCCCTCCCGCAGCAGCCCGATCATCCGCCGCATCTCGGCGAGCCCCTGGACGCTGTTCTCCCGGATCACCTCCATGGACCGGTTGACTCCCTCCCGGTCCAGGTCCGCGACCTTGAGCACGGCCGACGAATGAAGAGCCACCGCGCTCAGATGATTGGCGATGACATCATGCAGCTCACGCGCCATCCGCGCCCGTTCGGCGTTGACGGCCGCCAGGCGGTCCATCTCGGCCAGCCGCGCCATCTGGACCGCGCGCTGCCGCTCCATGTCCGCCCGGTCGCGGTGCTCCCGGACGACCATCGCGGTGAGCACCGGCCCGACCCACCCCACCCCCGCCAGCGATCCGGCCATCACCCCGCCGCTGATCGTCGAGGCGGCGACCCCGACGCCCACCGCCACGACCAGCGTGGCCGCCGTCGTGATCCCGAGCAGCCACTCGGCCGCGCGCTTCGGGCCATAGAGACTCGCCGCGTACAGCGCGTCGCTGTAGATCAGCAGCGTGGCGAAGCCGGGCCCGATCGCCACGTCCGCGAAGTTGAACGGCGTGGAGATCAGCAGCCCCACGATCGGATGCGTGCGCCGGTACAACATCGCGAAACACAGCCCGGCCAGGGGCAGCAGATGCCACGCGGGCGAGAACTCCCACTCCGGCCAGGTGCCATAGCCGCGCGCCGACAACAGCACCACGCCCCCCGCGAACGCGGCGATGGCCAGCAGCACGTCCTGCCGCGTGGTGAATCGCATGCCCCCTATCTCAGCACCCTCCACCCCCTCCACGACTCCATCCCGATGAGGGTCACCCATACATCCTTCGAATGACCAGGGGCACCCGCGGAGACAAGCGAGTTCGTCAGATACACGTGAGGCAGGCCCCGGTCAGGGGGCCTGCCTCGGGTGACGGGCTTCGTCAGACGTTGAAGCCGAGGGCGCGGAGCTGGTCGCGGCCCTCGTCGGTGATCTTGTCGGGGCCCCACGGGGGGAGCCAGACCCAGTTGATCTTGACGTCCTTGACCAGGCCGTCCAGGGCGCTGTGGGCCTGGTCCTCGATCACGTCGGTGAGCGGGCAGGCGGCGCTGGTCAGCGTCATGTCGAGGGTGGCGACCTCGTCCGCGAGGTTGACGCCGTAGATCAGGCCGAGGTCGACGACGTTGATGCCGAGCTCGGGGTCGACCACGTCCTTGAGCGCCTCGAGGATCTCCTCCTCGGCCTCGTTCGACGTGACCGCGCCGGTCTCGGGCGTCGGGTCGTCCTGCGTCGCGGCGTCCGCGGCGGCGGGCGTTTCAGTCATGATGCCTCTCCGAGAGCACGGGCGGTCGCGTCCTTCCACGCCATCCAGGCGAGCAGGGCGCATTTGATCCGGGCGGGGTACTTGGAGACCCCGGTGAAGGCGACGGCGTCCTCGAGGACGTCCTCGTTCGGCTCGCCCTCGCCGCGCGACTGCATGAGCGCGAGGAACTCGTCGCCGATCGCCATCGCGTCCTTGACCGGCTTGCCGATGATGAGCTCGGTCATCACCGACGCGCTGGCCTGGCTGATCGAGCAGCCCATGGCGTCGTACGAGACGTCCGCGACGGTCTCGCCGTCCAGGTGGACGCGGAGGGTCACCTCGTCACCGCAGGTCGGGTTGACGTGGTGGGCCTCGCCCTCGTACGGCTCCCGCAGCCCCTTGTTGTGGGGGTTGCGGTAATGATCCAGGATGACCTCCTGGTACATCGCCTCGAGCTGCATGTCGTCCTTTTCCTCGTCGGGGGGCTTCTTTCCCTACAACAGGGGATGGAGTCAGGCTGTTCCGAAGAACTTCTGGGCCTGGCGCACGCCCTCGGCCAGCGCGTCGACGTCCGCGAGGTCGTTGTAGACGTAGAAGGTCGCCCGGGTGGTGGCCGGAATGCCGAACCGGCGGCAGATCGGCCACGCGCAGTGGTGCCCCACGCGGATGGCGACGCCGAGCTCGTCGAGCACCTGGCCCACGTCGTGCGGGTGGATGTCGTCGACGGTGAACGACACGGCCCCGCCGCGCGCCTCGGTGTCGCGCGGGCCGATGATCCGCACCCCGGGGATCTCGCCGAGCCGCTCCAGCGAGTAGGCGGTGAGCGCCTCCTCGTGGGCGGCGACCCGGTCCATCCCGAGCTCGGACAGGTAGTCGCAGGCCGCGCCGAGGCCGATCGCCTGGGCGGTCATCGGCACGCCGGCCTCGAACCGCTGCGGCGGCGGCATGAAGGTGGAGCCCTCCATGCGCACGACCTCGATCATCGAACCGCCGGTGATGAACGGCGGCATGGCCTCCAGCAGCTCGCGGCGCCCCCAGAGCACGCCGATGCCGGTCGGGCCGAGCATCTTGTGGCCGGAGAAGACCAGGAAGTCGGCGCCGAGCTCGCGCACGTCGACGGGCTGGTGCGGCACCGACTGCGCGGCGTCCAGCAGGACGAGGGCGCCGACCTCGTGGGCGCGTGCGGCGATCCGCTGGACGGGCGGCACCGTGCCGAGCACGTTCGACTGGTGGGTGAGGGCGACCAGCTTGGTGCGCTCGTTGACCAGCGTGTCGAGCTCGGACAGGTCGAGCCTGCCCTCGTCGGTGATGCCGAACCAGCGCAGGGTCGCGCCGGTCCGCTGGCACAGCTGCTGCCAGGGCACCAGGTTGGCGTGGTGCTCCATCTCGGTCACGACGATCTCGTCGCCGGGACCGACCTTGAAACGGTCGGCCTCGGCGCCGAAGGTGGCCGCGTTGCTCAGCGCGTACGCCACCAGGTTGATGCCCTCGGTCGCGTTCTTGGTGAACACGATCTCGCCGGGCACCGCGCCGATGAACGTGGCGATCCGGGTGCGCGCGCTCTCGTAGGCCTCGGTGGCCTCCTCGGCGAGCAGGTGGGCTCCGCGGTGCGGCGCGGCGTTGTGGCGCTCGTAGAACTCCCGCTCGGCGTCCAGCACCTGGACCGGCTTCTGGGAGGTCGCCCCCGAGTCGAGGTAGACCAGCTCGCGGCCGCCCCGGACGGTGCGCGACAGCAGGGGGAAGTCCTTCTTCAGCTCCTCCGGCAGGAGGGTCATGACGACGCGCCCGCCTTCACGTACTTCTCGTAGCCCTCGTTCTCCAGCACCTCGGCCAGCTCCGGCCCGCCCGCCTCGACGATACGGCCGGCGGAGAAGACGTGGACGAAGTCCGGCTTCACGTAGCGCAGGATGCGCGTGTAGTGCGTGATGAGCAGCACGCCGGTGTCGCCGGCCGACGAGAAGCGGTTGACGCCCTCGGAGACCACCTTGAGCGCGTCGACGTCGAGGCCGGAGTCGGTCTCGTCCAGGACCGCGATCTTGGGCTTGAGCATCTCCAGCTGGAGGATCTCGTGCCGCTTCTTCTCGCCGCCGGAGAAGCCCTCGTTGAGGCTGCGCTGCGCGAACGCCGGGTCGATGGAGAGGTTCTCGAGCGCCTGCTTCATCTCCTTGGAGAACTCCCGCAGCTTCGGCGCCTCACCGCGCACGGCGGTGACGGCGGAGCGCAGGAAGTTGGAGACGGAGACACCGGGAACCTCGACCGGGTACTGCATGGCGAGGAACAGCCCGGCGCGGGCGCGCTCGTCGACGCTCATGTCCAGGACGTCCTCACCGTCCAGCGTCACGGCACCGCTCGTGATCTCGTACTTGGGGTGACCGGCGACGGCGTAGGCGAGGGTGGACTTGCCGGAGCCGTTCGGCCCCATGATCGCGTGGGTCTCGCCGGCCTTCACGGTCAGGTCGACCCCGCGCAGGATCTCCTTGGTCCCGTCCGCGCCGTCGGCGACGGAGACGTGGAGGTCGCGAATCTCTAGCGTGGCCATATCTATGAAGCTCTCTCGTTGTTCAGTCGTCGGAGCCGAGCGAGACGTAGACGTCGCCGTCCTCGACCTTGGCCTTGTACGTGGCGACCGGCTGCGTGGCCGGCGGGTTGGTGGGCTTGCCGGTGCGCACGTCGAAGCACGACCCGTGCAGCCAGCACTCGATCGTGCCGTCGTAGACCTCCCCCTCGGAGAGGGAGACCTCGGCGTGCGAGCAGATGTCGTTGAGCGCGAACACGCCCTCGCCGCTGCGCACCAGGGCGACCGGGGTGTCGTCGACCTCGACGGCCAGCACGCCGTCGGCGGGGATCTCCGCCAGCGGGCACACCTTCACGAACGTCATCGCTTCACCGCTTCCCGGTCGAGCTCCGCCTCGATCGCCTCGCGCACCTTGTCGCGGACCTCGGCGACCTCGATGCGCTCGACGAGCTGCCCGAGGAACCCGCGCACGACCATGCGGCGGGCCTCGTCACGCGAGATGCCGCGGGCCTGCAGGTAGAACAGGTGCTCGTCGTCGAGCCGCCCGGACGCCGACGCGTGGCCGGCCCCCGCGACCTCACCGGTGAGGATCTCCAGGTTGGGCACGGAGTCGACCCGGGTGCCGTCGGTGAGCACCAGGTTGCGGTTGAGCTCGTAGGTGTCGGTGCCCTCGGCCTCGGCGCGGATGATCACGTCGCCGATCCAGACGGCGTGCGCGTCCTCGTCCTGCAGCGCGCCGCGGTAGTCGACCCTGCTGCGGCAGTGCGGGACGACGTGGTCGACCAGGAGGCGGTGCTCCAGGTGCTGGCCGCCGTCGGCGAAGTAGACGCCGTAGAGCTCGGCGTCGCCGCCGGGCCCGTCGTAGACGACCGACGGGGAGATCCGCACCACGTCGCCGCCAAGGCTGACGTTGTGGCTGACGAACCGCGCGTCACGGGCCAGCTTGGCGTGCTGGTGCGAGACGTGGACGGCGTCGTCGGCCCAGTCTTGCAGGCTCGTCACCGAGAGGCGGGCGCCGTCGCCGACGATGAACTCGACGTTGTCGGCGTAGATGGCGCTGCCGTGGTGGCCGAGCACGACCGTGGCCTCGGCGAACGGCTCCAGGATGATCGTGGTGTGGCCGTACGCCGCGCCCCCGCCGTCCTCACCGCGGGTGCGGATCACGGTCGGCGCGGAGGCGACGGCCTCCTTGGGCACGGTGACGACGGTGGCCTGGGTGAACGAGGCGTACGCCTGCGCGCTCACCCGGTCGGTGGGCACGTAGGCCTTGCCGAGCCGCTCATCGTCGCGGCCGACGGTCTCGACCGTCACCTCGGGGGCCGCCTCGACCTCGACGATCACCTTGCCGGTCGCCTCGGCGGTGCCGTTGTGCAGCCCGCGCAGGCGGCGCAGCGGGGTGAACCGCCACTCCTCCTCGCGGCCCGACGGCACCTCGAAGTCGGCGACGTCGTAGGAGGCCTTCTCGTGCGGAGTCGAGAGAGGCCTTGTGTCCAGGCCCATCAGCCGACGGCTCCTTCCATCTGAAGCTCGATGAGCCGGTTGAGTTCGAGGGCGTACTCCATGGGCAGCTCACGCGCGATCGGCTCGACGAAGCCGCGCACGATCATCGCCATCGCCTCGTCCTCGGTCATGCCGCGGCTCATGAGGTAGAACAGCTGGTCCTCCGACACCTTGGAGACCGTGGCCTCGTGGCCCATCTCCACGTCGTCCTCGCGGACGTCGACGTAAGGGTAGGTGTCGGACCTGGAGATCTGGTCGACCAGCAGCGCGTCGCACTTGACCGTGGACTTGGAGTGGGCGGCGCCCTCCTGGACCTGGACAAGGCCGCGGTAGGACGTGCGGCCGCCGCCGCGCGCCACCGACTTGGAGATGACGCTGCTGGAGGTGTGCGGAGCCGCGTGCACCATCTTGGCGCCGGCGTCCTGGTGCTGGCCCTCGCCGGCGAACGCGATCGACAGCGTCTCGCCCTTGGCGTGCTCGCCCAGCAGGTAGACGGCCGGGTACTTCATGGTGACCTTGGAGCCGATGTTGCCGTCGACCCATTCCATGGTGGCGCCCTCGTAGGCGACGGCGCGCTTGGTCACCAGGTTGAAGACGTTGTTGGACCAGTTCTGGATGGTCGTGTAGCGGACGCGGGCGTCCTTCTTCACGACGATCTCGACGACCGCCGAGTGCAGCGAGTCGGACTTGTAGATCGGCGCGGTACAGCCCTCGACGTAGTGCACGTACGAGCCCTCGTCCGCGATGATCAGGGTCCGCTCGAACTGGCCCATGTTCTCGGTGTTGATCCGGAAGTAGGCCTGCAGCGGGATCTCGACGTGCACGCCCGGCGGCACGTAGATGAACGACCCGCCCGACCACACGGCGGTGTTGAGCGCGGCGAACTTGTTGTCGCCCACCGGGATCACCGAGCCGAAGTACTCCTGGAAGATCTCCGGGTGCTCCTTGAGGCCGGTGTCGGTGTCGAGGAAGATGACGCCCTTCTCCTCGAGGTCCTCACGGATCTTGTGGTAGACCACCTCGGACTCGTACTGGGCGGCGACGCCCGCGACGAGGCGCTGCTTCTCCGCCTCGGGGATGCCCAGCTTGTCGTAGGTGTTCTTGATGTCCTCGGGGAGCTCCTCCCAGGAAGCGGCCTGCTTCTCGGTGGAGCGGACGAAGTACTTGATGTTGTCGAAGTCGATGTCGGACAGGTCCGACCCCCACGAGGGCATCGGCTTCTTGTCGAACAGCCGCAGCCCCTTGAGGCGCAGGTCGAGCATCCAGTCGGGCTCGCCCTTCTTGGCCGAGATGTCGCGCACGACATCCTCGTTGAGGCCGCGGCGCGCTGAGGCGCCGGCCGCATCCGAGTCGGCCCAGCCGAACTTGTACTTGTCAAGCCCTTCCAGCTCGGGGTGGGCTGCCGTAGTCATAGGGATGTCCCTCCGGACTCCTCGTTCGCATTGTCAGTGCCGCCGTCCGCACCAGCGCCTCCACAAAGAGACCTGGGGCTGACGTGGGTCGTGCAGATCCCGTCGCCGTGGGCGATCGTCGCCAGGCGCTGGACCGGGGTCCCCAGCAGTCTGCTGAAGGCCTCCGTCTCGGCCTCGCACAGCTGCGGGAACTCCGCCGCCACGTGCGCGACCGGGCAGTGGTGCTGGCAGAGCTGCTCTCCGCCCGGCTCCCCGGACACGGCGTGGGGCGCCTTGGCCGCCGCGGCGGCGTAGCCGTCGGCCGAGAGTGCCTCGGCCAGCTTGCGTACCCGCTGGTGCGGCGGGGCGGCCTGGACGACCGGGGTGTAGCGCCGTTCCAGATCGGCGATCTGGCGCCGGGCGAACTCGGCCACCGCGTGGTCCCCCGCCTTCTCGGCGAGGAACCGCAGCGCGCTGGTCGCCAGGTCGTCGTAGGCGTGCACGAAGGCGTTGCGCCCGGCGTCGGTGATCACGAACCACTTGGCCGGACGGCCCCGCCCGCGCTGCCCCTGCGACCGGGACCGGCGGGTCTCGATCTCGACCATCTCCTCGGCGAGGAGGACGTCGAGGTGGCGGCGGATGGCGGCCGGGGTGAGTCCCATGCGTTCCCCCAGCGCGGAGGCGGTGATGGGACCGTGCTCGAGGATGAGCCGGGCCACTCGCGCGCGCGTGTCGCGCTCGCCGTGGCCGGCGCCCGACGGCACGCCCGAAGGCCGCGCGGAGGCGGCCTGGGCGACGCTCGTCGTCTCGCTCACGTTTTTCACAACATCAGTGTGCCGTAATTCCTTCCCGGGGAACAAACGAATCCTGATGTCGTCAGTCACGCAGGTAAGCCTTACCTAACCTGCGATTTCGGCGTTTCCGGGACGTATCCACCGGATCGGCAACGGGTCGCCCGCGCGCCGCCGTAGCCACTCTATGCCCCGGCCGGCGCTCCTCGTGGCAGCACCACGACGGGGCGGCACGCCGCACGGACGATCTTGCCGGAGCTCTCGCCCAGGAAGACCTTGCGCAGCGGGCCGTCGTGGCTGGACATGCAGGCCAGGATCTCGCCGGGCCGCACGTCCAGCGCGCCGAGGGTCTTGGCGATGCCGGCCCCCATGATCGCTTCGGTACTGACCCGGACCTCGGCGCCGACCAGCTCGGCGGCGTGCGCGAGATCCTCCTCCGCCCGCGCGAACTGGCGCCGCATGACCTCCTCGGCGTTCTGGAACTTGGCCGCCAGCCCCGGCGGCCGCAGGACCAGCGTGACCAGCCGCACCGGCAGGCCGAGCGACCTGGCCAGCCGGGCGGCGGCGGCCAGCGCGGCTTCGGTCGCGGGCCGCCGCCAGTAGGCGACGGTGAGCCGCTCGAACTCCTGGGGCGCCTCCTCGGCGTAGCCGCGCGGCGCCAGCATGACCGGTACCGGCGAGCCGTGCAGCAGCTGGTCGGCGGTGCTGCCGATGGCGATGCGGCCGCGCCGGCCGCGCGGCGCCGAGCCGATGACGATCAGGCCCGCATCGGTCTTCTTGGCCACTTCCAGCAGGCCGCGGCCGCTGCCTCGGTTGGCGCGCACAACGTAGGCCACGTCTTTATCTGGCAATTTGGCCTTGGCTAGGCGGTCCGCTGCCTGGGCCAGCGCCAGTTCGGACTGTTCCTTGAGGTAGGCCACCCATTCGGCGTCGACCGAGCCTGGACCGCGTGCGGGCCAGGCTGACGGGTGGACGTTCGCCACGGTCAGGTGCGCCCCGGCGGTCCGGACGATCAGGGACGCCAGCGCCAGGGCGTCGTCCCCGCGGTCGTCGGGCGAGTATCCGGCGAGCACGCGCAGGTCGGTCATCCCAGCTCCTCAGCGGGCGATGCGGGTGGTGCGGGCGGCCCCGGCGGGCGGCCGGGCCGCCCCGCCAGGTTGGAGTGGCGGTAGCCGTAGGCGAAGTAGGCGGCGAGCCCCGCGGCGCTCCAGATCAGGAAGACCACCCAGGTGATCGAGTCGAGGCCGTACATCAGGTAGGCGCAGAAGGCGACGCCGAGCAGCGGCGTGACCGGGTACAAGGGGGCGCGGAAGCTGCGCGGCATGTCCGGCCGGGTCCGGCGCAGCACGATCACCCCGAGGTTGACGAGCGCGAACGCGAAGAGCGTGCCGATGCTGGTCGCCTCGGCCAGCTGGCCGAGCGGCACGACCGCCGCCAGCAGGGCGACGAAGGCCGACACGATGAGGGTGTTGGCGACCGGCACCTGCGCCCGGCTGACACGCTCGAAGATCTTGGGGATGAGCCCGTCGCGCGCCATCGCGAACAGGATGCGGGTCTGGCCGTACAGGACGGTCAGCACGACGGTGCCCATCGAGATGACCACGCCGAACGACAGGATGAGCGCCGCCCATCTGCTGTCGCCGGTGGCGAGGTTCAGCACGTCCGCCAGGGAGGTCGTGGACTCGAAGTCGCCCCAGGGCATGGCCCCGACGGCGGCGAGGCCCACCAGCACGTAGATCACGGTCACGATCACCAGCGAGAGCAGGATCGCCAGCGGCAGGTCGCGCCTCGGGTTCTTGGCCTCCTCGCCGGCGGTCGAGGCGGCGTCGAAGCCGATGTAGGAGAAGAAGACCTTCGAGCCCGCCGCGCTGACGCCCGCCCATCCCATCGGCGCGAAGTCGGAGAAGTTGCCGGTGTCGAAGGCGGTGAAGGCGACGAAGCAGAAGAACGCCAGCACCGAGATCTTGAGCAGCACCATGATCGTGTTCGCGGTGGCGCTCTCGGACGTGCCGCGCAGCAGCAGGAGCATGGCCAGCACGACGATGAGCACGGCGGGGAGGTTGACCACTCCCCCGCTGTCCCCCGGCGAATGGCTGACGGCGGCAGGCATCCCGAACTCGAACGCCGACTGGAAGAACTCGTTCAGGTAGCCGCCCCAGCTGGACGCCACCGCCGACACCGACACCGCGTACTCCAGCAGCAGGCACCAGCCGCACACCCAGGCGACGAGCTCGCCCATGGTGGCGTACGTGTAGGAGTAGGAGGAGCCGGAGACCGGGATGGTGCCCGCCAGCTCCGCGTACGACAGCGCCGAGAACAACGCGGTGACGGCCGCCAGCACGAATCCCAGCACCACCGCCGGCCCGGCCTCGGGGACCGCCTGGCCCAGCACGAAGAAGATGCCGGTGCCGAGAGTGGCCCCGACGCTGAACAACGTGAGCTGCAGCAGGCTCATCGTGCGCCTGAGCTCACCGCCCTCGCCGTGCCCGCTCTCAGCGATGATCTGGTCGACCGGCTTCGTCCTCAGCAGGCTGCGCAGCGGCGAGCCCGGCCTGGCGCTTGCTCTCTTTCCCGTGGCCACGCTTACCCCGTTCCCACGTCTTGGCACCGCCATGACGCCCGGGGCCGATGGCGGCCACGCCGCCGGTCCGGCCATGAGGCCGCCCGGGGCCGCGCCGGCTCAGCCGAGCGTGGCGACCATGATCGCCTTGATGGTGTGCAGCCGGTTCTCGGCCTCGTCGAAGACGATCGAGGCGTCGGACTCGAAGACCTCCTCGGTCACCTCCAGCGCGTCCAGTCCGGTCTTCTCGTAGATCTCCTCGCCGACCGCGGTCTCCCGGTCGTGGAACGCGGGCAGGCAGTGCATGAACTTCACGTCCGGATTGCCGGTCGCCTTCAGGACCTCCTCGTTGACCTGGTAGTCCATGAGCAGCTTGATCCGCTCGTCCCAGACCTTCTTGGACTCACCCATCGAGACCCACACGTCGGTGAGGACGAAGTCGGCGCCCTTGACGCCCTCGTCCACCTTCTCGGTGATGGTGACGGACGCGCCGGTCCTGGCGGCGATCTCCCCGGCCGGCTTGACGACCATGTCCTGGTCGGGCCAGAGGGTCCTGGGCGCCACGATCCGCACGTCCATGTCCATGAGCGCGGCGGAGACGATGTAGGAGTTCGCCATGTTGTAGCGCGCGTCACCCAGGTAGGCGAAGGCGACCTCGTGGAGCGGCTTGCCGCAGTGCTCCCGCATCGTGAGCTGGTCGGCCAGCATCTGCGTGGGATGCCATTCGTCGGTCAGCCCGTTCCATACCGGGACGCCGGAGTACCGCGCGAGCTCCTCCACCGTCCGCTGGTTCTTGCCGCGGTACTCGATGCCGTCGAACATCCTGCCCAGGACGCGGGCGGTGTCCCTGGTCGACTCCTTGTGCCCCATCTGGGAGCCGATCGGATCGAGGTAGGTCACGTGCGCGCCCTGATCGTGCGCGCCGACCTCGAAGGCGCAGCGGGTGCGGGTCGAGGTCTTCTCGAAGATGAGCGCGATGTTCTTGCCGGCCAGGTGCCGCCGCTCGGTGCCCGCGTACTTGGCCGCCTTGAGGCCGGCGGACAGGTCGAGAAGGTACCTCCACTCCTTGGGCGTGAAGTCCAGCTCCTTGAGGAAGCTGCGCCCGCGCAGGTCGAATGCCATCGTTCCCCCGTTCAGGCGTCGCGTTCGAGCGGGCAGCTCATGCAGCGGGGCCCGCCCCGGCCGCGGCCGAGTTCGCTGCCGCGGATGGTCAGCACCTCCACGCCGTTGCCGCGCAGATGGTTGTTGGTGGTGGTGTTGCGCTCGTACGCGACCACGACGCCCGGCTCGACCGCGAGGACGTTGGATCCGTCGTCCCACTGCTCGCGCTCGGCGGCGAAGAGGTCCTGGGTCGCGGTGAGCACCGTGATGTCGTCCAGGTCCAGGGCCCCGGCGATCGCCTTGTGCATCTCCTCGGCCGGGTGGTCGGTGACCTTGAGCTCCTTCTCGACGTCCCCGGGCTCGACGGTGTACGAGGGCAGCATGCCCATGCCGGCGTACTTGGTGAAGACGCCGTGGTCGACCATCGTCAGCACCGTGTCGAGGTGCATGAACGCCCGTCGCTTCGGCATCCGCAGGGCCACGATCTTCTTTGCCGCCTCCTTGGCGAACAGCGAGCGGGCGAGCATCTCCACCGCCTGCGGCTGGGTGCGCTCGCTCATGCCGACGAGGACCGCGCCGTTGCCGATGACCAGGACGTCGCCGCCCTCGATCGTGGCCGGGGCCATCTTGGTGCCCTCGTTCCAGATGTTGAAGCCGCCCGCCTCCGGCAGGCCGTGGCCCTCGGCGAACAGCGGATGCCACCCGTAGACGGCCTCCATGTTCACGGTCTCGCGCATCCGGGCCTTCTTGCGCATCGTGTTGATCGAGACGCCGTCGTAGATCCAGCACGAGGGATCGCGTGTGAACATGTGGTTGGGCAGCGGCGGCAGGACGAAGTCGTCCAGGCCGAGCGAGTGGAACGCGATGGACTTGGGCTCCTCCATCCGCTCCAGCAGTTCGCGCTTGGTGATGCCGCCGATGAGGAACGACGCGAGCTCCTTGAGGTCCATCGAGTCGAACGCGTTGCGGATCGGGTCGGTGGACAGGGGGCCGAACCAGTGCGGGTCGATCACGAAGTCGAGGATGTGCTTCCTGGCCTCGGGTATCTCGACCGTCTCGCGCAGCAGGTCGAGCAGCATGTGCACCCTCACGCCACGGGAACGCAGCAGCTCCTGGAACTCCTCGTGCTCCTCGCCCGCCCGCTGGACCCACAGCACGTCGTCGAACAGCAGGTCGGCGGCGTTGGACGGGGTGAGCCGCTTCAGCGACAGCTCCGGCTTGTGGAGCAGCACCTGGCGCAGCTTGCCGACCTCGGAACCGACGTGGAAGGTCATGCCGTTCCTCCTAGTACGGGGCCGGCCGGCGCGGGGGCGGCCGGCGCCGGGCCGTACTCGGCGCGTTTCGCCTTGGTCCAGATGTAGACCGGCACGCCGATGAGCATCATGAGGACGCCGAGCATGACGGCGGACTCGCCCGAGCCGTACACGATCCAGGCCCCGAACAGCAGGGCCGGCGAGGCGATCGACAGGTCCCTGGCCATGCGCGCCTTGTTGAGCTCCCGGCCGCCGGTGACCAGCCAGAAGAGCTGCGCGCCCGCCGAGAAGAAGTACGGGATGGCGGTGGTGAACGAGGCGAGCAGCAGGATGGAGTCGAAGCCGCTCTGCGAGCCGAGGTGGGCATACAGAAGCATCAGCGAGGTGAGGACGGCGCCGGTGACGATCCCCGCGATGGGCGCCCCCCGGCGCGAGAGCCTGCCGAACGCCCTCGGGAACATGCCGTCGCGTGCCGCCGCCATCGGCATCTCGGCGACGAGCATGGTCCAGCCGTTCAGCGCGCCGATGCCGGAGACGACCGCGCAGGCCGCCATCAGCCCGCCGCCGGTGCCGCCGCCGAACATGTTGTTGATCGCCTCGGCGAACGGCGCGGCGGACGTGGAGAGCCGGTCCGCCGGCACGGTGCCGAAGACCGCCACGGTCGCGAGCATGTACATCGCGGCACAGGCGAGGACGCCGAAGACGCTGGCCTTGCCGATGGTGCGCCCGGGGTCCCGGACGCGTCCGGCGACGATCGTGACGCTCTCCATGCCGGAGTAGGCGAACAGGATCAGTCCCGCCGCCAGGGAGAGCGCGCCCATGACCGAGTCGCCGCTGGTGTTGAAGGCGGGGAAGTTCTCCGCCGAGACGAAGAACAGCCCGACGACGCCGACGAAGATCAGCGGCACGAACTTGAGCACGGTGGTGACCAGCTGGAACGCGCCGATGTTCCTGACACCGCTGAGATTGATCAGCGCCGGGATCCAGACCCCGGCCAGGCCGATCAGGAGCTTGCCGGCCGTGCTGTCCCATTTCAGGAAGTAGTTGACGTAGCCGACCCAGGCGAAGGCGATCGCGGCGTTGCCGATCCAGGCGGTGAGCCAGAAGGACCACGCGGTCCAGAACCCCATGAACTCGCCGAACGCGTCTCGGGCGTAGGCGTAGGGGCCGCCGCTGGCGGGGATCCGGGCGCCGAGCCTGCCGAAGACGATCGCGAGGGCTGTCGCCCCGAGGGTGACAAGGCCGAAGACCAGGATGCTGATGCTCCCGATATCGGCGAGCGAGGCGGGCAGCAGGAAAATGCCGGTACCGACGATATTCCCGACCACTAATGCGGTGGCGGCGGGCAGTCCGAGCTTGGGCTCGCCGACATCTTCGGTGGCCCTTCTGACGGTACCTCTTTCTGTCTTCAGCACACCTGGTCCGGCCAGTTCAGCGGCTCCCCATTCCGCCTTAGGCTCTCCCATTCATGTCCCCCCGACGGAAGCAGAAGCCCAGGTCACCGCCGTGGAGATGGCGACATTCACGGATTACCCGTGGGCCTATCAGGCAAACTCGCCCGCCGCATACGCCACAGCGGCGAGATATGAAGCCCGGTCGGGGTCCCCTTTGTTTCCGTGTGTGCGGGTTTAGCTTTTACGGTCTCAGGTGGACCCGCGAAGGAGAATCGGTCGAACCGGTCGAACCGGCCCCGTCGTCGTGCGACGCGGTCGCGATCACCGCGGCGAAGAAGACCACCAGCATGAGCAGGCCCACCAGGACCACCGGCAGCAGGGCCCAGCGCGACGGAAGGCCGAGGGCGCTGCCCTCGTAGCCGCCGAAGGCCGCCAGGCGGCGGCCGTACGCGGGATCCTCGGCGGCCGTCCGCTCGGCGATCTCGTCCAGCACCCGGTGCTCGGCCGCCGACAACCCCATCCCGTCCCCCTGACGCGTCGCGCTCGCATGTCCGTGAAGAGTCGGGTCTATTCGGTTTTGAGCTATTTGTCCACTTTCTTGACTTGGTCCTTGCCCGGCGCGCGCCGCCGCTACCGGGGACGCCGGGCGCGAACCTGTCAGGGGGCCTGCCTAAAATCGTCTCCATGGCACCCCCGGAACCGAGCGCCGTCGAGCTGGACGGCCTGGTCAAGCGCTATGGCGCGGCCACCGCCGTCGACGGGCTCTCGTTCCGGGCCGGCCGCGGCGCCGTGACGGCCCTGCTCGGCCCCAACGGCGCGGGCAAGACCACCACGATCGAGATCTGCGAGGGCTTCCGGCGCGCCGACGCGGGCACCGTGCGCGTCCTCGGGCTCGACCCGCACCGCGACGCGCGGGCGCTCAAGCCCCGGGTGGGCGTGATGCCGCAGTCGGGCGGCGTGCCGGGGACGGCGCGGGCGGCCGAGTTCCTGCGGCTGGTGGCGGCGTTCCACGCCCGCCCGCTCGACCCCGCCGCGCTGCTGGAGCGCCTCGGTCTGGCCGAGCACGCGCGCACGCCGTTCCGCCGCCTGTCGGGCGGGCAGCAGCAGCGGCTCTCGCTGGCCGTGGCGATCGTCGGCCGGCCCGAGCTGGTCTTCCTCGACGAGCCGACCACCGGGCTCGACCCGCAGGCCCGCCACGCGACCTGGGACCTCGTCGAGGAGCTGCGCGCCGCCGGGGTGTCGGTGATCCTCACCACCCACCACATGGAGGAGGCCGAGCGCCTCGCCGACCGGGTCGTCATCGTCGACCACGGCCAGGTGGTGGCGCAGGGCAGCCCCGCCGAGCTCACCGGCGCCGAGCGGCAGCTGCGCTTCCGGGCCCGGCCGGGCCTGGGCCTGGACGAGCTGCTGGCGGCCCTGCCGGCGGGCAGCGCCGCCAAGGAGTCGCCCGCCGGCCACTACCTGATCGAGGGTGACGTACGGCCCGAACTGCTGGCCACGGTGACCGCCTGGTGCGCCTCGCACGGCGTCCTCACCGAGGATCTGCGGATCGAGCGGCGCACCCTGGAGGACGTCTTCCTGGAGCTGACCGGACGGGAGCTGCGCTCGTGACCACCGACTCCGCGGCCGCCGATTGCGGGGCCGCCGCGCCGCGCCTCGACCTCACGCCCGCGCCCGGCACCGTACCGCTGCCGAGGATGATCCTGGCGCAGACCGGTTACGAGCTGCGCACCCTGCTGCGCAACGGCGAGCAGCTGCTCCTCACATTGATCATCCCGGTGGTGCTGCTCACGCTGTTCGGCGCCACCTCGCTGCTCGACCTCGGCCCGGGCCGCCGGGTCGACTTCCTCACGCCCGGCATCCTGGCGCTGGCCGTCATGTCCACCGCGTTCACCGGCCAGGCGATCGGGACGGGCTTCGAGCGGCGGTACGGCGTGCTCAAGCGGCTGGGGGCCACCCCGCTCCCCCGCGCCGGGCTCATCGCCGCCAAGACGCTGACCGTCCTCGCGGTCGAGGCGCTGCAGGCCGTGGTGATCTGCGCGGTGGCGCTCGCGCTGGGCTGGCAGCCGCACGGCAACCCGCTCGCGGTGGCGGCGCTGATCCTGCTCGGCACGGCCGCGTTCAGCGGCTTCGGGCTGCTCATGGCCGGCACCCTGCGCGCCGAGGCCACGCTGGCGGCGGCCAACCTGGTCTACATCCTGCTCCTGGCGGTCGGCGGCGTGGTGTTCCCGCTCGACGACTTCCCCGCCGGGGTGCGGTCGGCCCTGGAGCTGCTGCCGATCGCGGCGCTGGCCGACGGGCTGCGGCAGGTGCTCCAGCACGGCGCCGCCCTGCCCGGCGAGCCGCTTCTCGTCCTCGCGGTCTGGGCCGCGGCCGGTCTCGCGCTGGCCGCCCGGTTCTTCACATGGGAGTGATCTGTGGCACTCGCTGAGGCCCCCGGTTCCTACGGCGCGACCGGCGGGCTCGCCCGCCGTGCGCGGATGGCGTCGCTCGGAGCGGTGCCCCCGCCCGCGCTGATCCTGCTCGGCATCCTCTCGGTGCAGGTCGGCGCCGGGATGGCCAAGCACATGTTCGACCGGATCTCCCCGGACGCCGTGGTGCTCCTGCGGCTGGCCACGTCCGCGATCGTGCTGGGCTTCCTCGGCCGCAAGGTGCTGCGGACCGTGTTCCGCGACCACACCCGGGGCGATCTCGCCGTGGCCGCCGGTTTCGGGCTCACGCTCGCCCTGATGAACTTCTCGATCTACCAGTCGTTCTCGCGGATCCCCCTCGGCGTCGCGGTGACGATCGAGTTCCTGGGCCCGCTGACGGTCGCCATCGTGGCCTCCCGGCGGCTGCGCGACGTGGTGTGGGCGCTGCTGGCGTTCGGCGGCGTGGTGATGCTCGCGCGCGGCGGCGAGATGGACCTGGTCGGCATCGGGTTCGGGCTGCTGGCGGGCGTCGGCTGGGCCGCCTACATTCTGCTCACCGCCGCCACCGGCGAACGTTTCCAGGGGTCGACCGGGCTCGCGCTGGCCAGCATCGTCGGCACGGCCGCCATGATGCCCATCGGGGTCGCCTCGGGCGGCTCCGCCCTGCTCAGCCCGGAGCTCCTGCTCATCGGGCTCGGTGTGGGCCTGCTCTCCTCGGTGATCCCCTACTCCCTGGAGATGGAGGCCCTGCGGCGCATGCCCGCCCGGGTCTTCGGCATCCTGATGAGCCTGGAGCCCGCCGTCGCCGCGCTGATCGGCGTGCTGCTGCTCGGCGAGATCCTCTCCGGCCGCCAGTGGCTCGCGATCGGCTGCGTGGTCGTGGCCTGCGTCGGCGCGACCCGCGGCCAGCAGGACCCGCCCGAGGCGCCCGAAGCCTGACTAGGATCGGCGGAGAGGACGCCACGACAGCACCCCGACCGACGACCCCGACAGAAAAGAGGCCGCCGTGACCGCCTGGCGAGAAGAAGAGGGGCTGCCGCCCGAGTTCTTCGAGGCGGGGTCACCGTCGTTCGTCGACTTCCTGCGCGCCCGCGCGCCGGAGCTCCTGCCGGTCAACCGCGAGCGCAAGGACGCCCTGGGTCTCCCCCACGGCACCACGATCCTGGCACTGACGTTCCCCGGCGGCGTGATGATGGCCGGCGACCGGCGCGCCACCCGGGGCCACGAGATCGCCTACCGCGAGCTCGACAAGGTCCAGAAGGCCGGTGAGCACTCGGTCGTCGCGTTCGCCGGCACCGTCGGGCTCGCGCTCGACATGGTCCGCCTGTTCCAGGTCGAGCTGGAGCACTACGAGAAGATGGAGACGGTCACCCTGTCGCTGCCGGGCCAGGCCCGCCGCCTCGGCGCCGTCATCCAGGCCAACCTGGCCCAGGCCCTCCAGGGCCTGGCCGTCGTCCCGCTCTTCGCCGGGTACGACCTCGACTCCGAGACCGGTCGCATCTTCACCTACGACATCATCGGCTCGCCGCAGGAGGCCCGCGACTTCCACGCCGAAGGCTCGGGCTCGCCCTACGCGCACGGCGCGCTCAAGAAGCTCTACCGCCGCGACCTCTCCGAGGACGAGGCCGCCGCCGTCTGCGTCCAGGCGCTCTACGACGCCGCCGACGACGACTCCGCCACCGGCGGCCCCGACCTGACGCGCCGCATCTACCCGGTGATCGCCTCGGTCACGGCCGACGGCTACCGGCGCCTTCCCGAAGACCAGGTCGCGGCGATCGTCGAGCAGGTCGTGCAGGCCCGCAACGAGCGCCCGGACGGGCCCGTGGCCCCGCTGAGGTGATCGCGAGACTGTCGGTCCCGCTCCCTAGGATGGGGCCATGGCACGGGCGAACGACGAGGCCGCTGACCTCATCCAAGAGCTGGCTGACCTCCTCTCCATCACCGGCGGCGACGCCTTCAAGATCCGGGCGTACGAGAAGGCCGCGCGCGCGATCGCGGGCTATCCCGACGACATCTCGGGCCTCGACCTGGCCGGGCTGAAGAAGATCCCGACCGTCGGCGAGGCGATCGCCAAGAAGGTCGTCGACTACAACACCACCGGCACGATCCGCCAGGTGGAGGAGCTGCGCGCCCAGATCCCCGCGGGCGTCCGCGCACTGACGACGATCCCCACCCTCGGCCCCAAGAAGGCGCTCGCCGTCTACGAGGAGCTCGGCATCTCGTCGGTCCCCGAGCTGGCGCAGGCCATCCAGGAGGGCCGGCTGCGCGATCTCAAGGGCTTCGGCGCCAAGACCGAGGACAACATCCTGCGGGGCATCGAGCTCATGCGGCAGTCCGGCGAGCGGGTGCTGATCGACGTCGCGGCCGACCTGGCCGACGAGATCGTGGCCGCCCTCTCCGCCCATCCCGCCGTGCTGCGCTGCGCCCACGCCGGGTCGCTGCGCCGCATGCGCGAGACGATCGGCGACGTCGACATCCTCGCGGCCGCCACCGACCCCCACCCGATCATGGAGGCGTTCACCGCCCTCCCCTACGTCGCCGAGGTGATCGCGAGCGGCGACAAGAAGACCTCGGTCCGCACCACCAGGGGCCTCCAGGTCGACCTGCGCGTCGTCCCGCCGGAGTCGTGGGGCGCCGCCCTGCAGTACTTCACCGGCTCGCAGCCGCACAACGTCCGCACCCGCGAGATCGCCGTCCGCGCGGGCCTCAAGCTCTCCGAGTACGGCCTCTTCGACGCCGAGTCGGGCGAGCTGATCGTCTCCGAGACCGAGGAAGAGGTCTACGAGCGGCTCGGCCTCCCCTGGATCCCGCCGACCCTGCGCGAGGATGGCGGCGAGATCGAGGCGGCCCTCAAGGGCGAGCTCCCCCGCCTCGTCACCGTCGAGGATCTCAAGGGCGACCTGCACAGCCACACCGACCTCACCGACGGCCTGGCCTCGCTGGAGGAGATGGTCGAGGCCGCCGCCGCCCGCGGCCTGGAGTACTACGCGATCACCGACCACGCGCCCGACCTCTACATGCAGCGCATGACCGACGAGAAGATGCTGGCCCAGCGCGAGCAGGTCCGTGCTCTCCAGGCGAAGTATCCCGGCCTCACGCTGCTGCACGGCACCGAACTCAACATCGACCCTGACGGCGGGGTCGACTGGGACGCCGGCTTCCTCTCCGGCTTCGACGTCTGCGTGGCCTCGGTCCACTCCGCGTTCACGCAGGACAAGGCCGAGATGACCCGCCGTTTCGTCCGCGCCTGCGAGAATCCCCACGTCCACGTCATCGGGCACCCCACCGCCCGCCTCATCGGCAGGCGGCCGCCCGTCGACGCCGACTGGGACGAGGTCTTCCGCGCCGCCGCCCGCACGCACACGGCTTTGGAAATCGACGCGTTCCCCGACCGGCTGGACCTGCCCGCCGACCTCGTCCGCCGTGCCGTCCGCCTCGGCGTCAAGTTCTCGATCGACACCGACGCCCACGCGCTCGGGCACCACCGCAACATCCGCTACGGCGTCGGCACGGCCCAGCGCGGCTGGCTCACCCCCGACGACGTGATCAACACCTGGCCCCTGGACCGCCTCCGCGCCTACCTCGGCAAGTCCTGACTCCAACGGCGCGAGGTCAAGCCGACCCGGGGCTCAGGCGGGTTGAGGGGCCTCGGGCCGGGACGCCTCGAGGGTCTCGGGGGCGGGCGTCGCCGTGGCCAGGGGGCCTCGGTCGCGGGTCGCGAAGACCAGGCGCAGCGCCGCGATCCACATGATCGCCGAGCCCAGCATGTGCAGGACGACCAGCACGGCGGGCACGCCGGTGAAGTACTGAACGTAGCCGATCACGCCCTGGGCCATCTCGATGGCGAAGAGCTCGACGGCGCGGCGCTGGAGGGCCGCGGGGGCGCCGGTGCGGCGCAGCACCACGAGGAGCACGACCGTCAGGGCCACGGTGAGCCAGGCGATGGCGCTGTGGACGCGCGCGACGTCCTCGATGTTGAACCCCCAGCGGCGCGACTCGGCGTCGCCGGCGTGCGGGCCCGTGCCGGTGACGACGGTGCCGGCCACCATGAGCAGCGCCGTGACGCCGACCAGGGCCAGCGTGAGCCGCCGGACTCCCTGGCCGACCAGCGCGCGGACGGGCCCGTCGCCCTCCCCTGCGCGCACCCAGAGGGCCACGCAGAAGATCAGCAGCGCGGGCGAGACCAGGAAGTGCACGCCGACCGAGGCGGGGTGCAGCTTGGTGAGCACCACGATGCCGCCGACGATCGCCTGGGCGAAGACGCTGGCGGGCTGGGCGGAGGCGAGCAGCAGCAGGTCACGGCGGCGCGGGCGCAGCCGCAGCGCGGCCACGAAGACGGCCACCCCGATCGCCAGCACCAGGAACGTCAGCATCCGGTTGCCGAACTCGATCGCCATGTTGACGGCCGAGTGGTCGGGATGCGCCGTGGGCACCAGGCTGTCGCCGGTGCACTTGGGCCAGTCGGGGCAGCCCAGGCCCGACTTGGTGACCCGCACCGCACCGCCCGTGGCGATGATGCCCGCGTTGCCGATCACCCCGAGCAGCGCCAGGAAGCGCATCGAAGCAGCCGTGGGGTGCCACACGGCGCCCCACGCCCGGGTCAGCGGATTGCGGGGAGAGGGGACGACATCGGATCGCTCAGCCACGGCATTCATCGTATGGCCGCCTCTCCGCGACCGTGACCCGACCCCGGGTCACGTGTCTCACGAGCCCGCCGACCCGCCGCAAGCCGGGGTCAGCCGCAGACCGAGGCGTGCGCAAGCCGGAGCGGGCGTGGGCCCGGGGCGGGCGCGGCCTGGGGAGCGCGGCCCGGAGCGGGCGTGAGGTGGGTTAGGCGAAGGGGCCGGGTGGGGGTGGCTGGGCGGGCAGGAAGCCGGAGGGGCCTTGCGGGGCCCAGGGCGGGGCCGCGGGCGCCGCCATGCGCGGCGGGGTCTGGAGGAAGGCCTGCCGGGCGGTCGCCATCAGGCCCAGCAGCGCGTCGCGGCGGGTGGCGAACCAGCGGGGCTCGGCCACGCCCCGTTCGGCCCGCTTGTGGAGCAGGGCGAGCTCCGTGGCGGCCAGCTGGTAGTCGAGCATGGCGCGCCCGGCGGGCGGGCCGGCGACGCCGCGGGCCCAGCGGCGGGCGGCGCGGCGGGACGGGATGGTGCGCAGCATGCGGATGTCCTGCGGCGTGACGAGGCCGGTGCCCTCGTACATGGGCAGGTACGCCTCGATCCGGCGGACGGTGCGGCGGCGCTCCACCACCACGATGATCACCAGGATGATGAGGACGCAGAAGTCGAGCAGGTAGACGATGCCCAGGCCGCCCAGGCCGAACGCGGTGGCGCCGTTCCAGAGGCCGTGCAGCACCATGGCGCCGAGCAGGCCCAGCAGCGGCGCCAGGACCTGCTTGCCGCGGTGGGTGGCGGCGTAGGCCACGCCCAGGCCGGTCATCGAGGTGAAGAGCGGGTGGCTCAGCGGCGCCACGAGGCCGCGGAGAATGAAGACGGCCTGGAGCTGCTGGGTGCCGCCCTCCTCGTACGCCCGCATGTAGTAGGTGATGTTCTCCATCATGGCGAAGCCGAGGCCCACCATGGTCGCGTAGATGATCCCGTCGGCGAAGCCGTCGATCTCGTTGCGGCGGATCCACAGCAGGACGAAGAGCACCGCGCCCTTCAGCGTCTCCTCGACCAGCGGCGCCCCGAAGGTCGCGCTGACGAAGTGCCCCTCGGTCTCGCCGAAGATCGGCACGGTCACGTACAGCAGGCCGAGCGTGTTGAGGATGAGCGCGCCCAGCACCGCCACGCCGGCGCCCCACATGAACGCGAACGCCAGGGCGCGCGGCGGCTCGGGCTCCATCCGGTCCAGCGTCAGGGCCAGCGCGATCAGCAGCGGGATCGGGATGATCGCGAGGATCACGCCAACCCAGAAGCCCGCGCCGCCCCAGAGCGCGTCGACGCCCAGGGCGATCACGGCGCACAACGACGACACCACCAGGCCGACGATCAGGCCGACCGACGGCCGTCCCGGAATACGCCCCTCGAGCACCGCTTTGGGATCAACTCGCGCCATGTCGCGAGCGTAACCGGACGGTCGGCGAGGCGTTAGGGCGGGAGCCTCACACGGTTGTTCCGATCAGGGCTCAGAAGAACATCGGGTCGATCGCGACGGCGGTGAACAGCAGCGCCAGGTAGACGTTCGACAGGTGGAAGAAGCGCATCGGCCGGAGGTGGACACCGGTCACGCCCGCCAGCACGGCCCGCAGCAGCCGGTGCCCCTCGAGCAGGAAGACCGCGCCGAGCACGACCGCGACCGCCCCGTACACCGGGCCCATCCCGGCCACCGGCCACAGCAGCAGCGAGCAGGCCACGGTGGCCCAGGTGTAGAGCAGGCTCTCGACGACGACGCGGCGCTCGGTCGCGACGACGGGCAGCATCGGCACCTTGGCGAGCTTGTAGTCCTCGCGGTAGCGCATCGCCAGCGTCCAGGTGTGCGGCGGGGTCCACAGGAACACCACGCCGAACATCACGAACGGGGTCCAGCTGAGGCTCTCGGTGATCGCGGCCCAGCCGATCAGGACCGGCATGCAGCCCGCGATGCCACCCCAGACGACGTTCTGGGAGGTGCGCCGCTTGAGCAGCAGCGAGTAGACGAAGATGTAGAACAGGATCGCGAAGACCGAGAGGGCGGCGGCGAGGACGTTGACCGTGAGGGCGAACCCGGCGGTGGAGCCCACGGCCAGCACCACGCCGAAGACCAGCGCCTCGGCCGGTGTGACCTGTGCCCGGGCCAGCGGCCGGCGCCGCGTCCGGCGCATCTTGGCGTCGATGTCGCGGTCGATGTAGCAGTTGATCGCGTTGGCCGCGCCCGCCGACATCGTGCCGAACAGCAGCGTCGTCAGCGCGACGCCGAGCGGCGGCACCCCCCGGGCGGCCAGGAACATCACCGGCAGCGTCGTGATCAAGAGCAGCTCGATGACGCGCGGCTTGGTCAGCGCGACATAGGCGCGCACCAGCCCGCCGAGCGGCCGCCGGCCCGCCGCCGGCTCGGGCGGCGGCGCCGGAAGCTCCGCCGGGATCTCCTCGGTGAGCTCGACGTCGAGCTTGTTACTGAGCACCGTCACAATCGGGTCCACGTCCATTTAGGCATGAGAGGTCGCTGCCGACCTCGGCGGTGCCCCCGTGCTGGGCCGCACCTCGGCTTGATGAGACTGCCGCGGCCGCTGTCGTCAACCGCGCAATCACTGTAGTCCGCCCCCTCCGGGGGTCGAGCACCGGGGCACCGGACGCGCCGGAGGGCGAGGTCGCGGGGACGCCCGGCTCCCCCGCCGGTTCACCCGCGCGGGGGGTTAGTCGCCAGGATCATCGGGCAAGGGTCGTCATGTGCGACGCGGGCCCGCCGTGGCCCGCCGTTCACCATGACGTCAAGAGGTACGGTCCGCCGGTTCGATAGGCTCGGAGAGCAGGGCGTGATCTTCGCCCGGCCGGGGCGTGACCGCCCCGGCCGCGAAGGTCGTCGAGACGGCCGCACAGGCGGTCAACGGGGAAGATCCGTGGGCGGGACCACGTTTCGGTGAACGACGGTGAGCGACGACGCGCCGTGCGGACGTACAGAGTGAGACGCACCAGAGTGAGACGCACAGCCTGAGAAGCACAGCACGAGATCCGAAGCATGACATTGAAGCTGTGGTGTGAAGCCGGCACAGCGGTTCGAGAGGAGCCTGGCGTTCCGTGAGCAGGGACAGCAGCACGTTTGAATGGTCCGACCTGGACCGACGGGCGGTGGACACGGTCCGCGCCCTCGCCATGGACGCGGTGGAGGAGGCGGGCTCGGGGCACCCGGGCACGGCGATGAGCCTGGCCCCGGCGGCCTACCTGCTCTTCCAGCGGTTCCTGAGGCACGACCCGACCGACCCGGCCTGGCCGGGTCGCGACCGGTTCGTCCTCTCCTGCGGGCACTCCAGCCTGACCCTCTACATCCAGCTCTACCTGTCGGGCTACCCGCTGACGCTGGACGACCTCAAGTCGCTGCGCAAGTGGGACAGCCTCACCCCGGGCCACCCCGAGCACGGGCACACCGCGGGCGTGGAGACGACGACCGGGCCGCTGGGCCAGGGCCTCGCCAACGCCGTCGGCATGGCGATGGCGGCGCGCCGCGAGCGCGGCCTGTACGACCCCGACACCGACCAGGGCGACTCCCCGTTCGATCACACCATCTGGACGTTCGTGTCCGACGGTGACATCGAGGAGGGCATCAGCCACGAGGCCAGCGCCCTGGCCGCCCACCAGCGGCTGGGCAACCTGGTGGTCCTGTACGACGACAACCACATCTCCATTGAGGACGACACCCGCATCGCCCTCTCCGAGGACGTGCGCGCCCGCTACGAGGCGTACGGCTGGCATGTCCAGCACGTCGACTGGACCGTCGACGGCGAGTACTCGGAGAACGTCCAGAAGCTCGCCGAGGCCTACGCCGCCGCGCGCGCCGAGACCTCGCGCCCGTCGTTCATCGCGCTCCGCACGATCATCGGCTGGCCCGCGCCGAACAAGCAGAACACCGGCAAGATCCACGGCTCCGCGCTCGGCGCCGACGAGGTCGCGGCGACCAAGCGCATCCTCGGGCTCGACCCCGAGATGAGCTTCGACGTGCCCGCCGACGTGCTGGAGCACTCCCACCGCGTCGTCGAGCGTGGTCGCGAGCTGCGCGCCGAATGGGACAAGTCGTACACCGCGTGGCGCGAGGGCAACCCCGAGCGCGCCGCCGAGTTCGACCGCATCTCGGCGCGCCGGCTGCCCGAGGGCTGGACGGCCAAGCTCCCCGAGTTCGAGCCCGGCAAGGACCTGGCCACCCGCGCCGCGTCCGGTGAGGTGCTCACCGCACTGGCCGGGGTGCTGCCCGAGTTGTGGGGCGGCTCCGCCGACCTCGCCGAGAGCAACAACACCACGATGAAGGGCGAGCCGTCCTTCATCCCCGAGGAGTTCCAGACCAAGGACTTCCCCGGCGGCCCGCACGGCCGCACGCTCCACTTCGGCATCCGCGAGCACGCCATGGGCGCGATCCTCAACGGCATCGCGCTGCACGGCGGCACCCGCCCCTACGGCGGCACGTTCCTGGTCTTCAGCGACTACATGCGCCCGGCCGTGCGCCTGGCCGCGCTGATGAAGCTGCCCGTGACGTACGTGTGGACGCACGACTCCATCGGGCTGGGCGAAGACGGCCCGACCCACCAGCCGGTCGAGCACCTGTGGGCGCTGCGCGCCATCCCCGGCCTCGACGTGGTCCGCCCCGGCGACCCCAACGAGACCGCGGTGGCCTGGCGCACCATCCTGGAGCACGCCGACCGCCCGGCGGGCCTGGCGCTCACCCGGCAGAAGCTGCCGACCTTCGAGCGCGGCAACGGGATCGCCCCGGCCGACGGCGTCGCCAAGGGCGGCTACGTCCTGGCCGACGCGTCCAACGGCTCGCCCGAGGTGATCATCATCGCCACCGGCAGCGAGGTGCAGCTCGCCGTCCAGGCCCGCGAGACGCTGGAGGCCGAGGGCACCCCGGCCCGGGTGGTCTCGATGCCGTGCGTCGAGTGGTTCGAGGAGCAGGACGAGGCCTACAAGCAGCAGGTGCTTCCCCCGGCGGTACGGGCCCGTGTCTCCGTCGAGGCCGGAGTCGCCCTCGGGTGGCGCGCCTATGTCGGCGACACCGGGGAATCGGTGAGCCTGGAGCACTTCGGTGCCTCGGCCGACTACAAGACGCTGTACGAGCAGTTCGGCATCACGGCGGAGCGCGTCGTGGCCGCCGCCCACTCCAGCCTGATCAAGACCGGTGCGGGCGACGCGGGCCGCGGCCACACCACCGGCAACTGACCCGCCGACGCTCGAACAGGAGGAAACGATGAGCGACAACCTGAAGAACCTCTCCGACCAGGGTGTGTCGATCTGGCTCGACGACATCAGCCGGGAGCGCCTGCGCACCGGCAACCTGGAGGCGCTGGTCAAGGACAAGAACGTGGTGGGCGTGACGTCCAACCCCACGATCTTCGCCAAGGCGCTGAGCAAGGGCTCGGCCTACGACGAGCAGGTCAGGGACCTGGTGCTGCGCGGCGTCGACGTCGACGAGGCCTCGCGCGCGATCACCACCTACGACATCCGCTGGGGCTGCGACGTGCTGCGGCCGGTCTACGACCGCACCGACGGCCTCGACGGCCGGGTCTCGATCGAGGTCGACCCGCGCCTGGCCCGCAAGTCCGACGAGACGATCGCCGAGGCGCGGGCGCTGTGGTGGCTGGTCGACCGGCCCAACCTGTTCATCAAGATCCCGGCGACCGAGCCGGGCCTGCCCGCGATCGCCGCGTCACTGGCCGAGGGCATCAGCGTGAACGTGACGCTGATCTTCTCGCTGGAGCGCTACGGCAAGGTCATCGACGCCTACTTCGAGGGGCTGGAGAAGGCCCGCGAGAACGGCCACGACCTGTCCAAGATCGCGTCGGTGGCGTCGTTCTTCGTCAGCCGGGTCGACACCGAGATCGACAAGCGGCTCGACAAGATCGGGACCGACGAGGCCAAGGCGCTGCGGTCCAAGGCCGGCGTCGCCAACGCCCGGCTCGCGTACGCGCTGTACGAGGAGAAGTTCGGCAGCGACCGGTGGAAGGCGCTCAAGGACGCCGGGGCCCGGCCCCAGCGGCCCCTGTGGGCCTCGACCGGCGTGAAGGACCCCGACCTCCCCGACACGCTCTACGTCGACCAGCTCGTCGCCCCCGGCACGGTCAACACGATGCCCGAGGCCACGCTGGAGGCCACCGCCGACCACGGGAACATCACCGGCGACACCGTCACGGGCAACTACGACGACGCCCGCGCCCACATGGCGGCCCTCAAGGACGCGGGCGTCGACTACGACGACGTCGTCAAGGTCCTGGAGGACGAGGGCGTCGACAAGTTCGAGGTCTCCTGGAACGAGCTCCTCGGCACCATCTCCGGCGAGCTCGACAAGCAGGGGGCCGACGCGTGACCTCGGTGGTGACCGCCGGCGGGGTGTCGGTCACCATCCGCGGCGTCGTCCTGGACGAGAGCGAGCCGGTCCTCGACCGGCTCGTCTCCGACGGCGTTCCGGCCTCCCTGACGTCCCGGCACGCCGGGCTCTGGGGGCCGGACGCCGCGCCCGCGGCCGCCCGGCGGCTGGGCTGGCTCGACCTGCCGGAGAGCTCGCGGGCGCTGCTCGGGCGCCTCGCCGAACTCGTCGGCGAGGCGCGCGGCGCGGGGCTCGACCGCGTCGTGCTCGCGGGCATGGGCGGTTCGTCCCTCGCGGCCGAGACCATCGCGCTCACCGGCGACGCCGAGCTGACCGTCCTCGACACCACCGATCCGCACCAGGTGGCCGACGTCCTCGCCGACCACCTCGACCGGACCCTGCTCGTGGTGTCCAGCAAGAGCGGCGGCACGATCGAGACCGACGCGCACCGCCGCGTCTTCGAGCGGGCGTTCGCCGAGGCCGGGATCAGCGGTGACGCGCTGCGGCGGCGCTTCGTGGTCGTCACCGACCCCGGTTCGCCGCTGGAGGCCGTGGCGAAGGCGGCCGGCTACCGGCTCGTGCTCTCCGACCCGGACGTGGGCGGCCGCTACGGCGCGCTGTCGGCGTCCGGCCTGGTGCCGAGCGCGCTGGCGGGCGTGGACGTGCGGCGCCTCCTGGACGAGGCGTCGGCGCTGGCCCCCGCCCTCCAGCAGCCCTACGACAACCCCGCGCTGACGCTCGGCGCGGTCCTCGGCTCCTCGGCCCTCGGCGGCCGCGACAAGCTGGTGATCGCCGACAACGGCTCCGGCCTGGCGGGCTTCGGCGGCTGGGCCGAGCACCTCGTCGCCGAGTCGACCGGCAAGGACGGCAAGGGCCTGCTGCCGGTCGTCGTCGAGAGCGTCGACGCGCCCGGTTTCGAGCTGACCGGCGACATGCGCCGGGTCGTGCTGGGCAGCCGCCCGGACGAGCCCGGCGCGGGCCGCGACGCGGGGCTCAGCGTCGCGGGCCCGCTGGGCGCGCAGTTCCTGCTGTGGGAGTACGCCACGGCGGTCGCGGGCCGCGTCCTCGGGGTCAACCCGTTCGACGAGCCCGACGTCCAGGCGTCCAAGGACAACACCGCGGCGCTGCTGCGGGCCGAGGAGGGCACCGCCCCCACGGTCGTCCGCACGGCCCCCGCGCTGGTCGAGGGCGCCGTGGAGGTGCACGGCCGCGACGAGTCGCTGAAGGGCGTCAAAGACCTGGCCGGGGTGTTCGAGGCCGTCCTCGCGGCGGCGCCCGACCACGGCTACCTCGCCGTGATGGCCTATCTGGACCGGTTCGGCGACGCCTCGGCGGCCGGGCTGCGGTCCCTGCTGGCCGAACGCGGCGCCGAGCTCCGCAAGCGCGCGGCGCCGGTCACGTTCGGCTGGGGCCCGCGGTTCCTGCACTCCACCGGGCAGTTCCACAAGGGCGGCCCGCGGAACGGGACGTTCCTGCAGATCACCGGGGCCGTCAAGAACGACATCGCCGTGCCGGACCGTCCCTACACGCTGGGCCAGCTGCAGCTCGCCCAGGCGTTCGGAGACCAGCGGGTGCTGCGGTCGCTCGGGCGCCCCGTGTTCCGGCTGCACCTGCGAGACCGCGACGAGGGCATCGCGCAACTGACCAAGGTGCTCACCGGCTGACCATCGTGTGTGTCCTGGGACACGCCCCGGCGTGCCAGGCACCTCCTGGTCGTGTGGTCGAGCGCAAATCGTCATCCAGAAGATCGGCGTTTTGGTAGCTGTTGCCCGTTCTTCCCTGAAACGATGGGGTTGGCTGCCAAGCGCAGCTTGACGATCAATGGTGGCGGGTGGGGCTGGAGCAGATGGCTCCGGGCGAAGCCCGTCAATTGATGGTGGTGGGTGGGGGCTGGAGCAAAATGGCTCCGGGCGAAGCCCGTCAATTGATGGTGGTGGGTGGGGGCTGGAGGACGGTGGCCGGATTCGACGTACTGACCCGCGGTGACGCGCTCGACGCGGCGCTGCAGGCTCGCGACTATCTCGTGAGCTGCGGCGTCCCCGGCGCGCTCGCGGCCAAGGACCCCCGGCTCTGGGGGCGGCGCACGGTGGACCACAGCCGCCTCGGCTGGCTGGACCTGCCGTTCGCCTCCCACGGCCTGCTCAACCAGATCGAGGGCCTGGTGGCCGAGGCCCGCTACTCCGGCCTGGACCACATCGTCCTGATCGGGATCGGGGCCGAGACCCTGGCGGCGCAGGCGATCGTCGAGGCGCACTCCCCCGCGGGCCGGCCGCTCGCCGTCCAGACCGCGGGCGGCACGCCCGGCGTCCCCGCCGACGACCAGGGCGCCGGACGGTCCGGCGAGCTCACCGTGCTCGACGGCGCCGACATCGCCGCCCTCATGTTCGCCCTCGAACGTCTCGACCGCACGCTCGTCGTGCTCTCCAGCAAGGCGGGCGTCTCGCTGGAGGGCGACGCCTACCGGCGCATCTTCTCGGCGGCGTTCCGCGAGCACGGCCTGTCCGAACGCGAGATCGCCGGGCGCTTCCTCGTCATCACCGACCACGGCAGCCCGCTGCACGACTTCGCGCGCCAGTGCGGTTACCGGGTCGGGCTCACCGACCCCTACCTGCCCGGGCACTACGGCGCGCTGTCGGCCTACGGCCTCGTCCCGGCGATGCTGGCGGGCGGCGACGTCTACCAGCTGCTCGACGAGGCCGCCGCGCTCGTGCCCTCCCTGGCCCGCGAGGACGAGAACCCCGGGCTGCTGCTCGGCGCGGTCCTGGGCGGCTGCGCGCAGCAGGGGCCGGGCGGCTTCCCCCGCGACAAGGTGGTGGTGCGCGAGCCGGCCGGGCCCAGCGCCCTCAGCGCGTGGATCTCCCAGCTCCTCGCCGTCGGCACCGGCAAGCGCGGCCGCGGCGTGCTGGCGTTCGAACCGCCCGGCAGTCCTGGGCCGAGCCCCGACATGCACGCCGTGGCGCTCAATCCCACCGCCGCGACCGGCGCCGACGCCGACACCTCGCTGTGGGCGCCGCTGGGCGGCCAGTTCCTCGTCTGGGAGTACGCGACGACGGTGGCGGGCTGGCTCCTCGGCGTCAACCCGTTCGAGCCCGGCGGCCCCGTCGTGCAGGACGCCGAGGACGACGCGGCGACGATCCTGCGCGCGGCGGGCACGGGCCCGCTCATGGCCGGCGAGCCCGCGTTCGTCGACGGCGACATCGAGATCCACACCGATCTCGCCCACACCGGCGGCACCGGCCTGGACGCCGCCCTCGGCGACCTGCTGAGCCGCATCCCCGCCAACGGGTACCTGTCGGTGGTCACCTACCTGTCGGGCGACTTCTCCGGCCGGTACCTGGCGCCCGCCCTGTCCCGCCGCACCGGGCGGCCGGTGTCGTACGGCCCCGGCCCCGGTTACCTGCACGCGACCGGGCCGGTGCACAAGGAGGGGCCGGGCAACGGCGCGTTCCTCATCGTGACCGGCGACATGGCCGACGACCATCCGGTGCCGGGCCGCCCGTACACGCTCGGCAAGCTCCAGCTGGCCCGCGCGGTGGCCGAGGTCCGGGCGCTGCGCCAGCGCGGTCTGCCCGTCCTGCGGCTGCACCTGCGCGACCCCGCCGAGGCGGCCGGCCGTCTCGCCGAGGCGGCCCGCTCGACGTGACCGCGACGAGCTTCACCGCGGTCGTGTCGGGCGACACGACCGTCACCGCCCGCGGCCCCGTCAGGGACGCCGCGGAACGCATGCTGGGCAGGCTCTGGATCGACCAGGTGCCGGTCCGGCTGGCGTCGGAGGACCCGGCGCTCTGGCCGTCGGCGGGCGCGGCGGCGGGCGACGGTCGCACGCTGTGCTGGCCCGGCCAGCCCGGCCCCTCCCGCGCGCTCCTCCCCCGCGTCGGCGAGCTGCGGGCGACGGCCGACGCGGAGGGCCTCACGGAGGTGGCGCTGCTCGGGCGCGGCGCCCCGGCGCGCGCCGCCAGGCTCATCGCCCGCAACTCCGCCGCGGGCCGGCCCCTGACCCTGCTGGACAGCGCCGAGCCCGGCCCGGTGGCGCGGCTCGGCGCCGACCGCGACCGGCTGGACCGCACGATGGTCGTGGTGACCGGCGATGACACCGCCACCGAGACGCTGCGCCAGATCCTCGTCCGGATGTTCCAGGACCTGGACCTGTCCCCCGCGCAGATCGCCCGGCGCTTCGTCACCGTCGCCGAACCGGGCTCCGCCTCGGCGAAGCGGGCGAACGAGGCGGGTCATCCCCTGATCGAGGCACCGGGACGCACGCCCTTCGGGGCCCTCTCCCCGTACGCGCTCGTCCCGGCGGCGCTCGCCGGGACCGACGTCGCGAGGCTCCTCGACCACGCGGCGACCGTGCTGCCCGCGCTCACCCGCCCGGAGAACAACCCGGGCCTGGTGCTGGGCGCCATCCTCGGCGGCGCGGCCCGGGCCGGCCGCCCGACCGTCGTCCTCGGCGACTACCCGGCCTCCCTGCCGGGCCTCGCGGACTGGGTGGCGGTCCTGCTCGCCGAGGCGACCGGCGGGCGGATGCTGCCGCTCGTCCAGCACGGCGGCCTGCCGGTCCTGCCGTCCGACGACGTCTTCCTCGTGACCCTGGACGGGCGGCCGCGGCAGGACGACGCCACGGTCACCGCTCCGCCGTCCGTGCAGCTGGTCGTCTGGGAGTACGCCGCCGCCGTGGCCGCCCAGCTGCTCGGCGGGGACCCGCTGGCGCCCCCGCCCGGCGCCGCGACGCCGGACCCGCACGCCGAGCCGGACCCGCACGCCCAGCCGGACCCGCACGCCACGGCACCGGATGTGCCCGCCGAGGAATCCGCCGCGTCCACCGTGTTGATCGTGGGCGATCCCGGGCAGGCCGTCGAGGTGCACACCCACGATCCGGTGCTCGGCCGCGCCACCGACCTGACCGGGCTGTTCGACGCCCTGGCCGAACGGGTCGGCGCGGACGGGCATCTGGCGATCGTCGCCCATCTCGACCCCGACCGGGCCCGCGGGCAGGGCACGCAGGTGCGCCGGCTCGGCGCGCTGCTGGCCGCCCGCTGTGCCCGCCCCGTGACGATCAGCTGGGGTTCCCGTTACCCCGCGATCGGGAATGATCGTCGGGAGAGGGGCGTATACCTGGTGTTGACCGGGAACGTCGTTCACGACGTGCCGGTCCCGGGCCGGCACTACCGGTTGAGCCGGCTCCAGCTGGCGCGGGCCCTCGCGGAGGCCCGCGCGGCGCGGACCGGCGGCCGCCCGGTGGTGCGGCTGCACCTGCAGAACCGCTGGGCGGGACTCGCCCGGCTGCTCGAATCCGCCCGAGGAGAGGCATGAGGTCGCCACGACCTGTGACAGCCAGATGCACAGCCACAGCGAGAAATACAGCGACAGCCGGAGATATGCCGACAGCACGAGATAGTCAGAGCAGACTGAGGGCGGGAACGCGCCCTGCCGGGTCACGAACGAAGCAGGGCATGCCGCGAGCAGAGGGGGCCGCCAGGTGAGCACGAAAGACAATCCGCTCCGGGATCCGCGGGACAAGCGCCTGCCCCGGGTGGCCGGGCCCTGCGTGCTGGTGCTGTTCGGCGTCACCGGGGACCTGTCGCGCAAGAAGCTGCTGCCCGCGATCTACGACCTGGCCAACCGCGGCCTCCTGCCGCCCGGCTTCTCGCTGGTCGGCTTCGCGCGCCGCGACTGGGACCACCAGGACTTCCGCCAGATCGCCTACGAGTCGGTCAAGGAGCACGCCCGGACCCCGTTCCGCGAGGACGTCTGGCAGCACCTGTCGGAGGGCATGCACTTCGTGCCCGGGGAGTTCGGCGACCCCGGCGCGTTCGACGCCCTCGCCATGGCGGTCAAGGAGCTCGACACCACCCGCGGCACCGGCGGCAACTACGCGTTCTACCTCTCGATACCCCCGAAGTTCTTTCCGCAGGTGGTCGAGCAGCTGCAGCGCAGCGGCCTCGCCGAGCACGACGAGAAGTCCTGGCGGCGGGTCGTCGTCGAGAAGCCGTTCGGCCACGACCTGGCGAGCGCGGTCGAGCTGAACGACACCGTGCACCGCGTCTTCCCCGAGGAGTCGATCTTCCGGATCGACCACTACCTCGGCAAGGAGACCGTGCAGAACATCCTGGCGCTGCGGTTCGCCAACACGATGTTCGAGCCCATCTGGAACCGCTCGTACGTCGACCACGTGCAGATCACCATGGCCGAGGACATCGGCATCGGCGGCCGCGCGGGCTACTACGACGGGATAGGCGCCGCCCGCGACGTCATCCAGAACCACCTGCTCCAGCTGCTCGCGCTCACCGCGATGGAGGAGCCGACCTCGTTCAGCGCCGAGGCGGTCCGCGCCGAGAAGGCCAAGATCCTCTCCTCGGTCCGGCTGCCCGACGACCTGAGCCGGGCCACCTCCCGCGGGCAGTACTCGGCGGGCTGGCAGGGCGGCGTGAAGGTGCGCGGCTATCTGGACGAGGACGGCATCCCGCCCGACTCCAGGACCGAGACGTACGCGGCCATCAAGATGGAGATCGACACCCGCCGGTGGGCGGGCGTGCCGTTCTACCTGCGGACCGGCAAGCGGCTGAGCCGCCGGGTCACCGAGGTCGCGATGATCTTCCAGCAGGCCCCGCACCAGCCGTTCTCGCAGACCGACACCGAGGAGCTCGGCGAGAACGCGCTGGTCATGCGGGTCCAGCCGGACGAGGGCATCACGGTCCGGTTCGGCTCCAAGGTGCCCGGCACCTCGATGGAGATCCGGGACGTCAACATGGACTTCGCCTACGGCGAGTCGTTCACCGAGTCCTCCCCCGAGGCCTACGAGCGGCTGCTGCTGGACGTGCTCATCGGCGACCCGCCGCTGTTCCCGCGCCAGGAGGAGGTCGAGCTGTCCTGGAAGATCCTCGACCCGGTGACCGAGTACTGGGCGTCCAAGCCCAAGGTCGAGCAGTACAAGTCCGGCGGCTACGGCCCCGCCGGCGCCGACGAGCTCATGGCCCGCGACGGACGCGCCTGGAGGCGAATCTGAGATGAACATCGATCTCACCGACACCAGCACGCGCCGGATCCAGGAGGCGCTCACCCAGGCCCGGCATCTGATGGGCGGGCCCGCGGTCGGCATGGTGCTGACACTGATCATCGTGACCGACGAGTCGGCGCAGTACGACGCCGTCCGGGCGGGCACCGAGGCGTCCCGCGAGCACCCGTGCCGCGTCCTGACGGTCATCTCCCGGGAGGCGCGCGGCAGCACCTCGCGCCTGGACGCGGAGATCCGGATGGGCGAGACCGGCCCGGGCGAGACCGTGCTGCTGCGCATGTACGGGCCGCTCGCCGAGCACGCCGACTCGGTCGTCATCCCGCTGCTCATGCCCGACACGCCGGTCGTGACGTGGTGGCCCGGCGGCAAGGTCCCGAAGGTGCCCTGCGAGGACCCGCTGGGCGCGCTCGCCCAGCGCCGGGTGACCGACTCCTACGCCGCCCGCGACCGGCTCGGCACCCTGGCCAAGCTCGCGGAGGGCTACAAGCCGGGCGACACCGACTTCGCCTGGACGCGGCTCACCTCGTGGCGGTCGCTGCTCGCGGCCGCGCTCGACCAGGACCACGACGAGGTCCTCTCGGGCGAGGTGTCCGCCGAGCCCGACAGCCCCAGCGCCGAGCTGCTCGCCGCGTGGCTGTCGATCCGGCTGGGCGTCCCGGTGAGCCGGGTCGTCTCCGACGGGCCCGGCATCACCGGCGTGCGGCTGGCCACCACGGGCGGCGACATCGCGGTGTCCCGGCCGGACGGCCGGGTGGCCACGCTGTCGCGGCCCGATCAGCCGGACCGGCAGGTGGCGCTGATGCGCCGCCCGATGCCGGAGCTGCTGGCCGAGGAGCTGCGGCGGCTCGACCCCGACGAGCCGTACCAGGAGGCGGCGGAGCGCTTCGCCAAGGACCTGTCCAAGCGCGACGACGCCGAGCCCGCCAAGCCCGCGCCGCGTTCCAAGGCCAAGCCGAAGCAGGCGGGCAGCTGATGACCACCCCGGCCGTTCTGATCCACCGTGACCAGGCGCTGCTGGCGCAGGCGGTCGCGGCCCGGCTGGTGACCCGGATCGTCGACGTGCAGGCGGCCCGGGGCACGGCCTCGGTGGTGCTGACCGGCGGCGGCGTGGGCACCGCGGTGCTCGCCGAGCTCTGCGCGAGCGGGGCCCGCGAGGCCATCGACTGGCGGCGCCTGGACATCTGGTGGGGCGACGAGCGGTTCCGGCCGACGGGCGATCCGGAGCGCAACGAGACCGGCGCCCGCGAGGCGCTGCTCGACCACGTGGACGTCGACCCGGCCCGGGTGCACGCCATGCCCGCCACCGACGGCCCCGACGGGGCCGACCCGGAGGCGGCGGCCGAACGGTACGCCGCGCGGCTGCGCGCCGCGTCCAGGCCGGAGGACCACGGGCCGGTGCCCTCGTTCGACATCCTGATGCTGGGCGTGGGCCCGGACGCGCACGTGGCGTCGCTGTTCCCCGAGATGCCGGCGGTCTACGACGAGCGCCCGGTGGTGGCGGTGCGGGGCGCGCCCAAACCGCCGCCCACGCGCATCTCGCTGACGTTCCCCTCGATCCGGGCCGCCCGCGAGGTCTGGGTCCTCGCGGCCGGCGCGGAGAAGGCCAGGGCCGTCCGGCTCGGGCTGTCCAAGGAGGCGGGCCCGGTGCAGGTGCCGGTCGCCGGCGCCCGCGGCCGCCAGCGCACGCTGTTCCTCCTGGACCGGGCGGCCGCGTCGCAGCTGCCCCGCGGCATCGAACGCATCGGCTCCCCGTAACGCCGTCAGCGTGACACACGAGTGCGAGCCCGGTCGCTGGAACGATCTTCCGAAGTTCCAGCGACCGGGCCCGCCGTGTGTGGGCGTGAACCCAGGGGTCAGCGGGTGCGGCGGGGGCTCTGGCGGGGCTTGGAGCGGCGTTCTCCTAGGCCCGGGTCGTGGACGGGGAGCCGCCACTGGAGCGCCATGCCCTCCCCTACCGGCGTCCGGGTCCAGCGGTCGGCGGCGGCGCGCAGGGCGGCGATCGCCTGTTCGACGTCGTCGAGGGCTATCCGCAGGGGCTCGCGGCTCATGGCGCCGTGCATCTTGCGGAGGGCCTCCAGTGCCTGGCCGGGGGTGTGATCGTGCTCTACCGCGTCGTGGATCGCTCCCGCGACCGCCTCGGACGCCCACACCCACTGCTCGTTGGCCTTCATGATCCGCTTGGAGCGCTCGTCGGCGTGGGGGCGCCGCCGTCCCTCCAGGACCGTCATGTTCGTGAACATGGCGCCGGCCGCGACGCTGCCCCAGAAGCCCCGGTTCAGCCCGAACTCGCGTTCGGCGACGAAATGGGCGAGGTCGTGCGGGACCGGGCTCTTGCGGTCGTAGCCCGGCACCCTGACGGTCACGCCGTCGTCCCGCGCGGCGGTGCTGAAGTACACGGCGGCCGCCTGCCGGTGAAAGATGACCTCCATGCGTCCAGCGTCACCGATGTTCCGAGACGGGGGCAAACGGTTTTCCGGCGACATACTCTGGCCAACGGGGGGAAGCCCTTATCGGATGACGAGGAGGGGCACAGTGGTCAAGGGTCGGGCTTTTGCGGCGGCCATGCTCGCGGTGGCGGTCGCCGCGGCCGGATGTTCGTCCGGCGGGGACGGCGACGGCGGCGGGAAGGGCGGCGGAGGCGGCGGCGGGAAGAGCGACGCCAAGCTGGCGATCACGCCCGCCACCGGCACCAAGCAGGTCGCGCCCGACCAGCCGGTCACGGTCAAGGCCGACAAGGGCAAGCTGACCGAGGTGACGGTCGCGGACGCCAAGGGCCACAAGGCCGAGGGGGCCCTGGCCGCGGACGGGCTGTCGTGGAAGTCGCGCTGGACGCTGCGCCCGGCGACGACGTACACCGTCACCGCCAAGGGCACCGATGACGGCAAGCCGGTCACCGCCACGTCCACGTTCACCACCCTCACCCCGCGCAAGAAGCTCGAGAGCGGCATGGCGCCGCTGGAGGGCGAGAAGGTCGGCGTCGGCATGCCGGTCCAGCTCCTGCTGACGCAGCCGGTCACGGGCAAGGAGGCCCGCGCGGCGGTCGAGCGGTCGCTGGTGGTGCGCATGTCCAAGCCGGTCGAGGGCGCCTGGCACTGGATCAGCGACAAGGAGGTCGACTTCCGGCCCCGCGTGTACTGGCCGGCGGGCTCCAAGGTCCAGGTGGTCGCGCATCTGGCGGGCGTCAAGGCGGGCAACGGGACGTACGGGGTGAAGGACCGCACGCTGAACTTCACGGTCGGGGCCAAGCACTACACGAAGATCAACGCCAAGACGCACAAGGCGACGGTGACCGACGGCGGCGAGACCGTCCGGACGATGAAGGTCAGCCTCGGCAAGCCGGGGGACGACAGCTACACCGGCGTCATGATCGCCCAGGAGAAGCTGTCGCACATGGTCATGGACTCCTCCACGACCGGCAACCCGGGCGAGTACCGCACGCCGACCGACTGGAACGTCCGCATGACCTACAGCGGCACGTTCGTCCACTCGGCTCCGTGGTCCACCGGGTCCCAGGGCAGCGCCAACGTCAGCCACGGCTGCGTCAACGCCGCCCCCTCGGACGCGAAGTGGTTCTACAACTTCACCCAGCGCGGCGACGTCATCGAGGTCACCGGCACCACGCGCAAGCTGCGGTTCGGCAACGGCCCGACGCCGTGGGCGATCTCGTGGGACGAGTGGCTCAAGGGCAGCGCGCTCGGCGCTCCGGTCACCGGCCAGCCCCTCACCTGACGGATCGCCGGGGTCATTTCTCGCAGACGACGTCCTTGCTGGGCAGCACCCCCGTTCCCAGATAGGCGTTGACCTGGTCGTTGACGCACGCGTTTCCGTAGGCGGCCTGGTAGGGCGCGTGGAAATTGGCGCCGCGCAGGGTGAGCAGGCGTGAGCCGGGCAGCAGGCGGTGCAGGGTCTGGCTGCCCTGGTAGATGGTGCGGGTGTCGCCGGTGGCGCCGACGACGAGCGAGGGCAGGCGGGTGGAGACGCGGGTCGGCTTCTCGCGCGGCGTGTACGGCCAGAACGCGCAGGGGTTGATGTTGTGCGCGACGGCGCCGAACACCGGGTGCCGCTTGCGGCTGCGCTGGACGTCCCGCCAGAGGACCTCGGGATCCCGTTCTCCCGCGGCGTCACCGCACAGCAGGGCGACCTGGGCGCTGCCGTAGCGCGACTCCGCCCCGGTCAGCGCGAACGTCAGTTCCTCGTCCAGGCGGGCGCCCGGCTCGGCGGGACGCCCGGCGGCGGCGGTCGTGAAGACCTTCACGGCATCCGCCAGTTCGGACCGTGCCTTGTCGCGGTCGTCCCCGAGATAGCCGAACAGCAGGGCGGGGAGAACGTTGTCGTCGACCTCGAACCTCCCCACGCGCAGCGGCTCGCGTGCGGAGGCCTGAACGACGTGCAGAACGGTGTCGAGGACCTCCTTGCGGGTCGCTCCAAGGCCGTACGTGGCGTTCCGCTTCGCCGCCCATCCGGCCCAGGCCGCCAGCGCCCGCTCGTTCGCCTCGCCGGTGTCCTTGAGGAGCCCGGGGCCCCACTTGGCCGGGTCCACGGCGCTGTCGAGCAGGGTGCGGTCGAGCCTTCCGGGGAACAGCTGGGCGTATACGGCGCCGAGGTACGTGCCGTACGACGCGCCGTTATAGGAGATCTTCCGTTCGCCGAGCGCGGCGCGCACGACGTCGATGTCACGTGCGGCGTTGCGGGTGCTGATGTTCGTCATCAGCTCCGGATCGACCCGCGCGCACTTGGCGGCCAGGTCCTTGGCGAACGCGGCGGCGCGGTCGAAGCCGCGGCGGTCCACGCCCGCCGACCTGATCCACGTGCCGATCTGCCAGCCGCAGTCCACCGGGGCGCTGCGGCCGATCGAGCGCGGATCCATCCCGATCAGGTCGTACCGTTTCCCGGCGTCGCCCATGAGGTCGCGGATGTACGGGGGCATGTCGATCGCGGGCCCCGGACCGCCGCCGTTGATCAGCATGGTGCCGATCCGGTTCGCCCGGTCGGTGGCGGCCAGCCGCGAGATCGCCACCTTGATCGTGCGGCCGCCGGGTTCGGCGTAGTCGAGCGGGACGGTCACGTCGGCGCATCTGGCGCCCGCCTTGTCGAGTTCCTTGCCCACTTCGTCATCGGGGCCGAGCGTGCAGTCCTTCCAGACGATCTTCTGCGTGTGGTAGCGGTCGAGAGCGGTGGTGGCCGCGGTGGCGGGGGGCGCGAGCGCCAGGCCCGCGGCGCCGATCGTGAGCGCCGCGACGACCGCGCCCGGGCGCCGTCCGCCGGGCCTGTGTTCGGTGATGGTCATGGGCAACGACGCTAGGGAGCGGACGCGCCGGGCGCAGGCGAGCGATCTCCCGAATCCGGGGTGGTGCGGGCCGGTGCACCGATCTGGGGGCTGGCCCCATCGACCAAAGTCGGTACCGCGTCGACCTGCGGTCACTGCCGGTGCGTCCGCCGGCCGATACCGTTGACCGGGTGGAACTGCGGCGCACGAAGCGCGAGTGGGCCGCCGACGCGTGCGCCACGGTCTTCGCGGCGATCCTCGGGCTGGCGATGCTCGAGAACTCAGAGCGGACCTTCGACCATAAGAAGATCTGGTGGGACGCGGCCATCGGTGCCGTCACCTGCGTGGTGTTCCTGCTGTTCCGGCGTGCCAGGCCCGCAACGCTGGCCGTCGTGATGATGATCGCCCAGCTCACCTCGTCCACCGCGTACGGGAGCGCGGCGATGGCCGTCTACACGGTCGCGGTGTTCCGGCCGTGGCGGGTGACCGCCATCGTCACCGCCACCAACCTCTGGCTCATCACCCTCGTCTTCTGGGCCCTGCTTAAGGGGCAGGACTTCCGCGACGGCATCGTCACCTTCTACCTGGGCTACGCGGTGCTGGTCGCCGTGGGCCTGCTCGTCCGGACCCAGCGCGAGCTGATGCGCTCCTACAAGGACCGGGCCCTGGAAGCCGAGGAGGGCCAGCGGCTGCGGGTCGAGGAGGCCCGGCTACTGGAACGCGAGCGCATCGCCCGCGAGATGCACGACGTCCTCGCGCACCGCATCTCGCTGCTGTCGGTGCACGCGGGCGCCCTGGAGTTCGGCCCGGACGCCCCGGCGGCGCAGCGCGAGGCGGCGGGGATCATCCGGCGGTCCGCGTACGAGGCGATGGAGGATCTGCGCGAGGTGATCGGCGTGCTCCGCACCGACGCCCCGTTCACCGGCGAGACCGCGGCGGCCGCCGGCGAGCGGGACCGGCCGCAGCCGACGCTCGCCGACCTCCCGGCACTGATCGACGAGTCGCGTGCGGCCGGGGCGCACGTCACCCTGGACGTCCGCGTCCCCGACCCGGACGCCATCCCGGCCAGGATCGGGCGGCACGCCTACCGTGTCGTCCAGGAGGGCCTGACCAACGCCCGCAAGCACGCGCCCGGCTCGCACGTGCGGGTCACGGTCGAGGCCGCGGGCGGCGAGCTGACCATCGAGGTGGCCAACCCGCTGCTGCCCTCCCTGGCCGCCCTGGGCCTTCCCGGCGCGGGCGCCGGGCTCGTCGGCCTCCGCGAACGCGTCGACCTCGTCGGCGGAACGATCGAACACGGCCGGACCCGCGACGGATTCCGGCTGCGCGTGTCCCTGCCCCTTCCCCTGCCCGCCCGGCCAGGCCGCGAGCCGGGCCCGACCAGTGAGTGACGGTATCGACAAGTGACGGCAGACAAGTGACGGCGGCGGACGCGCACATCCGCGTGCTCATCGTCGACGACGACGCCCTCGTCCGGCGGGGCCTGTCCATGATGCTGGCGGGCGCCGACGACCTGGAGGTGGTCGCGGACGTCGGCGACGGCGCCGAGGTCGTGGCGGCCGTCAACCAGCACCGGCCCGACGTGGTGCTGATGGACATCCGGATGCCGCGGATGGACGGGCTGGCCGCCACCGAGCTGCTGCGCTCGCGGCGGGAACCGCCCGAGATCATCATCCTGACGACGTTCGACACCGACGACCACATCCTGCGCGCGATGCGCGCGGGGGCGGGCGGGTTCCTGCTCAAGCACACGCCGCCGCCGGAGATCATGCGCGCGATCCGGCAGGTCGCGGCGGGCGAGCCGATGATGTCGCCGGCGGTGCTGCGCCGGATGATGTCGTACGTGGCGGGCGCGGGCGTCGCCCCGCGCCAGGCCCGGGCCCGCGAGCGGCTGGCCGGGCTGAGCGACGGCGAGCGGTCGGTCGCGCTGCTGGTCGGTCAGGGCAAGACCAACAGCGAGATCGGCAAGGAGCTGTCGCTCAGCGTCGCCACGGTCAAGGCGTACGTCTCGCGGCTCCTCACCAAGCTGGAGCTCAACAACCGGGTCCAGATCGCGCTGCTCGTGCACGACGCGCGCGGCGACGATCCCCCGGACGACTGATCATCCAGACGATTGATCATCCTTCGGACGGCTGATCACCGACTTTGGTCGAACCGGGCGCCGACGCCCGGCCGATGTGCCGCGCCGGGCCCGGCCGGCAGCCTGGAGGCATGATCAGTGTTGAGCATCTGACCAAGCGATATCGCGAGGTCACCGCGGTCGAGGACGTCTCGTTCCGGTGCGAGCCGGGAACGGTCACCGGCTTCCTCGGCCCCAACGGCGCGGGCAAGTCCACCACCATGCGGATGATCTGCGGCCTCACCCCGCCCACCAGCGGGTCGGCGACGGTCAAGGGCGTCCCGTACCGCCGGATCAGCAATCCCGGCCGCCATGTCGGCGTCCTCCTCGACGCCGCCGCGCAGCACGCGGGCCGCACCGGCCGCGAGACCCTCGCGCTGACCGCGCACGTGCTCGGCGTCGACCAGAAGCGCGTCGGCGAGATGCTCGACCGCGTGGGCCTGTCGCCCAAGGCGGCCAAGCGCCGGGTCGGCGGCTACTCCCTCGGCATGCGGCAGCGCCTCGGCATCGCCCAGGCCCTTCTCGGCGATCCCAGCGTGCTGATCCTGGACGAGCCCGCCAACGGTCTCGACCCCGAGGGCATCCACTGGATGCGCTCCATGCTGCGCGACTTCGCCGACCGGGGCGGGGCGGTCCTGCTCTCCTCGCACCTGCTGCTCGAAGTGGAGGCCGTCGCCGACCGTTTCGTGGTCATCGCGGGCGGGCGCGTCGCCGCGCAGGGCACCAAGCACGAACTCCTCAGCGAGCCCACCGGCGTCGTGGTGCGCGCCCTGGACGGCGCCGCCTTCCAGGCGACACTGGCACAGGCGGGGTTGCCCGCCCGGCCCGACGGCCAGGGCGCCTTCATCGTCGAGGCGCCGGCCGAGGCCGTGGGACGGGCCGCCGCCGCCACGGGCACCGTGCTCCTCGAACTTCGCCAGGCCAGCGGGGGCGGTCTGGAGGAGCTGTTCCTCTCCCTCACCAATCCCGCCGCCGCGTCCGCCGGGGCCCCGACCTCGGTTCCGGCTTCGGTTCCGGCTTCGCAGGAGGCACTCCGATGACCGCCGTCACCGCACCCGCCGCCCTGCTGGAGCCGGCCCGCCCGCCCCTCGCCCGGCTCACCGTCGTCGAGCTCCGCAAGATGATCGACACCCGGTCGGGCCGGTGGCTGCTCATCCTCATCGGCCTGACCGCCGTGGCGATGATGCCGGTCGTGCTCTTCGCGGTGCCGAAGGAGGACCAGACGCTGCCGGAGTTCTTCAGCGCCTCGCAGACCGGCGTCACGATCCTGCTGCCCGTCCTCGGCATCCTCGCGGTCACGACCGAGTGGTCCCAGCGCACGGCGCTCACCACGTTCACCCTCGTGCCGGAACGGCCCCGGATCCTGGCCGCCAAGCTGATCGCGGGTTCGGTGCTCGGCGCCCTCTTCGCCTGCGTCGGGCTCGTGACGGCGCTGATCGCCCGTACGATCGGCGAGGTGCTGGGCCGTTCGGACGGAAGCTGGTCGCTCAGCCCCGGCCGCTTCGGCCTGACCGTGCTCTTCGCGGTGCTCGTGCTCTTCATGGGCATCGCGTTCGGAATGCTCTTCATGAACTCGCCGCTGGCGATCGTGCTCTTCTTCCTGCTGCCCACGGTCTGGGGGACGCTCGGCGAGATGGTGAGCAAGCTGAGGGGTCCCGCGGGCTGGCTGGACACCAACCGCACGCTCACCGCGCTCAGCGAGCCCGGGATCACCGCCGAGGAGTGGGCCCGCGCCGGCACCTCGCTCGCGCTGTGGATGGTCCTGCCGCTCGTCATCGGGACCATCCGCCTGGTCAGGCGCGAGGTGAAGTAGGACGCGGGCCGGTGCCCGCCGGCCCGGGTGCGGCGCCCCGTCAGCCCGGGTGGCGGCCCAGGACGCGGGCGATCTCGTGGGTGCCCGGCCCGATCCGGGCACCCGGGCCCGGTTCGGGCCGCACGCCGTCCGCGGTCAGCGGCTCGCGGCAGTCCGGGCAGCTCACGACGGGGGTGACGGCATGGCCGCAGGTCTCGTGGCGGACGGTCATCGGGGGGCCGTCCTCGCCCGACGTCCAGCGGTCGCCCCAGGCCATGAGCGCGAGCAGGATGGGCACGAGCTCGCGGCCGCGCTCGGTGAGCACGTACTCGTGGCGCGGGGGGCGTTCGCTGTAGGGGCGGCGGGCGAGGATCTCCTCCTCGACGAGGCGGTCCAGGCGCTGGGTGAGCACCTTGCGGGAGATCCCCAGGTTGGACTGGATCTGCTCGAAGCGGCGGAGCCCGAGGTAGACGTCCCGGACGATCAGCGGCGTCCACCACTCGCCGAAGACGTCGAGGGTCCGGGCGATCGAGCAGGGGAACTCGGCCAGCGAGGTGCGTTGCATGACACCAGCGTAGTCGGTTTCCTCAAGAAACTCACGCAGGCACAGGCGCCGACGCGGGCGCGGGGCGTGCGGGACGCAGGCGCCGGGCGAGCGTGGGCATCAGGCGGAGCGCGTTGCCCTGGTAGATGGCGTCGCGCATGCGGTCGTTCAGCGCCGGGTCGCGTTCGAGACCGCGCGTCGTCTGCGCGACCTCCGGGGCCGTCGTCTGCGCCCAGTCGGTGCCGTAGAGCAGTTGCCCGGCCCCGGCCGCGGCGAGCAGGGTGGGCGTGGCGTAGGGCGAGGGCGGGGCGGCGGTGTCGTAGTAGAACCGCCGCACCGCCCGGCGGAACGCGGCCGGGCTCGGACCGCGCCCCGTCCGGCCCGCGTGCTCGATCCGCCCGCCGATGTACGGCAGGAAGCCGCCCGCGTGGGAGAGGATCACCGAGATCCGCGGATGCCTGTCCATCGTCCCGGAGGCGACGAGGTTGAAGGCGGCCCTGGTGGTGTCCAGCATGAAGTCGGCGATCCAGTCGTCCATGCCCGGCACCGCGAAGTCGCTCCCGGGCAGCGAGCCGGGATGGGTGAAGATCACCGCGCGGCGCCGGTCGAGCTCCGCGAAGAGCGGGTCGAACGCCTTGTCCCCGAGGTAGCGCGTCCCGTCGTTGGTCATCAGCAGCACCCCGTCCGCCTTGAGCACGTCGAGCGCGTACGCGGCCTCCTGGAGCGCGACGTCGACGTGGAGCAGCGGCAGGTAGGCGAAGAACCCGAACCTCGCAGGGTGCTCGCGGGCGAGATCGGCCAGGTCCTCGTTGATGATCCGCGTCCCGGACACCGCCAGCGCCCGGTTCCGGAACGCCTGGGACGGGACCGGTGCCGACGCGACCCCGAGCGCGATCTGGTTGCGGCGCATCGTGCGGAGGGTCTCCGACAGACTCCACTGACCCCAGCGCGGCCCGCCCTCAGCGGGCAGGAGGCCCTGCTCGACCGCCCACTTGCGCATCGCCGGGGGGACGGCGTGGTGGTGGGTGTCGATCCGGAAGGGGCGGACCGTGGCGTCCGCCGCGGTGGACGAGCCGAGCCCGGCCGCGGCCGTGGTGAGCGCGGCCGCCTGAAGGACCCGCCGCCTGCTCATGTCGCGCATTCACTTCTCCCTGCTTCGTCGGAGCCGCCCGATTAGAAGCATATAAGACAATCTCAAATGAGACTATATCGCGTGCCACTACGATGGGAGGGTGGAACAACCGGAGACGCCGTCGGTCCTGGGCGACCCGCGTGACAACGACCTGGCACTGGGATTCCTGCTGGCCACGGCGCACTACAACTCCCGGGAGAGGCTCGCCGGGCGCCTGCGGCCGTTCGGCATCGAGGTCCGCCACTTCGGCGTGCTGTCGGCGCTCGACCGGCACGGGCCGACCAGCCAGCGGCACCTCAGCGAGCTGCTCGACCTGGACAAGTCGGCGATGGTGCGGATCATGGACGAGCTCGAACGGTCCGGGCTGGCGACCCGCAACCGCTCGGCCCACGACCGCCGCGCGTACGCGATCGAGCTGACCGGCGAGGGCCGCGCGCGCCTGCACGCCGCCCGGGCCGAGGCGGCCGTGGCCGGCGAGGAGCTCTTCGGCTGGCTCCGGCCCGCCGATCGCGGGCGCCTCGTCGCGCTCCTGGAGGAACTCGTGGCCCGGATCGACCGTCCAACGGGGAACTGAAAACAGAGGATCTTGGTCCTCGTCGCTCCCCTCCGACGGAAGGCCTCCCGTGGCCACTCACTCCGAGCTCGTCCGCCTCTTCGGCGCGGACGAGGTCATCACGCTGGATCCGGCCGACGCCGAACGCCATGGCCTGCGGCCCGCCGACGCCGAGGCGCTGTGCTCGGCCGGGCTCCCGGTCACCGCCGACATGTTCTTCACGACGAAGGTCGACGGTGACTTCGACACCTTCACGCTCGTCGAGGCCGGGCCCCTGCGTCTGCTGGTGCTCGGCAAGGCCGCCACCGACGACCGCGTCCGGTACTGCTTGGATATCGAAAGCGGCCTCGTCCTCACGCTCGGGCTGGACGACGGCGTGCCGCGGGACGCCGAGCCCGTCAACTCGACCCTCGACGACTTCGTGGAGTTCCTCTACCGGATCTCGCTCCGCACGATCGAGCTGGCCGGCTCCCCTGCCGAGGAGGCCCGCCTCTACACCGAGCAGCTCCTGGCGACTCTGCGGGCCCGGGACGAGAAGGCGTTCACCCGGGACGGCCTGTGGGCGGTGGTGTTCGACGCGTACCTCGAGTCGGGCGTCCCCGAGGGCAGCCGGATGGCGATCGTCGCGACCCTGGAGGCCCTCCTGCCGGACCGCCCGCGGCTGCGCTGGTCGACCGAGGCCCCGGTGGGCCAGGGCGTCCAGGAGCTCAGCGCCCATCGCGCCGACGGCCACTGGCTATTGGTCACCCACGGCTTCAGCGACCTGGACGGCATCCTGGATCTCGATACCACCACCAGCGGCCTCGGATTCGAGCTGACGATGCGCGTGCCCTGCGGGGAGAACGACGAGCAGCCGCCCGGCTGGGCGCTGCAGGCGCTGCTCAACCTGGGCGACTACGTCTTCGGCGACGGCTACCCGTTCGCCGACGGCCACCGGATGCGGGTCGCCGGCTCGCTCGGCGACAGTGGCCGGCTCACCGCGCTGGCGTTCGTCACCGACCCGCTCCTCGGCACGATCGAGGCGCCCAACGGCCGCGTGGACTTCATCACCGCCGTGGGGGTCACGGCGGACGAGCTGGCCGAGGCCAAGGAGAACGGCAACGACAGCGTCGTCGCCCGCCTCACCGAGACCTACGGCGTCCCCCTCACCGACGTCTCGCGGTGACCTCGATCTCGATGCGCATCCTCGGATCGGCCAGCCCGCAGGAGATCATGGTGGCGGCGGGCCGCGCGGAGCCGAAGGCCGCGCGCAGGGCCGGCCAGCACGGCTCGAAGTCCGCCGGATCGGGCAGCATGTAGCGGACCCGGACGACGTCGCCGAACGTGGCACCGGCCTCGGTGAGCGCCGCCGCGATATTGGCCAGGCACTGCTCGGCCTGGGCGACGACATCGTCCTCGATGGTCATCGTGGCGTAGTCGAATCCGGTGGTGCCGGAGACGTGCACCCACTCCCCGTCCACCACCGCCCGCGCGTAGCCGATCTGCTCTTCGAACGTGGACCCGGACAGGATCGATCTACGATTCCGCATGATCGGGACTCTAGGGAAACCCCGCGCCCTACGTCCAACGTGCTCAGCGGGTCACGGCCAGCCGCAGCCCGAGCCCGATCAGAGCCGCGCCCGTGAGCCCGTCGACGGCACGCCGGACCCGCTGCCGCGAGAACACCCGCCGCAGCGCCCCCACCACGTTGGCGACGATGGTGAACCAGACCGCCGCGACGAGAGCGGCCACCACCGCCAGCACCAGGGCCTCCGACACGGCCGGATGGCCCCCCACGAACTGCGGGATCAATGCGACGAAGAAGACGCCCGCCTTCGGGTTCAGCACGTTGCACAGCAACCCCTGCCGGAACGCGTCCCACGGGGACGCGGCGGTCTCCTCTTCAGCGACCTCACCCGTCCCACCCCGCCTGGCCGCGATCAGCGACCGCACACCCAGATAAAGGAGATAGCCCGCGCCGACGACCTTCACCACCGTGAACGCGGCCGCCGAGGCCGCCAGCAGCGCCGCGACGCCCAGCGCCGCCGCCGCAACCCACACCAGCACGCCCGCGGCGATCCCCGCCGCGGCGGCCGTCCCGCCCCGCCGCCCGCCGGTGGCCGCGTGCCGGACCACGATCGCGAAGTCCGGCCCCGGCGACATCGCACCGAGCCCCATGGTCCCCGCGAACGCGATGACCTGCGCCGTAGTAGCCATTCACCCCTCCATCCCAGAAACCGCCAGCATAGTGATCATCCCCGCCGCCCGCCGGTGCGGAGGGTCACGGTGCAGGCCGGCCACGGCTCGTGGGCGGGCGGCCGCCTACGGAACTGTCGTGCACGGTGGGGTCGCTGCCTGCTATTCGAGCAGGTGATCCAGGAGGGCGGCGGCGGCCGGGTTGGTGGGCTTGGGCGCGCGGCCGGCGAGGACGGTCGTGCGGGCGGGGTCGGGCTGGCGGATCGTGAGGCACGGGAGCCCGGCCCGCTCCCCCACGAGGCGCGGGACGATCGCGATGCCGATACCGGCCCGCACGAGCTCGACCAGCAGCCTGATCTGGGTGACCTCGCAGGTGATGTGCCGTTCCAGACCACAGCTCGCGGCCAGGCGGCGGACGGCGGACTCCAGGCCGGTGCCCGCGCGGAAGTCGACGAAGTGTTCGTCGGTCAGGTCGGAGAAGAGCGCGCGGCGGTCGCCCGCGAGCCGGTGGCCGGGCGGCGTGACCAGGACGAGTTCCTCCTCCCAGGCGCCGAACGCGGTCAGCCCGTCCGGGACGCCGGGGCCCGCGCTGGCGAGGTAGGCCAGGTCCAGCTCGCGGGCGAGCAGGCGGTCGACCAGCTCGCCGACCGGCGCCTCGTGCACCGAGATCTGGACGCCCGGCCATTTGAGGTGGAAGGCGGCGAGCTCCGCGGCCAGATCGACCCTGGTCAGGGTCTGGAAGGTGCCGATCGCGACCCGTCCCGTCGCCAGCCCGGTGACCGCCGCGACCGCGTCCCGCGCCGCCGTCGCGTCGGCCAGGAGCGCCCGCGCCGCCGGGAGGAACGCCTCGCCGGCAGGCGTGAGCACCGGCCGCCGCCCGGTGCGGTCGAAGAGGTCCGTGCCGAGGTCCTGTTCCAGCTTGCGGATCGAGGTGCTCAGCGCCGACTGGACGATCAGCTCCGCGCGGGCCGCCGCCGTGAAGCTGCCATGCGTCGCCACCGCCACGAAATGGCGCAGTTGCCGCATCTCCATCCATCTACGATATCGATGGCCGATAGCGAAATGATGTGTTGGACCGATGGGCGTGGAGGAGACCACGCTGAACGCATGAACCGCGTTCCCTTTCTGTGGTCCGCCGCGTACGGCCCCCGCCGATCGCCCGTGACCCGCTACGCCGCCCGCACGGCTCTGAAGCTCAAGGCCTTCGTCCAGGACCTCGCCCGAGCGGACCACACCCCGTTCGCCAGCCACTAGCTCGATCATGGCGAGACAGGCCACCCGTCCTGACGTGAGCGATGCCTCTTCCTATGCTGGAAGGCACGCGCCCCTGGCTCGGCAGCGCGTGATCCCCAGCGGCTCCCTTGATTGCTGGACGCGGCCTCAGGCCCGTCCCGGAGGTGACCTGATCCCGACCGCCGCCGGCACGGAGCCCTCGCCCGTGACGTTCGCGCCGGACGGCCGTACCGCGTACGTGCTGAACCGGGGCGATAACACCGTGTCGGCGTACCGCGTCGGCCCTCGCGGTGAGCTGAGCACGACTGGGCCTTCGGCGACGGCACCATCCTGCGCGACGGCGGCCCTACGCCGACTCACACCTACCAGCGGCCAGGCACGTTCACCGCGACGGTCACCGTCACCGACAACGAGAACTGCTCCACCACCCTGGTGTTCACCGGCACCACCGCCCACTGCAACGGCTCACCGGAGGCACGCGCGTCAAAGAGCGTCACCATCACCCCATGACCGATCCCGCTAGAGGTCGAACGCTCCGCGCTTGACCCCGCCGAGGAACGCGCCCCACTCACTCCGGCTGAACGCCAGCACCGGCCCACTCGCATCCTTCGAGTCCCGTGCCAGAACGAGGCGGCTTGCAGGCGCTGCCGCTGCCTCGACACATTCGGTGCCCTGGCCACTGCTGTGGCTGCTCTTACGCCAGACACCCGCAATTTCCACACAGTCTGTCGGGTCGCCGCCGCTGTAGCTGCTTTTGCGCCACCTGAGGTTGGAAAGAAGCTGCTCACTCATGCCAGGGACCCTATCCGCTCGATTCTCGCCCGAGAATCGTGTTCGGACAGCGCCATCTCTTGGAGCCGTCTGAACGTCTCGGCGTAGAGATCCACGTCCGACGGCTCGTCCACGTACCAGCTCCGAGCAAGGCTGTGAACCGACACCACCTCCAGCAGTTGCCCGGGGCCACTACTGAGGATGATGAACGCACCGTCGACACCTGGGTGCGCTCCTGCTGCGAACGGGAGGATCTGGAGTTCGATGTGCGAAAGCTCGCTGATGGCGAGCAATTTGGCTCGCTGGTGCTGCATGACCTCCGGGCCCCCAATCTCCAGATGCAGAGCAGCCTCGCCCAGCACGACGGAGATACGGGGTGGCGGCTTCTGATCATGAATTCGCTGGCGGCCGAGCCTGAAGTCGATCGCAGTCTCGATATCGCGAGGGGATCGCAGTCTGGTTCCAGATCCGCTGATGACGGCCCTGGCGTACTCCGGGGTTTGGAGGAGGCCGTACACCAGGTGCGGCTGGAATGCTCGAATGCGCGAAGTCTCGGCTTCAAGCGCTGCATGGTCGAGCACACCGGGTTCGAGGCGTTCCTCGAAGTCGTGCCACCAGCCGTCCTGACGGCCGTGGCCCGCGAGGGAGAGCAGGCGCGTGCGCACCAGCTCGTCCGTGACCCCGTAGCTGTCGAGGATGTGCTTGAGATCGCGGGGGCGGATGGCGCGGTGCCCGTTCTCGTACGAGCTGAGGGAGGCTTGGGAGCGTTCGAGGAGACGCCCGGCGGCACCTTGGGTGAGGCCGCGCTCCTCGCGAAACCGGCGGAGCGCATCACCGATCTTCCGGCGGCGATACGTGTTTCGGTCGTCGTAGCGCATACCGCGACGATGTCACTCTTCGTGTCTGCATGGATCGTTTCCGTGAAAGACGAATATATTCGTTCTTCCACGTTTCAGCTCCTCACGGGATCACGGAGGAATAGTTCCAACCTGCTCCGTTCGTGTTGATGTGGTGACACTGCGCGACGACGCTGGCGGGCATGAAGGTGATCGCGGTGCTCACGCTGCCTGGTGTCGAACGGTCCGTCTGGTACGCGCGGCGGTTCCTGCGCGACTCCGTCGTCCCGGAGCTTCTGGCGGCGGAGGACGAGCGGGTGGACGACATGGAGCTCGTGGTGGACGAGTTCGCCAGCAACGGCATCCGCCATACGGCGTCGGGACGGGACGGCAAGATGACGATCGCCCTGCTGGCGGATCGCACGGTGCTGCGGATCGAGGTGACCGACGAAGGGGCGGGCGGCGAGCGGCCGGCGCTGACCGACGCTCCCGACGACGAGAGCGGGCGAGGGCTGCACATCGTGGCGGCGCTCGCCGAACGGTGGGGACATCGGCCGGACGGGGACCGCACAACGGTCTGGGCGGAATTCCCCCGGTGATACACGCGCGGGGACACCGACCCGTCCGAGGCAACGCCGTTCTCATAAAATTGAGCCTTTCCTAACAATTCAGCACCCCCGGTCGCCCTTTTCTCACCCCTGGTGAACGCGGTTCTCGCCTTATTGACTTCATGATCAATCTTTGCCTAAACTCCCGGCGTTTTCCTTTCGCCAACGGAAAGTGACGTCCATGATGAAGTCCTGGCTCACCCGCGCCGCCGTGGTCGGCGGCGTCGCCGTCACGATGATCGCCGGCTTCGCCGGCACCGCGATGGCCGACGACAAGACCATCAGGCTGCCGGGCGGATACGGCACGATGACCTTCATCGACGACGGTGACGTCTTCAAGATCTGCGACACCAGGGCCGACGGTCACGGCGTCTCCGGCGAGGTGTGGTTCCAGCCGTGGATCGGCGACGAGGACATCGTGCTCAGCATCGACGACGGCGGCGACGCGGGCTGCGACAAGAAGGGCTACAACGTCGGAAACGACGGGGAATACCAGATGCGCCTGTGCTGGGACGGCCCCAACGGCACGTGCATCTGGAGCGACGAGTTCAACGAGTAAGGCCGCGCAGGGTCAGGGTCCGGTTGGACATCGAGCCGTTGACGAGGACGTTCTTGTAGCCGACGGCCCACACGACCGGAGCCGTGCCGGGCACCGCTGCGATGCCCTGGGTCAGGCCGCCCAGCTCTGGCGCGGGCGTGGTTTCGACGCGCCAGGCTGTACCGTCCCACCGTTCGACCAAAGGCTGAGGGCCGCCGGAGGTGCTGGTGTATCCGACGGCCCAGACCTTGTCGGCCCCAAGCGCGGTGACCGCGTAGAAGAGGTTGTTGCCCGAGGTGCCGACCATGGGCGTGGGCATCTCGCTCCATGCCGAGCCGTTCCAGTGGTAAGCGACAGGCTTGCGGTAACCGTCCTTGGAGCCGACAGCCCACGCGTCGGTGGGCGAGATCGTGGTGACGCTGTAGAGAATGGCGTTTCCACTGGCCGGGACGTCGGACTGCGTCCAGGCGGAGCCGTTCCAGTGCATGGCCAGGGGATGCCGGGTGCCGTTCGGCTGGCCTCTGTCGACGAACGCGCCGACGGCCCAGATGTCGTTCGGCCCTGAGCCGGACACACCGTGCAGCTGGTTGTAGTAGTTCGCAGGGTTGGGCGAGTCGACCTGTGACCACGCCGTACCGTTCCAGTGCAGAACCAGCGTCTCGTACGTCGTCCCGGATTCGAGGTAGTAGCCGACCGCCCACGCGTTGGTCGTCGAGAACGCCTCGACGTCGTAGAGGTCCCGACCCTGAATCCCGGGATTGGGGGTAGCGACACGGCTCCAGGTGCTGCCGTTCCAGTGCATGGCCAGGGTGTTGTGCGGGCCGTTGTTGCCGTTGCCGCCGCCCGACTGGCCGGTGGCGAACGCACCCACCGCCCATGCGTCATTCACCGAAGTCGCGTCCACGCCATAGAGCTCGTTGTAGAAGTTGTTCACGTTGGGCGTCGTGACAGAGCTCCACTGGGATCCGTTCCACCGAAGCGCGAGCGTCCGGGTCGAGGCCAGGTTGACGTCGTACCAGTTGCCGACCGTCCAGACGTTGCCCGCCGAGGTGGCCGAGGCATCGCTCAGGGCGTTGACCCAGGTGCCACGGTTGGGGCTGCCGACCACGGTCCAGCTGGTCGCGGCACCGGCGCTCAAGGTCAGCACAGCACCGAGCACCACGCTCATGACGGCCGTCGGCACAACGCGTCTTCGCAGAGTCATAACAGGCTCCTGAGGTTCCTCGGGGAGACTCGCCCTCACCACGGACGGCCCCGCCGATCGGCTCAACCCCGGCCACAAACGGCCGACCGACCCTTCGACCGGCGTCGAAACGAATGCGGCTTACGTTCAAGGCATGGAGATCCGCGCCCACGCCGACGTCACAGCCGTGCTGTCCGACGACCGCTACACCGTCCCGCCAGTCCCAGGCCAGGCGGAACGCGGCACGTTGCAGTGGCTGCGCCAGAACGTGTGCCGCTTCAGTGAGGGCGAGGAGCACGACCGCCGTCTGGCCATCGTCACCAGGCAATTGGCACAAATGGATCCCGCGGCCCTTCGCCGAGAGGCCAACGAGCGCGCCACCGCGATCCTGAGAACCTCTCCGCCCGACCCGGTCGAAGCCGTGGCACGCCCCGTACCAACGGCCGTCCTGGGCCACGCCCTGGGAGTGACCGACCTAAACGCCCTGCTCGACGCAGTCCCCGTGGCAGCGGCCGTCTACCTGACGGGCACCGATCAGCCCGGGGAGGCCGACAAGGCCGTGGCCACCCTCGTCGATCTCCTCTCCCCCGGCTCGGACGAGCGGATCGCCAACCGCATCGCCATCCTGACGCAGTCGTGCGACGCGACCGCCGCCTTGATCACCAAAGCCGTCGACCGCGCCCACCCCCACGCAGACACCGAATCACTCCTCACAGAGACCCTCCGCCAAGACCCACCAGCCCCCGCCCTCCGCCGTCTGGACCCCCAAGGCAACCCCGTGACCCTGGACATTAAGACCGCCAACCAAGAGAAGGCCCCGCACCTGGCCTTTTCTGCGGGAAGACGCCCCTGCCCCGGCAGTGACCACGCCCTCCAATTGGCCGCCGGAGTCCTAGACGCCCTCCGAACCAAGGGGAACCTATGAGCACGCCCTTCCACGCCCTGCACCACACCGACAAGCCATTGCTCCTGCCCAACGCCTGGGACTTCGCCAGCGGGGCCCTCCTGGCCGAAGCCGGTTTTCCCGCCATCGGCACGACGAGCCTCGGCGTCGCCGGCGTGGCCGGAAAGCCCGACGCCTCAGGTGACACCAGGGAGGAGGCCATCGACCTGGCGCGACGTCTGGCTACCCGCCTGCCCGTGCCGGTCACCGCCGACATCGAGGGCGGCTACTCGGAACGTCCATCCGAGGTAGCCGCCCTGGTCAGCGAACTAGCTTCGTACGGCGTCGCCGGAGTCAACCTGGAAGACGGCCGAGCCGACGGGTCACTGAGGCCCATCGATCATCACGTCTCAGTGATCGAAGCCGTCAAAGCAGCCGCCCCGCAGGTCTTCCTGAACGCGCGCACAGACCTGTTGTGGCTCGGGAAGGGCTCCCTGAAAGAGACACTCGAACGGGCGAACGCGTACGCCGACGCAGGCGCGGACGGCATCTTCGTCCCAGGCGCAGCCGAGGACGACGACGTGCGCACCCTCGTCGAAGGAATCCCGCTCCCCCTGAACGTCCTGCACCTCCCAGGCCGCACCGACTTCACACGCCTGGGCGAGCTGGGCGCGAAACGAGTGAGCTGCGGCTCCCTGCTCTACCGCGCAGCGCTCCAGACCACCGTCAACACCGCCCTGAGCGTCGCAGGAAAGCCAGCCGACCACCCGATCCCGTCCTACGCCGACGTCCAGTCAGTCCTTGAGGAGGGGGCGTAGGTCTTCCAGTTTGTCGAAGAGGTGCCAGATGTAGGCGGACGAGCCGTCCTCTCTGTGCGGGTGCAGGTCGGTCAGGGCCGGGTCGTTCCGGTAGGAGTCGAACGCCTCCTTCGACTCCCACTCGACGACGATCAGCACCTGGCGGGGCTCGATCTCGCCGGTGACCGATTCGCGGAACTTGCCGAGGGCGACGACGCGGCCGCCGTGTGCGGCGACCTCGCGGGCGGAGCGGCGGGAGTACGCGAGGTACTCGTCGCGGTCGGCCACGTCGAAGAGGTTGAGCGCGTATACCGGGGCCATGCTCGCAACCTAGCCGGTCTCAGTGGCCGGTGATCGTGTCGGCGGCTCGGGCCAGGAGCGAGGTGCGCGAGGAGGCGGAGGCCGACTCGCGGGCGTCGGCGGCGCGGTAGAGGGCGTACATCGCCTGGACGCCTAGCCAGCGGAGCGGTTCGGGTTCCCAGCGGCGGACGCGCCAGTTCACCCACGGCAATGTTGTTAGGTCGGTGTGCTCGCGTAGGACGAGGTCGCGGAGGGTGCGGCCGGCGAGGTTCGCGGTCGCCACGCCGTGGCCGGTGTAGCCGCCGGCGTGGCCTAGGCCTGATTCGTGGTCCAGCACGACCGTGGAGCACCAGTCGCGGGGGACGCCCAGGACGCCCGACCAGGCGTGGGCTACTCGGGCTTCTTGTGCTGCGGGGAACATGTCCGTGAGCATTCGCCAGAGCAGCTCGATGGTCTGCGGCTGGGTGCGGCCTCCGTCGTCGATCCGGGAGCCGTAGCGGTAGGGCTTGCCCCGGCCGCCGAACGCGATGCGGCCGTCGGCGGTGCGCTGGGCGTACATGTAGTAGTGGGCCATGTCGCCGAGCAGTTCGTCGTTCTCCCAGCCGATCTGCTTCCAGACGTCCGGGGAGAGCGGCGTGGTCACGATCATCGAGCTGTTCATCGGCAGCCAGTCGCGGTGGTGCCCGGGCAGCGCGGCGGTGAAGCCCTCGGTCGCGCGGATCACGTGGCCGGCGGTGACGGTGCCGTGGGGGGTTGTGGCGGCTGGGGGGAGCTCGGCCGCGCGGGGGCGGATCCTGAGGACGGGTGTCCTCTCGAAGATCTCCACGCCCAGGCCGCGGACGACCTCGGCCAGTCCCCGGGCCAGTGCGGCGGGCTGGACGCGGGCGCAGTGCGGGCTCCAGACGGCGCCGACCGCCTTCTCTATCCGGATCCGGTCGTCGAGGCCCGTGACGATCAGGTCATCCTCGTTCCAGCCCCATTCGCGGGCGTTGCGCACCAGGCCGGTGAGGCGGACCCGCTGCGCCTCGTTGCGGGCGACGGTCAGGACGCCGCCCTTCACCACGTCCGCCTCGATGCCCTCCTCGGCCGCCACCCGGACGACCTCGTCCACGGTGTCGAACATCGCGCGCTGCAAGGCCACCGTCGCGGCCTTGCCGTGGCGGCGAGCGTAGGTCTCGCGCGATCCGGCGAGCTCGCCCACGATCCAGCCGCCGTTGCGGCCGGACGCGCCGAATCCGGCGAACTCCTTCTCCAGGACGATGACGTGCAGATCCGGCCGCGCGCGCTTGAGGTAGTAGGCGGTCCACAGGCCCGTGTAACCGGCGCCCACGATGCAGACGTCGCAGGCGCGCGGGCCTGGCAGGCGGGGGCCCGGCTCGGGCACGCCGCCGTCCCGGAACCAGTACGAGACGTCGCCGTTGACGTGGTCGGCGGAATACAGAGAGCCCATGCTCTCATCCTGACGTAATCAGCCGCCGGAGGCACCTGGGTGCACTGAATCAGTTGTCAAGCATCGATGGAATGGCGTGATCCGTGCCAGCTGATCCGTTCGGCCTTGTAGTGGCCGGGGTCGCCGTGCGGGCGCATGCCCAGCCGTTCGGCCAGCTCGGACGAGGCGCCGTTGGCCTCGTCGATCTCGGCGGTGACGCGGCGCAGCTGGAGCACCTCGAACGCGTAGTCGAGGACGGCGCGCGACGCCTCCGCCGCGAGCCCCTGCCCCCACCGGTCGGGTTCGAGGCTGTAGACGATCTCGACGTCGGCGTCGTGGCCGCGCAGCCCGGCGACGCCGACGAGCGCGCGATCGGGCAGCGCCGCGTCGATCGCGTCACCGCGCGCCGCCGCCCGGACGGCCCACAACCCGTAGCCCTCGGTGGCGAAGTCCCGCTGGCTGGCCGCGATGATCTCGGTGACCTCCAGCGCCGAGAGCGTCTTGTCGTCGAAGAGGTACCGGCGCACGAGCGGGCCGGTCCAGTGCGCCAGCAGGGCGCCGTGATCGCTCATGCTGAGCGGATGCAGCGCCAGCCGGTCGGTCCGCAGCACATCGCTGTCACTCACGTTCTCTCCACTCGGTGGCGGGACCGGGTTCCTTCCAGACCGGGGCGGGCTCACCCTCGGGCACGCCCGCCCGGAACACACGCAACTGCAGCGCCAGTGCCGCGTAGTAACCGACCAGCGTGACCAGCTCGACGAGGGCCGAACGGCCCAGGGTGGCGACGGCCTCGGTGTAGAGCGCGTCGCCGAGGTCACGTTCGGCGGCGAGCTGCCGGGCCGCCTCGTACACCACGCGCTCGCGGACGTCGGCCAGCATCGGCGCGCGGCCCTCGCGCAGGGCGTCGAGCTCGCCGGGCGTCAGCCCGGCGCGGCGGCCGACCCGCTCGTGCGCGTACCACTCGAAGTCCGAGCGCCAGTGCTCGGCGACCACCAGCGTCGCGATCTCACGTTCCCTCTTGGTGAAGGAGGTCTGGAAGCGCAGCGCCGAGCCGAGCTCCTGCAGCGGGCCGCCGACCGCGGGGCTGTAGAGCATGGCGTTGAACGGGCCGAGGAGGTGGCCGTCGTCGTCGACGAACCGGAAGACCGGTGCCCGCCCGCTCCGCGGGCCACCGCGCACCGCGTCGTACACCTCGCGCTGCTCGTCGCTCAACATCCCCGGCGGCAGGAGCGGCAGCCGGGCGGGGGGATCGGTGGCCAGGGGTCGCTCGTTGACGTGCTCACCACTCAGCGGGTCGATCACTTACGGCACGGTATGCGGTCGCGGGCAACGCCTCAACCCCGTCCCGAAAGGTGAAACCGTCAGCTCATGATGTCGTGGCGGTTACGTAACAGCGGCGGGCGAACGCGCTCGATGCACGAACGGTCCCAGCGATGGCCGGATGCCCCGACCACACGTGCCGCCCCGGGCGCGGCTGGCAGGATGGCCGGGTGACGACCGGCATCTATGACGACCCGTGGGCCTACGAGCTGGCCTGCTCGTTCCGTGACGTGCGCGCGGAGGTGGACGTCCTTCTGGCCTGGTGCGCCGAGCATTCGGGGGCGCCGGTCGCGACCGCGCTCGAACTTGCCGCCGGGCCGGCCGAGCACGCCCGCGAGCTCGCCCGCCGCGGGATCGGCGCGACCGCCCTGGACCTCAATCCGGCGATGTGCGCGTACGCCGCCGAGCGGGCCAAGTTCGCCGGTCTGGACGTCGAGGTGGTCCAGGCCGACATGACCGCCTTCGACCTCGGCCGCCGGTTCGATCTGGTCGTCACCATGCTCGACTCCACGTCCCATCTGATGACGCTCGACGCGTTCACCGCCCATCTCGATCGCGCGGCCGCGCACCTGGCGGACGGCGGCCTCTACATCGTGGAGATGTCGCATCCCAAGGACCGGCTCACCGACGAGCCCAGCGTGGGAACGGCGTGGACGGTCGACCGCGACGGTGTGCGCGCCACCGTCCGCTGGGGCGAGCCCGCCGACCGGCTCGATCCCGTCACGCAGATCGCCGACGACCACGTCACGATGACGATCGCCGAGGACGCGGGCGAGCCGCGGGTGATCCGCGACGTCGTGCCCTACCGGTTCTGGACCGCGACGGAGCTCGACGCGGCGATCCGCCTGTCCGGCGCGCTGGCGGTCGTGGCGCGGTACGGCGACTTCGGGGACGTCGCGCTCGCCGATCCCGAGGCCTGGCGGATGATCACTGTTCTGCGGCGCGCGCGGCCGTCCTAAGATCTCGTACATGGAGGTCATCGGGCGCGACGGCACATGGACGTTCGACGGTGAGGTGCTGCGGGTCGTCCCCGGCCGCGACCGGGGAGTCCACAAGCTCCGCAAGGCCCTCGGCGAGCTGGTCGTCCCGCTGGAGGCGGTGGCCGGAATGGCGTTCGAGCCGGGCCGCAAGGGCGGCCGGCTCCGGCTGCGGCTGCGTCCCGCCGCCGACCCGTTCAGCCAGGCCGTCGCGGGCGGCCTCGCCGACTCGGCCGCGGATCCCTACCGGCTGACGATCGACGCCGGGCGGACCGGCGTGGCCGAATACCTCGTCGACGAGGTGCGCAACGCGCGGCTCCTCGAACAGGTGCCGGACAGGCCGTGCGACCGCTACCTCATGCCGGGCCCGCCGGTGCCGGTGAGCGCCTCGGCGGGCGACGGGACGGCCTCGTTCGACGGCGAGCGCGTCCGGCTCGAATTCAACTGGATGGCCAACTCCAAGAAGGAGGAGGCGGGCCCGCAGCTCTTCGAGCTCGCGGACATCGCGGGCGTGGAGTGGGCGCCGCAGTCCGGGATGGGGTACGGCTGCCTCCGCTTCCGGCTCAGGAGCGGCGACTCCAGGCTCACGGCCGAGGAGGACCCCCAGTGCCTCGCGTGGGGCATCCAGAAGGAGGGCGGCCTCACCGCGCTGGTGGCGGCCGCCGTCGTCGCGCGCCTGCCGCATCCGGCCGCGCCGGCGGTCGAGGCCGCGGCGATCGAGACGGCGGCGCCGAGCCCGGAGCCCGCTCAGGGCGAGACTCCGGGCGACGACCACGACACCTTGCTGCGGCGGCTGCGCGAGCTGGGCGCGCTTCACAAGGACGGCATCCTGGACGACGAGGAATTCGCCACGGCGAAGCAGGCGCTGCTCCGCCGCTTCTGACACCATCCGGGCTTTACGCAGCGTCCTACGGCGTCGGCGCCCAGCCGGGCATCGGGTAGGCCGCGAGCAGCTCGCGCACCTGGTCGGCGATCCGTGCCAGCACGGCCTCGTCGTCCTTGGCGGTGGCCTGCACCACCTCGTCGATCCAGGCGGCCAGCTGCGGCATCTGCTGCTCGGTCAGGCCGCGCGTCGTGATCGAGGCGGTGCCCAGGCGCAGGCCGGACGGGTCGAACGGCTTGCGCGGGTCGAACGGCACCGCGTTGTAGTTGAGCTCGATCCCGGCGCGGTCGAGCGCCTGCGCGGCGGGCTTGCCCGCGACCCCCTTGTTGGTCAGGTCGATGAGGATCAGATGGTTGTCGGTGCCGCCGGACACCAGGTCGTAGCCGCGTTCGAGCAGGGCGTCGGCGAGCGCGCGGGCGTTCGCCACGATCTGGCGGGCGTACGCGGCGAACTCCGGCCGCGCGGCCTCCTTGAGCGCGACCGCGATCGCGGCGGTGGTGTGGTCGTGCGGGCCGCCCTGGAGACCGGGGAAGACCGCCTTGTCGATCGCCTTGGCGTGCTCGGCCGTCGACATGACCATGGCGCCGCGCGGGCCGCGCAGCGTCTTGTGCGTGGTGGTGGAGATGACGTCGGCGTGACCGGCCGGCGAAGGGTGCGCGCCACCGGCGATCAGGCCGGCGATGTGCGCGATGTCGGCGGCGAGGACGGCGCCCGCCTCCCGCGCGATCTCGGCGAACGCGGGGAAGTCGATGGTGCGCGGGATCGCGGTGCCGCCGCACCAGATCAGCTTGGGCCGCTCCTTCAGTGCCAGCTCGCGCACCTGGTCCATGTCGACGCGGCCGGTGTCGGCGCGCACGTCGTAGCGGACGGGCGTGAACCACTTGCCGGTGGCCGACACCGACCATCCATGCGTGAGGTGGCCGCCCATGGGCAGCGACAGGCCCATGACCTTGTCGCCCGGATCGAGGAACGCCATGTAGACCGCGAGGTTGGCGGGCGAACCCGAGTAGGGCTGGACGTTGGCGTGCTCGACGCCGAAGAGTGCCTTGGCGCGCTCGATCGCCAGGAGCTCGATCGGGTCGACGTTCTGCTGGCCCTCGTAGTAACGGCGGCCCGCGTAGCCCTCGGAGTACTTGTTGGTGAGGACGGAGCCGGTCGCCTCCAGGACCGCGGGCGAGACGTAGTTCTCGGAGGCGATGAGGCGGATCTTCTCGTACTGGCGGCAGGCCTCGGCCTCGACCAGTCCGGCGATGTCGGGATCCTGGTCGTGCAGATGGGGAAGGGCGGGCTGATGCATGACAACCTCCGCGCTGATCACGCCGGGGTTCGGGACGGGACCCCCGGCTGAGGACCCGTACACCCAGGCGCGCGGTGTGCGGACGGTCTTCGCTCCCCGGTGGGTGATTCCACCTTGACTGCGCCAGTCGCGTGGCCGCCAGCATAGCCCAGATCGAATTGACGGAATTCCGTAAAACCGTAATCTGGAGGCATGAGGACCCTCGCCCCGCACCTCGCCCGCTTCAAGACACTGATCGTCCTGCTCGGCGTCCTCCTCGCCCTGTCGACGTACGTCCACGGCAGCGGCCAGGTCATGCTCGCGGGCATGCTCCTGATCGCCGCGGGATTCGCGCTGATGCTCGTCCACCCGCCTCGGCTCACCACGGACGCGTTCAAGAGCACGCCCCTGAACGCACCACCCACCCCGAACAACCGGCCGATCCCCCCAGAGCCGCCCACCCTCCACAAGCCGCCGCCCCCCGACAATCCGCCCGCACCCGGTGAGCCGTCCACGCCCGGTGAAGCGCCCGTTCGGGCCAAGCCACCCGCGCCCGGCGAAGCGCCCGTTCGGGCCAAGCCACCCTGGCTCGGTGAGGTGCCCGTTCGGGACGAGCCGACGGCGCCCGCCGAACCGCGGGCGGTCCAGGCACCGGTGCGGGGCCGGTGGGTGCCCGTGCACAGCCCGGCCGACAAGGTGCCCAGCCACGGCGTGGACGCCTACGGCCAGACCTACGCCATCGATCTCGTCCACCACGAGGACGAGGAGCACGACTGGTCCGCGGTGCGCGCGTGGCCTCCGGCGCGGCGGGCGGCCGCGTTCTCCGGCTTCGGGCGGCCGGTCTACGCGCCGGCCGACGGCGAGGTCGTCCGGGTGTCCGGGCGGCACCGTGACCACTGGAGCCGCAACTCGTGGTTCGCGCTTCCGTACATGGTGGTCGAGGGCATGCTGCGCGAACTGGGCGGCCCCGGCTTCATCCTCGGCAACCACGTGATCCTCGACCTGGGCGACGGCACGTACGCGGCGTTCGCCCACCTCAAGCGCGGCTCGATCAAGGTCAGGCCCGGCCAGCGCGTCCGGGCCGGCGACCACCTCGCCGACTGCGGCAACTCGGGCAACACCTCCGAGCCGCATCTGCACTTCCAGCTGATGGACCGGGCCCGTCCGATGATCGCCAACGGCGTGCCCTTCGTCTTCGAGCACTACGAGACCGGCGGCGAGCACCACCGCGGCGTCCCGGGCGGCCAGCGCCCCTTCACCGCCTAGACAGGCGGAGGCGGCGGGCCTGCTGTACTTCTCGTCCATGGCTCGGCAAGCTGGGCAGCCGACCCCGGCCTGAGCGCGGACGGGCCGTTATGAGAAAGTGATGAACTTCCGGTGAGTTCGCGAGAATCCGGTCCGGGCACTTCTCCGGTGCCACTAGGGTCCGTTGGATGACCAAAACCGGACATCAAGCCTCACCTGTCCCGGTGATGTCGTCTCCGGGCGCCGGACGGCTCGGCTGGCTGGACGCGCTGCGCGGTCTCGCGGCGCTCACGGTGGCCTTCCACCACGGCACCGCGCGCTTCACGCCGTCCTTCCACAAGGACATGCTCGCGTGGTTCGACCCCGGACTGGCAGGTGTCCTGGTCTTCTTCCTGGTCAGCGGCTACATCATCCCGGCCTCGCTGGAACGCACCGGCTCGTTCCGCCGGTTCTGGATCAGCCGGGCCTTCCGCATCTACCCGCTGCTGCTGGTGGCGCTGGGCGCGGTCCTGGTGCTGGAGGCGACCGCGCTGCCCGTGCTCCCCGGCGGCCTCGACGCGTACGATCCGATCGCCGTGACCTTGTCGCATCTGACGATGTTGCAGGAGCTCCTCGCGGTTCCGAACGCCCTCACGGTGCTCTGGACGCTGTCGTACGAGATGGCGTTCTACCTGCTGGCCGTCGCCTTCTTCGCGGCCGGGACGCACCGGCGGTCGAGCGGCATCGCGCTGACCCTCGCCGTCGGCGCCGTGGTCCTCGCGGGCGTGCTCCCCAGCATGGCGCTGGCCACGGGCGCCGGGGTCACCCCGCTCGTGCTCGGCACGGGCGTCGCCGTCGTGGCGGCCATCGGCCTCGCCTGCTCGCGCAACCCGGCGGGCCGCCGGGCCGGCGCGCTCCTTGGCGGGGCGGTGGCCATGGCGTTGCTGCTGTTCAACGCCCGCATCCCGGCCTGGCAAGGTTTGATCATCCTGGCGGTGATGTTCACCGGCACCGCCCTGTACCGGGCGGAGCGGGGTCAGATCCGCCGGCGGTCGGCCGCGCTCACGGCCGCGGTCGTGGCCGGGACGGCCTGCCTGCTCGGCGCGATGCGCCTGAGCGCCTGGAACGCGGAGACGACCGACTGGGCCGTGCGGCGCGCCTGGATCTCCGCCGTGCTGGTGGCGGCGGTCGTCTTCGCCCTCGGGTATGCGCTGCGCCACCGCTCCATGCCCCAGGCCCTCACCCGGCTCGGAGTGATCAGCTACTCGGTCTACCTGCTCCACCCGGTGGTACTGGTGGCCCTGGAGAAGATCGCGGGACTCTCCGCCTCGGAGCGTCCGCTCCTCATGATCGTGTTCTTCGCCGCGCTGCTCCCCCTGGCCCACTGCACGCAACGGCTGGTGGAGGCCCCGGCCCAGCGCCTCGGCCGCAGCCTGACCCGCCGCCTGGCCGACCGTCCCGAGACGCCACCCGCCCCCGTGCCGCAGAAGACCCCCGAACCCGCCCTGGCCTCCACCCGAACCACCTGACCAGCCGCTCCACCCGAATACCATCGCCGTCTGATCAGCTGCGCCACGCAAATGCCGGCGCCGCCTGGTCAGCAGCGGCACCTGCATACCACCGCCACTTGACCAGCGACACCGCCTGAACGGCACCGGCGTCTGCGCCCGCGCCATGGCGCCTCACCAGCGGCTCCGGAACGCCAGCGGCGCTTGACCAGCAGCGCCACCTGAACAGCAGCGCCGCCCGGACAGCAACGGCATCTGCGCCCGCGCCACCTCGCCGTGGCGCCTATCAGCGGCTCCGGAACGCCGGCGGTACTTGATCGCCAGCGGCGCGCCATCTGGACGGCAGCGCCATGTGGACGCCAACGCCGGCTGATCAGCGGCGGAACCTATACGCCGCTCGGACGCGCGTTTGATCGGGAGGGGCCGGGCAGGCGGCAGGGCCCGGCTTCCCTGGTGGGGAGCCGGGCCCTGCCGTTGGCTGCGCGTGTCTGGTACCGGTGGTCGTCAGACGCGGGCGGCGGCCTCCATGGCGGCCTTGACGGCGGCGCGCTTCTGGCGCAGCTTGGCCAGGGCCTCCTCGAGGATGGCCTCGCCGTCCTCGTCGCTGCGACGCTCCTTCACGTACGCCAGGTGCGTCTTGTAGGGCTCCGTCTTCGGCGGAGCGGGGGGGTTGGTCGAATCCTGGCCCGCCGGGAACCCGCAGCGCGGGCAATCCCACGTGTCGGGCACCGCGACGTCCGTCGCGAAGCTGGGGCGGGTCTCGTGCCGGTTGGCGCAGTAGAAGGTCACCCAGACACGGGGCGCTGCGTCCCCGCGCTCGGCCTCTCCCATCGGCCCTGCTCCGACACGGCTGCCCCGAATCGCGTTACCACTACCCACGGACTACTCCTCGCTCAAAGTTCCGCTGCCGCCCGCCTGCCTGACCCCGGCCGGAGCGGCGATCGTTCGTGTGTGCCCGCCTGCTCGGCTCAGGCGCCCTTGCTCTTGAACAACAGCCCGAGGACGACGATCGAGGCGAACCAGATCACGCCCGTGCCGATCGTCAGCCGGTCGAGGTTGCGCTCCACCACCGACGAGCCGCCCAGGGAGGACGAGACGCCGCCGCCGAACATGTCGGACAGGCCGCCGCCCTTGCCCTTGTGCATCAGGACGAGAACCACCATCAGCAGGCTCGTGAGGATGAGCACGATGGACGTTGCGAGAATCACAGCAGTTGCGCCTCTTCTGGCCACCCCCGCTGACGCGGGGCTTGTCGTATTCAAGGACGGACGTTCGAGCCGGGCGGTTTACCCGTCAGCTACGAAGGGTACGACGAACTCTTCGCTGGTTCGTCAAGAACCCCCATGTCGTAGCCGAATTGATCAGAATTGATCAGACGGGCAGGTCACGGTACCGGCAGATCTTGACGAACTCACCCGGGTCGAGGCTGGCACCTCCGACCAGAGCGCCGTCGACATCGGGCTGGGCCATGATCCCGGCGATGTTGGCACCCTTCACCGACCCTCCGTACAGGATACGTACGGAATCGGCGATCTCGCCGTCATAGAGCTCGGCGAGCCGGGACCGGATCGCGCCGCAGACCTCCTGGGCGTCCTGCGGGGTGGCGACCTCGCCGGTGCCGATGGCCCAGACGGGCTCGTACGCGATCACGATGGTCCTGGCCTGGTCGGCCGGGATCTTCTCCAGCCCCCCGTCGACCTGGGCCAGCGTGTGGGCGACCTGCTCGCCCGCCTTGCGGACGTCCAGCCCCTCGCCGACGCACATGATCGGCGTCAGCTCGTTCGCGAAGGCGGCCTTCACCTTGGCGTTCACCACGGCCTCGTCCTCGTGGTGGTACTGGCGGCGCTCGGAGTGGCCGATCGTCACGTACGAGCAGCCCAGCTTGGCCAGCATCGCGCCGGAGATCTCACCGGTGTACGCGCCGGAGGCGTGCTGGGAGATGTCCTGCGCGCCGTACTGGATCCGGAGGCGGTCGGCGTCCACCAGCGTCTGCACCGAGCGGATGTCGGTGTAGGGCGGCAGCACGACCACGTCGACGGCCTCGTGGTCGGCCTCCTTGAGCCCGAACGCGAGCTTCTGCACCAGCGCGATCGCCTCGAGGTGGTTGCAGTTCATCTTCCAGTTGCCGGCCATCACCGGCTTGCGGGCGGGGGCTTTGGGAGCCATGTGTCAGTCCTCCAGCGCTTGCAGGCCGGGCAGCGTCTTGCCCTCGAGGTATTCGAGGCTGGCGCCGCCGCCGGTCGAGATGTGGGAGAAGGCGCCCTCGTCGAAGCCGAGGGTCCGCACGGCCGCGGCGGAGTCGCCGCCGCCGACGACGGTGAACGCGCCGGAGTCGATCAGGCCCTGCGCGACGGCGCGGGTGCCGTGGGAGTAGGGCTCCATCTCGAAGACGCCCATCGGGCCGTTCCAGAACACCGTCCTGGTGCCCGCCAGCCGGGACGCGAAGAGCTTCCCGGACTCGGGGCCGATGTCGAGGCCGATCCGGTCGGCCGGGATGGCGTCGGCGGCCACCACGTCGTGGCCGGCGTCGGCGGCGAAGGCCGTGGCGGCGACGATGTCGACCGGCAGCACGAACTCCACGCCCGTCTCGTCCGCACGTCGCAGGTAGTCGCGGACGGTGTCGAGCTGGTCTTCTTCGAGCAGGCTCTTGCCGACCTCGTGGCCCTGGGCCTTGAGGAAGGTGAAGACCATGCCGCCGCCGATGAGGATGCGGTCGGCCTTGCCCAGCAGGTTGTCGATCACGCCGAGCTTGTCGGAGACCTTGGAGCCGCCGAGCACCACCGCGTACGGGCGCTCGACCTCCTCGGTGAGCTTCTTCAGGACCGCGACCTCGGTGACGATCAGGCCGCCGGCCGCGTGCGGGAGCCGCCGGGGGACGTCGTAGACGCTGGCGTGCTTGCGGTGCACCGCACCGAAGCCGTCGCCCACGTAGACCTCGGCGAGAGCGGCGAGCCTGTCTGCGAACGCGCCGCGCTCGGCATCGTCCTTGCTGGTCTCCCCCGCCTCGAAGCGGAGGTTTTCGAGCAGCGCCACCTGGCCGTCGTCAAGGCCGCCGGCCGCGGCCTGTGCGGACTCCCCGACGACATCGGTGGCGAACGTGACGTCGGCACCGAGCAACTCACCCAGCCGCTTGGCGACGGGGGCGAGCGAGAACTCGGGCTTGGCCTCGCCCTTGGGACGGCCGAGGTGGGCGCAGACGATGACCTTGGCGCCCTTCTCCCGCAGCGCCGTGATCGTCGGCACGCTGGCCCGGATCCGGCCGTCGTCGGTGATCTTCCCGTCCTGGAGGGGGACGTTCAGGTCCGCGCGGACCAGCACCCGCTTCCCGGCGACGTCGAGATCGTCAATGGTGCGCATCGAAACGCGTGTCCTTCCGGAAGACGACACCGCCGTGATCACGCGGACGCATGATCACGGCGGAACGGGCGCTGTCAGAGGCTGGAGCCGACGAGCTTGACGAGGTCGACGAGGCGGTTGGAGTAGCCCCACTCGTTGTCGTACCAGCCGACGACCTTCACCTGGTTGCCGATGACCTTGGTCAGCCCGGAGTCGAAGATGCAGGAGGCCGGGTCGGTGACGATGTCCGAGGAGACGATCGGGTCCTCGGTGTAGGTCAGGTAGCCCTTGAGCGGTCCCTCGGCGGCGGCCTTGAACGCGGCGTTGACCTCGTCCACCGTGACCTCCTGGCCCAGGGTGGCGGTCAGGTCGGTGGCCGAGCCGGTCGGCACCGGGACGCGCAGCGCGTAGCCGTCGAGCTTGCCGTTGAGCTCGGGCAGCACCAGGCCGATGGCCTTCGCGGCGCCGGTCGACGTCGGCACGACGTTGAGCGCGGCCGCGCGGGCGCGACGCAGGTCCTTGTGCGGGGCGTCCTGGAGGTTCTGGTCCTGGGTGTAGGCGTGGATCGTCGTCATCAGGCCCTTCTCGATGACGAAGTTGTCGTGCAGCACCTTGGCCAGCGGAGCCAGGCAGTTGGTGGTGCAGGACGCGTTGGAGATGACCGTGTGGGCCGCCGGGTCGTACTTGTCCTCGTTGGCGCCCAGGACGAGGGTGATGTCCTCGTTCTTGGCCGGCGCCGAGATGATGACCTTCTTGGCGCCGTTGTCGGCGTGCACCTTGGCCTTGGTGGCGTCGGTGAAGAAGCCGGTCGACTCGACGACGATGTCGACGCCCAGGTCACCCCACTTGAGGGCCCCCGGGTCGCGCTCCTCGAACGCCTTGATCGCCTTGCCGCCCACGATGATCTCGTCGGCGGTCGCGGTGACCTCCTCCGGGAACCGGCCCAGGATGCTGTCGTACTTGAGCAGCGTGGCCAGCGTCTGGTTGTCGGTCAGGTCGTTGACCGCCACGACCTCGATGTCGGCCCCGCTCGCCTTGATCGCGCGGAAGAAGTTGCGGCCGATGCGGCCGAACCCGTTGATGCCTACTCGGATGGTCACGGAACGCCACTCCTCGTACGTCGATGTCCAGCTTGCTGGGAAGGGACCGCAAGGGCCCTTCCATCAGCGACCCTACCGAACCCCGGCCCCCCGCATCGCCACCGGTCGGGTGTGATCTACCGAGGGATTCCCCCTCCCCCGCCCGAGGGACCCGGCCCGCCGACCCGCATCCGCACGCGACTGCGCTACCTGAGCCGGAGCGAGCGCCAGCGAAGCTCCGCGCGAAGATCGCGAAGCGATGTCGCAGTCGCCGCTTTTGCGGTTCGGGTCCGAGCCGCCAGGCGAGGGCCCGAGGCCGTAAGAGCTATGAATTCAGCATGTCGGCGGTGAGGTTGGCCTCGGTGCCCGGAACGCCCTGGTCTTGGGCGCGCTTGTCGGCCATCGCCAGCAGACGCCTTATACGGCCCGCGATCGCGTCCTTCGTGAGCGGCGGGTCGGCGAGCTGGCCCAGCTCTTCCAGCGAGGCCTGCTTGTGCTCCAGGCGCAGGCGGCCCGCGTTGACGAGGTGCTCGGGAGCGTCGTCGCCGAGGATCTCCAGGGCGCGGGCGACGCGGGCGCCGGCGGCGACGGCGGCGCGGGCCGAGCGGCGCAGGTTGGCGTCGTCGAAGTTGGCCAGCCGGTTGGCGGTGGCGCGGACCTCGCGGCGCATCCGCCGCTCTTCCCAGGCCAGCACGCTGTCGTGCGCGCCGAGCCGGGTGAGCAGCGCGCTGATGGCGTCGCCGTCGCGCACCACGACCCGGTCGACGCCGCGGACCTCGCGCGCCTTGGCGTGGATCTTGAGCCGGCGGGCGGCGCCGACCAGCGCCAGCGCGGCCTCGGGGCCCGGGCAGGTCACTTCGAGTGACATGGAGCGGCCCGGCTCGGTGAGCGAGCCGTGCGCGAGGAACGCGCCGCGCCAGGCCGACTCGGCGTCGCAGGCCGCCCCCGACACCACGTGCCGGGGCAGCCCGCGCACGGGCCGCCCGTTGTTGTCGATCAGGCCCGTCTGGCGCGCCAGGGACTCACCGTCCCGGAACACGCGTACGACGTAGCGGTTGCCCTTGCGCAGGCCGCTGGGCGCGAGCACCACCACGTCCGACGTGTGCCCGAACACCTCGGCGATGTCCTTGCGCAGCCGCCGGGCGGCGGACCCGGTGTCGATCTCCGCCTCGATCACGATGCGCCCGCTGACCAGATGCAGGCCGCCGGCGAAGCGCAGCAGCGTCGACACCTCGGCCTTGCGGCAACACGGCTTCATGACGGACAGCCTGCTCAGCTCGTCCTTCACCAACCCGGTCATCGCCATAGATGAACCCTCCCCCTAATGAACTTCCTGCAGTCTGGCCGATCGCGGCCCCCGCGGTTGTCAGTCAGCGAATATCTGTACGAAGGCTTGGGCCAGCAGGGTGGGATCATGACGTGGCGACCCGTCCGGCGCGGCGACGTCGGCGAGCACCAGGGCGCCGCCGAGGGCCTGGACGGCCTTGTCGAGGGCGGCGGTGTCGTCGACGACACCCCGGTCGGCGAGGACGACGTCGACCCGGAGGCCGGGGGCGTGCGCCTGCAGCACCTCGAGATGGGTCTGCGGCGAGAAGTCGTCGGTCTCCCCGGGCTGCGGCACCAGGTTCAAGGCGACGATCCGCCGGGCGCGGGTCTCGGTCAGGGCCCGGGCGAGCTCGGGGACCTTCAGGTGCGGGAGCACGCTGGTGAACCAGGAGCCCGGCCCGAACACCACCCAGTCGGCCTCCTCCACCGCCCGCAGCGCCTCCGGGCACGCGGGCGGGTCGGTCGGCACGAGGGACACGCTGAGCACCGTGCCGGGCGTCTTGGCGCACGCCACCTGGCCCTTGACCCTGGAGATGTCGTCGGGACGGGCCGGATCGGCGCCGCGCACCTCGGCGACGATGTCCATCGGCACCGACGCCATCGGCAGGACCCGGCCCTGGGCGCCGAGCAGGCGGCCCACCCAGTCGAGCCCCTCGACGGCGGCCTCGGCGCCCAGCAGCTCCCAGAGCGCGACGATCAGCAGGTTGCCGACGGCGTGGTCGTGCAGGTCGCCCTGGCTGCGGAAGCGGTGCTGCACGACGTCGCGCCAGGTCTGGCCCCACTCGTCGTCGCCGCAGAGCGCGGCCAGCGCCATCCGCAGGTCGCCGGGCGGCAGCACACCGAGCTCCTTGCGCAGCCGGCCGCTGGAGCCGCCGTCGTCGGCGACCGTCACCACGGCGGTCAGCCGGTCGGTCACATGGCGCAGCGCCGACAACGACGCGTAGAGGCCGTGGCCCCCGCCGAGCGCGACGACCTTGGGCCCAGGGGGGTTCACCGTGCCGCTCGTCTCCTCGTGCCGTACCTGATCGGAACGCTCACTCACGACCGAGATCACGATGGGCGACCTGAACCTCGATGCCCTCGTCCCGCAGCCGGACGGCGAGCTGTTCTGCCATGGCCACACTACGGTGTTTGCCGCCCGTGCATCCCACGGCGAGCGTGACGTAGTGCTTGCCCTCGCGCTCGTAGCCGTCGGTCAGCAGCCGCAGGACCTCGGTGTAGGCGTCGAGGAACTCCTTGGCGCCGCGCTGCCCCAGGACGTAGTCGCGGACCGGGGCGTCGCGGCCGGTCTGGGGGCGCAGCTCGGGCACCCAGTGGGGGTTGGGCAGGAAGCGGCAGTCGACGACGAGGTCGGCGTCGACCGGCAGGCCGTACTTGTAGCCGAACGAGAGCACGGTGGCGCGCAGCCGGGACTCGCCGGTGTCGTTGCCGAAGAAGCCGACGATCTTGGCGCGCAGCTGGTGCACGTTCAGGTCGCTGGTGTCGAGCACCAGGTCTGCCTCGGCGCGCACCTCGCGGACCCGCTCGCGCTCGCGGGCGATGCCGTCGGTGAGGGTGCCGTCGCCCTGCAGCGGGTGGGGCCGCCGCACGCTCTCGAAGCGGCGCACCAGGGCGGCGTCGGACGCCTCCAGGAACACCACGCGAGGGTGGACGCCGCGGGCCTCGAGGTCCTCGATCGAGGAGTGCAGGTCGGCGGTGAAGGCGCGGCTGCGCACGTCGACCACGACGGCGATGCGCGGCACCGCGTCCTTGACCCGGCCGCCCAGGTCGGCCATGGTCGCCAGCAGCCCCGGCGGGAGGTTGTCGACCACGAACCAGTCGAGGTCCTCCAGCGACTTGGCGGCCGTGCTGCGGCCCGCCCCGGACATGCCGGTGACGATGACGATGTCCGGGACCCGTGTCTCGGCGGTCATGTCGGCTCCCCCCTGTCGTCGGCCCTGTGCTCGTCGTCGGCCGCGCCCGCGCGTTCACCGATCGCCGCTGTCGCGGACCCGCCCGGGACCGGCGCTCCCCCGAGCGCGGCGGCGATCTGCGCGCCGCTGCGCAGCCCGATGCCCGGCACCTCGGCGATCTGCTCGGGCGTCGCTTCCTTCAAGCGCTTGAGCGAGCCGAAATGTTTCAGCAGGGCCTTGCGGCGTGCCGGGCCCAGACCGGGAACGTTGTCGAGCTCGCTCGCCGTCATCGTCTTGGAACGTTTCTGGCGGTGGAAATTGATCGCGAACCGGTGCGCCTCGTCCCGCAGCCGCTGGACGAGGTACATACTCTCGCTGTTGCGCGGCAGGATCACCGGGTCGTCGTCGCCGGGCAGCCAGATCTCCTCCAGCCGCTTGGCGATGCCGCAGACGTCGATGTCGTCGATGCCGAGCTCGTCGAGCGCCCGCTGCGCCGCCGCGACCTGCGGCGGGCCGCCGTCGACGAGGACCAGGTTGGGCGGGTAGGCGAACTTGCGCGGACGGCCCGTCTCGGGATCGATCGGCTGGTGCGCCGCGCTCTCGTCCGGGCGGGGCTCCGCGTCACCTGCCGCGCCCTCCGCCGGCCCTGCCTCCGCGCCCGCCTCGGGGTCGCCGAGGGAGTCGAGCTCGCCCATCTTCTCGCTCTCGGCGAGGTAGCGCTTGAACCGGCGGCTGATCACCTCGTGGATGGACCGGACGTCGTCCTGCCCCTCGACCGCCTTGATGGTGAAGCGGCGGTACTCGCTCTTGCGGGCGAGCCCGTCCTCGAACACCACCATGGAGGCGACCACGTTGGTGCCCTGCAGGTTGGAGACGTCGTAGCACTCGATCCGCAGCGGCGCCTCGTCCAGGTCGAGGGCCTCCTGGATCTCCTGCAGCGCCTTGCTGCGGGTGGTCAGGTCGCTGGCCCGGCGCGTCTTGTGCTGCTTGAGCGCCTCCATCGCGTTGCGCTGCACCGTCTCGAGCAGCGCCTTCTTGTCGCCGCGCCGGGGCACCCGCAGGCGGACGGGGCCGCCGCGCTGCTCGCTCAGCAGCTCGGTCATGGCCTCCTCGTCCGGCGGCAGCGCCGGGACCAGCACCTCGCGCGGCACCGAGTCGCTCTCGCTGTAGATCTGGATGAGGAAGTCCTCGACGAGGTCGCCGGTGGTGACGGCCTCGACCTTGTCGACGACCCAGCCGCGCTGGCCGCGGATGCGCCCGCCCCGCACGTAGAAGACCTGGACGGCCGCCTCGAGCTCGTCCTCGAAGAGGGCGATCATGTCGCAGTCGGTCGTGTCGCCGAGCACGACGGTCTGCTTCTCCAGCGCGCGTTCGAGGGCGCGGATGTCGTCGCGCAGCCGCGCGGCGCGCTCGTACTCCTGGGACGCGGCGGCCTCGCGCATGTCGCGTTCGAGCCGCTTGATGAACCGGCCGGTGTTGCCCGCCATGAAGTCGCCGAAGTCCTCGGCGAGGAGCCGGTGCTCCTCGGGCGTCACCCGCCCCACGCACGGCGCCGAGCACTTGTCGATGTAGCCGAGCAGGCAGGGCCGGTCGAGCTGGTGCTGCCGCTTGAACACGCCCGGGCGGCAGGTGCGCACGGGGAACACGCGCAGCAGCTGGTCGACGGTCTCCCTGATCGCCCACGCGTGGGAATAGGGACCGAAGTAACGCACGCCCTTGCGCTTGGCGCCCCGCATCACCATCACCCTCGGAAACTCCTCGTCGAGGGTGACGGCCAGATACGGATAGGACTTGTCGTCGCGGTAACGGACGTTGAACCGGGGGTCGAACTCCTTGATCCAGGAGTATTCGAGCTGGAGGGCCTCGACCTCGGTGCCGACGACCGTCCAGTCGACGCGGGCGGCGGTCTGCACCATCGTCTGCGTGCGGGGGTGGAGCCCGGCGAAGTCGGCGAAGTAGGAGTTGAGCCGGGAGCGCAGGCTCTTGGCCTTGCCCACGTAGATGACCCGCCCGTGCTCGTCGCGGAAGCGGTACACCCCCGGCGAGTCTGGGATGGACCCCGGGGCGGGTCGGTAGGTCGCCGGATCTGCCACGCCACAAAGCCTAGTGGGCGCCGCCGACAGAGTACGCGTGAGCGGGCCTCCGCCCGCCTCCGGCCACGATCGTCATCCGTCTCCGCCCGCCGCCGCCGCGATGGCCCCGATGTGACCCAGGTCTCACGGGGTGATCCAAATCTCGATTCGGCCCCGCGAAGATCGGAAAGGGACACCCGGATGACGCCCAGGCCGCGATCAAGATCAAGGGAGGTCGTCCGGACGTGTCCGCGCTCTGGTCCTGGATCATTCTGGCGATAGCCGTCACCACCTCGGTGATCGTGGTGGAGGGCGGCCGCCGGCTGCTGGCCGGCCGGCATTCGCGGCGGTGGCCCGCCGTCGGCGCCGTCGCGCGCCGCTGCACCGCGCCCGCCTTCGCCACCGCCGCCGTGGTCAGCGCGAACGCCGCCATGCCGTACGAACTGCTCGGCGACGGGGCGAGCGGAGTGGTCCGGCACGGGATGCGGATCGCGGCGATCGGCGCCGCCACCTGGCTGCTGCTGCGGATCTCCTACGCGCTCACCGATCCGGCACTGAACCGGCTGACCCGCATCGAGGGTGAGCGCAACCGCCGGGCCCGCCGGGCGCGCACCCAGATGATGCTGCTCCGCCGGATCGCGGCGGTCGTGGTGGTGATCCTCGCGATCGGCGCGGCGCTGTTCACGTTCCCGGCGGTGCGGGCCCTGGGGGCCGGAGTGCTCGCCTCGGCCGGTGTCGCCGGGCTGGTCGTCGGCATCGCGGCCCGGCCGACGCTGGGCAACCTGTTCGCCGGGCTGCAGCTGGCGTTCAGCGACGCGCTGCGCCTTGACGACGTGGTGGTCGTCCAGGGGCAGTGGGGCCGCGTCGAGGAGCTCACCCTGTCGTACGTCGTGGTACACCTCTGGGACGACCGGCGGCTGATCCTGCCCGTCTCCTACTTCACCGAGCAGCCGTTCGAGAACTGGACCCGCCACTCCAGCAGGGTCATGGGAACCGTGCTCATGCACGTGGACTGGTCGGTGCCGGTGGAGGAGCTTCGCACCGAGGTCTACTCCTACCTGCGCGACAACCCGCTGTGGGACCGCCGCGAATGGGTGCTGGAGGTCACCGACGTCCTCCCGAACGGGCTGGTGCAGGTGCGCGCCCTGATGAGCGCGGCCGACTCCGCCAGTGCCTGGGATCTGCGCTGCGACGTGCGCGAGCACCTGGTGCGCTACATTCGCGAGAACCATCCGCACGCGTTGCCCAAGTTCCGCACGGAACTTCCCGAGCCCCTCCTCACCCACGCCGATGGCTGACGGAGGGGCCCGGGATCCGCGCGTCCGGGCACGCCGGGCGCCCCGCGCGAGCGGGCGCACCGGGCGAACCGGCGTCAGGCGAGCTTGATCTGCCCGTCGGCGACCGTGACCTGCTTCTCCTCCAGCGGGTCCTTCGCCGGGCCGGCGGCCACCGAGCCGTCCGTGATCTTGAACTTGCTGCCGTGGCACGGGCAGTTGATCGTGCCGCCGGCGACCTCGTCGACCGGGCACTTCTTGTGCGTGCAGATCGCGCTGAACGCCTTGAACTGGCCCTGCGCCGGCTGGACGACGACGATCTTCTGGTCCTTGAAGACCTTGCCACCGCCCACCGGGATCTCGCTCGCCTGTGCCAGCGCCGCCCCGCCGCCACCGGTGCCGGCCGCCGGCGACTGCTGCCCGGCGTCGCCGCCCGAATCGCCCGAGTCATCGGACCCGCCGCAGGCCGCGACCACTCCCGCGGCGCCGGCGAGCCCGACCCCGATGAGGACCCCGCGCCGGGTGTTGCCCTTGTCCGGTGCCGCGGTGGCCTCCTGCTCCGCCTTCTCCACCTGCGATGCGGACTCCATCACCATGAACCTCATACCTCCGTGTGCGGCGTTCGATTACTCCCCTGTCACAGGGGGATACGTATGAGTGACGCTGAAGGTTCAATTCTGAACAGATCAACCGGTCAAGATCACGCCGCGCCGGCCCGTTCTCGCCCCGCGGGCTCGACTCCGGGGCCGCTCATTGGTTTCACTGGACTCATGGCCGAGCTGCCCACACCAGACCCGGACATGGTCCGCGCGGCACGCCACCATCTCACGTCCCGCTACGCGACGGGGGTGGCCGCCGTGCTCTGGGAGATGCACAAACATCCGATGCACGACCTGGACGCCATCACCCAGGTCCTCAAGGCTGCGCGAGGGGACGACACCGACACCGCGCAAGGGTCTCAGGAGGAATCCGAGGATCCTCCTGAAGCGGACGCCATGGACGTGGGAGCCGCGCTGCTCCTGCTGGCCGCCGTACGCCTCGACGTCGACAAGCTGGAAGCCGGGCTCTTCGACAGGGCGCTCGAGCTCGGCATGAACTACGAGCAGATCGCCAGCACGCTGGATCTACGCGACGCCGAAGCGGCCCGGCGCCGCCACAAGTCCCTGAACCGGCGCGCCCGGGTCCCGGCGGACGAGGTGGAGCCCGTTCAGTTCGGCGGGACCGACGAGCGCGTGGCACGCGGCAGCGCCGCCGCCCAGCGCGCGGCGGAGGCGGCCGCCCGCACGGAGCAGCTCGAACGCCGCCGCCGCGACCTGCGGCGGCCGGAGCTCGACCCCGAGGCGGCGGCCGGCCACGCGGCCGCGGCGGCCCGGCACGAGAGCGCGCTCCGCGACGGCCACGGCGACGCCGCGCACCACCAGCGCCAGGCCGCGCACCACCGCCGGGCGGCGCGGGCCGATCGCAGGGACGCCGCCGAACTCGCCGGCGAACTGGGAGAAGACGGCACCTGACCGCGTCGTGCGGCGATCGTGACCGGGCGCGAGCGCAGTTGAAGGCGTACACTCGTGTCGACCGAGGGTTTCCAGATGCGGGCAGCAAAGCCGGCGTCGCCCCGGTTCCCCACTCCGTGGGCCCCGCGCGGGGCCCGGACAGGTCCGGCGCCCATGCCGCCGCAGTACCAGCTTCGACGCCGGGCACCGGTCCGGCCGGCTCCGCGGTGAGCACCACGTCCCCCGCCACGTCGGCGCCGCCGACGACCGTCCGACCCTGGATCGGAGATCCGGCATGACCGACCATCCGGCGCGGGACGAAGCCGGGATGACGCTCGAACGCGCGCCCGGGCACGTCCTCATCGGAATCCGCGGCGAGCTCGACATCGCGTCCACCCCGGACCTGCGGGGCCCGCTCTACGCCGCGCTGCGCGACCCCGGCCCCCTGGTGGTCATCGACCTCTCGGGCGTGACGTTCTGCGACGTGTCGGGCCTGGCCCTGCTGGTCGGCGCGCGCCGCCGGACACGGCCGCACGACGTCTCGATCGTCCTCGCGGCCCCCCGGCCCCAGCTGGAACGGCTCCTGAGCCTCACCGGCCTCAAGCGCGCGTTCACCATCCGCCGCTCGGTGCGCGAGGCGATCTCGCCTGGCGCCGGCACCCGTTCGACCGCGGCATGACCGCGGCCGGTTCCACTCCCGAGAGAGCCCAGGTGGTCCAGAAGATGTGGAACGACGAGGTGGCAGGCGACGAGGTCGCGCCGGTCAAGTGGGCCCCCGCGGGACGGACGTGGAGCTCTGGCGACCCCGAGCGGCTCGCGGCGTCGTTCGAGCTGATGTCGGTGATCCTGGACGGCGCCGGCCTGACGGACGTGCTGGGGCGGGTCGCGACGAACGCCCGCGCCATGGCCCGGGCCCGGCTGGCCTTCATCGCGCTGCCCCAGGACGACCCGAACCTCCTGCGCGTGGAGATCGCCGTCGGCGACGACGGCGATCGTGTCCTCGGCCTCACGGTCCGCCGCGGCCGCTCGATGATCGGCCGGGTGTTCGCCACCCGCCGGGCGCTGTCGGCACGGGTCGCCGTGGACCAGGCCCTGACCGGGCTGCCGGCCGGGCCCATCCTGCTGCTGCCGCTGGAGACGGGCGAGGCCACCCGCGGCGTGCTGGCGGTGGTCGGCCGTCCCGGCGATCTGCCGCTCAGCGCCTCGGTCACGCGCAACCTCGCGCTGTTCGCGGGCATGGCGGCGACGCTGATCGAGCTCGCCGAGGAACGCCGCGCGGCCGACCGGACCGCGGAGATGCGCTAGCCCACCGCGATGCGCGGGCTTGCCGAGGTGCGCGGGCTTGTCAGGATGCGCAGCCCTGTCGGAATGCGTCGGCTCGTCCGGGCGCGTGGGAACGTCCGGACGTGTCGGTTCGTTGGAGGGTACGTCGGCTCGTCCGGCGGCCGGTGGGTCCGGGCGCCGGAGGGTGCGGGAATGGGCGGAGCCGGCCCGTGCCCCTCGGGGACGCGGGCCTGGTGGGTCCGGGACGGATCAGAGCTTGAAGAGCTTGGCGTAGGGCGCGATGATGCGCGCCTTCACCGTGCCGAAGTCAACGAGGACGGCTTGCCCCTCGACCTCGAGAACGCGTCCAAGACCGTGCTTGTCATGAGTCACCTGGTCGCCCAGCTCGAACTCCTTGACCGGCGGCGCCGGGAGCGGAGGCTTGAAGGGGCTGGTCGGCAGGTGTCGCCGTTTGGCTGATCGGGAGGGTTTCATCGCTCCCCAGTATGCGCCACCGAGGCGGATTCCGGTGCATTTCCCCGGCACCTGACCTTGAATTTTGCCATCGGGAGCAAGTTGACCACGGCGGCCCGGACGTGTGCTACCGTGTGTGCGTTGCGGTTCCCATAAACATTGTTGTGTGCGCCTGACGGTTCCTCCTCAGGCGCTTTTTGTTTTTCTGGATCTTCCGGATGGGCGGTCGCGGCGTCCTCGTGCCCACAAGGGGTGGGTTCGAGGCCTATCCAGAAGGAGATGGCTATGGCCACCGGTACTGTCAAGTGGTTCAACTCGGAAAAGGGCTTCGGCTTCATCGAGCAGGACGGCGGAGGCCCTGACGTCTTCGCCCACTACTCGAACATCGCCTCCCAGGGCTTCCGTGAGCTCCAGGAAGGCCAGAAGGTGTCGTTCGACGTCACCCAGGGCCAGAAGGGTCTCCAGGCCGAGAACATCGTTCCCGCCTGACCTGAATCGCCGATGATGCCCGTGGCGGGCACGGCCTGACGGCCGCCGCCCGCCACGGGCATCGTCATGCCCGGGCGAGGTGTTCGGTCATGGCGTCCAGGAGCCAGCGCGTCAGGTAGTCGGCATAGGACGCGCGAACGAAGATGCGGTAGTCGCGAGGCGCGGTTTGGTGCAGGACCACCTGGGCCTGGGCGAGGTTCGTCTGGGCGCAGGTGCCGGGGGCGAAGGCGCGGGGGTGCAGATCCAGGGCGCAGCCGTGGCGGAGGACCTCATGGGCGGCGGGCCCGCTGAGCTCCAGGACGGTGCGGGCGGCGGAGACGTCCACGGCCGAGCCGCAGGCACCGCCGCAGTCGCCGCCGATCGCCGAGCGCAGCCCGGCCACGAGGCCGGGGGCGCGATTCTGGTGGTCGACGATCAGATACCAGCCCGGCCCCATCCAGAGGACGTGCGGATCGCCCCTGCCCGTGGCCCGGTGGGGTGCGGGGACATCGCAGGAGAGGAACTGGCCCACCCGGGGGCCGAACGAGTCGGCGTCCTCGTCGTCCAGGCGGAGCTCCACCTGGGCGGGGAACGGTAGCTCGCGCAGGCGGACGGGACCTCCGGTGCGGGCCAGGGCGCCTGAGAGATGCTCGATCGCGCTTCTAGGCATCGCCGTCACGGCGGCTCCCCTCCTTGTCGTAGGCGACAGGATCGGTGACCTCCACAGGGATGGCCCTGGTGGAGTCGACCGCGTAGATGCGTTCGCCGAGGCGGCTGGTCCCATTGGCCAGGAGGGCCAGGGCGAACGAGCCGACCGTGCCCCTGTAGGCGGAGGTCACGTGGCCCTGCATGGTGGTCGCCTCCGGAGCGGCGACGAGCTGGGAGCCTTCGGTCAGGACGTGGGACTGGTCGAGTGGGCGCAGGCCCACCAGCTGCTTGCGGTCGGGGCGGATGGTGTCGGGACGGCGCAGGGAGCGGCGGCCGAGCCAGTCGCCCTCGGCGGCGACCGCCCAGGCCAGGCCCGCGTCCAGGGGCGTGACCGTGCCGTCGGTCTCCTGGCCCGCGATGATGTAGCCCTTCTCGGCCCGCAGGACGTGCATGGTCTCGGTGCCGTAGGGGGTGGCGCCGGCGTTGATCACCGCTTCCCAGAGGGTCAGGCCGTGCCAGGACGGGACGTTGATCTCGTACGCGAGCTCGCCGCTGAAGCTGATCCGGAAGACGCGGGCGGGGATTCCGGCGACCACCGCCGGACGGACCGCCATGAACGGGAAGGGCTCCGGAAGGGTCGTGAGGGTCTGGAGGGCGTCCCGGGAACGGGGGCCGACGAGGGCGACGGTGGCCCACTGGTCGGTGACCGACGTGCAGCGCACGCAGAGGTCAGGCCACTCGTGCAGCCACTCCTCCAGCCAGTCGAGGACGAGCGCGGCGTTGCCCGTGGTCGTCGTCAGGTGGAAGTGGTCGGGACCCAGCCGCGCCACCACCCCGTCGTCGAAGATCATCCCGTCGGTGCCGCACATGACGCCGTAGCGGCAGCGGCCGGCGCGCAGGGCGGCGAAGCGGCCGGTGTAGATCCGGTCGAGGAACTCGGCGGCGTCCGGGCCCTGGACATCGACCTTGCCGAGCGTGGACGCGTCGAGGGCGGCGACGGACTCCCGGGCCGCCCGGCATTCGCGCAGGACCGCCTCCTCCATCGACTCGCCGCCGCGGGGGTAGTACCAGGGACGCTTCCAGTCGCCGACATCCTCGAAGACCGCGCCGTGCTCCTCGTGCCAGCCGTGCATCGGTGTCCGCCGAGCCGGGGCTAGGAGGTCGCCACGGTCTCGCCCGGCGAGCAGGGCGAACGAGATCGGCTCGATCGGGGGGCGCTGGGTCGTGGTCTGCTCGCCCAGAAGGCGGGCGGTGATGACGCCCGACGTGCGGCCCTGGTCGGCGGCGGTGCCGATCGTGGTGTAGCGCTTGACGTGCTCGCCGGAGGTGAGGCCCGCCCCGGTCGCCCGCCGAACGTCCGCGAGAGTGGCGTCCCGCTGGAGATCGACGTACACGCGTGCGGTGTCGTGGCCGGGGACGTGCTCGGCGGCGCGGCCGACGACGCCCAGCGCCGCTCCGGCGACTTCGATGTCGCCGCGCCCTCCCCCGTCGGGGATGAACGCGGCGCGCTCGTCGGACCAGCGTGTCCGGCCGCCGGCCTGCGTGTAGAGGCCCAGGTTCGGGCTCCAGCCGCCGGAGACGGCGAGGAGGTCGCAGGGCACGCGCTCGCCTCCGATGAGCGCGGCGCGCAGGACCCCGTCCTCATCGGCCTCGGTGCCGTCGACGGCCAGCCCGGCACGCGCGTCCACGATCCGGGCGATCTCGATGCCCGCCGCCTCCAGGGCCGCCGCGGAGTCGAGGGCGCCGTCGTGGGCCGCGAAGACCACCGCGCGGCGGCCCGGGAGCACGCCGTAGCGCTCGGCGTAGGACACCGCGGCCCCGGCCAGCATGACCCCGGGGCGGTCGTTGTCCGGGAAGAGCATCGGCCGTTCGAGCACGCCCGTGGCGAGCACGGTCCGCTGCGCGCGGATGTGCCAGAGACGCCGGCGGGCCATGTACGGCGGCGCGTCGTCGCCCAGGTGGTCGGCGCGCCGTTCGACGGCGACGAGGAGGTCATGGTCGTGGTAGCCGGTGACCGTGGTGCGGGTCAGGACGGTGAGGTCCTGGTAGCGCTGGATCTCGCCGCTCAGCTCCGGCTGGTCGTCGGCGAGGATGACCCGCGCCCCGAACGCGGCGGCCGCGCGGGCGGCGGCGATCCCCGCCGGGCCGCCGCCGACCACCAGCACGTCGCAGTGGGCGTACGTCTTGTCGTAGCGGCTCGGGTCGGGACGGTCGATGAGGCGGCCGCGGCCGGCGAGCGACACCGCGCGCAGGCCGTCGTACACCTCCAGGCCGGTGGCGCGCACCATCGGCTCGCCGGGACCGGCCTCGACCTGGACGAACGCGTTCGGCTCCTCCGCGCCGGCGCTGTAGACGCCGCGCGGACGGCCGCTGTAGGGCCCGCGCGCCACGATCCGCACGCCGTGGGCCAGCAGCGCGGAGGCGAGGGTGTCACCCGGGTGCGCCTCGTAGGCGACTCCGTCGAACGTGAAGGTCAACGTGCGCGAGCGGTCGATGCGGGAGCCGCCCGCAGGGGTACGGAACGGGCCGGTCATGCGGGCGTCTCCGATGAGGGCGTCTCCGGGAGGAACTCGTAGGTGACCGTGTCCCTGGCCACGTCGACCCAGCGGCGGCAGCCCGCCGTGTGCACCCACCTCTCTTCGAACCGGCCCTTGGGGTTGTCGCGCATGAAGAGGTAGTCGGCCCAGGCCACGTCGTCCAGCGCCTCCGGATCGGACGGGAAGACGACATGCGCCTGCCCTCCGTACCGGAACTCCGTCTCCGGCCGGTCGCCGCACCACGGGCACGGAATCAGCAACATCGATGTCCCCCTTCAGTGCGCCACGGCGGCGGCGCCGTGTTCGTCGATGAGCGCGCCTGTGGTGAAGCGCTCCAGCCCGAACGGTTCCGCCAGCTCGTGCGGGCGGCCGTTCACGATCGTGTCGGCGTAGACGTCCCCCGCGCCGGGCGTGGCCTTGAAGCCGCCGGTCCCCCAGCCGCAGTTGACGAAGACGTTCTCGACGGGCGTCGGGCCGATGATCGGCGAGGCGTCCGGGGTGATGTCCACGATCCCGCCCCAGGTCCGCAGCACGTGCGCCCGTTCGAAGGTCGGGAAGAGCTCGACGGCCGCCGCGATCTGCTGCTCGATCACGTGGAACGAGCCGCGCTGGCCGTAGCCGTTGAACGCGTCGACGCCCGCGCCCATGACGAGCTCGCCCTTGTGCGCCTGGCTCACATAGACGTGGACGGCGTTCGACATGACGACCGTGTCGAGGACCTGCTCCAGCAGTTCCGACACCAGTGCCTGCAACGGATGGCTCTGGAGGGGAAGCCGGATGCCGAGCATGGCCGCGAGCACGGACGTGTGCCCGGCGGCGCACAGCGCCACCCGCCCGGCGCCGATGACGCCCCGGGAGGTCTCGACGCCGGTGACCGCGCCGTCCGGTGCCCGCCGGAAGCCGGTGACCTCGCAGTTCTGGATGAGGTGGACGCCGCGTTCGTGGGCGGCGCGCGCGAAGCCCCAGGCGACGTGGTCGTGCCGGGCGATCCCGCCGCGCGGCTGGAACGTGCCGCCCAGGACGGGGAAGCGGAGCGTGTCGCTAGTGTTGAGGATCGGGACGAGCTTCTTGATGTCGTCGGGGGTCAGCCACTCGGCGTCGACCCCGTTCAGGCGGTTGGCGTTGACGCGCCGCACGCCTTCGCGCACGTCGGGCAGGCTGTGCGCCAGGTTGAGCACGCCGCGCTGGCTGAACAGGATGTCGTAGCCGAGCTCGTCCGCCAGGCCCTCCCACAGCTTGAGCGAGTGCTCGTAGATCGCCGCGCTCTCGTCCCAGAGGTAGTTGGACCGGATGATCGTGGTGTTGCGGGCCATGTTGCCGCCGGCGAGCCAGCCGCGTTCCAGCACCGCCACGTTCGTGACGCCGTGCCGCGCGGCCAGGTAGTGGGCGGTGGCGAGGCCGTGCCCGCCCGCGCCGACGATGACCACGTCGTACGTGCCGTTCGGGGGGCGGTCCTCCCACAGGAAGTCGGGATGCTCGAACGGTCTATCCACGCAGGCGCTCCATTCCGGGGTCGAACAGCGGCTCCGCCGCCACGGTGGCGGGGATCCGCCGGTCGAAGTAGCCGATCTCCACGGTGGTGCCGGGCGCCGCGAGGGCGCTCGGCAGCCAGGCGTAGGCGACGCACCGTCCGATCGTGTACCCCCAGGCGGCGCTCGTGACATAGCCGACGGGGGCACCCTTCGCGTACACGGGTTCCTTGCCCATGACCACCTCGTCGAGGGTGAGGCAGGTGAGCAGGCGCTTCGGCGCCGCCCGGCCGGGGTCCACGTCCCGGACGGCGAAGCCGAGCCCCGCCTCGTAGGGATCGTGCTCGCTCGTCATGTCCACGCCGTACGAGCGGTAGCCCTTCTCCAGGCGCAGGCTGTTGAACGCGCCGCGCCCTCCGGCGATGACCCCGTGCTCCTGACCGGCGGCCCACAGGGTGTCCCAGAGCTTCAGCCCCATGTCGGCCGGGCACGACAGCTCCCAGCCCAGCTCCCCCACGTACGACACCCGCAGGGCGGCCACCGGCACCATCCCCACGTAGGTCCGGCGGCAGCGGAAGTAGCGGAACGCCTTGTTGGAGAAGTCGTCCTCGGTCAACGGCTGGACGAGGTCGCGCGCCCGCGGCCCCCAGACGCCCACGCAGCACGTGCCGGCCGTGACGTCCCGCACGACCACGTCCGCCGGCGCGAGCCGGGCCAGCCGGTCCGCGTCGAGCACGGAGTTGGCGCCGATCTGGAACTCCCGCTCCCCCAGCCGCGCCACCGTGATGTCGCTCAGCACGCGGCCGTGCTCGTCGAGCATCAGGCAGTAGGTGACGGCGCCGACGCCACGATCGAGCCGTCCGGTGGTCACGCCGCTCAGGAACGCCTGCGCGCCCGGCCCGGTCACCTCGATCCGTTTGAGCGCCGTCATGTCGTACAGCGCGACCCGTTCCCGCGTGATCTGCGCCTCGGCGCCGACGATCGGCGACCAGTAGCGCGCCGCCCATTCGCCCGGCTCGTGGATCTCGCGGCCTTCGAGCAGCGGCGCGTTGGACTCGTACCACTGCGGGCGCTCCCATCCAGCCGCCTCAAGGAAGACCCCGCCGAGCTCCTGCTGCCGCGAGTAAAACGGGCTGGTCCGCAACGGTCTCGGGTCCTCCATGGGCTGGAGGGGATGGATGATGTCATAGACCTCGACGTAGTTCTGGCAGTCGCGGGCGAGCACGTAGGCGGGACCGCGCTGGTGCTCTTCGAACCGCCCGACATCGCATTCGCGCGGCGGGGTGACGGGCCGTTCGCCGGTGATCCACTCGGCGACCGCGCGGCCGACGCCCGCCGAGTGCGTGATCCAGACCGCCTCGGCGAACCACAGCCCGTCCACGGCACGGGACGGGCCGAGCAGCGGGAGGTTGTCCGGGGTGAACGAGAAGAGCCCGTTGAAGCCCTCCTCGATCTTCGCCTCGCGCGCCGCCGGGAAGAGCCGCCGCGTCTCCTGCCACGCCTCGGCGAAATCGTCCTCGGTGAACGCCGCCATCGCGTTCGCCGCCAGCTTCTCCGGGTCGGCCGGCAGCGGCCGGTGGCCGTAGTTGCCGATGGCCAGCCGGTCGAACCGTTCGCGGAAGTAGAGGTCGGCGCCCTGATGGCGCAGGATCGGGTGCCGGATCTCCCGGTCCGCGTCCGCGCCGCCGGGACGCGCGAGGCGGGCGAGCGGATTCGTGAACGCCAGCTGGTGGGCGACCGGGGTCAGCGGCAGCGCCACGCCCGCCATCCGCGCGACCTTCGGGCCCCAGATTCCGGCGCAGCACACCACGAGATCGGCCGGTATCTCTCCCTCGGACGTGACGACGCCCGTTATCCGGCCGCCCTTCACCACGAGGTCGACGACCTCATGCCCGCCTTTGAAGACCGCGCCCCGCTCTTGCGCGGCCGCCGCCTGGAGCGCCGCCGCGTCCACGGCGCGCGCCATCCCGTCGGACGGCACGTGCAGCCCGCCCAGCACCCGTTCCGGATCGACCAGCGGATGCAGCCGCGCGCACTCGTCCGGTTCGACGACCCGCGCGCCGACGCCCCACGCGGCGGCCCAGCCCCGCCGCCGGTGCAGCTCGGCGAGCCGCTCCGGCGTGCACGCCAGCTCCACCCCGCCGACCTGGTCGAACGCGCCGAGCCCGGAGTACTTCGCGACGGTGTACGCGGCGAACTCCGTCATCGCCTTGACCGGGTTGACCTGGAAGACGAGGCCGGGGGCGTGGGACGTCGATCCCCCGGTCTCGTACAGCGGTCCCCGGTCCAGGACGGTCACGCCGGTCCAGCCGCGCCGGGTCAGCTCGTCGGCGGTGGCGCATCCGACGATCCCGGCTCCGATCACGACCACGCGGGGCTGAGCCACGAGCACCTCCTAGGGACGGATCACTTGGGGATCCACGCCTGCCACTTGGCCTTGTTGGCCTCGACCCACTTCTTCGCCGCCTGCTCCGCCGTCATCGAGTTGTTGGTCATGTCGTTGGCGACGCCGTTCTGGTCCTCGTTGGTCCAGCTGAAGTTCTTGACGAGCTGGTAGGCCTTGCCCCCCGAGGTCGCGAACTTCGAGCTGACGATCTTGTCGAGATCCATCTCCGGGTAGTCGCACGCCACCTTCTTGGGGTCGGCGTCGCAGCCCTCGGTGTAGGCGGGCAGCTTGACCCGGGAGAGCTTCATCTTCGAGAACAGCCAGTGCGGGTCCCAGAAGTAGAAGAGCAGCGGCTTCTGCTGCGCCTCGGACTGCTGCGCGGACTTGATGAGCGTCGCCTCGCTGCCGCCCACGACCACCTTGTAGTCGAGCTTGAGGTTGGTGATGAGCGCCTTCTCGTTGCTCACGTAGGAGGGGTCGCCGAACAGCAGCTGCCCCTTGCCGCCCGACTCGGAGGTCTTGAAGACCGAGGCGTACTTGTTGAGGTTCTTCCAGTCGGTGACGCCGGGGTACTTGGTCTCCATCCACGACGGGACGTACCAGCCGATGACGCCCTTGTTGCCGGTCGATCCGGCGACGGCGGCGACCTTCTTCTGCTCGATGTACTTCTTCTTCAGGTCCGGATGGCCCCAGTTCTCGATGATGACGTCGACCTCGCCGGACTCGAAGCCCTGCCAGGCGACCTCCTCCTTGAGGTTCTTCTTCTGGACCTTGTAGCCGAGCTCCTTCTCCAGCAGGTGGGCGACGACGGCGGCGGACGCCTCGTACCCCACCCAGGGGTTGATGGCGATGTTGACGACGCCTCCGCCGCCCCCGCTCCCGCCGCCCTTCTCCTCGACCTTCGCGCCGCCGCACCCGGCCAGCGACAGTCCCAGCGCGAGCCCGGCCGCGATGACCGGGCCGACCCTTCTCAGCTTCATGTTCTCGTCTCCTCTGGTCGGGCCTTCTGCGTCTGGTCGGGCCTTCTGCGCCTGATCAGGCCGTGCGTCTGATCAGGCCTTGTGCGCGGCTCGGAACTCCTCGGAACGACCTCCCGCCCCCTGCGTGATCCGGTCGAGCATGACGCCGAGCAGCACGGTCGCGAACCCGGCAGCCAGGCCCATCCCGAAGTCCTCCTGCTGGGAGAAGCCCGACACGACGTCGTAGCCGAGCGCGCCCGCGCCGACCAGGCCGCCCACCACCACCATCGCCAGGACCATGACGATCCCCTGGTTGGCGGCGAGCAGCAGCGCCCGCCGGGCCATGGGGAGCTGGACCTTCCAGAGCACCTGGCGCGGGGTCGACCCGGCCGCCGTCGCCGCCTCGACCACGGTCGGCGAGACGCCCCGGACCCCGTCCTCGACGAGTCGGATGACGGGCGGCACCGCGTAGATGACGGCCGCGACGATCGCGGTGAAGCGCCCGGCGCCGAACAGCGCCAGCGCGGGCAGCAGGTAGACGAACGAGGGCATCGTCTGGGCCGCGTCGAGCACCGGGCGCTGCACGGCGGCGTACGTCCGCGACCGTGCCGCCGCGACGCCCAGGACCACGCCGATGACCAGCGTGAGGGCGACGGCGAAGAGCACGGAGGCCAGCGTCTGCATGCTGTGCTCCCACTGGCCGAGGCCCGCGATCGCGACCAGGCAGCCGCCCGCGACCAGGGCGGGCACCGTCCCGCTGATCCGCCAGGCCAGCGCCATCACCGCCGCGACGATCAGCCACCACGGGCTCGTGGTGAGCAGCTCCTGGAGCGGGTTGAGCAGCACCTCGGTCGCCGCGTTCTTGATGGCGTCGGTCATCGAGTAGAGGTTCTTCTCCATCCACTCGACCGCGTCGTTGGCGTAGGGGGCGAGCCGGAACTCCAGCCCCGCAGGGAACTCGGCCGCCAGGACACGGCCCAGGACAACGCCGATCACCGCGATGGCCGCGCCCGCCGCCAGCAGTAGACGCCGGACGCGCGGGTCGGGGGCGCCGCCCTGCCCGGCGTGCTGGATCGCCTCGGCCCGGCGGCTCGCGCCCATCGTCAGCCGGTCCAGGACGATGGCCATGACGACGACGGCGAGCCCGGCGTCCAGTGCCATGCCGACGTTGATGCGTTCCAGGCCCTGGATGATGTTCTCGCCGAGCCCGGGGCCGTCGATCAGCGCGGTGATCACGACCATCGACAGCGCCATCATGATGGTCTGGTTCACCGCGAGGGCGAGGGTCGGCCGCGCCATCGGGAGCTGCACCTTGCGGAGCGTCTGCCAGCGGGTCGAGCCGAGCGCCACCGACGCCTCGACCGTCTCGCCCGGCACGTTCCGGATGGCCAGCGTGGTGATCCGGATCGTGGCGGGCACGGCGTAGATCATCGTGACGACCGTCGCGGCGGCCGGGCCGATCAGGAAGAACAGCGTCAGCGGCGCCAGGTAGGCGAACGCCGGCATGATCTGCATGACGTCGAGCACCGGGGCGAAGAGGTTGCGGACCCGGTCCGAACGGCCCGCGAGCACCCCCAGCGGAACGCCGATCGCGAGCGAGAGCAGGACGGCGGTGAGGGTGAGCGCCAGCGTGTCGACGCTCTCGTCCCAGAGCCCGAGCACGCCGAAGCTCAGCACGCCCGCGACCGCCAGCAGGCCGGTCCGCCAGCCCGCGAAGACGAGCCCGGCCGCCCCGGCGAGCGCGGTGAGACCGGGCCAGCTCACGAACACCAGGATCGACTGGAGGGTGTCGAAGAGGTCGCCGATGCCGAGCCGGATGTAGTTGACCAGGTAGAGGAAGATCGGGCTGGAGTTTCGGTTGTCGTCCACCCAGTCGCGCACGTCGGTGAGGAAGCGGAACGTCCCGTGTTCCTCGTCGTGGGCCAAGACCCACTTGTCCTGGAACGCCAGGTAGAGCAGGGCGAGGAGGACGACGGCCCCGGCTTCGGCGGCGCCGCGCGGGAGGCGGGCGGGCAGCCGCCGCACCGCTTGGACGCCGGTCACCGCCCCTCCCCGTTCCCGTTCCCGTCCGCCTCCGCGACGACCGAGAGCACGGCGTCCCGGTCGACCACGCCGTCCAGCTCGCCGGCGGTGACGACGCGTACCGGCCCGTCCGCCTCCAGGACCGGCCGGACCGCGTCCCGGACCAGCGTCGATCCCGGCAGCTCGGGCCCGGCCGCCCCCTCGCCCGGCCGGGCCTCGCGGGCCAGCCAGCGCAACGTCAGCACGTTCGCCTTGGCGATGTCCCGGGTGAAGTCGGCGACATAGCCGTCGGCGGGCGCGCCCACCAGCTGCTCGGGCGTCCCGGTCTGCACGATCGCGCCGTCCCGCATGATCGCGATCCGGTCGCCGAGCTTGAGCGCCTCCGCCAGGTCGTGGGTGATGAACACGAGGGTCTTGCCGACCTCCCGGTGCAACCGGATGACCTCGTTCTGCATGTCGCGGCGGATGAGCGGGTCGAGCGCGCTGAACGGCTCGTCGAAGAGCAGCACGTCGGGATCGACCGCGAGCGCCCGCGCCAGTCCGACCCGCTGCTGCATGCCGCCCGACAGCTCCTCGGGGTAGGCGGCGTCGTAGCCCTCCAGGCCGACCAGCCCGAGGATCTCCCGCGCCCGCGCGTGCCGGCGCTCCCGTCCGATGCCCTGGATCTCCAGACCGTAGGCGACGTTGTCGATGACCCGGCGGTGCGGCAGCAGCCCGAAGTGCTGGAACACCATCGCGATCCGGTGGCGGCGGATCTCGCGGAGCTCGCGCGCCGAGGCGCGGGCCATGTCGTCGCCGCCGATGAACACCTCGCCCGCGGTGGGCTCCACGAGCCGGGCCAGGCAGCGGACGAGCGTGGACTTGCCACTGCCCGACAGGCCCATGACGACGAACACCTCGCCCGGGGCCACCTCGAAGTCCACCTCGCGGACCGCCGCCGTGCAGCCGGTCTTTTCCCGGAGCTCGGCCCGGGACAGCTCGGCGTCGGGTGTTCCGATGATCCGGTGCTCGTTCGGCCCAAAGATCTTCCACAGTCCCCGTACCGAGATCATCGGCTCGCCCGGTGGCGTCGTCACGGCCGGTGTCCTGGAATCGGCTTTATCCGGACTTGGGGCTGTCATATCGCTCCATCGGGTCGAGGTCTGGGACAGGGCGCGGTCAGCCTCCGAACCAGCGCTGGGGGCGCGGGCGCGTGTTCTGCCAGATGTGCTTGGTCTCCTGGTATTCGGCGAGCCCCGCCGGGCCGAGCTCGCGCCCGACGCCGGACTGCTTGAAGCCGCCCCACTCGGCCTGCGGGACGTACGGGTGGTAGTCGTTGATCCAGACGGTGCCGAGCCGGAGCCGGGCCGCGACCCGCCGGGCGAGGTCGGCGTCCCGGGTCCACACGGCGCCCGCCAGGCCGTAGATCGAGTCGTTGGCGAGCCCGACGGCCTCGTCCTCGGTCACGAACGTCTCGACGGTGAGCACCGGGCCGAACGACTCCTCCTGGACGACCCGCATGCCGCTCACACAGTCGTCGAGGATCGTCGGCCGGTAGTAGAAGCCGTCCCGGAGCCCGGGATCGTCCGGCCGCCGCCCGCCGCAGCGGAGCGTCGCGCCCTCGGCCATCCCGGCGGCGACGTACGCCTCCACCTTGGCCAGGTGCCCGGCGGAGATGAGCGGGCCGGTCTCGGCGTCCGGGTCGAACGGCCCGCCGAGCCGGATCCGGTCGGCGCGCTCGGCGAGCTCGGCCACGAAGGCCTCGCGCAGGTCGCGGTGGACCAGCAGGCGCGCGCCCGCCGAGCAGACCTGGCCCGAGTGCAGGAAGACGGCGGTCAGCGCCATGTCGAGCGCGGCGTCGAGGTCGGCATCGGCGAAGACGATGTTGGGGTTCTTGCCGCCGAGCTCCAGCGCGACCTTCTTGACGGTGCCGGCCGCCGCCGCCATCACCGCGCGGCCGGTGGCCAGGCCGCCGGTGAACGAGACCAGGTCGACCGCCGGATGCTCGACGAGCGGCGCGCCCACCACGGGGCCCGCGCCGAGGACGAGGTTGGCCACGCCGTCGGGCAGGCCCGCCTCGATCAGCGACCGCATCAGCAGGATCGCCGTGGACGGGGTCAGCTCGCTCGGCTTGAGGACGAACGTGTTGCCCGCGGCGAGCGCCGGGGCGACCTTCCAGGAGGTCTGCAGGAGCGGATAGTTCCACGGCGTGATGAGCACGCACACGCCGGCCGGTTCCTGCACCACGTGGCTGACCACGTCGTCCCGCCCGTTGTCGGCGACGCGGCCGGGGTCGCCGGACATGCAGAGGCCGCCGTAGTAGCGGAAGACCCCGATGACGTCGGCGACGTCGTACTCGCTCTCGACCGCGCGCTTGCCGGTGTCCATCGACTCGGCGCGGGCGATCTCGAACCTGTCGCGCTCCAGGATCTCGGCGACCCGCATGAGCAGCGCGCCGCGAACCTTGGCGGGGGTGCCGGGCCACGGCCCGTCGTCGAAGGCGCGGCGCGCGGCGAGCACGGCGGCCGCGGCGTCGGCGGGGCCGCCCTCGTCCACGGTGGCGACCGGCGTGCCGTCGGCGGGACAGACGATCTCGCGCCGGTCTCCGGTATCGGAGCCGGCCCAGCGCCCACCGATATGGAGATCCGGCACGTCGCCCCTCGGGTCGATCACGCATCGCCATCCGCGCGACCAGTTGCTCATTCCGCAACAAGTCTTGCTATGGGCGACAGTGAAACCCCGCACGGCGAGTCACGTCAAGAGCTCCAGCCGAGCCGTCGCGAGATCTCCTCGCCCGCCCGGCGCACGGCGGCGGCGACCGCGGGGACCCGCTCGGGCGGCAGCCGGAAGCTCGGCCCCGAGCCGCTGACCGTGGCGATGACCTCGTCGGCCGCGTCGCGGACGGGGGCGGCGATGGCGGTGAGCCCGAACTCCAGCTCGTCGACGGCGGTCGCGTATCCGCGCTCGCGCACGGCCCGCAACTCGGCCTCCAGCTCGCCGCGTCCGGTGATGGTGCGATCGGTGAGGCGCTCCAGCGGCCGGGCCAGATGATCGGCCAGCCGTTCGGGCGAGAGGTGCGCCAGCAGGACCTTGCCGTTCGAGGTGGCGTGGGCGGGCAGCCGCTGGCCCACCCAGTCCTTGGGCTGCAGCGCGGACGGCCCAGCGACCTGGTCGACGTACAGCACCTCGTGCCCCGACAGCAGCGTCAGGTTGACGGTCTCGCCGATCTGCGCGGCGAGCTCGCGGCACACCGGCCGCCCGATCCGCACGACGTCCATGCGCGCCGTCGTCGCGCCCGCCAGCCGGACGATGCCGAGGCCCAGCCGGTATTTGCCGCGCTCGGTGTCCTGCGCCACGAGGTCGCGGTTCTCCAGCGCCGAGACGAGCCGGAACGCGGTCGACTTGTGCACGCCGAGCTCGGCGGCGATCTGGGTGACGCCGACCTCGCCCTCCCGCGCGAGGATCTCCAGCACGGTGACGGCCCGGTCGACCGACTGCACGGTCACGGGACCGGGACCCTCCGGGGCGGGACTGTTGCCCATTGGGGAACGGTACCTCAGCGATGCCGGTGGAACCGGGCGTGCTCCGGCGGGAGCGGGGTGGCGCCGAGGATCAAGTCGGCGGACTTCTCCGCGACCATCATGACGGGGGCGTAGATGTTTCCGTTGGTGATGTAGGGCATGACCGACGCGTCCACGGCGCGCAGGCCGTCGAGCCCGTGCACCCGCATGGTGGACGGGTCGACTACCGACCTCGCGTCCGTCCCCATCCGAGCGGTGCAGGACGGGTGCAGCGCGGTCTCCCCGTCGCTCGCGACCCATTCGAGGATCTGCTCGCCGGTCTCGACGGCGGGCCCGGGCGACAGCTCGCCTCCGTTGAAGGGGGCCAGGGCCGGCTGGTTGAGGATGTCGCGGGCGACGCGGACGGCCTCGACCCATTCGCGGCGGTCCTGGCCGGTGGACAGGTAGTTGAACCGCAGGGCGGGATGCTCACGCGGGTCGGTGGAGCGGATCTTCACGGTGCCGCGGGCGTCTGAGTACATCGGGCCGATGTGCACCTGGTAGCCGTGCCCGCCCGCCGGTGACGAGCCGTCGTAGCGGATGGCGATCGGCAGGAAGTGGAACATGAGGTTGGGGTAGGCGACCTCGTCGTTGCTCCGGGCGAAGCCTCCACCCTCGAAGTGGTTGGTCGCCCCCGGTCCCGAGCGCAGGAAGAGCCATTGCGCTCCGATGAACGGCCGCCGCCACATCTTGAGTGCCGGAGCCACCGAGACGGGTTGCTTGCAGGCGTACTGGACGTAGACCTCAAGGTGGTCCTGGAGGTTCTCGCCGACGCCGGGAAGGTCTTGGACGGGCTCGATGCCGAGCGCGCGCAACTCCGCCGCGTTGCCGACGCCGGAGAGTTGCAGCAGCTGCGGGGTGTTGATGGCGCCGCCGCAGAGGATGACCTCGCCTGCCCGTACCCGCAGCGGCGGCGATGTGCGGCCTCGCCCGCGCCCGCGTCCACGCGTGAACTCCACGCCCACGGCCCGTTTTCCTTCGAAGAGGACGCGGTGCACGAACGCGCCGGTCGCCACCGTCAGGTTGGGGCGGTGCCCCACCGGATGCAGGTAGGCGCGCGCCGCGCTGAGCCTGCGGCCCCGGTGGATGTTGCGGTCGAACGGGCCGAAGCCTTCCTGCCGATAGCCGTTGACGTCGTCGGTCCGGGAGAAGCCCGCCTGCTCAGCCGCGTCGAAGAACGCCTGGAAGAGGGGGTTGGCGGCCGGGCCCGTCTCCAGCACCAGCGGCCCGGAGCCGCCGCGCAGCTCGCCGCCCGCGAGGCGGTTCTCCATCCGCTTGAAGTAGGGGAGGCAGTGCGCGTAGTCCCAGGTCTCCATGCCGGGATCGGCGGCCCAGCGCTCGTAGTCGAGGGGATTGCCGCGCTGGAAGATCATCCCGTTGATGCTGCTGGAGCCGCCGAGGACCTTGCCGCGCGCGTGGTAGATCCGGCGGCCGCCCATGTGAGGCTCCGGCTCCGACTCGTACCGCCAGTCGTAGAAACGGCTGCCGATCGGGAACGGCAGCGCCGCCGGCATGTGGATGAACACGTCCCACAGGTGGTCGGGGCGCCCGGCCTCCAGCACCAGGACACGGTTGCCGGGGTCGGCGCTCAGCCGGTTGGCGAGCGCGCATCCCGCCGACCCGCCGCCGACAATGACGAAGTCGTAACTGCCTCGGGAGCTTGGCAACGTCGCTCAGTCGCCGAGTTCGGTGCGGCGGCGGGCGACGTAGTCGGCCAGCTCGGCCTGGATCGCGTCGTCGAGCGGTGGCGGCTCGTACTCCGCGAGCCGCGTCCGGGCGATCTCGGCGGCGCGGGCGGCGGTGTCCTGCGCGCCGCCCTTCATCCAGCGCTCGTAGTTCTGGGAGGACGACAGGAACGGGCGGTAGAAGCAGGTCCGGAAGCGTTCCATCGTGTGCGCCGCACCCAGGAAATGCCCGCCATGCCCGACCTCCTCGTGGGCGCCGAACGCGAGCGACGCCTCGTCGATCTCCAGGGGTGTGAACTGCCGCTGGAGCATCTCCAGCACCTGGAGATCGATGATGAACTTCTCGTACGAGGCGACCAGCCCGCCCTCCAGCCATCCGGCGGCGTGCATGACCCAGTTGGTCCCGGCGAGGAACGTCGGGAGCATCGTCATCAGGCCCTCGTACGCGGCCTGCGCGTCCGGCACCTGCGAGGACGTGAGCGCGCCTCCGGACCGGAACGGCAGCCCGAAGTGGCGGGCGATCTGACCCGTGCAGAGCAGGCCGGTCGCCGACTCCGGCGTACCGAAGCAGGGCGAGCCGGACTGCATGTCGATGTTGGACAGGAACGAGCCGAAGATGACCGGCGTCCCGGGCCGGATGAGCTGGGAGAGCGCGATCCCGGCGAGCGCCTCGGCGATCTGCTGGACCAGCGCGGACGGGATGCTGACCGGCGACATCGCGCCCATGAGCAGGAACGGCGTCAGCACGACGGGCTGCCCGGCGGCGCTGTACTCGAACTGCGCGTCCAGCATCCGCTCGTCCCACCGCAGCGGCGAGTTGCAGTTGATGAGCGAGATCGTGACCGGCGTCTCCTCGATGGCCTTGCGGCCGCCGAAGAGGATCGCCGACATCTCCAGGGTGTCGCGGGCGTTCTCGCCGGACACGACGTTGCCCATGTAGACGCGGTCGGTGAGGGTCTGCAGGGCGTACACCATGTCGAGGTGCCGCGAGTCGAGCGGCGCGTCGTTCGGCTCGCAGATCACTCCCCCGGCCGAGTCGAGCGTTCCAGAGGTCTGCGTCAGCATGGCCAGCTGCCGGAAATCGTCCATGCTCGCCTCGCGGCGCACCTCGCCCTCGCGGATGAACGGCGGGCCGTAGACGGCGCCGAAGGCCATGTGGTCGCCGCCGATGTGCAGCGAGCGCTCGGGGTTGCGGGCCTGGACGTCGAACTCGCGCGGCGCCTGGGCCACCTGTTCGAGCACGAAGTCGGGGTCGAGCCGGACGACCTCGCCCTCGACGTGCTGGCCCGCGTCCGCGAAGAGCCGGAGGGCGCGGGGGGAGGCGAACTCCACCCCGACCTCGGTCAGCAGGCGGCGCCAGCCGGTGTCGAGAACGGCCATCGCGTCCGGCGAGAGGATCTCGTAGCGCGGCATCCGATTCACGAACATCCCGGCTCCCCTCGAACGCACTGGGCGCTTTGCACCCTTGACGGCATTCCGCCGGAATTCTACGCTCAAGCTATGGAACCGAGGTTCCATATTATGGAACTCATGGAACGCACCTCCGGCCCCGCTCCGGGCTCGACCGGCACGCAGGCCATCGACAGGGCGGCGGAGCTGCTCCGGCTCGTCGTCGAGTCGGCGCGTCCCCGCACGTTCACCTCGCTGGTGACCGAGACCGGCCTCGCCAAGTCCACCGCCTCCCGTCTCCTCCAGGCCCTCGAACGCAACCATCTGCTGCGGCGCGACGAGGACGGCGCGTTCCACGCGGGCCCGGTCCTCACCCGGTACGCGCTGCGCGGCGACATCACCGGCACGCTCGCCGACCTGTGCCGGCCGACCCTGGAACGGGTGGGCGAACGCACCGGCGAGACCGTCACGCTGGCCGTGCCCCGGGCCGGCTCCGTCATCACGATCGCGCAGGTCGACAGCAGCTACCTGCTGAGCGCGACGAGCTGGGTCGGGCTCGACCTGCCCACCCACTGCACCTCGTCCGGCAAGGTCTTCTACGCGCACGGGAGGCTCCCGTTCCCGGACGGCGACCTGCCGGCCCGGACCGAGCACTCCGCCTCCAGCGCCGCCGAGCTCGCCCGGGAGTTCCCCGGGATCCGGCGGCGCGGCTACGCCGTGGCGCGCGACGAGCTGGAGATCGGCCTGGTCGCCGTCGCGGCACCGGTGTTCGCCTCCGACGAGGCCGTCATCGCGGCGATCGCGGTGACCGGCCCGACCGCCCGCCTCGACCAGCGCCGCACCGCCGAGGTCGGCGCGCTGCTGACCGCGGAGACGCGGTCGCTCTCGGCCGCGCTCGGCCACCGCCCCTGACGCCGTCCCCGCCACCGTCCCGAGAGGAAGGCGCGGAATGACACCAGACGAGATCCTCACAGGCCTCTACGACGAGACGCTCGTCGGCAACGCCCCCCGCGTCCTGGAACTCACCGACGCGGGACTGGCGGCGGGGCTGCCGCCGGAACGCATGCTCTACGACGCGCTCATCCCCTCGCTCGAAGAGGTCGGAGCGCGCTTCGAACGCGGCGACTTCTTCGTGCCGGAGATGCTCATCGCGGGCAGGGCCATGGCGGGCGCCCTCGAAGTGCTCCGGCCGCTGCTGGCCGAGACCGGCGCGGCCTCGGTCGGCACGTTCCTCATGGGCACGGTCAAGGGCGACGTGCACGACATCGGCAAGAACCTCGTGAACATCATGCTGGAGGGCGCCGGGTTCCACGTGATCGACCTGGGCGTCCAGGTCGGGCCGGAGAAGTTCGTCGAGGCGATCCGGGAGCACCGGCCGGACGTCGTGGGGTTCTCGGCGTTCCTGACCACGACGATGCCGATGTTCAAGGCCAACATCAACGCGCTCACCAAGGCGGGGCTGCGCGACGAGGTCATCGTCATGGTGGGCGGCGCCCCGGTCACCCAGGAGTACGCCGACGCCGTGGGCGCCGACGGCTACGCGGCCGACGCCTCGGCGGCGGTCAAGCGCGCCAAGGAGCTGATCCAGAAGCGCCGCGCCATGGCGGGCACGCCGTGACGGGCGGGCACGCCGTGCCGCTGGAGACGACCCTGCGATCGCGCGGCGCCGAGGTCGTCATCGGCGCGGACCGCCCGTTCTGCGTGATCGGCGAGCGCATCAACCCGACCGGCCGCAAGGTCTTCGCCGAGCTGCTGCGGGGCGGCGACCTGTCCCGCGTCGAGCGGGACGTGCGGGAGCAGGCGGGCGCGACGATGCTCGACGTCAACATGGGCGTGCCGCTGGCCGACGAGGCCGAGCTCCTCACGCGGGCCGTCCGGATGATCCAGGACCTCACCGACCAGCCGCTGTGCCTCGACTCGTCGGTGGTGGCGGCGCTGGAGGCGGGACTGGCCGCCTATGACGGCAAGGCCCTGGTCAACTCGGTGACCGCCGAGGACGAGCGGCTGCACCAGATCCTGCCGCTGGTCAAGCGGCACGGCGCCGCCGTCATCGGCCTGCCCAACGACGAGGACGAGATCCCCGAGGACCCGCACCGGCGGCTGGAGCTGGCGCGCAAGATCGTCGACATCGCGACCGGCACGTACGGGATCCCGCCGGAGGACGTGCTCATCGACCCGCTCGCCATGCCGGTCGGCGCCGACACCACGCTCGCCCGCAAGACCCTGGAGACGATCGCGCTGATCAAGACGGAGCTCGGGGTCAACATGACGCTCGGCGCGTCCAACGTCTCGTTCGGCATGCCGGACCGGCACGCGATCGGCTCGGCGTTCCTGCCCATGGCCATGGCGTACGGCCTGACGAGCGCGATCATGGACGCCCGGAGCCCGCAGCTCGTCCAGGCCGTGCGCGCCGCCGACCTGCTGCTGGGCAACGACCCGTGGGGCGGCTCCTGGATCTCCGCCTTCCGGAGCCGGGAAGCCGGCCGGTGAGCCGGGTCCGGCTGGTCTACCGGCTCGACGACGGACGGGAACGCGAGGTCAGCGTGCCGCCGGGCGTCACCGCGTTCGACGCCGCGAGCTGGCACGGGATCGCGATCGACTCCACCTGCGGCGGGCACGGCACCTGCCGCAAGTGCGGCGTGCGCATCGCCGCCGGGTCCGTGCCGCCCACGCCGCTCGACGGGCGGGCGTACGAGGCCGACCGGCTGCGCGACGGGTGGCGGCTGGCGTGCCGGGCGGTCGCCGGGCAGGACCTGACGATCGAGGTGCCGCCGCTGGTCACCCGGCCCAAGGCCGCGACGGTCGGGGTCGGGCGCCAGGTCATCCTGCGGCCCGCCGTGCAAAAGAGATACGTGGAATTGACCGAACCGGACCTGGCCGACCAGCGCTCCGACCTCGAACGGCTCCAGGACGCGCTCGACGATCTGCGCCCGAGGACCGAACTGGACGTCCTCCAGCGCCTCGGACCCACACTCCGCGCCGCCGACTGGAAGGTCACCGCGGTGGTCGTCGATGACGTGCTCATCGACGTCGAGGCGGGCGACACTTCGGCCCGCCGCTTCGCGATCGCCTTCGACCTGGGCACGACCACCGTCGTCGCCACGCTGCTCGACCTGGCGACCGGAACGCCCCTGGCCGCCGCGTCCCGGCTCAACGCGCAGCAGCCGTTCGGCGCCGACGTGATCACCCGCATCAGCGCCACCATGCTCGACCAGGAGGCCCTCCCCCGGCTCCGCGACCTCGCCCACGCCAGCCTCGACGAGCTCGCGCAGGAGGTCTGCAAGGAGGCCGAGGTCGAGCCGGACGAGGTGTACGAGATCGCCGTAGCCGGGAACGCGACCATGACCCACCTGGCCCTGGGCCTGGACCCCGAGCCCCTTGGCGTAGCGCCGTTCATCCTCGCCGCCCGCACCCTCCCCCAGGTTCGGGCCGCTGACCTGGGGGTCCGCGTCCACCCGGCGGCGCCCGCGATGCTCTTCCCCGCGCTCGGCGCGTACGTCGGCGGCGACATCGTGGCGGGGCTGCTCGCGTCGGGCATGGACCGCGACCGGCGGCTGCGGCTCTTCATCGACGTCGGCACCAACTGCGAGATCGTGCTCGGCTCGGCCGCGGGCCTGGTCGCCACCGCCGCGCCCGCGGGGCCCGCGTTCGAGGGGGCGGCGATCCGCTGCGGGATGCGCGCCGCCACCGGCGCCATCGAGACCGTCCGCCTCACTCTGGACGGGGTCGAGCTCGGCGTCATCGGAGACGTCGAACCCACCGGCCTCTGCGGCTCCGGCCTGGTCGACGCGGTGGCCGAGCTGGTCAGAGTAGGTCTAGTCGACCCCTCCGGCCGTCTGCTGACCCCCGAGCACGCGCCCATCCTGGCCGAACGACTGACCGAGGTGAACGGTGAACGGGCCTTCACCCTTCACGGCGACATCCATCTCTTCCAGCGCGACATCCGGGAACTGCAATTCGCCAAGGCGGCGATCGCCACCGGCTGGAGCCTCCTCCTGGAGGAGACAGGCATCGACGTGGGCGAGATCGCGCAAGTCCTCCTGGCCGGGTCGTTCGGCTCCTACCTCTCCCCCGCCAACGCCATCCGGATAGGCCTCGTTCCCCGGCTCCCCGTCCCCCGCGTCGTCAGCGCGGGCAACGTCGCGGGTGAAGGCGCCAAGCTGGCCCTCCTCAGCCTCCGCGAACGAGCCGGTGCCGACGCCCTGCTGGAGGAGGTGAGATATGTCGAGCTCTCCGACCGCGCCGACTTCAACGACCGCTTCATCGCCAACCTCGCCTTCCCCTGACCCGGCCCCGACGGCCGAGACGAGGCCGACGGCCTCCACGGCCGCCGCAGTGGTCGTGGAAACGGCCGCGATCGACACGACCGACACGGCGGCGACGGGGGCGGTGGCGGTGGTCGCTTGCGGGGCGCTGGCGCCGCACGTTGGGGAGATCGCGGCGCGGCGCGAATGGCCGGTCGACGTGCACGGGCTGGCGCCGCTCCTGCACAACCGGCCCGAACGCATAGCGGCCGCCGTTGAGGATCAGATCGTCTCCCTGCGCGCCTCGTACGCCCGTGTGGCCGTGGCCTATGCCGACTGCGGCACCTACGGGGCGCTCGATGAGGTCTGCGAGCGCCTGGACGCGCGCCGTCTGAGGGGCGCCCACTGCTACGAGATCTTCGCCGGGCCCGGCTCCTGGCAGGCGCTCCTCGACGAGGAGCCGGGCACCTACGTGCTCACCGACTTCCTCGTCAGGTCGTTCCGCCAGACCGTGATCGCCCAGCTCGGGCTCGATCTCCATCCGGAGCTGCACGCCGACTACTTCCGGCACTACCGCCGCGTGGTCTGGCTCGCCCAGTCGCCCACTCCGGAACTCCGGGCGGCGGCCGAGGACGCCGCCGCGGTCCTCCGCCTGCCGCTCACCGTCCGCCCCGTCGGCACGCACGGCCTCGAAGCGGAGCTGGAATCCCTGCTCACGTGAGGTAGATCTCACCGCCGTTCACGGTGACGTCTCGGCGCGCGAGCCCCCGTGGCGCCGGCCCTGCCTGGACCGAGGCGTCCTCGATGGAGTATTTGCTGCCGTGGCACGGGCAGTTGATCGTGCCGCCCGACACCGGGCCGACCGTGCAGCCGCGATGGGTGCACGTGGCGCTGAACGCGTAGAACTCGCCCTTCTCCGGCTGGGTCACGACGACCTTGCGTCCGGCGAAGACCCGTCCGCCGCCGACGGGGATCGCACTGGCCTTGGCGAGCTTCGTCCCGGAGGGTTTCTTCATGGGTTCCGGAGACTTGTTCGTGGGCGGAGCCGGTGCCGGCGTCCCGGAGGACTGGCCGGTCTCCGACGGGGTCGCGGGGGCCGTGCCGCTCTCCGACCCGCCGCAGGCCGCCGCCACCCCGGCCAGCCCAGCGAGCCCCGCACCCGCGAGGAGCTCGCGCCGAGTGCCCCCGCCCGCCGTGTCGTTTTCGATTGGCTGACGCATCGGCCGGCCTCCGCTGGTGCGAGGAGTACGGCGGGAGTGCCGCCGTACTCCTGACACGGCTGGCGGAGGCCGCCGGTTCAGCTAGTCGAGCATCTTCGCCAGGAAGGTGCCGGTGTGGCTGGCCTCGACCTTGGCGACCTCTTCGGGGGTGCCGGTGGCGACGACGGTGCCGCCGCGCGAGCCGCCCTCGGGACCCATGTCGATGATCCAGTCGGCGGTCTTGATGACGTCCAGGTTGTGCTCGATGACGATCACCGTGTTGCCCTTGTCGACCAGGCCGTTGAGCACGCCGAGGAGCTTGCGGATGTCCTCGAAGTGCAGGCCGGTGGTCGGCTCGTCCAGCACGTAGATCGTGCGGCCGGTCGAGCGCTTCTGGAGCTCGGCGGCCAGCTTGACGCGCTGCGCCTCGCCACCGGAGAGGGTGGGCGCGGGCTGGCCCAGGCGGACGTAGCCGAGGCCGACGTCGTTGAGGGTCTTGAGGTGACGGTGAATGGCGGTGATCGGCTCGAAGAAGACCGTGGCCTCCTCGATCGGCATGTCGAGCACCTCGGAGATCGTCTTGCCCTTGTAGTGGACCTCCAGGGTCTCCCGGTTGTAGCGGGCGCCGTGACAGACCTCACACGGGACGTAGACGTCCGGCAGGAAGTTCATCTCGATCTTGATGGTGCCGTCGCCGGAGCAGTTCTCGCAGCGGCCGCCCTTGACGTTGAAGGAGAACCGGCCCGGCTGGTAGCCGCGCACCTTGGCCTCGGTGGTCTGCGCGAACAGCTTGCGGACGTGGTCGAAGACACCCGTGTAGGTGGCCGGGTTGGAGCGGGGGGTGCGGCCGATCGGCGACTGGTCGACGTGCACGACCTTGTCGAGCTGGTCGATGCCGTTGACCCGCTTGTGCTTGCCGGGCACCGTGCGCGCGCCGTTGAGCTGCTTGGCGAGCGAGTTGTAGAGGATGTCGTTGACGAGGGTGGACTTGCCGGAGCCGGAGACGCCGGTGACCGCCGTGAAGACGCCGAGCGGAAAGGCCACGTCGACGTTCTGCAGGTTGTTCTGCGCGGCGCCCTTGACCGTGACCTCGCGGCCCTTGGTGCGGGGCCGGCGGATCGCCGGGATCTCGATCTTGCGGCGGCCCGACAGGTAGGCGCCGGTCAGCGACGTGTCGGAGCTGAGCATGTCGTCGAGCGTGCCGGACACGACGATCTCGCCGCCGTGCTCGCCCGCGCGCGGGCCGATGTCGACGATCCAGTCGGCGGCCTGGATGGTGTCCTCGTCGTGCTCGACGACGATGAGCGTGTTGCCCATGTCGCGGAGCCGGATGAGGGTCTCCAGGAGCCGGTGGTTGTCGCGCTGGTGCAGGCCGATGGACGGCTCGTCCAGCACGTACAGCACGCCGACCAGGCCGGAGCCGATCTGCGTGGCCAGCCGGATGCGCTGCGCCTCGCCGCCGGCCAGGGTGGCCGAGGCGCGGTCGAGGGTGAGGTAGTCGAGGCCCACGTCGAGCAGGAAGCCCAGGCGGGCGTTGACCTCCTTGAGGACCCGCTCGGCGATGTGCGTCTCGCGCTCGTCCAGCTCCATGGCCAGCAGGAACTTGGCGCACTCGCCGATCGGCATGGACGCGACCTCGGCGATCGACCTGCCGCCCATGGTGACCGCGAGGATGACGGGCTTGAGCCGCGCCCCGTCGCAGGTCGGGCAGGGGATCTCGCGCATGTAGCCCTCGAAGCGCTCGCGGGTCGCGTCGCTCTCGGACTCGGCGTGCCGCCGCTGGATGTAGGGGATCGCGCCCTCGTAGGCGGTGTAGTAGGAGCGCGTGCGGCCGTAACGGTTCTTGTAGCGGACGTGCACCTGGGTCTCGTGGCCGTTGAGCACTGCCCTGCGCGCCTTGGCGGGCAGCTTCTCCCACGGGGTGTTGAGGTCGAAGCCCATGGCGTCGCCGAGGGCCGACAGCAGCCGCAGGAAGTAGTCGCTCACATGGCCGTTGGACCAGGGCTGGATCGCCCCTTCGCCCAGCGTCTTCTCGACGTCCGGGACGACCAGCTCGGGGTCGACCTCCATGCGGGTGCCGAGGCCCGTGCAGTCGGGGCAGGCGCCGTAGGGCGAGTTGAACGAGAACGAGCGCGGCTCGAGCTCGTCGAACGACAGGTCGTCGTACGGGCAGTAGAGGTGCTCGGAGTACATCCGGGTGCGGTGCTCGTCGTCCTCGGGGAGGTCGACGAAGTCGAGCACGATCGTGCCGCCGGCCAGCCCCAGCGCGGTCTCGACCGAGTCGGCGAGCCGCTGGCGGGCCGAGTCTTTGACCGCGAGGCGGTCGACGACCACGGCGATGTCGTGCTTCTCCTGCTTCTTGAGCCGGGGCGGCTCGTCGAGCCTGATCATGGCGCCGTCGACGAGCGCGCGGGAGTAGCCCTTGGACTGGAGCTCGCGGAAGAGCTCCAGGTACTCGCCCTTACGGCCGCGGATCACCGGGGCGAGCACCTGGAACCGGGTGCCCTCCTCCAGTTCCAGCACCCGGTCGACGATCTGCTGGGGCGCCTGGCGGCTGATCGGGCGGCCGCACTCGGGACAGTGGGGGTGGCCGATGCGCGCGTACAGGAGCCGCAGGTAGTCGTAGACCTCGGTGATGGTGCCGACGGTCGAGCGGGGGTTCTTGCTGGTCGACTTCTGGTCGATGGACACCGCCGGGGACAGGCCCTCGATGAAGTCGACGTCGGGCTTGTCCATCTGCCCGAGGAACTGCCGGGCATAGGCCGACAGGGACTCCACGTACCGGCGCTGGCCCTCGGCGAAGATCGTGTCGAACGCCAGACTCGACTTGCCGGACCCGGACAGCCCGGTGAACACGATCATGGAGTCTCGCGGGAGGTCCAGCGAGACGTCCTTCAGGTTGTGCTCGCGTGCTCCACGCACGATGAGTCGATCATGCACAGCGTTCTTCCCGGTTCCTCTTCTGGGGCGCGGCGAATAGAGACAGAAAACGTCGGTCTCAGGCTAGCCAGGGGGTACGACAGAATCCCCGTCCTGCGACAACAGCGGCGAGCGCCTCCGCATTTCGAACCGTACACGTGTTCGAAGATCTCTCGCCACCGGAACCGCGCCGTGCCCGTCCCAGGCTACCCGTGCACTCTAACCCCGACCACGTCGTAGGTGGTCTCGGGCGTCGGTGTCGTGGTGAACCGGGCGTTCGGCAGGTAGAGCCGGCCCTTGAACGACGCGACCGTGGTGGGCACGTCGAAACGAGTATCGGTGATCCGGCGGACCACCCGGGCCGAGGTCCCGGACCGGTCGAGCTTCAGGACGGCGATGGCGTTGGTGCGGTTCTGCACCACGTACAGCGTGTTTCCGCGCCGCAACATTCCATCGCCGTTGGGAACCGACTCGCCCCCGAGATCAACGGTCTTCGTCACACCCGTCGCCGGATCGACCCGGAAGAGCTTCCCGGCGTTGCTCTGGACGATCAGCAGCGCCTTCCCGTCCGGCGTCGACTCGATCCCGTTGGCGTTCGCGCCCGCCGGGTTGAACACGAGATCACCGCTCAGCCCCAGCCGCTCGACGCCCCTGGGCAGCCCGTCCCGTCCCAGCCGCATCTTGTAGAGAGCAGGCTGTGGAGTGGCCGAGTCGGTGAACCAGGCAGTGTTCCTCGTCACAACAACATCGTTGATGAAGGTCGGCGTCCCGCTCGCCAGCTGATGGCTGGAGATGATCCGCCCGCTCCGCGCGTCCACCACGCGCGCCGTCCCGGCCGGCCCGCCCGCCGCGAAGATCCGGCCCCGGTGCACCTTGATCCCGACCGTCGGCGTCCCCGGCCCCTGGCTGATCACCGCGCCCTTCCCGGTCCGCAGATCGGCCCGGTAGAGGTCCCCGTCCGCCAGCGACCCGACATAGGCGAACGGCCCCGCCCCGATGGCGATCCCCTCCGGCCGCCACCCGTTCGGCAGCTTGATCTCGCTGACCAGACGGCCATGCGCGGAAGCCTCCACCGGAGGCAGCACGACCACCCCGAGGATCCCGGCGGACACGACGGCACCGAATCGGCGCAGCATAACGATCACTCCTCTCGGAAGATCAAGTCTGTCACCGCCACAAACCTCAATAAACCCCTCACCCCTGGCCACACCGCGCCAGTCCCCCATGCGCGAGACGGGCGGGCGGCGTGGCGGCCGGGCCGGCGTTCAATCCGGGCTCGCAGCGTGGAGGATGGAGATCCGGCTACGAGAGGAGCGGCGTCATGCGCGACTGGAGGAAGGTCCTCGAGGAGATCGACTCGGGGACCGAACGGGTCGTGAGCACGCTGGCCGGGCTGCCGGACGAGGAGATGGCCGCGCCCTCCGCGCTGCCGGGCTGGACGCGCGCGCACGTGGCCACCCACATCGCCCGCAACGCCGACTCCCTTTGGAATCTTCTGCAATGGGCGCGGACGGGCGTGGAGGTCTCGCAGTACCCGAGCCTCGCGGTGCGGGACGCCGACATCGAGGCGGGCGCCGGGCGGTGCCGGGCGGCGCTGGTAGCCGACGTGCGGGCGACGGCGGCGCGGTTCGCCGAGCAGGCGCGCACCCTGCCGGAGGCGGCGTGGGACGTCGAGGTGCGGGCGATGGCCGGGTACGCGCATCCCGCCTGGTACATCGTGTACCGCCGCTGGAACGAGGTCGAGGCGCACCACGCCGACCTCGCGGCGGGGTACGGGCCGGCGGACTGGCCCGAAGCGTACGTGCGCTGGGCCCTGGGCGCGACGCTCGCGGATCTGGCCGCTCTCCCGGCCGAGCGGCAGGGCCAGGTCGCCGGGTTCCGGCTCGTCGCCACCGACACCGGAGAGTCGGCCGATCTGCGCGGGGCGGCGGACGGGCCGGTGATCTCCGGCGCCGGGCGGGCGCTGCTCGGGTGGCTCAGCGGCCGTTCCGGTGGTTCGGGGCTGGCGCTGCGGCCCGACGGGGCGCTGCCCGTGCCGCCGGCGTGGCCGCACGAGCCGAGCGGGCTATGAAGGGTCTTCCGGAGCGGCGATGTCCGGGCCCGCGTCGTCGGCCAGCCGGTGCAGGACGTCGGGCGACCGCGCGGTGATCGAGTTGCGGGTGACGGTGAGGTCCCCTCGGACGCGCTTCCCGGCGAGGATCTGGGCGACCTTCCGGCGGCCCATGCCCGCCCACCGGCCGAGGTCCTGCTGGCTGACCGGCAGCCGGACGACGAGCGCGCCGTCGGCGGGGTCGCCGAAGCGCGCGAAGAGGCGGATGAGACGCGTGCCGAGGCGCCGTTCGGCGTCGTCGGGGAAGTGCGAGATCCGCAGCTCGTTGGCGTCGCGGAGCCGTTCGGCGAGGACGCCCGCGACCGCCCACACCCACTCGGGATCGCCGTTCAGCACCGTGCGGAACCGATCGGCGGGCAGCACGAGCGCCTGGACGGGGGTGAGCGCCTCCACGCTGGCCTCGCGCACGCCGCCGTCCACGGCCTCCAGCTCGCCGACCAGGTCGCCGGGGCCGAGCACGTCGAGGATGACGCGCTCCCCGGCGCGGTCGACCCAGACCTCCACCGCGCCCGAGCGCAGCACGTACACCTGGGACGAGCGGTTGTGCTGGCGCATCAGGAACGCGCCCTGCCTGATCAGTACCGAGGTGCCGGCCTCCTCGAGCGCCCTGCGCCCCGGGCCGGGCAGCTCGGCCCAGAACGTGCCGATGTCCATCGACGCCCTCCCCATTCAAGTGAACGCGGCAGTGCGACGATGAACTGCGCAAAACTACACACATGTGGTCGGCGGCTGAAGATCATTCTGCCTCGGGTTCCTCCTCCGCGTCGATGCCCTCGGAGTCCAGCCACATGTCGATGGCGCGCATCCGGCGGGCGCAGTCGGCGGCCGCCGCCTCGTCGCCGAGCGCCAGATGCGAGTCGCGCAGCTTCTCCAGCGCGATCCGCTGGCGGCTGTGGTCGCCGACCTCGCGGCGGATGACGATCTCGGCCGCGAAGTGCACGGCGGCCTCGGGATGGCGGCCCTGGCGCTGGCAGGCGCGCCCCATCGTGTGCATCGAGTACGCCTGCTCGCGGGTGTCGCCGAGCCTGGTCGCCAGGTCGAGCGCCTCCTTGCCGGTGGCGAGCGCCTCGTCGACGCGGTCCAGGTCGAGATAGATGGCCGCGAGGTGGACCAGCGCGGTTCCCTCGCTGTGCCGGTCACCGACTTCGCCGAGGACGCGCAGGGCCTCCAGTTCGGTCTGCAAGGCCTCGCCGAGGCGTCCGCTGCGGCGCAGCACGAGGGCGTAGGTGTCCAGGCCGGTGCCCAGCCCGTACCGGTCGCCGATGTCGCGGCGGATCTCCAGCGCCTGGGTGGCGGCGCGTTCGGCCTCCTGGTGCAGGCCCAGGCACAGGTAGGTGCGGGCGACGCTGCCGAGCGTCCCGGCCAGCCCGTCCTGGGCGCCCAGCCGGTGCCACAGGTCGAGCGCCTCCAGGCCGAGGACGAACGCCTCCTGGTAGCGGTTGAGCCGCCGCATCACCATCGACAGGTGTTCCAGGTCGTGGGCCTCGCCGTGCAGGTCACCGATCTCGCGGCGGATCTCCAGCGCGCGGGCGATCTGTTCGCGAGCCTCCCTGTATCGGCCGAGGCGCCAGTGCACGATGCCGACCTGCGCCAGGGCCTCGGCTTCGCCGTGCCTGTCTCCTATCTCGCGGTGCAGGCGGAGCGCCTGGCCGCAGTAGGTGAACGCCTCGGCGAAGCGAGCGGCATCGCACATCAGCCGGGCCAGAGTGGTGAGCGCACGCGCTTCGCCCTGGCGGGCGCCGAGGGCCCGATAGGTCTCCAGGGCCTTCTCCGCGTCCAGCTGTGCCAGGTCACGCAGACCCAGCGACGCGTAGACGCGCGCCAGCTCGGTGAGGGCCTGGGCCTCGCCGTGCCGGTCGGCGAGTTCCTGCCGGATGAAGAGGGCTTCGAGCGCATGCGACACCGCGGCGTCGATGGCCCCGCGCCGCCGGTGGACGCGGGCGATGGTGAGCAGCGTCTCCGCCACCCCTGCCGCCTCACCGATCCGGCGGCGAATCTCCAGGGCTTTTCCTGCGTTCTCCAGGCACGCCTCGTAGTCGGCCAGGAAGAGGAAGCTCCTGGCGAGGGTCTCGTGCCCCCTGGCGACTCCACTGCTGTCGTCCAGGGACTCATGGATGGCGAGCGACTGCCGAGCGCGTTCGATCGCCGTCATGTAGCGGCCAAGCGCGCAGTGCACGTCGGCGAGGGTGGCCAGTGCCAGCGCCTCCCCCAGCGGGTCGGGAGGATCGGCGGAACGGAACCCGCGCTTGGCGTCCTCGCCGTACCCGATGGCCTGGACAAGCCGGCCGAGGTCGAAATGCGCGACCGCGAGGTTGTGCAGCATGACCGCTGCGGCGGGCCAGTCCTCCTCTGTCCGAGCCGCTCTCAGCCCTGCCACATGAACGGTGATGTTGTCCTCGCTATAGCGCCGGAACTCCTGGAAGTCGAACAACGCGTCGGCCAGCTCCCAGCACGTGCGGTGCAGACCGTGCTGAGCCGCCAAGTGCACCGCGGCGACCAGGTTGCGCCGTTCGGCCTCGAACCAGGCCAGGCTCTCCGCACGGTCCACCGCGCCCGCCGCCGAAGCCGGCTCCTCGGCACCTTCGAGGACGGGACGTCCCCCTCGCCCCAGGGCCTGCCCCGCCTCACGCGCCTCGGCCAGATACCCGCCCAGCAACCGCCGCTGCGCCGCGAGCCGGTCATTGTCGGCGTCCTCGCTCAGGCCGCGTTCACGGGCGAAGTCACGCAACAGGTCGTGCATGCGGAACCGGCCCGGCGCCACGTCATGCACCAGATACGCCTGGCACAACCCATCGAGCAGCTCGTGCGCGTCGGCCACCGGCCGGTCCAGCAGCGCCGCCAGCGCGGTCGCGGTGAAGTCCGGGCCGGGCACGAGCCCGAGCCTGCGGAACGCCTCCCGCTGGTCACGGCGCAGCCCCCGGTAGGCCACGTCGAACGTCGGGCTCAGCACGCCGTGCAGCCCGCCGGGCACCGACGAGCCCTCCGCGCCCTGGTAGGGCGCCGGCGCCGGGCCGTCGCGGTCCGCCAGCTCGCGGACCGCGTCGGAGATCGACTCGCCGGGGTTCTCGGCCAGCCGGCCCGCCATGATGCCCAGCGCGAGCGGCAGGAAGCCGCACTCGCCCGCGAGCCGCACCGCCGCCCTCGCCTCGTCGCGGACGCGCCGGTCCCCCGGCCCGAGGACGGCGGCCATCAGATCGACCGCCTCCTGCGGCATCATCTCCCGCAGCTCCAGCGTGCGGACGTCCGCGCCGTCGAGCAGGTCCGGCAGCTGCCGCCGGCTGGTCACCATCGCCAGCCCGGGCCCCATGGCCCCCAGCAGCGGCCGGACCTGCTCGGCCCCCGCCGCGTTGTCCAGCACCAGCAGCACCCGCCGGTCGGCCAGCACCGACCGGCACTGCGCGATCAGTCCGTCCTCCGTGCGCGGCAGCTGGTCGCCGGACACCCCCATCCCCCGCAGCACCTGCCCCATCGCCTCGCCCGCGGTGACGGGCGTGCGCGTCGTCCCGCGCAGGTCCGCGAAGATGACGCCGTCCGGGAACCGGTCGGCGACGCGGTGCGCCCAGTGCAGCGCCAGCGTGGTCTTCCCGACCCCCGCCATCCCCTGGACGACCACCGCCCGCGGCATCTCGGACTGGGAGACCAGCAGATCCAGCTTGCCCAGCCCGATCTCGCGGCCGGTGAAGTACGGATTGTCGGGCGGCAGCCTCAGCACCGGCTCGTCCTCGACCGGCTGGAGCCGCACCGGCGAACGGGTGGCGATCCGGGCGCCGATCGTCTCCTCCCCGACCGGCGTGACCGGGACCCGGTCCGCGGCGCGCGGCGCGCTCGGGGCCGCGGGCCACTCGTCGCCCCACGGGCTGGCCGCCCGCCGCAGCGCCTCCGGGGCGAGAACGGTCAGCGGGCGGCTGCGGCTGTCGAGAATGCCCTTGGAACGCCAGACCCGGAACCAGCGCACCAGGGTCTCGCGGGAGATGCCCGCCCAGTTGGCCAGATCGGCCTGGCTCAGGCGCAGCGGAATCTGCACGCCGTACGTCGTCGCCACGCCGAACCGATGCGCCAGCTCCAGCAAGTGGTACGCCAGACGTTGCGGATGCTCGGCCGCCCGTACGGCATGGCGGCGCCCGCCATAGGCGTCGCCCTCCGCGATGGTGTGCATCATCGCCTCGGCGACCTGGGGATTGGCCGCGAGCAGGCTGGCGAACTGCCGCCGGTCGATGCGCAGCACCGCGACCTGGTCCAGCGCCGCGACCGTGCCCCGCTGCGGATGGCCCCACGGCGCCAGCGCCCCCACGAGGTCGCCCGGCCCGAACAGATCGATGATCGACTCATCGCCCTCGCTGGAGTCGACGAACTCCTTGGCCACCGCGTTCGACACGGTCCGCGCGTTCGCCTTGAAGACGACGAACACGCCCGGCGCCACCACCCCCTGGTGGCAGACCATCCCGCCCTTGGGAATCTCCGAACGCCGCCCCATCGCCCGCAGCGCCTGCCGGTCGGTGACCGCGAGCCGATCCCAGAAACTGCCCGCCCGTACCTCGTCGTCGATCACAGCGTCACCATCGCCATCGTCCAGATGACGAACGCCAGCGCGGTCACCATCCCCCACACCACCGCGCGCCACGACAGCTCCGAGCAGCGGTGCGCCGCCGCCAGCAGCCGCCGCAGCTCCCCGTCCCGCACCCGCGCGTCGAGCGCGGCGTCCAGCGCGAACGGCCTCCACGGCACGCCCGGGTCGAGCGGCGACCCCGTGTTGCCGCGGGCGGTGCTCAGTGCCGCCACCAGCGTCATCCGCGACCGCACCAGGAATCCCGCCGACCCCGCGTACGCGATCGCCAGGGCCGCCAGCGGCACCAGCTGGACGATCCCGGGCCGCACCACGGCGAGCTGCGCGATGACGCCCACCCCCACCACGACGAGCAGCACCGCCGCGATGAGCCCATCCTGCCCGCACAGCCGTACCAGCGTGCAGGCCTGCCGCAACAGATCCGCCGGGGCGTCGTCCGGGGAAGTCCTCGTCACCACCGCGTCACCGTCCTCTCGACCTGACCTTCCACGAACGATCGTCCGTCAAGAATCGGCAAGGAACCACCCGGTACGGCACGCTTGGGCTGAGTCTGGTGACTCAAATACCGTCCCGCCCCGCATGGGGCAGGATGGAGCCGCGAGGGAGCACCGAGGAGGACGCACATGAGCTACACCGGTTACGTCGAGGTCGGTGGGAGGCCCGACGTCCGGGAGCTGCCCGGCCTCTCGATCACCAAGATCGCGGTCGGCCCGTACGACAACAACGCCTACCTGCTCCGCTGCACCGCCACCGGCGATCAGCTGCTCATCGACGCGGCCAACGAGTCCTCCCGCCTGCTCGAACTGATCGGCGACGGCCCCCTCAGCCGCGTCGTGACCACCCACCGCCACCAGGACCACTGGATGGCGCTGACCGACGTGGTCCAGGCGACCGGCGCCCCCGTGGTGGCCCACCCCTTCGACGCCGAACCCCTCCCGGAGCCCGTGACCGAACCCGTGGACAACGGCGACACCCTCACCGTCGGCGAGGCGACGCTAGAAGTCATCCATCTCCGCGGCCACACCCCCGGCTCGATAGCGCTCCTCTACGAAGCCGACCGCCCCCACCTCTTCACAGGCGACAGCCTCTTCCCCGGCGGCGTGGGCAACACCTGGGGCGACCCGACGCGCTTCAAGCAACTGCTGGCAGACGTGACAGAGCGAGTCTTCGACCGCCTCCCGGACAACACCTGGTTCTACCCGGGCCACGGCAAAGACTCGACCCTGGGCAGAGAACGCCCCAGCCTCCCCGAATGGCACCAACGCGGCTGGTAGTGGCTCGACGTGGACGAGTCAACGCCCGTCCCAGGAGTGCCTAGCGGGCGGTCATGACGGGACGGCCTCCTGGTCCGGGTCGGTCAGGACACCGGCGGCGTGGGCGCGCAGTTCCACCCTGCGGACCTTTCCGGTGGCGGTCGTGGGCAGCGCGACCACGAATACCACCCGGCGCGGCCGTTTCACCGACGGCAGCCCGGTGCGGCAGAACTCGACGAGCTCGGCCTCGGTGACGGTGCTGGCCGCAGACGTGCCGGTCACGACGTAGGCGACGGGCTTCTCCAGCCCGTCGGCGTCGGTGGCGCCCACCACCGCGGCCTGCTCGACCGCCGGGTGGGCCAGCAGGCGGGATTCGACCTCGGCTGGAGAGACCCAGATGCCGCTGGCCTTGAGCATGTCCCCGGTACGGCCCAGGCAGGTGTAGTAGCCCTCGGCGTCCTGCACATAGGTATCGCCGGTGCGCAGCCACTCGCCTTGGAAGACCTGTCTGGACGCGGCGTAGCGCGACCAGTAGCCGGTCGCGGTGGACTCGCCCCGCACGTACAGCGTGCCGGGGGTTCCCGGGACGACCTCGCGTCTCTCCTCGTCCAGTATGCGCAGCTCGTAGCCGGGGACAGGCGTTCCGGTGGTGCCGGGGCGCACCCGTCCTTCCTGGTTGGACAGGAAGATGTGCAGCATCTCGGTCATCCCGATGCCGTCCAGGATGTCGACGCCGAAGTGCCCGGTCCATCGGTGGTAGAGCGCGGCGGGCAGCGGCTCTCCGGCCGAGGCCGCCAGCCTCACCTCGCCGAGCGCGTCAGGGGCCAGGCCGGCCCGCAGCATGTTGGCGAAGAACGTCGGCCCGGCGAAGAACAGCGTCGCTCCGTGGCTCCGCGCCCGTTCGGCCAGCGTGTCCGGACGGGACGGCGCGGGCTCCAGAATCGCGGCGGCGCCGGCCGCCAGCGGGAACAGCACCGAATTGCCCAGGCCGTAGGCGAAGAACGCCTTGGCCGCCGACATGCAACGGTCATTCTGCTTGATTCCCAGGACCTTCTCGCCGTAGGTCTCGCACACCACGCGGATCGAGCCGTGCCGGTGCATCGCCGCCTTGGGCGTGCCGGTCGTTCCCGAGGTGTAGAGCCAGAAAGCCGGGAAGTCGGCGGTGGTCGGATGCGGCTCCCCGGCCAGGTCGGAATTTGCCAGGTCGGCCAGAGCGTGCGTCCGCAGGGTGCCGAAGACGCCGGCGCCTTCACCGGCCAGCACGCCGGTCAGTTCCGGCGCCGTGCCGACGGCCTCGTCCGCTATGGCGGAGAACTCCTTGGTCACCGCCAGCATCGTCGCCCGCGAGTCGCGGAGCAGCTCGCCCAGGCCGTCGGCGTGCAGCATCGTGGACACCGGTACCGGAACGGCGCCGATCCGCAGCGCCGCCAGGAACACCGTGACGAAGTCCGGCGAGTCGCTCATGAACATCATCAGCCGCTGCTCGGGCAGCAACCCTGTGCGTCGCAGCCCTGCCGCCGTGCGGCGGACACGGTCGTACAGCTGCGCGTAGGTGAGGTCGCCATCCGGGCCGGTGAGGGCGAGGCGGTCGCCGCCGCCCTCCGCGATGTGGCGGTCGAGCAGGTAGACGCATGCGTTGAAGCGTTCGCTCATGGTCGCCGTCCGGCTTCAGGCGAGGTGGACGTAGTCGTAGTCGAACGGCTTTCCGTTGATGCCCTGGCGGGGCGGGGCGATCCAGGCGGCGATCTTGCCCGGCTCGTGGACCGGCCGCATCAGCGAGCGGACGTGCGCCTTGTCGACGTCGGTGGGCAGCCAGGCCCCCTTGCGCCGCTCCCACTCCTCGGCGGTGAGGGTCTCGCCGTCCGGGGTGGTCTCGATCCCGGCGAACGCGCCGACCCGCCGGTTGAACGCGACGTTCGGCAACCTCAGCCGCTGCGGGAGGCCCGCTTGCTCCAGGATGCGGTTCCACCGGTTCACACCGCTCTGGCAGTCGGCGATGTACTCCCGCCGCAGGTCGGAGTTGAGCCCGACGAGCGCGGCGACCTCGGTCTGCCCGGCCCTGCCGTCGACGACCGCGTCCACCATGATCGAGTCGTCGGTGAGCCGGTGGTCGTCCTTGCGGCGCTCCTCGGCCCAGCGTCCCTTGAGCCCGGCGGTGAAGTAGTTGGCCACGTTGGTGGACGTCTCGGAGCCGAAGAGGTCGAGCGACACCGAGTAGTGGAAGTTGATGTACTTCTGGATGACCTCCAGGGGGATGCCGCCGCGCGCCACGACGTCCTCGGTGTCGTGTTCGAGCATCAGCTCCACCGTCCGCCGCACCACCCGGTCGATGCCGGTGGTACCGACGAACATGTGGTGCGCCTCTTCCTTGAGCATGAACTCGCAGGTCCGCGACAGCGGATCGAACGCCGACTCCTTCAGCGTGCCGAGCTGGTACTTGCCGTCGCGGTCGGTGAAGTAGGTGAACATGAAGAACGACAGCCAGTCGGGCGTCTCCTCGTTGAAGGCGCCGAGGATGCGCGGCGACTCCTCGCTGCCGGAGTTGCGGTGCAGGAGTTCTTCGGCCTCCTCGCGGCCCTCGCGTCCGAAGTAGGCGTGCAGCAGGTACACCATCGCCCACAGGTGACGGCCCTCTTCGACGTTCACCTGGAAGAGGTTGCGCAGGTCGTACAGGCTGGGCGCGGTGGCGCCGAGGTTGCGCTGCTGCTCGACCGAGGCGGGCTCGGTGTCCCCCTGGATGACGATGAGGCGCTGCAGGTCGGCTCGGTACTCGCCGGGGACCTGCTGCCACACCGGCTCGCCCTTGTGCTGGCCGAAGGCGATCCGCCGGTCGTCGTTGCGTTCGGCCAGGAAGATGCCCCAGCGGTAGTCGCGCATCGCCACGTGCCCGAAATGCGCCCAGCCTTCGCGGCCCACGTTGACCGCAGTGCGCAGGTAGACGTCCTCGGTGGGGAGGGAGGGGCCCATCGTCTCCCACCACGACAGGAAGTTGGGCTGCCAGGACTCCAGCGCGCGTTGCAGCCTGCGGTCCTGGTGCAGGTCGACGTTGTTGGGGATCTTCTCGCTGTAGTCGGCGGTGATCGTCATGCTCAGACTCGCTTCGTGTCGAAGCCGGGACGCTGCCCGGTGCCGTACCTGCGCAACGCGCCCTCGGGACCGGCGGCGTTCGGACGGTTGAAGATCCAGTTCTGCCAGGCGGTCAGCCGCCCGAAAATCTTGGTCTCCAGGGTCTCGGGGCCGGCGAAGCGGTAGTTGGCCTCCAGCCCGGTGAGGGCGTCGGGGCTGAAGCTCGTCCGCTCCTCGATCGCGATGCGCACCTCCTCCTCCCAGTCCAGGTCGTCGGGCGCGAACGTGACCAGCCCGAGCCGGTCGGCGTCGGCCGCCTCCAGCGGCTTGCCGGCGGCGTCGCGGACGGCGGTGAGCGCCTGGTCGTCGCCGAGGAACCGGGTCTGGAGACGGGTGAGGCCGTTGCCCATCGGGAGGGGGCCGAGGTTCATGGCGTCGACGGTGATGGCGGCGGGCTCGGCGTCCGGCTCGACGTCCTCGAAGACACCGGCGAGCTGGAACGAGCGGTCGGCGGCGAGGGCCAGCTCCAGCAGCGACCCGGCGAAGCAGCTCCCCGGCTCGATCAGGGCGATCAGGCTGCGGCTGGTGACGTCCAGGCGTTTCAGCGTGCGCTTGAGGTAGAGGACGATCTCGTTGGCCAGCCAGTCGTCGCGGTTGTCGAGCAGCAGGGCGTCGTGGGCCAGCACCCGCGCGGCCTCGCCCCGGGTCCGGAAGGCCCAAGTGCCCAGCTCGGGCTCGTTGGTGCGCAGATCGAGGATGAGATCGTCGATCTCGCGGGTCATGGCGAGGGTCCAGAACTCCGCGCCGCGCGAGTGAAGAGCCGCGGTGTCGGCGGGCGCGTCCTCCGCTGGCGCGGCGACGGTGATCTCCACGATTCCGCGAGCGTGGTCGAGCGCCGCGTCGACGTACCGGTAGCCGACGCGGTCATCGGTGCGGGTCTTGTCCAGCGGGGTCAGCTCGATGCCCCGGGCGTCCGCGGGCCTGGACGAGCGCTCGGCGAACGCGGCGGCCCGCTCGGCCACGGCCTTCTCCCAGGTGGTCCTGGGCACGGCCTCGTCCACCAGCTTCCAGGCGACTGCCTTCTTGCCGCCCACGCCCTCGGCCTTGGTCGAGAAGTAGTCGGCGATGTCCCGGCGCACGTGCCGCTTGTCCGAGATCCGGGTCAGACCGCCTGTTCCGGGCAGGACGCCCAGGAGCGGCAGCTCCGGCAGCGACACGGCCGAGGAACGGTCGTCCACCAGCATGATGTGGTCGCATGCCAGCGCCAGCTCGTACCCGCCGCCGGACGCGGTACCGTTCAGCGCCGCCACGTACGTCTGCCCGGAGTTGGCCGTCGCGTCCTCGATGCCGTTGCGGGTCTCGTTGGTGAACTTGCAGAAGTTCACCTTCCACTCGTGGGCCGAGGCCGCCAGCATCCGGATGTTGGCGCCCGCGCAGAAGATCTTCTCCTTCGCGCTGGTCAGCACCACCGTCCGCACCTCGGGATGCTCGAACCGCAGCCGCTGGACGGCGTCGTAGAGCTCGATGTCCACACCGAGGTCGTAGGAGTTCAGCTTCAGCTCGTAGCCGGGGACCAGGCCCCCCTGTTCGTCCACGTCCATCGTCAGCGTGGCGACCGGACCGTCGAGGGCCACCCGCCAGTGGCGGTACCGAGCCGGCCCGGTCCGGAACTCGACGCGCTCCGAGCTGGTCATCAGAGAGCCCTCCCTGGGAACGGATGGCTCAATAGTCCACAGAGAAGTCGCATTGCGTCAAGTATCAGTAGAATTTAGCCGCGCGCCCGGGTCGACGGCCTGACCTGCCATGCCTGCCGGGGCGCCGGGACCGTCACCGGGATGCGGACGGCCGGCCGCTCGCGCCGCCAGGCCAGGGCGAGCAGCACGATCAGCGAGACGATCAGGTTCTGCAGGCCGGTGGGCACCGAGAGCAGGCCCAGGCCATTGCTCAGCACGGTGATCATGGCGGCGCCGAGCAGCGCGCCCTGGAGCCGGCCGCCGCCGCTGAACAGCCCGGTCATCCCGAGCAGCGCCGCGGCGACCGGCGCGATGATGAGGAACATGCCGCCGGAGTCGGAGGTGGCCGCCGCCGAACGGGACGCCATGAAAACACCACCGATCGCCGCCATGGACGAGCAGATGACGAAGACCGCGATCCGCAGCCGCCCCAGATCCACGCCTTCGTCGACGGCCCGTTCCGGATCGTCGGCGGCCAGCGTCAGCCGCCGCCCGAACGTCGTCCGGCGCAGCACGAACGACAACGCGACCACCAGCGCCGCGATGATGGGCACCACGATCGGCGTTCCGCGCAGGGAGACCACGTCCGGGTTCGGGCCGCGCTCCCGGTTGAGCGCCAGCACGAGCACCGCCGAGACGACCCCCGACGTCGCGACCCGCGTCAGGGCCAGCGCGGGCGGCTCGGCATAACTTCGATGGTGAACGCCACGCCGCTTGCGCTGGACCTCCAGCATCGCGTAGGCCCCCAGGCCCAACGCCCACACCAGCCAGGACATGTTCGGGCCGAGACTCCGGGTGGCGATGGCGACGACCGTCTCATCGGTGATGGCGACCGTCCTGCCGTCCAGAAGCAGCAGCGCGAGCCCGTTGAGCCCGAGCACCGCGACCAGCGTCACCGCGATCGACGGCAGCCCCGTCCTCGTCACCAGGACGCCGAGCGTGAACCCGACCAGCATGCCCGCAAACAGCACCACCGGCAGCGCGACCACCACCGGCGCATGCTGCAGAAGCACCGCCAGGAGCGCCCCGCACACCGCGCCCGTCGCCGCCACCGACAAATCGATCTCGCCGAGCATCAGGACGAAGACCAGCCCCATCGAGACCACCGCGACCACCGACCCCTGCGTGAACAGGTTGGCCAGATTGCTCGGCGACCGGAACCCGGGGCTCACCACCGCGAGCACCGACCCGCACACCAGCAGACCCGCGAACGCCGGCCAGACTCCAAGATTTCCGCGATACGGGTTCCGCGCGCGCATGATCGCCTCCTCGCGAGGCCCTCGTCCCCACATGTTGCTGCCAACAACATATTCAGTGGCGTAGATCACATCACGGCTTTGACCTGTTATGTCCCCCTGACTTTTCGTCAGCCACCCCGTGAACGCCCACGTACCGCCCACGAACCCAAGGAGAGCATCCCCGCCGAGGGAGGTCGTTCGGCGGTTGGCGGCGGCGATCCGTCTATAGGCGGGTGCTGGATCTGCGGACCAGGGACCATGACGCTGTCTGGGACGTTGGTTCTCCCAGGGCTGCGTGCGCGCATGCCGCGCCCTGTTCGCGGAGCGATTGCGCGACCGTGGTGAGGTCTAGGCGTGCGGCCACTGCCGCGTCGTCCCAGCCGGTCACCGCCAGGTCGTCAGGGATGGCGCGACCGGCGGACCTCGCTGCGTGGACGACTCCGGCCGCCTGCTGGTCGCTCATCGCGGCGATCGCGTCGGGCGGGCCGGTGGAGGTCAGGAGGGCCGACGCGACTCGTTCCGCCTCGGCGGCGTCGTTGCGGGCACAGACCGCTATGAGCACGTCGTGCCATGCGATGCCGGCCTCGTGGGCTGCTTGCCGGTAGCCCTCCAGCCGTTCACGCGTGACCGGGAACAGGACGTCCTCGATGTCGGCACCGCTGATCGTCGTGCTGACGCGGGCTCGGGACAGCGGGAAGCTCACGATCGCCGGACGTGCGGCGTTCGCGAACGCCAGGGCGCCCACGGCGTGCGCCGCCGCGCGGTTGTCGATGGTCACCAGTGCCAGATCGCGTACTGATGGACCGCCGTGGATCACCGCGGGGCGCTTCGTCGCCCGGACGGCCGCCAGGACCGGATCGTCGTCGGACGTGGTCCACACGATGAACCCGTCGACGGCGGCGCTAGTGATCCGCGGGACGTCATCGGCGGCGCCCGTGATCGGCAGGATGGTCATGCCGTAGCCGCGTTCGGCGCAGACATCGGCGATGCCCGCCAGGAACGACACCGCCTCGGGGTCTTCGAACGCGTAGCTCAGATGCTCGCCCATCACGACGCCGAGCGTGCGGGTGCTGCCGCGGCGGAGAGAGCGGGCGCTCGGGTCGGGTCCGGCGTAGCCCAGGTGCGCCGCCGCGGCGAGCACCTTCGACTTGGCCTGGTCGGACACGCGGTCAGGCCGGTTGTACGTGTACGAGGCGGTCATGACCGACACGCCGGCCAGCTCGGCCACCTGCGCCAGCGTCACCCGCTTCGAGCCCATGACGACCAGCCTAGCGGGTTGTGTATCGTTACACATATGATTCGGTCACCGGCGTTCGTGGCCTTCGCCGCCTTCGGCGCGTTCTGGGGGGTGTGGGGCGCGTCCGTGCCGCGCGTCCAGCAGCAGGCGGGCATCGGTGACGGCTCGCTCGGCTTCGCGCTGCTGTTCGTGGGCGCGGGTGCCCTTCCCGCGATGTTGCTGGCGGGCAGGGCGCTCGATCGCTGGGGACCGGCGGTCGCTGCCGTGGTCATCGGCGCCCTCGGTGTCGCCGGTGCCGGCCTGGCGCTGACCGCCGTGAACCTCGCGAGCCTGTGCGCCGGGCTGGCCGTCGTCGGCGCCGCCAGCGGAGCGGCCGACGTCGCCATGAACGCGGTCGCCGGACGGGCCGAGAAGATCACCGGCCGGCCCGTCATCACCCGCGCCCACGGCGTCTTCTCCAGCCTGGTGGTCCTGGCCAGTCTCGCGACCGGGCTGTCGGCTGACGCGTCGCTGCCGCTCGCGGTCCCGTTCACGGTCGTCGCCGGTCTCTCCCTGGCGGCCGGCGCCTTTCTGCTCATGACGCTGTCCGGCGAAGTCACCGTCCCGGCGCGCGCCACGACGGCCGCGCCGTCCGGCCCGGGGATCGTCCCGTTCGTGCTCGTGGGGGTGCTGGGCGCGCTCGCGTTCGCCAGCGAGAACGCGCACCAGAGCTGGAGCGCGGTCTTCGCTCACGACGAGCTTCACTCGGGCGCGGGACCGAGCGCCGTCGCTCCCGCCGTGTTCGCGGGCGTGGTCGCGATCGCGCGGTTCTCCGTCGGCGGGCTCAAGGCCGCCCACGCCCGCGTCGTCCTCCTCACCGGCGCGGTGGGCGCCGCGGCCGGGGCGGTCCTCATCGCCGCCGCGCCCACGCTGCTCGTCGCCGCGCTGGGTCTCGCGGTGGCCGCCGCCGGGACCGCGGTGCTGTTCCCGACCCTCCTCACCATCGTCTCGCGGGACGTCGACGAGTCCCGCCGGGGCCGCGCGACGTCGGTCGTCACGACGGTGTCCTATCTCGGCTTCCTCCTCGGCCCGGTCTACGTCGGGGTGTGGGCCGACGCGGTGGGACTGCGCGGCGCCATGATCGCGGTCGCGGCCCTCGCGGTCGTCCTGTTCACCCTCACGCCAGCGCTGCTGCGCCTCAGCGGCTTCGGCCGCACGGAGCACCGCGGCGACGCGGACCTCGTCGCGCGATCATCGCTTTAGCTCCGTCACCTGCCAGGCCAGGCAGGTCCATCGGCCGCCCTCGGCGGTGAGGACGTGGAGGTTGCGGAACCGTGCGGGCGACTCGGTCCGCTTCGCCGGATCGTGGACGGCGACGATGCTCCGCACCACGCCGAGGTTCGACGACCGCCATGCGCCTTCGACGTCGATTTCGCGATGGAGCAGCGGGTTCTGGGGGGCCGCGATCTCCGACAGGAGCTGCTCCCTGCCCTGCTCGACCCCGCGGGCGCGGGTGATGCCCGCGCAGTCCGCCGACAGGAGCCCGCTCGCCGCCTCCCGGTCACAGTCGTTCTCGGCCTGGACGAGCCCGCGCACGGATTCGACGAGGGCATGGGCGCCCGGCGGCCGGGGCTCCAGCAGGCGGAGGAGCTCCAGCCAGCCGTTGAAGGCCGCGGGTTTCCTCTCGTCGTCCCGGATGAGCCGTCCTTGGATGCCGTCCGAGGTGTGATGCAGCTCCAGTACGAAACGCATGGCGTCTCCACGTCGTCGATGTGGCCCCATGGTCCTCGGGAATCAGCCCCGTGCGCCCCGGGGAGCGACCAGGGGAATTCCCTACGGCCCACCGGCGGCGAAGCGGGCGGCGAGTTCGGCTCGGTTGGTGACACCGAGCTTGGCGTAGACGTGACCGAGGTGGTACTCGATCGTCTTGACGCTGAGCATCAGTTCCCTGGCCGTCCGCTGGTTGCTCTTTCCGGTGGCCACCAGCCTCGCCACCGCCTGTTCCCGCGCGGTGAGGTTCCACGGGCGGCTTGTCATACCGGCCGCGCCGCCGCACGCGGCGAGCTCACGGCCGCACCGTTCGAGATAGGGCGAGGCGCGCAGCGTGGCGAACGTCCGCTGCGCCGTCTCCAGACGTTCGGCCGCCGCGTTCCGCGATCCGTGGCGCCGCAGGAAGCACCCGTAGTCCAGGTCGAGCCACGCCTTGTCGAAGGGAACCGGGGACCGCTGCGCCTCGCGTACGCCTCGTTCGAAGGCCTCGGCGGCGCCAGAGAAGTCCTGCCGCGCGGCGAGCAGGTTGCCCTTGGCCCGCCACACGCGCACCAGCGACATATGGCGGCCACGGTCGAGGGCCCTGCGCTCGAACGGCTCCAGGATCTGCTCGGCCTTTCCGATCTCTCCGGCGGAGAGCAGCGCGTCGCTGAGCAGATCGCGCCAGTCCAGCGAACCCGGTTCGTCGATACCGTTTCGGGCCCCGAGGTCGAGGATGGGAAGCAGAACGCGGAGCACACGGTCCGAATCGCCCCGCGAGGCGCTCAGCCAGCCCTCGGCGACGGCGACGTAGAACCGGGACGCCAAGATCTCTCCGGCGGCCCGGTGGCCTTCGGCGACGTGGTGCTCGGCGGTCGCCCACTCGCCACGTTTCGCCGGGACCAGGGCGGCCAGCCCGCGAGCACCACCGGCCATCCAGACCTGATCGCCCTCCTCGGCGAGGATCGTGGAGATCTCACCATGGATCACCGCGTCGTCCCACTCGCCCCGCAGATGCAGGGCGTGCCCCAGGTGAGCGTGCACGACCACGCGCTGGAAGGCCGACAGCCGGTCGGCTCCCCGGAGCAGACCGGCCAGATCACCGATCGCTCCGTCGAGGTCACCGGCCCAGGAGCGGACGGTGCCCCGGCCTACGAGGAGATCCCGGCCCTCCGGGGTGGCGGTCTGGGCGGACGGCAGATGCGCGGTCGTCTCCAGGGCCTTCTCCGGAAAACCCAAGGCGGCGAGCGCCAGGACCTGCACGCTGCGGACGATCCTGGTATCGAGGCCCGCACTGGTAGCGCTCAGTGCCCGCTCGGCCCACTTGGTGGCCTCGGCGGCATCCGACGACATCATGGTGAGGATGGCCAGTTGCTCCGCCGTGCGGACGGCCAGTCCCGGATCGGTCGTGGTGTCGGTACGGTCCCAGGCCTCCGTCAGGAGCCTCGTCGCCTGCAGCGATCGGCCGGCGACCTGGGCGAGCACGCCCTGCGCGAAGCAGCGCACCTCCGGCGGGCACTCGGGCGGCAACGTCCGCGTCAATTCGGCCGCCTCCTCCACCCGCCCCGCGTGGACGAGCGGGCCGACCGCCTCGCCGATGAGCCCGGCCCTCCGCGCGGGCTCGTCCACCAGACGGGCCGCCTGCACGAAGTGCGTCCCCGCGCTCGACCATTGACCGGTGCGCTGTTCCTTCCTGGCGAAGGCGGCCAGGTCGTCCGCGAGCTCCGGGCTCGGGCCCGCGGCGGCCCGGACGCGATGGTGCAGGCGTTCGAGCTCGCTGGTGACCTGGCCGGTGGCGCGCGCGTGGAACCGGTGCCGGGCCACGACGCCGAGCCCCTGGTAGATCGCGACCTGGACCAGCGGGTGCGGGAACGCGGCGCACAGGCCGAGTTCGGTGGTCCTCTCCTCCAGCAGGCCCGCGCCGGCCGCCTCCTCGAACGCGGCCAGGGGCTCGGTGCCGGCGAGCGCGCCGATCCGGCCGACGGGGCAGGGCGTGGCGAGGACGCTGGCCGCTCCGACGAAGTCGCGGGTGTGCGTCCCGCAGGCGGCGAAGCGGGCCAGGATCAGCGCGGCGAAGCCGTGCGGCGCGGGCAGCGGCCGGGTCAGATCGTTCAGCGCCCCGACCGGCAGCCGCTCCATGAGCTCGCGGGCGTGCAGGACGTTCCCGCCGGTGAACGCGCACAGCCGCTCGGCCGCCGCGCCGCTGAGCGCCGGTCCGCCGAACGCGCGCAGGTCGGCGGCGGACAGGCCGCCGAGGCTCAGGCGCACCGTCCGGTCGTCCTGCAGCAGCCTGCGCAGCCCGTTCGGGAGCGCGGCTTCGGCACGGTCGCGGGCGATCACGATCGAGAGCACCTGGTCGGCGCGCAGCCGCCGCAGTGCGAAGGTCACCGCGCTCAGCGAGAGCATGTCCGCCCATTGGACGTCGTCCAGGACGAGCACGACGGGGCCGTCATCCTGGAGACGCCCCAGATGTTCCAGCAGCCCGGCGCCTGCCGCGATCGCGTCCCGCTCGGCAGGGCAGGCCTCCCCGGTGAGCTGCGACAAGACCCCGTAGGGGAGCTCGGTCTCGTTCTCGTCGCCGCTGGCCTCCAGCACGGCCAGACCCTGCTGCGCGGCCAGGAAATGCCGCACCAGAGTGGTCTTCCCGATCCCGGCCGCACCGTGGACATGGACGATGCACGGCACGCCGGATCCGGCCGTTCGAAGGGCCTCGGCCAGCCGGCCGAGTTCTACGGCGCGCCCCACGAAACCTGTCGCCATCTCCTCATCGTCGGCCGGGAGCAGCATGGCGGCTAGGGCCACGTCCAGAAGTTGCCGATGAGCCGCTCCGATGTATTTCCCGGCGGCCGAGGCGTCTCCCAACCGTCCATATCCGGCCGTGTCTGGTTTGTCTGCATTGTGGGCGGGGAGTCCGTAGGCCCGGCCTTGCGAAGGGACGAGGGTCCATGGAACGCATGAGCGCGCTGGACGCAGGCTTCTTCCATGTCGAGTCGGAGAACGTGCCGATGCACGTGGGCTCGGTGGCCGTGTTCGAGGGGCCGGCGCCGACCTACGGTGACCTGATCCGGCTGCTGCTCTCCAAGCTCCCCCAGGTGCCGCGCTACCGGCAGCGGGTGCGGACACTCCCCCTGAGCTTCGGGCGTCCGGTCTGGGCCGACGACGAGCACTTCCAGATCCTCTACCACGTGCGGCACACGGCCGTTCCCGGGCCGGGCGGGCCCGAGGAACTGCGCAACCTCGCGGGCCGGGTCTTCGGCCAGCGGCTGGACCGTGCGAAGCCGCTCTGGGAGGTCTGGCTGGTCGAGGGCCTGGAGAAGGGCCGATGGGCCATCATCTCCAAGGTCCATCACTGCATGGTGGACGGCGTCGCCGGGACCGATCTGATGACGCTGATCTTCGACGTCGCCGCCGACGCCGAGCATCCGCCCCCGCGGGAGTGGTCGCCGCGGCCCGCGCCGTCCGCCCTGTCGCTGGTGGCCGACGGGCTGCGCGCCGCCGTCACCGAACCGGCCCGGCAGGTCGCGGGAGTGCCGGCGGTGGCCCGCAACATCAGCGGCTTCACCGGGCTGCGGGACTTCGGCCGCGGCCTGCCCGGGACGCTGCGCCGGCTCACCGACACCCCGGTGCGCTCGCTGAACGGCCCGGTCGGGCCGCACCGCCGATGGGCGTGGACGGAGGCCGAACTGGCCCAGGTGAAGCGGATCCGCCGCGCCGTGGGCGGCAGCGTCAACGACGTCGTGCTGGCCGCGGTGACCCACGGCTTCCGCGACCTGCTCACCGGACGCGGCGAGCAGGTCGACGGGCGCGTGGTGCGTTCGCTCGTGCCGGTATCGGTCCGGGCCCCGGCGGAACGCGGCACGCTCAACAACAAGGTGGCCGGCGTCCTGGTGAACCTGCCGGTCGACGAGCCGGCTCCGTTGCGCCGTCTGGCGCTGGTGCGCGGGCAGATGGACGAGATCAAACGCACCCGGCAGGCCCTGGCCGCCGAGGCGCTCACCGGGCTGGCGGGGTTCGCCGCGCCGACGCTGCTGGCGCTCGGGTCGCGGTCGGCGTTCCGGCTGCCGCAGTCGCTGGTCCAGGCGGTGACCACGAACGTTCCGGGCCCCCGGTTCCCGCTGTACGTGCTCGGCCGCCCGATGTGCCAGGCCTATCCGTTCGTGCCGATCGGCAACAACCTGCGCGTCTCGGTGGGGATCTTCTCCTACCTCGGCCATCTCCACTTCGGCGTCAACGCCGACTACGACACCGTGCCGGACGTCGAGGTGCTCACCGAGGGCATCCGGCGGGGGTTCGACGAGCTCTTGGCCGCGGCCGAGACGGCGGCCGAGGCGCGAGCGGCCGAAGTCTGATCCCGAAGCCCGATCAGAGATCTGCAGTCACGGCTTCGCCGCACGCAGGCGCCGCAGGGTGTGCGCGTGGGCGTGCTTCTCGATCTCCGCGGAACGAGAGTTCCGGAGCATCGCCCAGCCCATCGCCCCCAACGTGGGCCGGTCGGGCTCGATGATCACGACCCGTCCGGCGGAGCCCCGCAACGTCCACAGCTCGTTCCGCAGGAATCGGTGGAACCGCCACCGCACCGGCAGGTCGAGGCGCGGTCCGGTGGTGCGCGGGTCCGCCGACATGGGCGAGCTGACCACCACCAGATCCAGGGGGTGACCGGCGAGCAGGTCGGCGTTGGTCGGCGAGTGCAGGCCGCCGTCCACGTACGCCGTCCCGTCGATGCGCACCGGGCTGACGTACCCGGGCACGGCGCAGGAGGCCGCGACCGCCGCGGCGACGTCGGCCCGGGGTGCGCCGGGGCGGCCGAAGGCGACCCGCCGCCCGTCGGAACGGCGGACCGCGACCACCCACAGCGCCGCGTCCGGCCAGGACGAGCCGTACACGGCGCGGTAGTGGCCGACCATCTCGGCGAGATCCAGGTCGCCCAGGCGAACATCGGGCCGGAGCAGCAGCGCGTTGACGGCCTGCCGCGGGCGCCGGGCGAGGTCCAGCAGTTCGGCGCGGGGCGAGAGGGGCACTCGTCCGGGCGGTGCCGTCACCGGGCCGGCGGCGTCTTTCCGCAAACCGGCCCCGACGGCCGCGCCCGCCGAGGTTCCGACCACGACCTCGGCGTTCGCGGGACGCAGCCCGAGGTCGTCCAGGGCGCGCAGGACGCCGCGGTGGAACGCGACCCCCGCCTCGCCGCCGGCCCCCAGCACGAGACCGAGCCGCTGGGACGAGCCGTTACCGTCCACGGGTGCTCCTTCGAGGTCCGGACGACCTCCATGCCCCTTTCACGGCCCTTTGAACCATGCGGCAGGGCGCCTCGGGCTCCCGTCGCCGGGAAACCGAGACGCCCTGCCGATGACGCCTGCCGGTTACGGCTTGCCGGTCACACCTTGCCGGCGGCGAAGGTGGCGGCCTGGTTGGCGTTACCGCCGTAGCTCAGGTGCGCGAGGATGTTGGCGCCCCCGCCGCAGATGGGGTCGCCGTCCGCGCAGAGGTCGAGCGTGCGGCTCTGGTAGGTGCCGGTGACGCGCCGTCCGATGGCCCGGATCGGGTTGCCGAACAGCAGGAGCGCGGCGACGCGGGGCTGGATCGAGGCGGGGATCGTCTTGGTGATCGGACCGCCGACGAGGGCGCCGTCGCTGCTGATCCCGATGGAGTTGTCCACCACGTTGGCGCCCTGGGAGTAGCCGACGAGGATGAACTTCTGGTTCGGGCAGGACGCGGCCTGGGCCGTGACGTGGTTGACGAGGTCGGTGTTGCCCTGCGAGGCGGAGCCGGGGATCACGCTGGCCGGGTAGTTGACCGGGTAGCTGGTGAAGGTCTTGCCCCGGATCGTGCTCTTGAGCGCGGAGAAGACGGGGTCGCCGACGATCCAGCCGAGGGTCCCGGGCTCTCCGGTGCCGCGGGCGCTGACCACGTCGAGGTCGGTGCACGGGGCGGCCGCCGAGGCGGGAGCGGCCGAGACGACGATGCCGCCGCCGGCGGCGACGCACGTCACGATGGCGAGCTTGGCGGTGAGTCGCCGTCCGGTGACGACGCGGGGGGAGAAACGCATGGGGGCCTTTCCAGGGGCGGGTTCTCGCGGCGGACATATCCGGCCGCGATTGGGTGCTGTGATGGTCGGCCCTTTGAAAAGCCCCGAAAACGCGGTTATCGCTAAACTTCCGCGGCCCGCCTACTCAGCCAGGTGATGGATTGTGGCGGCGTTTCGTGGCAGCGGAACGGCCGCCACCCGACCGAGGTGGCGGCGTTCCTTATGGAAGCCGGACGGCCTATGTGAAGTCGTCGAAGAACACGGTGACGGTATGGGCGTCCGACGGCCAGTTCGGCACGACGATCCGGGCGGTCTGGCCGTTGCCGCCCCGCTGCCGCGTCTCCATCGTCACCGCGCCGATCGGCAGGTTCGAGGCGGGCAGGAAGATGTCGACGCCGCTCATGAACGGGATCGCCGGGAACAGCCCGATCGACGCCGAGGTGTCGGTGACACGATCGGACTTCCAGTCGTAGGCGAAGAGCCCGATCGCACGCTTGCCGCGGGGAGCGGTGGTCGCGTTGAGCACTCCCGTGCCGTTCATGGTGAGGGTGTCGCTGCCGGCGCCCTGGTCGCCCCACCATTCCTTGTTGCGGTAGGCGAGCAGGGCGACGTGCCGCTGGTTGCGCTCGATGAGCCAGTCCACCAGGCTCCCCGGCTCGCTGCTGAGCAGCCGGATGCCCAGGTCGGTGCGGCGGAACGGCTGGTAGTACAGGTGGTGCACCTGCGTGGAACCGGGCCTGGTGATGAGGAACTCGTAGTGGGCCGTGCCGCTGCCGTTGAACGGGCCGAACGAGCCGTCCCCGGAGAGCTGGTACGTCGCGACGGGCTGCAGGCCGGTGCGGCGCCCGGTGGCCGGGTTCAGCGCGAACACGTCGAGCCGCGCGTTGGTGACGCCCACGTTGTAGGGGAACAGGACCGCCCGGCCCGCCAGCTTGATCTGCCCGGACTCGGGGACGACGTCGGTGGTCCGCGGGTCCTCGCCGGTGAAGAACTTGTAGACGGCCTTGAACGTGGCGACGGAGGACGTCGTCTCCACGTGCGACTCGTTGATCTGGTAGACGTTGGTCGCGCCGGTGATCGTGCGGCTCTGGCCGCCCTCTCCCCAGATCGCCATGGTGGGGACGCCGCCGGGCAGGGCGGTCGCGGCGCCGCCGTCGATGTTGACGTAGTGCGCGACGTTCTGCGCCCGTGCCGCCGAGCTGTTCAAGTAGTCCTGGGAGATCTTCGTGCCGAGCGAGTGCCCCAGCAGGTCGACCTGGTCGGCGCCGGTGGCCGCCTTCAGCCGGGCGATGCGCTCGTCGAGGGCGGTGTTGACCTGCTCGGTCGTGTTGTTGGCGAACGTCGAGTCGTACTCCAGGAACTCGACGTGGCTCGCCGGGTAGCCGTTGCTCGCGAACCGTTTGGCCTGGGTCTCGAACTGGCTGCCGGAGCCGAAGAACCCGTGCACGAAAATCATCGGGCGCTGAGCGGCCTTGGCATGCCGAGCGGCCTTGGCAGGTGGCGCACCGGGCGCGGCCGCGGCGGACGCCGCCGGGATCATCCCGAACAGCAGGACCACGGCGGCCAGCAACCCCAACAGTCGTTTCATGAGGTGCGTTCCTCCGATCAGGGAGCGGACAGGACCACCCGTCGCAAGGTACGAAGCAGGGGCGGCGCCACCTATGGCCCTCCGCACAAAGTCGCGCCGCTTCTCTTTGCGGGAACCACATAGCGTCCGCGGCCGGAAGGAAAACGCCAACCCGACTTCTGGGCCCCGGCTTCTACGTCCTGGCTTCTATGTCGTCGGCGGCAATTCGAGATCGCGCGCGGGCCCGGCCGGGATGAGGCCGAATTCCACTCCTGCATACAGGACGAGGAGGAGTTCCGTCCGGTGTTCCGGATCGTGGATCGCGTCGCCCATCAGCTCCTTGAGCCGACGGATCCGGTACCGGACGGTCTGGTCGTGCACCGTCAGCCGTTCGGCCGTGTCGACGGCGTTGTCCCGGCACTTCATGTACTCCAGCAGCGTGCGCGCGAACACGACCCGCTGGCGTGGCGGCAGGTCGCCCAGCGCGCCGAGCCGCGCCTCCACCGCGATCGTCAGCAGCTCCTCGCTGAGGGAGACGACGTGCGCGGCGACGTGGTCCATGCAGCGCGTGACGTCGCGCTCGGCGATCACTTCACGGTCGACGAGCGCCAGCGTCCGCCGCGCCCACCGGAACGAGACCGCGCCCCGGTCCGGCGGCACGGCGGGCCCGATCGCCGCCCGCACTCCCTCGCCCAGCGCGTCCAGGACCTCCTCGGCGGCCGGCGCGGGCACCACCAGGAAGGGCTCGGGGCCGTACCATTCGGCCAGGACCGTGGCCGGGAGCGCGGGCGCCGCCCGTTCGGCCGGGCTCCGCACGGCGACCACCGCGATGGCGGGCGGCACCGGCCACCCCGCGGCGGCGGCCAGGTCGGCGAGCGCCTCGCGGCTCGCCGGCGGATCCGAGACCAGCAGCTCGCACAACCGGCCGCGGACACGTTCGCGTTCGGTCGCGATGCGCTCGTTCGCCTCGGCGAACCCCTGGGAGACGGCGCCGGCGAGCTTCTCCAGCAGCACGAACAGCGACTCGATCAGCTGCCCCAACGTCAGGAGCGGCCAGTCGAGCCGCTTGGCGGCCTCGATGAAACGGCGGCACGCCACCTGACCGCCCACGCGCATGGCCGTGTGCAGCTGCTCCATGTCCCGGCCCTGCTGCGCCTCGTACTTTCCGGTCGCCGCATAGATGCCGGTGAGCCGCTGCCAGTCCGTCTCTGCCGGGGCCAGCGAATCGAAGAAACAACGCGCGGTCTCTCTGACCAGCCAGTGCAGTCTCCGGCCATAAGGGCTGTCCGCCGGACGTGCGTACTCGGGCACCACACGCTGGATCTCACGGACGATTTCCGCGGTGCAGGCGCCCGGGTCGGCCCGCAGTTGTTCGGCGACCTCGTGCACGGTCATGGCCGATGACCCGTCGGTCATTACGGAAAGAACCTCTCAGCCATTCTTCCTCCGTCGGGAACGGGCCGCCTATCCCGCGGCCACGTCGGTGAAGGGGTCGTCGTCCTGCCGTGTCCCGGTGGTGAGACCGGTGACCTCGGGCGGGCTGATCCGCACCCACGAATGGAGCAGGAGCATCAGTTCCGTTCGATGGGCGGAGTCGAACGGCAGATCGCCGAGGATCTCCTCCAGCCGCCGGATCCGGTAGCGGACGGTCTGCTCGTGCACCAGCAGCTTCTCGGCCGCCGCCACGGCGTTGTCCCTGTTCTCCATGTAGACCAGCAGGGTCCGCGCGAGCGGCTCCCGGCGCTGGGGCGGCAGTTCGAGCAGCGGCGCCAGCCGGGTGCGCACCGCCACGTCGATCAGCTCCTCGCACATCGCGCCGGCCAGCGTGGGGATGTGGTCGACGCAGCGGATCGGCTCCTTGGCGGGGAACACCCCGCGTTCGACCAGCGCGAGCGTGTGCCGCGCCCACCGCAGCGACATGCCGGCCCGAGTGACGGCCACCGTCGGGCCGATCGCCGCCATCTGGTCGCGCGCGAGCGAGGCGAGCAGGCGTTCCTGGCCGGGCCCCTCGGGATCGGGCACGATCAGGTACGGGTCGGCGCCGTGCCAGTCCGCCAGGATCTGCGGCGACAGCACCGGCACCGGCCGCGAGTCCGTCCGGCGGATCGCCACGATCGCCAGGGAGCGCGGCACCTCCCAGCCGGTCCCGCGGGCCAGCTCGTTGATCGCCTCCATGCTCGCGTGCGGCTCCATGATCAGCAGGTCCCGCAGCCGGTGCCGGGTCCGCTCCCGCTCGGTGGCCATGGCCTGCTCGGCGCGGGCGTAGCCGTGGCCCGCGGCGCTGGCGATCTTCTCCAGGAACACGAACAGCGACTCGGTGATCTGCCCGAGCGTCTCCAGCGGCCAGTCCAGCCGCCGCGCGTCCTTGATGAACCGGCGGCAGGCGACCTGCCCGCCGACGCGGATCGACGTCTGCAGGCCCTCCAGGCTGCGGCCCTTGCGCGCCTCGTAGGTGCCGATGCCCGCGAAGATGTCGGCCACGGACTCCCATGGCGGGTCGGCCCGGCCGATGGCCTCGATGAACGCGCCCACGCTCTGCTCGGCCGCCCAGCGCATCCGCTGGCCGTACCGGCTCTCCCTGGGGCGCGCGTACTCGGGCACCTGCCGCTGGATCTCATGGATGATCTCCGCCGCGGCGGTCTCCAGGTAAGGCCGCAAGGGAACGGCCAGATCGGGCGACACCCGCGACAGCGGAACGCTCTCGGCGGTCCTGACAACGCGCGGAACCACACAGTCCTCCCAGAAGCTCGTCCCCCGGTCTTGACTGGTCCCCCGATCTCCGTGAACCGGCCCCCAGGGTCTGCTCCCGCTCGGCGTTTTCCTAGCGAGCCTCAGACAAGGCCGGAGCGGCGACTCATCAGCCGGCACGCAAAGCGGATGCCGTCGCGTCCTGGTCTCCCTCGGCGGGCACCCGCCGGGCCAGCACCCGGTAGGTGTTGGACCGCGGCCCGCGCTTGATCAGCGGCGCCAGCAACTGGTCCGCGGAGGCGCCCACGAACATGGCGGGTCCCGCGGCCAGGTAGACGCCGGCCCGCAGGGCGCGCCGCAACCGGGGGTGCCGCTCCGTCCGCCACGGCTTGGCGGGATCGGGGACGAGCCGGTGCGCCAGCATCATCACGATCATGAGGAAGTCCACCGGCTGGTGCGCCGGTCCGCGCTCGACGGCGACGGTCTCCAGGCCGCGGTCCGCCAGGGCGTCGACGAGATTGCCCAGCGGGACGAAGTTCAGGTGCTGCGGCTGGAACCAGGCGTGCCACCAGCGCCCGGCGACGCGGCCGACGATCCATTCCGGGTCGGGGACCTCGATGAGCAGGTGCCCGCCCGGCGCCAGCACCGTGGCGGCCGCGTCCAGCTCCGCGTACGGGTCGACGGTGTGCTCCAGGTAGTGGTGCATGCTGACCACGTCGTACGCGCCGGCCAGCTTGTCGGCCAGGTCGGGGAAGAAGCCCAGGTGACCGCCGTCGATCCAGCCGCGCTCCTCGGCCTCCTTGATGCTCACGCTCATGTCGAGGGCGTCGAAGCGCGTCTGCGGCCAGACGTCGCGGGCGGCGTTGCAGAAATGACCGTGACCGCCGCCGACGTCCAGCCACGCCTCGGGCTCGGTGTGGCCGCGGACCATCCGGGCCCGGTCCCGGTAGTGCGGGGCCGCCAGCCGGAATCCGCGCTCGACCTCCGGGCCGCCGGGCCCGTCGTAGAAGTCGCGGTAGTGGAACTCCAGGCCGGCCGAGCTCAGCCGGGGGTTCTGGAAGACGTGCCCGCAGTCGCGGCACTTGTCGAGGATGAAGACGCCGGGGCGGTGATGCTGGTGGTCGCCGCTGGTGACGAGCCGGCGCAGGTCCGTGCCGCCGCACCACGGGCAGTCCGTGCGGCGCGGCTCGACGAAGGTGTCGGCCTTCTCCGCCAGCTCGGCCGCGTACTGGCGGCGGAGGCGGGGCATCTCGGGGTCGGGCTCCTCGCGCTGGGCGGCGACCCGGACCCAGCGGACCAGCGCCGTCACCGGGCGCAGGAGCGAGAACCCGGCCAGGTCGTGCGGGCGGAGCGGGGTACCGGCCGTCGCGAGGACCGGCTGCGCGCAGGTGGCGACGAGCACCGCCGCCGCGGCCGCGGCGTCACCCTTGCGGCGGCTCGCGAGCGCCCAGGCGACGCCCGTGCTCAGCACGGCCAGCCCGAGGAGGTTGCCGGACAGATACTCGGGCAGGTCGCTCGGCCAGCGGCCGCGCAGGATCGTGCGGCGCTCCGCGGCCGAGCAGCCGACCGGAGCGATCCGCCCGGCCACGGCCAAGTCGGTGCCGACGGGCGCGTAGGTCTTGAGCCGGACGGCGAGCTCCTCCATCTCGGCCGCGTCCAGGCCGGCGAACCGGGTGATCTTGGCGCGCTCCGCGACGTCCGCGGTCACGAGCATCGCGTGCCCGCCGCCGACGCCGCGCGCGAGCCGGGCCGCGCGGTAGGTGTCGGGCTCCACGCGCCGGGCGAGTTCCAGGGCGCGCGCGCAGTCGAGACCGGCGGGGACGAGGTCCAGCACGTCCAGCCGCTGGCCGGTGGCGTACGTGCTGGCCGCCCGGCGCGTCTCCTCGTCGAGCACGACCCCGGCGGCGGTGACGAAGCAGTGCTCGTCGGCGACGGGACCGCCGGAGGACGGCAGCGGCCGTAGTCTGGCCGCCCGCGTTCTTCGCCAGACGGCATCGGCGCCAAGACCGAACGCAGTGGCCAGCAGAATCGATCGAAGTCGCATCAGGACCCCTTCGCAACGGGAGCGGAAATCTGTCGGATCCCAAGATCTGCATGCGATGATCGATGACTCTCACCGCTACCGGACACGTCCCCGCCGCCAAATTCCGCCCGGCCGACACTCACCTGGCTGAGTAGTCGAAGGGCATAAGTATCCGGGCAGCCTGGAACATCACTCACCGAAACACGAGCGGATTAAGCAATTCCTACAAAGCGCAGCCGAGTGAGCGCTCCCCGTATTTATGACTACTGCCGGTCAGCCAATATCCACGGCCAGCCACCTTCGAGCCGAATTCACCGTTCCCCACGCGGGCGGACCGGGGAATTCGCGCGCGGAAAGGACCATACGCCAACAAAGAAGTCGTTCACAACAATTCCCGCGATCTTCCCTCCGCCGCGGTCAGGAGGCGGGGAACTTCTGGGTCAGCCAGGCGGTGAGCTGGGTGCGGGCCGCGGTGAGCTGGGCCGGGGTGGGCGCGGTCCCGGTGCCGGTGTTGACCACGAGCGCGACGTGGACGCCCGAGGAGGCGGGGGCGGTGAGCCTCAGCCGCTTCGCCGTGGTGGAGCCGGGTTCGGGCACCGCCGCGACGGCACCGGAGCCGGGCACGCCCGTCACGGTGGAGAGATCGCTGACGATCGTGGTGGCGGCCGGGACGAAGGACTGCGGGAGGTGCAGTTCGGTGGGGGCGGCAGAGGATCCGCTCCGCCAGACCAGCACGCCGTACTGGCGGTTCTGCACCAACGCGGAGAGGTCCGGCATCGAGGAAGGGGCGATCAGCCAGGGCTGCTGGTTGCCCGAGCCTCCGTAACCGGAACGGGCCAGATCCTCGTAGGCGAACGCAAGTGTGTCGCCGCTGACGCCCGAGGGGTAGAGGCGGTCGAGGACACGCTGGTCGAGACGCAGTTTGACGTTGCCCGCGTCATCGGTGGCGACGACGGAGTGATCCTCGTCGTTCCAGGCGTCGCCCTCGGTCTTGACCTTGCTGGGGTTGCCGTTCATCAGCTCGTGATGGCGCCCGCTGTAGGTGTCCCAGTGCCACTGGGTGGAGGACAGGACGTCGCCGCCGGACGCGGGCGTGCTCCACCAGTTCTTGCCGGCCACACCGGCGTCCATCGACTGGTACATGGAGCGGATCATCCAGGGCGTCCGGTCGCTCCCGCCGCCCGACAGCTTGTGCCCGAACTCCGAGACGAACGGGGCGGTCCCCAGCGACGCGGACCGCTGCCGGATCTCGTTCATGGCCGCGGCGTAGGTGCCGTCGGTGGCGGGCGAGGGGTCGATCGCGATGCGCGCGCCGTCGTAGTAGTGGCTGTTGAAGACCATCCGCCCACCGAGCTGACCGACCGTGGTCATGCCGCCCTCTTCGAAGAATCCGGTGTTCCAGAAGACGAGGGGCTCGACGAACGCGGGCTTGGACGTCCAGCCCGCGCGGTCCATCGCGGCGCGGAAGCGCTGGTAGAAGGGCATCAGGTAGGTCTTCTCCCAGTCGACGCCCTTCTTGCCGTCCAGCCCTCCGTCGAACGGCTCGTTGAACGGGTCCATGCCGATGACCGAGTCGAACGACTCGCGCGGCAGCTTCTGCTTGAGATAGGCCATCGTCGCCTCAGCCTGCTGCAGATAGGCGCTCTGCACTCCGACCTGCCCGGCCGGCGTCGTCAGAGCGCGGTCGCGCCAGAAGTCGTACATGGCCTGGCGCACCGCGCCGTTCGTCTGCATGTTCTGGCCCCACAGGATGCAGATCCCGCAGGACTCCTTGGGGTAGCCGCCGGCCTGGATCACCCATTTGGGCGCGCCGTCGCCGGTGTACCAGCTTCCCTGGTTGAACAGGTGGGCCGAGTAGAGGTCCTGGTGGTAGTCCAGAAGGACGTTGATGCCGCGGTCGGTGAAGACCTTGATCTGGGCGATGGCCTTGTCGAGGTAGCCGTAGTCGATGCGGTCGGGAGCGGGCTGGACGCCCTCCCAGCTGATGAGGAACCGGACCACGTTCGCGCCGGTCAAGTCGCGCATCGCCTGGGCGGACTTGACGGCGTCGGCGGTGCTGCGGAAGGGCAGCAGGCCGTTCTCGTAGAGCTTGGTGCTGCCCGAGACGTTGAAGCCCCGCATCGTGACTTCCCGGCCCTGGGCGTCACGGAGAACCCAGCCCTGCTGCTTGGGCGAGACGACGACGTCCGCGCGAGCGGGTGCCGGAGCGGCGACGAGGGCCGACGCGGCGAGCGAGGCCGCCGCGACGGTTCGGAGCAGGCGGCCAGAGAGTCCGGTCATGGGGGTGGGGCCTCTCGTCCAGAACGCAAGAATCTTCTTGCATCAAGGGGGTCCTCAGTATGCAAGAACCCTCTTGCACTGGCAATGGCTACTTTTCTCGGGTGGCATCCCCTACGCGCCCCACGCGCGAGCGCATCCTCGACGCGACCCTGGCACTGGTGCAGGAACGCGGTTTCGGCGGCACCACGGTCACCGACATCGAGGAGCTCGCCGGCCTCTCCCCCGGCAGCGGCAGCTTCTACCGCCACTTCCGCTCCAAGGAGGAGGCGGTGCGCGAGGTCTACGAACGCGAGCTCGACCGTGCGCGGCGGCACCGCGAGTCGTTCGAGCGCGGTCCCGTCGACGACCCGCCGCAGGCCCTCACCCGCCGCCTCGTCCAGCAACTGGCCTACATGGAGAAGATCGGGCCGCTGATCACGCTGCTGGCGCGCGAGCACGGCAGGTTCCCCGACCTGGAGGCCAAGATCGGCCGATCCCTCCTCGACCAGGGCATCGTCGAGGAGGCCGACCATCTGACCCGCGACCTCTCCGGCAGCCCCGCCCACGGCGATCCCCGCGCGCTCCTGACCGTCGTCATCTCGGCCATCACCGGCTATCACCTGGCCAAGACGTTCTTCGGCAACTCCCCCGGTGACGTCACGCCCGAACGTTTCGCCGCCACCCTGGCCGACCTGATCATCACCGCCCCCGCCGACCCTCCCGGGTCTCCGGCGGAGCCGGGCAATTCCGGCGACGACACGCCGTGACGCGGCCGGGTGCCCTCAGGCCCCGGCCACCGCGGGCAGTTTGGGGAAGGCGACCCCGGTCATCTCCTCGGAGACGGTCCAGAGGCGCCGGGCGGTGACGGGGTCGCTGGCCGCCGCCGAACGGCTGACCATGGCGGGGGCGCCGCGCATCTCGCCCCGGCCGTCCGGGCCGATGTAGCTGGCGCCGGGCAGGTCCTCGACGGCCGCGTAGAGGGTGGGAAGCGCCCCGGCCCGGTTGTCCTGGGCTATGAACCTGTTGCCGACCCGCATGAGACCGCGTCGCACGACGTTGGCGTCGTGCCCCTGGAGGCCCGTCGCGGCCCATCCGGGATGCGCGGCCAGGGCGCGGACGGGCGAGCCCGCTTCGGTGAGCCGCCGCTGCAGCTCCAGCGTGAACAGCAGGTTGGCCAGCTTGGACTGGCTGTAGGCCTTGATCGGGCCGTAGTCGCCGGTCAGGTTGAGGTCCTCGAAGTGGATCCGGGGGCTGCCCGGCATCCGGTGCGCGCCGGACGACACGGTCACGACGCGGTCGGTGATCCGCGGCAGCAGCAGGTTGGTCAGGGCGAAGTGGCCCAGGTGATTGGTGCCGAACTGCATCTCGAAGCCGTCCTTGGTGGTGGCCTGCGGGATGTTCATGACACCGGCGTTGTTGACGAGCAGGTCCAGGTCCCCGTGCCAGCCGGCGGCGAACTCGCGGACGGAGGCGAGGTCGGCCAGATCGAGCCGGCGCACCTCCACGCTCCCCCGCACGGTCGCGGCGGCGGCCTCGCCGCGCTCGAGATCCCGGACGGCGAGCACCACATGGGTGCCCGCCCCGGCGAGCGCCTCGACGGTGGCGATGCCGAGTCCGCTGTTGGCGCCGGTCACGACGGCGGTACGGCCGGTCTGGTCGGGGATGTCCTTGACGTTCCACTTGCCTGAGGTCGTGGTCATGGCCCCAATGTAGGCAACGACAACAATGATGTCAATGACAACAATGTTGGCGGCGACCACATCCGGCTACACTGGCGGTCATGCCGACCCGCCCGCGCCGTTACCACCACGGAGACCTCCGCGCCGCGCTGCTGACCCGCGCCGAGGAGACGCTCCGCGAGAAGGGGCCGGCCGCCCTGTCGCTCCGCGAGCTCGCCCGCGACCTTGGCGTCAGCCACGCCGCGCCGAGCCGCCACTTCAAGGACAAGCAGGCCCTGCTGGACGCCCTGGCGCTGGCGGGCTTCGAGCGGCTCGGCGAGATCATGGCCGCGTCCCGGGAGGGGACCGGCGAGTCGTTCGCCGAACGGCTGGACGTCATGGCCCGGGCCTACGTGGGGTTCGCCACGGCCAACGCCGCGCTGCTCGACCTGATGTACTCGATCAAGCACGATCCGGCGGCGTCGGAGCCGCTGAGCGCCGCCGCCCAGCGCTGGGCCGAGCAGCTCGTCGAGCTGATCGCCGAAGGGCAGCGCCGCGGTGAGGTGCGGGAGGGGCCGCTGGAACGCGTCAGCCTGCCGGTCTTCACGACCTTGCACGGCTACGCCGATCTGGCGGTGAGCGGCATGCTGCCGCCGGAGGTGACCGAGAACGGGCTGGACGACGTGATCGCGCACATCCTGCGAGGTTCCGCGCCGGACTAGCCTCCCGGCAGGCGGGCGGATTCAGCCTCCCGGGAAGGCGGGCGGATCAGCCTCCCGGAAGGCGGGCGTGCAGCCCGAAACGGCCGTCGCCCTCGAATCCCGCGGTGAGCACCCCGCCGAGCGCGGCGACCCTGTCGGACATGTTGCGGATGCCGCTGCCCCCGTGATCATCCTGGGGAGACCCGGCCGCCCCGTCGTTGACGATGCTCAGGCTCACCGCGTCGCCGTCCGTGCGGACCGCGATGTCGCAGCGCTCCCCCTTGCTGTGCCGCAGCACGTTGGTGGCGCCCTCGCGCAGCACCATGGAGAGCACGGTGCCGGCCTCGGGGGTCAGAGCGCCGCCGTCCAGCTCCATGCGCACGTCCATGCGCACGTCCATGCGCACGTCCAGGCCCGCGGTGGCCAGCAGCGCCTCCACGGTCGCGCATTCCTCCGCGAGCGACATCTCGTGATCGCCGCCGGCCACCGACCGGACGTCCGCCAAGGCGTGCCGGGAGGTCTCCAGCATCTCCGCCAGGACGGTGCGGGCCCGGGCCGCGTCCCTGGGGATCAGCCGGTAGGCCAGCTCGCTCTTCAGCGTGATCGCCGAGAGGGTCAGCCCGAGCAGGTCGTGCAGGTCCTGCGCGAACCGCAGCCGCGTCTCGGCCAGCGCGGCCGCCGCCAGCTCCCGCCGCGCGGCGCGCAGCTGGCGCACCGAGCGCGCCATCCAGGTCAGGCCGTAGGTGATCAGCCCGAGATCCATGGTGAGCAGGACGTTCAGGCCGAAGTCCTGGGGGGTGCCGCCGGATCCGATCGTCCAGATCCAGGCGACGGACGCCACGACCGCGGCGAACACGCTCCAGCCGAGGACGGGCCGCAGCACCAGCAACGCGCTGCCGGCGAGGAATCCCGGCAGCCCCACCCACGCCAACGGGAGCTGAAGCCACGGCAGGTACACGAGAAGGGCCAGCAACACCAGCAGGAGATGCCCCCTCGACGAGCGCAGCCGGGCCTCTGGGCGGCTGAAGTACGCCAGTTGCAGGACCAGTGCCGCGAGCAGGAACGAGGTGCCCAGCGCGATGTCCCAGAACTCTCTGGTCGCGTAGAACAGGCGGATCACCGCCTGGAGGAAGAGCCCGCAGAAGACCGCCACGACGAGCCCGCCGGCGAACCTGGTCGCGACGTTCGGGATGGACTCCGCGGGCTCGTCAGCTGCCTCGGCCTCGCGTTCCTGGCCCCGTGCGGTCACCGGAAGGGTGACGTGCAGGCGGAACCGCCCGTCGGCGTCCGCCCCGGCGGTGAGCTCGCCCGCCATCCTCGACACCGTCGCCGAGAGGCGGGCGAAGCCTTCCTCCTCGTGCGCCGGCGCGCCGCCGGCCGCGTCGTTGAGGATGTCGACCGAGACCGAGTCGCCCTGCCGCCGCAGGACGATCTCGCAGCGCGCCACCTCCCGGTGCCGCAGCACGTAGGCGGCGCCCTCGCGCAGGACGGTGGTGAGCATGGCCATCGTGGCCGCCGGCACCTCGCGGAGGTCGAGATCCACCCGCAGTTCGACATCGGACGCGGCGAGCATCGACGTGAGCGTCCCGGACTCGTGGTCGAGCGACGTTCCCCGGTAGAGGAGGGCGATCGACCGCACGTCGGCCAGCGCGCGCCGGGCGACGCCCAGGATCTCCGAGAGCTCCCGCGTGGCCCGCTCGGGGCTCGTCCGCACGAGCCGGAGGGTGAGTTCCCCCTTCAACGCGATCGCCGACAGGCTCAACCCGAGCAGGTCGTGCAGATCCCGGGCGAACCGCAACCGCTCGTGCGCGACGGCCGTCTCCGCCAGCTCGTCGCGTGCCTCGTGCAGAGCGGTGACGAGCCGCGCCAGCCGAGTCAGGCCGTAGACGAAAAGGCCTGCCGTCGGCGTGTTCACGAGGATGTAGACGGTATCGAGCCACACGCCGTTGACGAGGAACTGCGTCACTCCCGTGCCCACCGAGATGCCGGCGAACGCGGGCCAGGCCAATCGTGGTGGGAGCACCAGCAGCACGGTGCCCGCCAGGAACGATGGCAGGCTGACCCAGGACTGCCCGAACACGGCCAGCGGAAGGTAGACCAGGCAAGCCTGCACCGCGAGCATCCAATAGGACCGCGCCGAATGCAGACGTGTGCTCGGACGGCCGAAGTAGAAGTACTGCAGGCCTAACAGCCCGGCCATGAAAGCGACGGCGAGCGCGATCTCACCGGAGCTCTCCGCCGCGTCCACCACGAACAGCAGTGCGACCCCGGCGAAGCCGCAGAACACCACGGCGACGATCGCCCTGGCCAGCGTCAGGGCGATCATCGCTCCGCGATCGTCCCGGTCGCCGGCCGGGAACATCACGCCCGCCTCGCCATCGCCGCCCGTTCAGGATCGAACGTCAATTCCTGTCGGGCTCGAATTGTAGGCGTGCCCAGGGACCCTGGGCAGGGGGTTCAGGATCGGACGGCGATGACCACCATGGCGACGGCGAGCAGCGTGTCGATGACGAAGCAGAACTCCGCCAGCGAGCGCGCCACGACCTTGCCCGTCCGGTGGTGCCAGACGTCCCAGGCCGCATGGCCGAGCAGCCCCGCGGCCACCAGATAGCCGCCGATCTCGTCACCGGCGAACAGCGAGACCGCCGCGATGGCGCCGGCCCCGGCCATCGCGAGGGTCTGGAGCGGCAGCCCATCGAGCGGCAGACCGTCGGCCGGACGCGTCGCGCCCCGCAGCAGGCCGTAGCCGACGAAGACGCCCGCCAGGCCGAGCAGAATCCAGGTCGCGTCGATGCCCACGCCCAGGTCCGGAGTGGCGGCGACGATGACGAAGGCCCCCAGGAACACCGGCCATGTCGCCGAGCGCCGTCCCAGGGCGGCGGCGCCCAGGTACACCAGGCCGGAGGCGGTCAGGATCGGGGCCAGGTCGGCGGCGGACATGTCGTACGCGGTGAAAGCGGCCATGGCGATCCCGGCCACGACCGGCCACCGCCGGAGCAGCGAGCCCACGCGCGTACGGGCCGGTGTGGCCGGCGGAGCGTCGGTCCAGGCGGCGTGGCCGGATGTCGTGGTGGTCATGCGAGCTCTCCTTGAGTCGGGTTCGTTCCGCCGTACTCGCCGCGGCGCCGGAGCATGACGAGGTACATCAGCGGGAGCATCAGCACGTGCTCCAGGACCATGAAGGTGTCGCCGGAGACGGCGCCCAGCCACAGCAGCGGGAACAGCGCGATGGCGGGGGCGAACATCACCCCGGTCATCTCCAGGGTGCCGGGCCAGCCGTGACCGCGGTACCGCATCCAGGCGACCATTCCGACGGACATGTCGAAGGCCATCTCCAGCGCCACCAGTTCCGGATGCCGCGACGGGAACTCCAGGCCCATCACCGCCAGGACGCCGCGCACCGCCGCGCCGACCACCACCATCCCCACCAGCATCGCGACGACCATTTCCAGGTAATGGCGGAGGAACGCCCACCGGCCGTGTCCTTGGACGGCGCCGACCTGGGCTTCGTTCGTTGGCTGCATGGTGCCGAGTGTCGTCTCACCTGGGCGGACGCGACCAGTGCCGGAAGCGCGAACCCGCGGTGGAATGCGCACGGTCTCCGATGTGCATTCTGCATATTCACCGGTGTTAGGTTGATGGCTGATCACGCCGGGAGGAACAGATGATCCGGGTCCTGATCGCCGAGGACATGCGCATCCTCCGCGACACCCTCGTCGCCCTGCTGGACCTGGAAGAGGACTTCGAGATCGTCGCCGCGCTCGCCGACGGCGACGGCATCGTGCCGGCCGCGCTCCGGCACCGCCCCGACGTCGCCGTCCTCGACATCGATCTCCCGGGCACCGACGGGCTCACCGCCGCCGCGCGACTGCACGAGCGACTGCCGGAATGCCGCACGCTGATCCTCACCGGCCTGGGCAGGCCGGGCACGCTCCGCCGCGCCCTCGCCGCGCACGTGTCGGGCTTCCTGCTCAAGGACGCGCCGTCCCAGGAACTGATCGACGCGGTCCGGCGGGTGGCCGCCGGAGACCGCGTGATCGACCCGAAGCTGGCGCTGGCCGCGCTCGAGACCGCTGACAACCCGCTCTCGCCCCGGGAGGCCGAGGCCCTCAAACGCCATGCGGCCGGGGCCTCGGCCAACGAGATCGCCGCCGAGATGTACTTGTCCTACGGCACCGTACGCAACTACCTGGCGTCGGCCGTCACCAAGCTTGGCGCGCGCAACCGGGTGGACGCCGCACGCATCGCCGACGAGGCGGGCTGGCTGTAGCCGAACCCGGCCGCCCGCTCAGGGCGTGTGAAGCAGGTGCCGGAAGGGCGGCAGCAGCCCGGCATTGCGCACAATCGCCGCGCAGGCTGGATTGCCGGCGCAGGCCTGGCCCGGGTTGGACGGGGTCAGCAGCGTGTTGCGTTCGAACGTCAGCTTCCGGGGGTCGCCGCAGCCCTCCTCCGGGTTCTGCTCGTCGGCGGGCGGCCAGGCCCCGGGATAGTCCCGGCGCTTCAGCCATTCCGGTACGGCGTCGTCCCAGAAGTTGCCGCGGTACCGCACGTTCTGCACGGGCCGGTTGCCCCACTCCTCGCTGCAGCCGCCGATGGAGGCCACGTAGCCGTAGACGACGTTGCGGTCGACGGTGAACCAGTTGGAACTGTCGTCGGTGTAGATCCCGACGTTCCATTCAGGAGTGAACTTGCTGTCGGTGACCGCGTTGCCGCTGACGACGGCGCCGTTCGCGAAGGACGTGCCCTGCTCGCCGCGCAGGTAGATCCCGCCGCCATCGGCCAGGAGCCGGTTGGTGCGGAAGACGCGGTTGTCGACGATGCGGTGGCCGCGCGTGATGCCCCGCAGGTCCTCGCTGGGCCCGGACAGGATGCCGCTGTACGGCACGTCGTTGACCTGGTTGTGCGCGATGGTCGTGTCCTGGGTGGCGGTGTCCCAGATGGCGGACGACGCGCGGTAGTCCGCTCCGGTGCCGTGGATCCAGTTGTTGGTGAGCTGGTTGCCGCGGTTGGTCCCCGTCATGTCCGGCACGGTCACGCCGATGAGGATGCCGCCGTCGGAGATGTCGGTGATGACGTTGCCGTTGACGACGTTGTACGAACTGTTCTTGGAGAACTCCAGGGCTTGGGCGCCCAGGTGGACGAAGCGGTTGCCCTCGACGGTGATCCGTTCGGCCGTGCGGAAGGCGACGTTGCCCGGCACGGTCAGCATCGTGGCGTCCTCGCCCTTTCGCGGCCGCATGTACATGCTCCAGGCGGCGGCGAATCCGGCGGGCCGGCTGGGCTCCGGCCAGCCCGCGTGAGCGAACGTCAGCCCCTTGAACGCGACGTCGCGCAGTGGGCGGCCCGGCCGGCCCGTGCCGCTCACGAGGGTCTCCAGGACGGGAGCGATCACCTCGACGCGGCGCATGTCCTCCCCCGGTCGCGGCCGGTAGAGCAGCGCGTGCCGGCCAGGCCGCGTACGGTCGAGATACCAGCCGCCGGGCTTGCGCTCGAAGGCGGTGGAGTTCTCCACCGCGAACCAGTCCTTGAGCGAGTCCGCGCCGTAGAGATCTTGTGCCATCTTCCAGCAGGGCTGATCCATGGTGATCGTGGTCCGCCTGGAATCGCTGGAGATCCCGGCCACGCCGCACCGGCCTTCGAGGTAGCCGAATCTGTAGATGAACTCGATGTCGCGGGGCCTGCTCCAGGTTTTCGGGATGGCGCTCGTGGTGGTGTAGCCGGTCTTGGTCATCTTCAGCTTGCCGGCGAGACCCGAGTTGCCGCGGACGAATCGCGACGCTCGCTTGTCATCGACGTAGAGCTGGCGGGTTTCGAGGCCGCCGACGTCCGCGCGCCAGAACCCCTTCAGTTTCTCGTCGGGCCGCCATCCGGTGATCTGCCGTCCACCGCTGACGGTCACCTTCTCCTGGCGAGGCGTCCCGTACCCGTACGCCTGGTAGATCACCCGATGGCCGTGACGCCCCGAGTCGCCCGCGGCCTCGGTCAGCTTGAGCGGAGCGTTCAGCCGGTAGGTCCCGGCGCGGAGGTTCACGACGATGTCCGACGCCATCCGTGCCGTGCGTTCCCGTACGGCCTTCTGCGCGCGGGCCGGTGTGGCGAAGGGCTGCTTGATCGTGCCCGGCCAGGTGTCCTTGCCCCATGGCGCGACGTACAACTGCTCGGGGCCGGCCTGTGCCGAAGCCGGCACCGGCATCATCCCTGCGGCCCCTCCGATCACCAGCGGCGCCACCACGCCCGCCGCCGCCGCACGCTTACCAAAGATTCCCATTCCGCCTCCCGGCCGGGTCGATGGACCTCGCCTCAACCCTGCGCACGGGCGGGCCGGGTGCGCGTCGGCCGATCGTCGACCGTGTGCTCATCCTTAGGTCGCGCGATCACTAGACCTCGGATGGACGCGTCGAGCCGGTCGCCGGATTCGCCGGCGCCGGGCGGCTCGGCGGGCTTGGCCCGGCTTTCCCGCGGGCCTAGGAGCGCGGCCAGGGACGTCCGCTGCGACGTTCGATGCTGGTGTTGAAACGCCTGAGATACGACGCGAAGGCGGTGATGTCTTCGTCGGGCCAGTCGGACATGATGTCGTCCAGGGCCTCGATGAAGGTCTCGCGCGCCTCGTCGAGCTCGCGTTCGCCCTTGTCGGTGACGCGGAACTTGCGGGCGATCCCGCCGTCGGGGTCGGGGATGCGTTCGAGCAGGCCGGCGCGCATCGCCGCCGCGGTCTGCCGCGTCAGCGTGGAGAAGTCGAGCGCGAGCGCGTGGCTCAGCTCACCGACCGCCATCGGCCCCTGGGCGCGCAGCCGGCTGAGCAGGACGTAGGCGCTGCGGTCCAGCGCTCCGGTCCGGTGGCGCCCGATCTGGTAGCGGCTGAGCAGCATCTGCTCGTACTCGATCTCATCGGTGGGCCTGCCCACGTACGCCTCCTGCCGGTACCGGTACCTCCATTCTCCCACCTTTGCATCGTACAAGTTATGTGTAGACTGCAAACGATTTGTACGATGCAAGTCGGAGGAGTCTCCATGGAAGTCCCCCAGCCCACCGCCCGCGCGGGCGGCGTGGTCGCCACGCTGGCCCTGGCGGGCACCACAGCGGCGATCATGCAGACGCTGGTCACCCCGCTCATCGCGGATCTGCCGCGGATCCTGCACACCACCTCCGCCAACGCCGCCTGGGTGATCACCGTCACGCTGCTGGTGGCGGGCGTCTGCGTGCCGGTGGTCGGCCGCCTGGGCGACCTGGTGGGCAAGCGCCGGATGCTGCTGGCGTGCTCGGTGCCGCTGGTGGCGGGCTCGATCGTGTGCGCGCTGTCGTCCTCGGTCATCCCGATGATCGTCGGGCGCGGGCTGCAGGGGATGGGCATGGGCATGGTCCCGCTCGGCATCGCCCTGCTGCGCGACGTGGTGCCGCAGGAGAAGCTCAGCTCGTCCATCGCGCTGGTCAGTGCGTCCATGGGCATCGGCGGCGGGCTCGGCCTGCCGATCGCCTCCGCGGTCGCCGAGTACGCCAGCTGGCGCGTGCTGTTCTGGGGCTCGGCGATCCTGGCCGCGGCGATCGCGGTGATGATCTGGGCCCTGATCCCGAACGTGCCGGCCAGCGCCAAGGGTCAGCGCTTCGACGCGCCCGGCGCGATCGGCCTGGCCATCGGGCTGGTCAGCCTCCTGCTCGCCGTGTCCAAGGGCGCCGACTGGGGCTGGTCGTCGGCCACCACGATCGCCCTCTTCGCCACCGCCGTGATCGCGCTCGTGGCCTGGGCCTGCTGGGAGCTGCGCACCCGCGAGCCCATCGTCGACCTGCGCACCACGGCCCGCCCCCGCGTGCTGCTGACCAACCTCGCCTCGATCTTCGTCGGCTTCGGCATGTACGCGTCGATGCTGATCGTGCCGCAGCTGCTGCAGTACCCGACGGCGACCGGCTACGGCCTGGGCCAGTCGATGCTCGCGGCCGGCCTCTGGATGGCCCCCGGCGGCATCATGATGATGATCGTCTCCCCGCTCGGCGGCAAGCTCACCAACGCCCGCGGCCCCAAGGTCACCCTGATCAGCGGCATCCTCGTCCTGGCCGCGGGCTACGGCGCCTCCCTCGCCCTGATGGGCTCGGCCTGGGGCCTCATGCTCGCCCTGATGATCATCAACAGCGGCGTCGGCCTGGCCTACGGCGCGATGCCCGCCCTGATCATGGGCTCCGTCCCCCTCTCGGAGACCGCCGCCGCCAACGGCTTCAACACCCTCATGCGCTCGATCGGCACCTCGGTCGGCGCCGCGGTGATCGGCGTGGTGCTCTCCCAGCTGACCCTGACCATGGGCGGCCACACCCTCACCTCCGAGGACGGCTTCCGCACCGGCCTCATGCTGGGCGCCGGCATAGCCCTCCTCGCCGCCCTGATAGCCGCCGCAATCCCCAAAGCCCGCCCCACCCCCACCCCCGACGCGTCCTCCGCTCCCGCCAGAATCCCCACCACCCAAGAAAACTAAATGCCGGTGCGGTGGGGGCTGGGGTGGTGGAGTCGGGGGGCTCGGGAGGTGGTTTGTGGGCGGTGATCTTGCCTTGGGGGGTGGGCCGGTGTTGTCGCGGGTGACGTTGGGGCTTCGGCTTCGGCGTCATCGGGAGGCGTGCGGTCTTTCGCAGGAGAAGGCGGCTTCTGTCGTTCGGGCCGCGGTCGGGGAGTTGGAGGTTGGCCGGACCGCTGTCGACCTGCGGCAGGTGATCGAGCTGTGCGACCTGTACGGGGTGCGCGACCATGTGGAGCGCACGACGTTGCTCGGGCTGGCGCGGGAGTCCGATACGCCTGGCTGGTGGGAGCCCTATGGGGTTCCTTCATGGTTCGAGCAGTTCCTCGGTCTGGAGCAGGCCGCGCGCGTGATGCGGGGTTACGAGGTCCAGTTCATACCGGCGCTGCTGCAGACCGAGGAATACGCGCGTGAACTCGTTGGGGATGACGAGTTGCGGCTGGAGCTTCGGATGCGGCGTGGGCGGATCTTGCACCGGGATGATCCCCCGCATCTGTGGGTGGTCATCGATGAGGCGGCCCTGCGGCGTCCCGTCGCAGGACGCGTTGGCTTTGCTGACCGACGCCGCCGCCACCGGTCATGTCGAGGCGCTGGCGTTGCTGCAGGCCAGTCCGCGAGATTTGGACAGGTCATTGACTGTCCGCCATGCTCATGAGCTGGCCAGGGCCGCGCACGACGCCGGTTTCGCCGGGGCCTCGCTGGCCTTCTACGAGTGCGTCGCGCGATTCACGGTGGCCGCGCACTTCACGGAGTCCCCCCAGGTCTGAGCGCGTGCGTCGGCTGGACGTCCGGCGGTCGCGGGCCGTTCTGCCGCGTTCTTTTCGGCTCCGCGGCGTTCCGATGGCCGGGTTTCTCCGGTTTGCAAAGGGGCGAGGAGCATCGTTGTTCTCGCAGGCTCAGGTTCCGCCATGCCCCCGCTAGAACGAGAGAAGCCGCCGACATGCAGGTGCCGTCCCCCCTCGCGCACGGAGGCGTCCCGCCGTGTCCGGCGTCCTGGGACCGGCAGGCGCTCCATGGTCCGCGCTCGGCCGACGAGGCCGTCCTCGCCATCGCCCTCACCCTGCGATGGATGCTGAGCACCGGACGCCGGCTCCACGAGTGGCCGCAACCGCACGAGCTGGGCGGCGAGAACCTCATCGAGTTCTGGGCCGATGATCACATCGGGTGACGGGGTGGGACGATCATCGTCACGCCCGGGGTGTTCATCGCGGCCAGGGCCGCGGGGGCGTCACCGAGGCCGATGGTCCGGCTCACCAGCAGGTCCGGCCGGAGGGTGCCCGCCCGCACCATCGCCATCATCGGGCCGTAGGCGTGGGCGGCCATGCCGTGGCTGCCCAGGATCTCCAGCTCGTGGGCGATGACCAGCTCCATCGGGAGATCGGCGCGCCCGGCGGCCGTCGGGAGCAGGCCCACCTGGACGTGCCGGCCGCGGCGGCGGAGACCGGCGATCGACGCGCGTGCCGTCGCCGGGCTGCCCAGGGCGTCCAGCGAGACCTGTACACCACCCTCGCTGATGTCACGGACGGCTGTGGCGGCGTCCGTTTCGGACGCGTCCACGGTGGCGACGGCACCGAGGCGGGAGGCCAGGTCGAGCGAGGCCGCCGAGACGTCCACCGCGATGACCCGGGCGCCGGCGGCCGCCGCGATCATCACCGCGGACAGGCCGACGCCGCCGCAGCCGTGGACGGCGACCCACTCCCCCGGCGCGACGCGGCCCTGGGCGACGACCGCGCGGAACGCCGTGGCGAACCGGCATCCGAGGCCCGCCGCCGTCGTGAACGCCATCTCGTCCGGCATACCGACGAGGTTGACGTCGGCGTTCTCGATCACGACGTACTCGGCGAACGAGCCCCAGTGCGTGAATCCGGGCTGCGTCTGGTTCTCGCAGACCTGCTGATCGCCGTTCAGGCACGACCGGCAGCGTCCGCACGCGCACACGAACGGCACGGTCACGCGGGCGCCGGGCTTCCAGCCGGTGACGCCCGGCCCCAGCTCGGCCACGGTCCCGGCGAGCTCGTGCCCGGGCACGTGCGGGAAGACCGTGATGTCCGCGTCGTGGCCCTGCCAGCCGTGCCAGTCGCTGCGGCACAGGCCGGTCGCCTCGACGCGGATCACCACCCCGCCGGACGGGGCCACCGGGTCGGGCGCCTCGCGGACCTCGAGGGGCGCGCCGAACGCCTCGTACATCACGGCCTGCATCGACCCTCCTCAGGTGATCGATCAGAGCCTATTCGGCCGTCGGCCGCGAGGTTCCGCGCAGGGCCACGGCGGTGGCGAGCGTGGCCAGCAGACCGCCCGTTCCGGCGGCGATGAGGGCGGTGCGCGGGCTGGTGAGGTCGAGCAGCAGGCCGCCGCCCAGATAGGAGAGCGCGGCGGCGACGCCGATGGCGCCGTAGAGGGAGCCGAAGACGCGGCCGAGCAGCTGGGCGGGGACGTTGCGCTGGATCAGGGTGTTGGAGGCGACGTCCATCGCGGCGAGGCCGATGCCGCGGGTGGCCTGGACGGCGAAGGCGGCGCCGACCGCCCAGGCGAAGCCGGTGAGCAGGTTGCCCGCGCTGCTGATCGCGAATCCCGCCAGGAGGAGGACGGGCAGCGCCAGACGGGGGCGGGCGAGCAGGGCGTAGCCCGCGAAGAGGCCGATCCCGACGGCGGCGAGGAGCAGCCCGACGGCGGCGTCGCCGCCGTGCAGGGTGTCCTTGGCCAGGAAGACCAGCGCGACGTCGTCGATCCCGTTGCAGGCGACGACGGCGATGAAGCCGAGGCCGACGGCGCGCAGCAGCGGCGTGGTCACGATGTACCGGAGGCCGGTGATCGTGTCGTTCAGGACCGTCGACGGCTCGTCCGCGACGGGCGGCCGCGCGGCGGGCAGGAACGCCAGGAGGACGGCCGACAGCAGGAAGCTCGCCGCGTCGATCAGCAGGACGCCGCGCACGTCGAGCAGGGGCAGCAGCACCGCGGCGAGCAGGGGCCCGAGCGCCTCGCCACCGTTCGTGCCGAAGCCGATGGCCGCGTTCGCCCCTTCAAGATCACGGTCGCGGACGAGGGCGGGCACGACGGCCCGTGACGCGGGCTGGAAGACCTGCCCCGCGATCGACCGCAGCCCAACCAGGACGAGGATCACCGGCAGCGGGAACGCCGTGACGCCGAGCGCGATCGCCGCGATCAGGGCGGCCTGCGCCAGCTCGCAGACGATCATGACCCGGCGCAGCTCGAACCGGTCGGCGACCACGCCGGTCAGCGGGCCGAGCAGCGCGGGCGCGAAGTCGCCGACGAGGAGCAGGAGCGCGACGGCCAAGGCCTGGCCCGTGGTGTCCGCCACGTACACCATCAGGGCCACGAGGCTGAGCGAGTCGCCGAGGAAGGAGATCGCGCGGGCGGTCCACAGCCGGCGGAACGGGGGGACGGTGCGGAGGAGACGCACCGCGCCCATGCCGTCGTTCTCAGTGACCATGAACGGCAGTTTTCCGCATGATGAGACGCCCTTGTCCGTGATCTCCGATACGGTGGCCCATCCCCCGCCGGAACCACCGGCGCCGGGTGTTCGTTGTTCTGACCACCGCCGATCTCGGGGACCGAGACCAGGAGAGACAATCCGCGAACTCAACGAAAGGGCCACCACCGCCGCGCAGGTCACCGAGCTGCGCTATCCGGCCGGATCGCTGGTGCTCGTCGCCGGGCTGCCCGGCGCGGGAAAGAGCACCCTGCTCGACCGGCTGTACGGCCTGCGCGGCGACGAGACCCTGCCCGTGGTCTCCGGCGACGCACGAGTGATCGACTCACGGCAGTCCCGCAACTGGTGGGCGCGCTTCCTGGCCCCCGTGCCGCAGCGGGCCCGCGTCCCGATCGTGCATGCCAGCCACGTCTGGCGCATCGCCCGGGCGATGCGCCAGGGCCACGCCGTCGTCGCCCACACCCGCGGCACCTGGCCGCACATCCTGCGCGGCTTCGCCTGGCTGGCGCGGCGGCGCGACGCCGAGGTGCACCTGATCCTGCTCGACGTGGACGCGCGGACGGCGCGCCGCGGCCAGCACGCCCGGGGCAGGGTCGTGACGACCACGGCCTTCGCGCGGCACGTCCGGCGCTGGCGGCCGCTGATGGAGCGCGCCCGCGAGGGGCACCTCCCGCCGGCCGACGGCGTCACGGTGCTCGACCGCGCCGCCGCCGACCGCCTGAAGGCCATCGCGTTCGACGAGAGGGCCGGGGCTACGCCGCGAGCGCGCTGAACCAGCGGACCGCCCGCGCGGTGCCCGCCACGTTGGCTCCCAGGTGACGGGAGCCGCCGTAGGCGTGGTCGCCGAGGTCCACGACCGGCACGTCCACGCCGCGCCTGCTCAGCGCGATCCGGCAGTGGCCGGTGTTGAGCGTGCCGGCCTGCTCGTCCCTGCTCACCTTGTAGAGCCGGATCGGGACGCGCGGCGTCCAGGCCTCGCACACCTCTCCGTCCACGGTCAGCGCCCGCGCGAACGAGCCGCCCGGCTTGCGCAGCAGCTCGAACCCGCGCGGGGTGAGCAGCTCGTCGATCGTGTCGGGCAGGCCCTTCAGCATCTCCTGGCCGGGGGTGGTGCCGTCGAAGAGCTTCTCGACCCTGCTCGCGTACGGCTCCTGGAAGACCTCGGCGGGCGTCTTGTAAAGGCCGTGCTGGCGGTTCCAGGAGGTGAGGAGGTACGAGGTGTAGGCAACTGTCATCTTCGGGTGCAGTTCACGGCGGAGCATGGCGGGGATCTGCGCGCCCTTGAAGTCGTACGCGCCCGCGATGGGAGCGACCGCCCGCACCCGGAACCATGGGTCCTGGCCCTCCTGGAGCGCCCGCGCGAGCCCCAGCGCGGCCGAGGCGCCCTGAGAGAATCCCGTGGTGAACACCTGGCGTTCCAGCGTCCGGCCCGTGCGCGGCGCGAACTGCTTGGCGGCGCGCAACATGTCCAGCGAAGCGGTCGTCTCGGACGGGACGTCCTTCCACGGGTGCACACCGGGCCCGAGCCCGAGGCCGAGGTAGTCGGGCACGACGGCGGCGAAACCGGCGGCCGCGAAGGTCACGCCGGGCGCCTGGCCCCAGACCTCCGGATCCGTGGAGGGCGCGTCGGGCTTGTAGCTCGCGGTGCCGTGCGTGTACGAAACGGTGCGCAGCCGCCGGGCGTCGTTGCGCGGCAGCACGAGGAGGCCGCTGGCGGTCGTCGGCCGGTTGCGGGTGTCAACGGTGCGGTAGATCAACCTGAACGTGTCCACTCCATGACGGACGGCTTTCGCGTCGAATCCGTCGCTGGCCAGCCAAGCGCGCGTCCCCTGGGCCGTCATGCCCCGGAGGTATTCGGCGGAGACAAGCTCTCCCCTCGCGGGGGCGGCAGCTTGACGACCGGGGGAATCGGAAGCGGCGGCCACTGCGCCGCCCGCGAGCGCGGCACCGGTGGAGGCGATCAATGCGGTTGCGGTGAAACGTGTCATCGGGTGGGCCATGCCGGTCCCTCTCAAGGTCGTGTCGATGTGCCTCAAGCGTGTTGCGCGGCACACCGGACCCGCATCGCCCGCCCTGGTTATCTAGCTCGTGCTACTTGAGAGCGAGGATTCCTCGACCACCACGACGTCCTTCTCGATCAGCGTCTCCCCGCACCGGTCGCAGACCAGCCGCGGCTCGAAGCCCGCCCCGCACGCGCGATGCACCGACACCAGCGCGGGCCCGTCGGGCGCGTGGAACCACCGCTGTCCCCAGCCGATCGCCGTCATCACGACCGGGAAGAACGCGCGGCCCTTGTCGGTGAGGCGGTAGGCGTTCCAGTCGGCGCGGTCGGCGCTGGGCTCGCCGACGAGCACGCCGAGACCGACGAACGTACGGAGCCGGTCGGCGACCATCGCCGGCGGCGCTCCCATGATCTGCTGGAACTCCCCGAAGCGACGCGCGCCCAGGAACGCCGCGCCGAGGAGCATCACCGACCAGCGGTTGCCGAGCAGGGCCATCGTCTCGGGGAACAGCCCGGCCCCTCCCCCCGCCCCGGACGCCGCCGACCGGCGCCGGGTGGCGGCGGCGGGTATGGAACGCCCGTCTCCGCCGCTGGGGCCGAGCGTGCTCCGCACGTCGCGCGGCTGGACGGTCTCGCCGCAGGCGGCGCAGGCGAGTCTCGGCTCCATGTGGCCGCCGCACGCGCGGTGCCGCATCCACGGGAGACTCTCGGTGTGGCCGGGCACCCAGCGGTACTCCCACGCCCAGATGGCCACCAGAATGGGCCACACCTCGCGGCCCCGGGGCGTGAGGCGGTACTCGTACCTCGTCGGCCTCGTCTGGTACGCGTCGCGCGCTAGCAGCCCCATGCGGGTGAGCAGGGCGAGCCGTGCCGACAGGACCGAGTCGGAGATGGCCAGCCGCTCGCGCCAGCCGGCGTAGCGGCGCACCCCCTGATGGGCGTACCGGAGGATGAGCAGCGTCCACTCGTCCCCGATGAGGCCCATGGTGACGCCGATGGCGTTCTCGCCGCCGGCACCGAGCCGGGTCGGCGTCACCTCGTCCAAACGTCGGCCTTCCTGAGCCTCAGAGCCCGATCGCGTCCGGCGCCTCGCGCGCGTCCCGGTCGCGCCAGCCCGGCAGCGCCGAGCCGGGCGCCCACGCCGAATGGGTGCCGCTGGAGATCCGCTCCGGCAGCCGGACGCGGGCCACCGGCCCGTCGGTCAGCCGCGCCGCGTCGAACACCAGGCATTCGGAACGATCGGTGTTCATGTCCGTCGTCAGTGTAATCAGATAGCCGTCGTCTTCCGCGCTGCCGCCCGACCTTGGCGCCATCGCGGTTTCGCTGCCGTAGACACCCTCGGGCAGCGCGAAGCGTTCCTCCGTACCTGCGATGAGGTCGTGCTTGACGATGCCGTCGAACAGGAACCAGCTCGGCTTCTGGGTGGTGGCGTAGGTATAGCGGTACGAACGGCCCCCACGGCTCGGATTGATCATCCCGAACTCGGTGCAGCGCTCGCTGAGCCGCTCCTCCTTCGCCTGCCCCGTCGCCAGGTTGAGCCGCCATCTGTGCAGATGGGTCTGCATGCGTTCCAGGGCGAGGAACCGGAACATCCGCTGGTAGACGCCCTCGCCCTTCGGGTCCAGCGGCTCTGGGCAGCCCTGGAAGAAGCCGTCCAGGATGATCTCGTCGCCGTCCTCGTACGCGTTCACGAAATGCAGCACGTACGTGGGATCGGCCTCGAACCACCGGATCTGCGAGCTGTCTCCCCGGCGCGGGATCACTCCGAACCGGCTCGGTATGTCCTTGTGGAACCGCGAGGCGTACTTGCCCCGGGCGAGCAGCTCCGGCTCCCAGAACAGCGGGAAGTCGTTGAGAATCGCGTAGTTCTCGGTGAACGCCATGTCGTGCGGGAGGCGCGCCCCCGGCAACGGGACGTCCACGTAATGCGCCAGCCGATCATCAGCGTCCACCACCCCGTACCGCAGGTAGGGCGCCTCGGTCGCATAGCTGAAGAAGAGCAGCTCACCGGTGTGGTCGTCGGTCTTGGTGTGCGCGGACACGCCCCAGCCGGATGGAAAACCCCCGCCCCATGTCGCCTTGCCCATCGTCTCCAGCGTGAGGGGGTCGAGTCTGTAGAGGTCGCCGCACTGCCAGAAGCTGCTCAACGCCACTCCGTTGTGCACGACGACATCCGTGCTGGAAGCGTCTTTCATCCGCGTACGCGCGCCCCAGCCGTCGCTGCGCTTGGAAAGCGCGGGCCGGTCTGCGATGCCCGCCCACAACGACTCGCCCGCCTCCTGCTCCGCGACGAACCCGTCCGTGCGCACGAACCGGTTGCGATAGAACGCCTTGCCGTCGCGGAACCCCACGACATGCACCATGCCGTCGCCGTCGAACGGGTGGTAGAGCCTGATCGCCGGATGGACGGGGTTCTCGGTGTTGCGCAGGTAGACCCCGTCCAGATCAGCCGGGATCTCGCCCACGACTTCCAGATCGTCGGCACGCCACTCGGTGGTCTGCGGCCGCCAGGGCCCGGTGCGGTACGGGTGGTCGTCGTCCTCCGGAAGGGTCGACAAGGCACGGCCCACGACCTCAACGTCCATCGGTGCCCTCCTCCACGACCAGCGACACGGTGGTCGTCGTACTGCCGCCAATGTTGAGCGTGCCGAACCGGCGCGCCCCCTCGACCTGGTAGTCCCCCGCCTGCCCGGTCACCTGCCGACTCGCGTCGAGCAGCATGCGGACGCCGGTCGCGCCCACCGGATGACCGCCCCCGATGAGGCCGCCGCCGGGGTTGACGGGGATGCGCCCGCCGATCTCCAGCTCGCCGTTCTCGACGGCCTTCCAGCTCTCGCCGGGCCCGGTGACGCCGAAGTGGTCGATGGCCATGTACTCCGACATCGAGAAGCAGTCGTGCGTCTCGATCCCGTCCAGCTCGTCCACGCCGCCGATCCCGGCCCGCCCGAACGCGTCGAGGACCGCCTGCCGCACGTGCGGCAGCACGTAGGCGTCTCCCGCACTCCGCTCGATCTTCCGCCGGAGCGGCAGCCCCACGGTCCGGTGCCCCCACCCGGAAATCCTCGCCACCCTCCGCTTCTCCGGATGAGCCTGAAGCCACCGATCCGAGACGAGCACCACGCCCGCGCCCCCGTCGGTCATCTGGCTGCAGTCCTGGCGCCGCACGCGCCGCTCGACCAGCGGGTTGGCCTCGTCATCGGCGGTGAAGCTCGCCGCGGTGAACGTCCAGCCGCGCGTCTGGGCGTTGGGATTGGCACGCGCGTTCCGGACGTTCAGCTCGGCGATCGCGTGCAAATGCTTGTCATCGAGCCCGTACCGCCGGTCGTACTCGTCGGCCAGCTCGCCGAACATGTAGGGCCACATGAACGTGGCGTCCTGCCCCTCGTGACCCGTCCACGCGGCGGCCCCCAGGTGCTGAGCGGCGACATCACCGGGAACGGTCTTCTCCAGCTCGATGCCCACGACCAAGGCACAGTCGTACCGTCCGGCCTCCAGATCGGCCATGGCCGCGAGAACCGCGATGCCGCCCGAAGCACAGGCCGCCTCATGCCGCGATGAAGGCACTCCCCAGAGCCGTTCCTCCACCGTCGCGGGCATGCCGCCGAGCTGCCCCTGCCCGGTGAACAGCTGGCCGAAGGCGTTCCCGACATGAATGACCTCGACGTCCTCCGGCTCGACCCCGGCGCTGCTCATCGTGCCCGCGACCACCTCGGCCGTGAGATCGGAGAACTCCAGCCCGTCCCGTGCCCAGTTGCGCGCGAAGTCCGTCTGATGACCGCCCAGCACCCAGATGCCCATGTGCGTCACACTACAACTAACAGAGTTACTAGCGAAGGGGTCCGCCATGACTTCCGCCTACGTCCTCGACTACCTGCGCACCCCGCGCGGCAAGGGCTCCCCACGCGGCTCCCTTCACACCACCAGCCCCGTCGATCTGGTGGTCACCCTCCAGAGAGCCCTGGCCGAACGCGGCCTGGACCCCTCCGCCGTCGAAGACGTGATCATCGGAACGGCCACGCAGGTGAACGAGCAGGGCGCCAACCTCGCCCGCACCGCGAACCTCCTGGCGGGCTGGGGCGCCACGGTCCCCGGCGCGACGGTCAACCGCTTCTGCGCCTCCGGCGTGGACGCCGTCGCCCAGACAGCCGCGCGCATCCGATCAGGCGACCTCACCCTCGCCGTGGCGGGCGGCGTCGAGAGCACCTCCCGGGTCCCGATGTTCAGCGACAACGGCCCGCTCTTCTGCGACCCCGCCACGATCGAGCGCATCGGCTCGGTCCACATGGGCATCGCCGCCGACCTCAACGCCACCCTCGAAGGCTGGACCCGCGACGAACTCGACTCCTACGGCCTGGAAACCCAGCAGAAAGCCGCCAAAGCCTGGGCCGAGGGAGCCTTCACGAAAAGCGTCGTCCCCATCTCCGGCCTGACCCACGACGAGCTGATCCGCGAAACAACACCGCAAACGCTCGCCGCCCTCCCACCCGCCTTCGCCGAGCTCCCCGACCAAGACAAGATCGCCCTGGCGGCCCACCCCGAAGCAGGCGAACTCCGTCACCTCCACACCGTCGGCACCTCCCCCGCACTGGCCGACGCCGCCGCTCTCCTGCTCCTCGGCGACGACAAGGCCGCCGAACGCACCGGCCTCCGCCCCCGGGCCCGCATCGTCGCCTCCACCACCACGAGCACCGACCCGGTCATCATGCTCACCGCAGGCCAGTCAGCGGTCGAAAAAGTGATCGCCAAAGCAGGCCTTCGCCCCGCCGACATCGACGTCTTCGAGTTCGCCGAAGCCTTCGCCGCCCTCTGCCTTCGCTTCCGCCGCGACCTGGACGCGGGCCCCGACCGCCTCAACCCGAACGGCGGCACCATCGCCATGGGCCACGCCTTCGGCGCCACCGGCGCCATCATGGTCGGCGGCTGCGTAGACGAACTAGAACGCCGCGACGCCCGCTACGGCGTAGCAGCAGTAAGCGGCGCCGCAGGCCTAGGCACAGCAGTCCTCCTAGAACGCCTCCCTACCTAGCCCCAGCCGGGGGGAAGACCGCCCCTATGCATTCGGATTCGCCCGCCGAGAAGATCCGGATCGCGGAGAGCCTGGATGCCATCGATGTAAACGACGACGGATGGATTGGACGCCAGCGGCGCGAGGTCGACACCTTCGGCGATCCATCGATGAAGAGTGTGGTCAGGTGGGGCAACTCGGCCAGTGGAGTGAGGTCACGGACATTCTGGCAGTCACCGAGGACCAGTGACTGCAGCCGCCGAAGCCCGCGAAGCGGCGAGAGATCCTCGATCGCCGTGGTGTGCAGGCTGAGCCCCTGCAACCCGTGGCACGCGGCCAGCGGAGAGAAGTCCTGAATCTCCTCACAATGAGCCAGGTTTGCGCAGCTTGATGACGAACGGCGTCCGGCCGTTCTCCTCGCTCAGATCGCCAGCAAACATTCCACGCACGGCGCTGACGGCGAGCCAGCGCAGGAGGGTGCTCTTGCCCGCGCCAGCCTCGCCACGAATCAGCAGCTGAGGCTGATGTACGCCACGCTCAGGGTGGTGCGGGGCCGGTAGCGCTCGATGCGGACGCCGAATAGCTCAATGGTGTCGAGGGTCGCGCCGATGTGGGTGAGATAGCGGCGGCGGAATTCCTCGTCGTCCGCCCTGCCTTCCGGGGCGTCCAGAGTCCTGGCGGGAAGGCGTTCAAGGATGTCGGTGACCATCTCGGCCAGGCCCGACATGCGCGAGAGCATCTCGGCCGAGGCGCGCGGGCCGAACTGTGGCAGGTGGCGGACGATCTGGATCAGGCATTCGCAGCACTCTTCTAGCACGACGTCATAGAGGCGAGTTCCCGCTTCGCCCAGCATCGCGGCCGTGCCGGGCCTGCTGTGGGCGGCTCGGATCTCACGGGCCAGACGGGCCGGGTCGGTGTCGAGGTCGAGGAGTGCCTCGTCCGACAGGTCGGCGGCGTCGAGGGCGTCCACGACCGCATGGAGGGCGGCGGTTTTGTCGTTCTCGCTCAGGCCGCCGTATTCGGGGCCACAGAGCCTGATGACACGCTCGGCCACAGTGTCGGCGATCTCGGTGAGCTGGCGTTCGATCCGGCGGCGATGAATGCGGTCCGGGAAGCGGAGCTGGATCAGGTCGATGAGATCTTTGTTGCGCTCGTCCTTCGCTTGACGTCCGGCCAGCCAGAGTCGACCCGCGCGTCCGCCTACGGCTTTTCCGACCGCGAGCGCCACCGTCTCGATCGCCAACGCGTCCTCCCCTGGGACATATCAGGATCTCTCCCGAATCGTCCCACGGGGGTCAGAGGGTGGTGCGGAGATTTCGTTTGAGGACCTTGCCCACCGGGTTGCGCGGTAGGGCTTCTCGGAGTTCTAGGCGTTCGGGGAGTTTGTACGAGGCGATCCTGAGGTCGCGCAGGTAGGCGACCAGGGCATCCAGGGTCAGGGTCGTGCCGGGACTCGGGACTACTACGGCGCAGATCTTCTCGCCCAGAACCTCGTCGGGGTAGCCGATGACGGCGACCTCGGCGACGGCGGGGTGGCCGGCGATGAGGGCTTCGAGTTCGGCGGCGGCGATGTTCATGCCCCCGCGGATCACGAGGTCCTTGGCGCGGTCGATGTAGCGGATGAACTGGTGGCGGTCTCCGGCGATCTCGAAGATGTCGCCGCTCCTGAGGTAGCCCTGGTCGTCGAAGGGGCTGGCGAGCTGAGACGCGTTCAGGTAGCCGGCGAAGACCTGCGGGCCCTTGACGCGCAGCTCGCCGGGACGGCCGGGTTCGGTGATGTCCTTCTCGGTGACCAGGTCGACGATGCGCATGGTGGTCCAGTCGGCGGCGCGGGTCGACCAGGTGGTGCCGGGGACGCCGTAGCGGGGGAAGTAGCGCGCGCGTTGATCGGGGTCCGGCACGTCGTACGGGTCGGTGAGCATGCCGACGCCTTCGTTGGAGCCGAAGAAGTTGATGACGCCGATGCCGTGTTCCTCCTGCCAGCCGCGGACCATCGCCGGAGACAGCGGCGCCGAGCCCGAGCCGATGCGGGTCAGGGAGGAGATGTCGATGGCCTGGAGCAGATCCTCGCGGGCCAGCAGCATGGTGAGGAGCGCCGGCGCGGCGACGGTGTAGGTGACGCGTTCCTCGGCGATCTGCCGCAGGAACGTGGGCAGGTCGAACGGGTGGTGCTGGACGAAGACGCCGCCGGCCAGCAGCCACGGCAGGAAGAGACCGGCGAAGCCCGCCATGTTGACCATCGGGAACGGGTTGAGCAGCACGTCGGACGCCGTCATGCGCGGCGCCTCCAGGCAGATCGTGGCGATCGCCAGCCAGTCGTCGTGGCACCGGGGAACGCCCTTCGGGGTGCTCTCGGTGCCGGACGTCCAGCAGATGGTGACGCAGTCGTTCGGGTCCGCCTTGTGGACCGGGGCCGGTTCGCAGGGCTTGGCGAGCTCCTCGTCCAGGGAGATGACGTCCGGTGGAAGATCGGTGCCGTACGCCAGGGTCGGCAGGCCGAGCACCATCGCTTCGGCGGCCATCGCGCGATCACTGAAGCGGCCGACGGTGACGTACGCGTCGAATCTCGCCAAGCGAGACAGCTGGGTGGTCTCGTGTTCGCGGTACTGCATCGGCATCGGTGAGACGACCACGCCGAGGCGCCAGCAGGCGAGATAGAAGGCGACCTGCTCGACCGTGTTAGGAAGTTGGACGCCGACGACTTTGCCCTGGGTGAGGCCGTACTTGGCCAGGACGGCGGCGAGGCCGTCGACCTCGGCGTCCAGTTCCCGCCAGGTGAGACGGCGGGCCTCGCGGCCGGTCAGGGCGGCCTTGTTCGCGGGGTCGACTACGGCCAGGCGGTCGGGGCCCTCCGCGACGCGGGCGCGGAAGAGCTCGTCGAACGTGCCGTTCCCCCACCAGCCCGCCGCCGTGTACTCGGCGACCCGTTCGGCCGGGTGCAGTCCCATCGTTCCTCCTCAGATCAGCGACCTGATGGCCCGGAGCGTGCGCTCGCCGCCGGGGTCGTCGTCGGTACTGGCGGGGATGAGCACGACCTCGTCCGCGCCCGCCGCGGCGTACTCCGCCAGGCGGCCGGCGACCGCGGCGAGATCGCCCACGAGGCCGATGGCGGCGATCGCCTCGGCGGGCACCGCGTTCAGGAGCTCGCGCGGATGCGGGCGGGTCCGCGCGAAGGCCACGAGGTCCCCGAAGCCCGCCTCGATGAACATCTCTCCGTAACCCGGCGCGGCCAGGTAGCCGACGATGCCGCGCCGGAGCTGTTCCAGCGCGGCGGGCGACGGGTCGACGGCGGCCGTGACCCAGACGGCGACGCGCGGTGCCCGCTCGCCGGAGGCGGCGCGCATGTCGCGCACGAGGGCGGCGGCCGAGGCGGGAGTGATCAGGTTGAGGACCATGCGATCGGCGAGGGCGGCGGCGGTGCGGACGGCGGCCGGGCCGAACGCGGCGATCGTCAGCTCGGACTTCGGCGCGGGCAGGCGCAGCCGGTAGCCGCGGGTGCGGACCACCGCGCCGTCGAGCGTGACCTTCTCCCCGTCCAGGAACGCGCGGACCGCGGTGGCGGACTCGCTGAGGGCGAGGGCGGGGCGGCGGCGGTCGCGGCCGTGCCATTCGGTCACGACGACCGGGCTGGACGTGCCGAGGGCGACGCCGACGCGGCGTCCGGTGAGGTCGGCGAGGGACGCCACGCCGCGGGCGATCGACATGGGGTCGCGGACGGCGACGGCCAGCGGCCCGACCGTGAGCGCGATGCGCTCGGTGCGCTGGGCGACGGCGGTGGCGAGCGCGAAGACGTCGTAGGTGGCCATCTCGCCGAGCCACAGCTCGCCGTAGCCGAGCCGGTCCGCCGCCTCCACCGTGGGCGCCCACTCCGAGGCCGGGCGGTCCTGCCAGTACCCCGGCGAGACCGACAACACAGGCAGCATGCGCCGTCCCTCTCCCTCGTCACGCGGACCAGGCCAAACTACAATAAACGAAGTTACTCGGGAGGGGCCCGTGGCCGGACCCGGACGGCCGAAGGCCGCGCGGGGACGGGGGCGAGGTCCGCCTGGAGCCGAGCCGCATGCTGATCGGTAGGGTCGTACCGGGCTATAACGAGGAGAGGCGGGCAGCGGCAATGGCGCAGCAGGTACGCGGAGTGATCGCTCCGGGCAAGGGCGAGCCGGTCCGGATCGAGACCATCACGATCCCCGACCCCGGGCCGGGCGAGGCGGTCGTCCAGGTGCAGGCCTGCGGGGTCTGTCACACGGACCTGCACTATCGCGAGGGCGGCATCAACGACGAGTTCCCGTTCCTGCTCGGGCACGAGGCCGCCGGCATCGTGGAGTCGGTGGGCGAGGGCGTCACCGAGGTGGCGCCGGGCGACTTCGTGATCCTCAACTGGCGCGCGGTGTGCGGGCAGTGCCGGGCCTGCCTGCGCGGTCGTCCCTGGTACTGCTTCAACACCCACAACGCCGCGCAGAAGATGACCCTCAGCGACGGCACCGAACTCTCCCCCGCGCTGGGCATCGGCGCGTTCGCGGACAAGACCCTGGTGGCCGCCGGGCAGTGCACCAAGGTCAACGCGGCCGCCTCGCCGGCCGCCGCCGGGCTGCTGGGCTGCGGCGTCATGGCGGGGCTCGGCGCCGCCATCAACACCGGCAACGTGGGCCGCGGCGACAGCGTGGCGGTCATCGGCTGCGGCGGGGTCGGCGCGGCCGCCGTGCTCGGCGCCCGGCTGGCCGGCGCGGAGAAGATCATCGCCATCGACCTGGACGAGCGCAAGCTCGCCACCGCCACCGGCCTGGGCGCCACGCACACCGTCCACGCCAAGGACACCGACGTCGTCGAGGCCGTGCAGGAGCTCACCGGCGGCTTCGGCGCCGACGTGGTCATCGAGGCGGTGGGCCGTCCCGAGACCTACAAGCAGGCCTTCTACGCCCGCGACCTGGCCGGCACCGTCGTGCTGGTCGGCGTCCCCACGCCCGACATGAAGCTGGAGCTGCCGCTCCTCGACGTGTTCGGCCGCGGCGGCTCGCTGAAGTCCTCCTGGTACGGCGACTGCCTGCCGAGCCGCGACTTCCCGATGCTCATCGACCTCTACCTTCAGGGACGTCTGGACCTGGACGCGTTCGTGTCCGAGACGATCCCGGTGGACGGCGTCGAGGCCGCCTTCGAGAAGATGCACCACGGCGACGTCCTCCGCTCGGTGGTGGTCTTCTGATGGCCGCACGCATCGATCACCTCGTCACGTCCGGCACGTTCTCCCTGGACGGCGGCACGTGGGAGGTCGACAACAACGTCTGGATCGTCGGCGACGACGCCGAGGCGATCGTCATCGACGCCGCGCACGACGCCGACGCCATCGCGGCGGCCGTGGGCGACCGCCGGCTGGTGGCGATCGTCTCCACCCACGGCCATGACGACCACATCGACGCGGCGCCCGCGCTCGCGGCCCGCACCGGCGCGCCGGTGTTCCTGCACCCGGACGACCTCATGCTCTGGAAGCAGAAGCACCCCGACGTCAGCCCCCAGGCCGAACTGGCCGACGGCCAGACCATCTCGGTCGCCGGGACGGACCTGACGGTGCTGCACACGCCCGGCCACAGCCCCGGCGCGGTGTGCCTGTACGCGGCCGGCCTGGGCACGGTCTTCTCCGGCGACACCCTCTTCCAGGGCGGCCCCGGCGCGACCGGACGGTCGTTCTCCGACTTCCCGACGATCATCACGTCCATCCGGGACCGGCTGCTCACCCTTCCGGCCGAGACAGTGGTCCGTACCGGACACGGTGACAGCACCACCATCGGCGACGAGGCCCCGCACCTGGAGGAGTGGATCGCGCGCGGCCACTGACCGCGCCACCGCCACCGCCACCGCCACCGCCACCGACACCGACAAAGAGCACCGAACCGGACACCTCGGGCGCATCGACGGGATAGAGTCCGCATTCGGTGCTACAGATGGTGGCCGCCGAGACGGGAGAGGCGATGCGGGGCAGAGCACGGCCCGTTCCGGCCGCCCTGCTCGCCTTCGCCGCCCTCTCCGCCGTCGCGACCACGGGGTGCGGCACCGGGTCCTCCGCGTCGGCCGACGCGCCGCCGGTCGCCATCCCGCCCTTCGCCAGCGAATACCCCATGACCCCGGTGACGCCCGTTCCGGATCCGGGCCGGGCGAGCGAGCCTCCCCGCCCGCTCTCGCCCGGCCCCGGCAGCAAGCCGGTCGGCAAGCCCGGACGCTGGCGGGTCACCGTCTACTACACGCTGGTCGAACGGTTCCACCACGGGAAGCCCAAGGCCGTGCGTGGGTGCACCGAGTTCCACTGCGAGTGGGGCAAGAAGCCGCTCGGCTCGTACCCGGAGGACTTCGTCAAGGCCGTGCAGATCGAGGGCAGCGGCCGGATCACCGCGGGACCGCAGCGCGGCCGCTACCTCAACTGGTCGTCCAGTGTCGGCTGGTGGCTGGACGACACGACCCGCGACTCGGCGGGCAAGCCGCTGCGCCCGTGGAGCACGGCGGCGGCCGACCGGGACGTGCTGGCCCGTGGCCGCAAGTTCCTCATCACCGACTGCGGGAAGAACGATGACGGACGCCGGATCAAGGCCGCCACCTGCGCGAAGTTCCGGTCCCACGAGTGGACGGTGACCGACGTCTTCCGGCCGGGCTGGGGCGGCGACCACCACGCCGACATCTACATCGGCGAAGAGACCGGCCCGAACTTCACCAAGTCACCCCTCTACACCGAACTCCACGGCGCCACCCTCTACACCCGCTGACCGCGCTCCACGCGGTCAGCGTTCGGGTTTGCGGGGTTCGGCGAGGCGGGTCGCGGCGGCGCGGCCTCGGAGCGTGACCTCCTCGCCCAGCCACCAGCGCGCGGCCTCCTCCGGGTCGGCCGCCTGGACGACCGAACCGGCGGCGAGGACGCGGCCGGCGGTCGACTTGGCCAGGTCGGTAAGGCGGGCCGCCTCGTTCACGGGGTCGCCGATCACGGTGTACTCGAAGCGTTCCTCGGCGCCGATGTGCCCGGCCACGGCCTCGCCCGCCGAGACGCCGACGCCCGCCGCCACGCCGGGCACCTCGTCCCGCAGCCGCTCGGCCAGCTCGCGCGCGGCGGCCAGCGCCCGGGTGGTCGCGCCGTCCAGGTCCAGCGGCGCGCCGAAGATCGCCAGCGCGGCGTCGCCCTCGAACTTGTTGATCCAGCCGCCGTGGCTGCCGATCACCTCGACCACGACGGCGAAGAAGTCGTTGAGCAGCTTGACCACCTCGGTGGGCGGCCGGTCGGCGGCCAGCCGGGTGGAACCGACGATGTCCACGAAGATCACCGCGACCTCGCGCAGCTCGCCGCCGAGGTCGATGCCGCGCTCCAGCGCCACCCGCGCGACGTCCTCCCCCACCTGCCTGCCGAAGAGGTCCTGGAGCCGCGCGTGCTCGCGCAGGCCGGACGCCATGTGGTTGAACCCCGCCTGGAGCAGGCCGACCTCGCTGGCGTCGTAGACGGGCACCTCCACGTCCAGGTCGCCGCGCTCGACGCGGGCCAGGCCCAGCCGCACCGACTCGACCGGGTCGGCGATGGCCCGCGCGGCCCCGTAGGTGACGCCGAGGCCGACGACGAGCGCGATGCCGCCGAGCGCCAGGACCGCCAGCGCGAAGTCGCGGACGGTCACCCTGGCCAGCAGGAACGAGCCGACCGCCAGCACGATCAGGCCGAGGATGGGCACAGCCGTGCCCAGCGCCCAGGCCAGCACCGACCTGGCCACCACGCCCGGCAGCCCGGTGTGCTGCGGCATGCCGGTGTGCAGCGCCGTGGTCACCGCGCGCCGGAGGATGCGCTCGCTGAGCAGGTAGACGACGGTGCAGGTGGTCAGGCCGCCCAGGAGGCTGGTCAGGCCGAGCTTGACCGCCAGGAGGGCGTCGAACGGGGCGTTGATGATCACCCAGCCGACCGTGCCGATCCCCCACAGCGTGAGGTGGACGGCCATCAGGCGCAACGGCCCGTACAGCAGCAGGAGGCGCTCGCGCTTGTCGGGCGCGCGGTCCAGCTCGACGAGCCGCCGGGCGCGCCGGAAGAAGCGCTCGCCCAGGACGAGGCCGACCGGCACCGCCGCGATCACGTACGCGCCGAAGACCAGGAAGTTGATCAGGGCCAGCCGGTCGGAGACCGGGCCGTCGGGATTGGGGACGATCACCGTGAACAGCAGCACGACCAGGGCGCCGACCAGGTTGGCCAGCCCGGTGGAGACGGTCACCAGCAGCCGCGCGCGGCGGACGATCTGGCCGCGGGAGTCGCCGGGGCGGCCGTCGATCAGCCGCCACAGGGGACCGAACGGGGTCCGCTGCGGCCGCACCGCCACGGCGTCCGCCTCTTCGATCTCCATGAGGGTGCAGGTTATCCGGTGATTTCTGGTGTTCCGCTCCCGGGCCGCCTGGAGAACCTCACCACGCCGCCACGGAGCGCGACCGTCCACGGCGGATTGACCGGCCGGTCAATCCGGGAATCATTCGAAATGGACAAAGAAGTCCAAACGTGATCCCCCTGGAGGTGGGGAATGGACAAGATCGCATGGCAGGACGCCGTCGCCTTCGTGGCCGGCGTCGCCGCGCTCCTCGCGCCCGAACTGTGGGCGGACGGCATGGGCCGGGAGCCCCTGATGGTGCTGGGCGCCCTGCTCGCGCTCGCGGGCCTGTACGCGCTGCTCGGCGCGGCCGGGCCGTCGGGATGGACGGCCACCGCGTTCGCGCTGCTGCTCTTCGTCGCGCCGTGGGCGTTCGGCTTCACCGGTGAGAGCGCTGCAGCCTGGACGGCATGGATCGCCGGCGGCGTCGCGACTATCGTCGGCCTGTGGGGAGCCACCCGGGCACGTGGCGTCGCCGCGGCCTGAACGACGGTCCCGAGGTGGTCCCTGGCGCGCGAGCGCCCAGGGGCCACAAGCCTTTTCAGGAGGCGCCGGCATGAGGGCATCGAAGAAGGACGACGAGGCCGATGCCCGCACCCGCATCCTGGACGCGGCCGAGAGCCTGTTCGCCGAGCGGGGCTACGACGCGAGCTCGACGGCCCGCATCGCCCGGCTCGCCCGCGTCCCCAAGGGCCTGGTCTTCCACTACTTCCCGCAGAAGATCGACGTCCTGATCGCCCTGATCGACGAGCGCACGTTCATCGAGGAGCTGACCGAGGAGGCCGTCGAGGCGGTGCCCGGCGATCCCGCGGGCACGCTCCGCCGGCTGGCCCGCCGCTTCCCGCTGCGCGCCTCCCCGGCCATGCGCCGGATCCTCTTCCGCGAGGCCGACACCCACACGTCCGTCCGCGACCGGCTCGGGCGGCTCAACAGCGAGGTCTTCGGCCGGGCCCGGCGCGCCCTCGAACTGGCCCTGCCCGGCGCCCGCGGCGACCAGGCCCGCCTGGAGGCCGCCGCCGCCACGTTCGCCGCCGTCCTCATCTACCAGGAGAACCTCTCCCAGCTCACCGGGCAGGCGGTGGACCCCGACGCCGTCGCCGATCTCATCGCCCGTGCGCTGGGCGCCACCTGACCACGTTCGCCGCCTTCAGGGACGGATCGGCTCGAGCATGCGGTGCGGCTCGCGCAGGAGCTTGCTGACCGGGTCGTCCCGGCGTTCGGAACCCGCCCCGGGACGCAGCTCGATCTCGCCGGGGGCGACGAGCGCGGTGCACGAGGGGCAGCGGCCGTCGGGGTCGATGCGCGTGCCGCAGGAGGCGTGGAAGAAGAGGCGGTACGGGAGCGAGCCGTGCAGGTCCTCGCCCCAGCGGCCGAGGGTGTGGACGACCGGCCACAGGCCGAGCCCGCGGGACGTCAGGACGTACTCGTGGCCCTGCTTGTCGAGCACCCCGGCCTCGACGAGCTTCTGCAGGCGGTCGGAGAGCACCGCCTTGGGGACGTCGAGGTGCGAGCGGAAGTCGCTGAAGCGGCGGACGCCGTAGAACGCGTCGCGGACGATCAGGAGCGTCCAGCGCTCGCCGACGATCTCCAGGGCCCGGGCCAGGGAGCAGTCCTGCGAGGTGTAGTCCTTGCCGAGTGCCATGCCCGCAAGACTACCCGCCAGGGAGTTCATTCACCGAACCACATGTGCTAGCGTCCCACCATTGGTTCGTTCACTGAACTTACAGGATGTGCGAAGAGCTTGGAGAGCGCATGACGACCTTGGTCTCCCCCCGTGCCGGTGCCCGTCCCGGCGCCTCCACCGCGGCGCTCGTCCTGCCCGGCGCGGCCACGCTGCTCGCGCTGATGAACTACACCGCGCCCCTGGCCACGCTCACCGACACCTCCGCCGGCCTGCACGCGGGCGCCACCGCGCAGATCTGGGTGATGAGCTCGATCAGCCTCGGCCTCGCCGCGTCCCTGCTGGCGGTCGGCAGCCTCGCCGACGACCACGGCCGCAAGCGCCTGTTCGTGATCGGGGCGGTCCTGCTGGCCGTGGCGAGCGCCGCCTGCGCGATCGCGCCGACCGCCGCCGTCTTCATCGCCGGACGGATCGTCCAGGGCGCCGCCAGCGCCGCCCTGCTCGCCGCCGGCCTCGGCATCATCGGGCACTCCTTCACCACGGGCCCCGAACGCGCCCGCGCCACCGGGATCTGGGGGGCGATGCTCGGCCTCGGGATCGCGCTCGGCCCGATCGCCTCGGCGGGCCTGGCCGCCGCCATGGACTGGCGGCTCTGGTACTGGGTGACGCTCGCGGCCTCAGCCCTGCTCGCGGCCGCGGCCGGCACCCTCACCGAGTCGCGCGCCGCCCGCCGCCGGGGCCTCGACGTGCCGGGCCTGGTGACCATGACCGCGGGCGTCGCCGCGCTGCTCAGCGCGATCACCCTGGGCCGGACGGGCTGGACACGGCCCGGAGTCCTCATCCTCTTCGCGGTGGCGGGCGCCCTCCTGGCCGCGTTCGTCGCCGTCCAGGCCCGCGGCCGCGAGCCGATGCTCGACCTCGCGCTGTTCCGCCGCCCCCTCTTCCTCCTGTCGATCATCGGCGCGCTCGTCACCGGCCTGGCCGTCATCGGGGTCATGAGCTACCTGGCCACCGTGATGGACCTGGCGCTCGGGCTGACCCCGCTCACCTCCGCCCTGGTGCTGGGGGTCTGGTCGGGCATGTCGTTCGTCGCCGCCCTCCAGGCCCGCAGGCTGCCCGCCCGGCTCTCCGCGCGCCACCTGCTGGCCATCGGCCTCGCCCTCAGCGCGCTCGGCGACGTCGCCATGCTCGGCCTCACCCCCGGCGAGCACTGGTGGCGCCTGGTGCCCGGCCTCGCCGTGGCGGGGATCGGCAGCGGCCTCGCCAACGCCATGCTGGCCCGCCTGGCGGTCGAGAGCGTCCCCGCCGACCGCGCCGGCATGGGCTCGGGCGCCAACAACACCGCCCGCTACGTCGGCGCCTCGGTCGGCGTCGCCATGGTGGTCGCGATCGCCACGAGCGGCGTCGACGCGCACGCCCCGGACGCCGCCCGGGCCCTCACCCACGGCACCGACATCGCCCTGCTCGTCTCCGCCGCCCTGGCCCTCGCCGGCGCCGCCCTGGCGATCCTCATCCGTGAACGGCCTCAAGCCCGGTGACCCCGGCGTTCGTTACGCGAGTTCCTCGATGAATTCGGCCAGCTGCGTCAGGTTGCGGCACTCGTACATCGGCACGAGCTCGCCGTAGCGGGAGGCGGCCGAGTCGCCGGTGTCCCACTGGGAGCGCGGCTCGGGGTTGAGCCAGTACGCGTGCCGCGCCTGATCCACCATGCGGCGCAGGATCGGCAGGGACAGCTCGCCGTAGTTGGAACGGGCGTCGCCGAGGACGAGGAGCGAGGTCTTCGGCGTGATCGCGTCCGCGTACTTCTCGTCGAACACCTTGATGGCGTGGCCGTAGTTGCTGCGCCCGGTGATCCAGACCAGGTCGGCCTCCCTGGCCATCCGGGTCATCGCGTCGACGACGTCGGTGCCGGGCGCGAAGTACTTGGTGATCTCGTCGGTCGCGTCGATGAACGCGAACGCGCGGACCTTGCTGAACTGCTCGCGCAGCGCGAACGTCAGCAGCAGCGTGAAGTGCGCGAACGCCGAGACCGAGTCGCTGGCGTCGCAGAGGATCACCAGCTCGGGCTTGTGCGGCCGGCGGGGCCGGTGGTGCGTGGTCAGCGGGACGCCCCCGGTCGCCAGCGACGCGCGCACCGTCCGGCGGAAGTCCAGACGGCCCCGGTTGCCCAGCCGGTGCTTCTGGGCGAGCCGCGAGGCCAGGCGGCGGGCGAGCGGGTAGACCTCGCGGCGCAGCGCGGCCAGGTCGGCGCGGGAGGCGGCGGCGAAGTCGAGCCGTTCCAGCGGCGGGCGGACGGCCAGGCGCGCGGTCCGTTCGACCCCGGTGTCCTCGGCGATCCGCCGGCGGACCTCGGTGGCGACCTGGCCTTCGAAGCGCGAGATCCGGTCACGGAAGGTCCGGCGGGCCACCTGCTCGGCCATGCCACCGCGGTCCCGGCCGGTGAGCACGGCGTTCAGCAGCCGGGCCATCAGGGTCTCGGGCGACATGGCGCGCAGCACGCCGGACGAGAACCACGACTCCTGGCCAGGCGTCTGCCCGTACTCCGCGACCGCCGTCCGCGCGAACTGGCGCAGGCCCTGGTCGTCGCCCGACAGCAGCAGCTCGAAGAGCTCCTCGCGGCGCGCCTGGACCTCCGGATCGAGCGCGGGCGGTACGCGGCGTTCGCCGGGATCCCGCCGCCGGAGCGGCCGGTCCGGCTGGACCGCGCCGTCGCCGAGCGCCGCGGGGAACCACAGGTCGAAGAGCGTGTCGAACGTCCGCCGGTGCACGGGCCGCTTGACGAGCGTGGCGGCGTACGCGGCGCGCAGCGACTCGCGCTCGACGAGGTCGATGACCTGCATGGCGCGGACCGCGTCCAGGCCCTCGGCGACCGACACCGGCAGGCCCGCCTCGCGGAGTGCGGCGACGAAGGCGGTGTGCCGGTCGACGAGCGAGCGCCGGGCGCCGGTGGGGGTCGTCATGGTCAGCTCTTGAGGCCCAGCTTGTCGAGGCCCAGCTTGTCGAGGCCCAGTTCCCTGGTCGCGCGTTCCTGGTCGGAGACGTGCTTGAGGACGACGCCGAGCGTGCGGGCGACGGCGGCCTCGTCGAGCTCGTCCAGGCCGAGGGCGAGCAGCGTCCGGGCCCAGTCGATGGTCTCGGCGATCGACGGCGCCTTCTTGATCTCCAGGCCGCGGAGCGTTCCCACGGTGCGGACCAGCTGCTCGGCCAGTTCGGCCTCGATGCCGGGGACCTGCGCCAGGACGATGTCGCGCTCGCGATCGGGCCGCGGGTAGTCGAGGTGCAGGTAGAGGCAGCGGCGCTTGAGCGCCTCCGACAGCTCGCGGGCGGCGTTGGACGTGAGGACGACGAACGGCCTGCGCACCGCCTTGACCGTGCCCAGCTCCGGGATGGTCACCTGGAAGTCCGACAGCACCTCCAGCAGCAGCCCCTCCACCTCGACGTCGGCCTTGTCGGTCTCGTCGATGAGCAGCACCGTGGCGCCGTTGCGCCGGATGGCGGCCAGCAGCGGGCGTTCGAGGAGGAACTCGTCGGTGAAGATGTCGTCGTGCGTGGAGTCCCAGGCCTGGTCGCTCGGCGCCGCCTGGATGCGCAGGAGCTGCTTCTTGTAGTTCCACTCGTACAGCGCGCGGGCCTCGTCCAGGCCCTCGTAGCACTGCAGCCGGATCAGCTCCGCGTCGGCGGCCCTGGCGACCGCCTTGGCCAGCTCGGTCTTGCCCACCCCCGCCGGCCCCTCGACCAGCAGCGGCTTGCCGAGCGCCTGCGCCAGGAACACGGTGGTGGCGATCGAGTCGTCCGCGAGATAGCCGGCGTTGGCGAGCTCCCGCGCGACGTCGGCGGGCGAGATGAAGAGCGAGTCAGGATTGAGGCTCAAAGATCATGCCTTCGCTTTCGTGTAGGTCTGGTTCGTGCCGGCGAAGGTCATCTTCTTGCCGTCGGCGCTGACCTCCGCGCCCCAGTACGAGGCGGTCTTCGGGTCACCGCCCTGCCAGGAGAAGCGGAACTTGCTCCTGCTCTCCGGAATGGCCTGGCCGCTCCAGAGCGTGTTCTTGTCCTTCATCCAGACGCCCGTGCCGTCCGGCTTGAAGAAGAAGTAGTCCTTCCGGGTTCCTACCCAGCGGCCGGCGAGCGCCTTCACGTCGGCGGGCGCCACCTTGGGCAGCGGGGCCAGCTTCGTGGCCGCCGCCTCGGTCTTGTCCGGGGAGTCGGCCTTCTTCTCGCCGCCGCCGCAACCGGTGAGGACGAGAGCGGTGGCGGCCGCCGCGCCGGCCAGGGACAGGATCGAACGGGCCCGCACGCTCACGTGGACCTCCGGAAGGAGAGGAGGGAGGAAGGACGAAGAGTCGGCAGTTTACCGGCGCGTAGCACCCTGACCCCCCTCATCCCTGGGAGGTACGTGACGTTTCGTTCCCAGGAGGGAAGCGGGCGCCCGTACCGGCGGCCTATAACCGAAGAATGACGACTCCACGCCTGCCCCGGGACGATCTCACCGCGGCGCTGGCCGCCCGCAGGGAGCTGGGTCCCGACTATGACGACGCCTTCATCGAGTCGGTCGTCGACCGGATCGAGCAGACGCTCGACGCGCGCATGGGCGTGCAGCCGCGCCCCGCGCCGATGCCCGCGTACGCGCCGCCTCCCGCGCCGCAGCGGGCGGGCACCGGCGGCGGAGCCGACCTCGCGCTCGCCATCGTGTCGCTGGCGGCGGCCATCCCGCTGACCGCCATCGCCGTGGTGAACGAGGGGATGGGCGCGCTGATCATCGTGTGGTTCGCGATCGTGGCGATCAACGTCGCGCACGCGATGCGCCCCCGGCGCGGCTGAGCGGCCCGGCTCGAACCGGCACAGTTCGGAGCGCCTCCGCCCGGCCGGGAGCCAGGGCGCGGCCGGAGGCCACGTCCCGGCACACCGGGGTACGCTCACGCGCCGGTCCTACTTCCCGGGCTCGGGGTCGCGGGGCAGGCCGAGCAGCCGCTCACCGATGATGTTGAGCTGCACCTCGGTCGTTCCGCCGTAGATCGTCATCGCCCGGCTGAACAACATCGCGCGCGCGACGATCCCGCTTTCGGCCATCGTCACCTGGGTCGTCGCCGTCTCGCCCTGGGCCGCCCAGCAGTAGTCGGCCACGTCCTGGTTGAACTGGACCCCGAGGAGCTTGCGGACGCTCGCCTCCGCGCCCGGCTCCACCCCGTTCAGCTGCTTGAGCGTGGTGCGCAGGCCCAGCAGGTCGATGGACTGGCCCTGGGCGACGAGCTTGCCGACCTCGGCCGTGGCGACCGCGTCCAGCTCCCTGTCCTTGAAGAACGCGAGCAGCTCCGGGACGCCCATGCCCATGCCGCCGCCCGTGGACAGCGACACGCGCTCGTTGCTGAGGGTGTTGCGGGTGACCTGCCAGCCCTTGTTGACCTCGCCCACGACGCAGTCGTCGGGGACGAAGACGCCGTCGAGGAACACCTCGTTGAACAGGGACTCGCCGGTGAGCTCCTTGAGCGGCCGCACGTCGACGCCCTCGGACTTCATGTCGACGAGGAAGTAGCTGATGCCGTCGTGCTTGGGCGCGTCCGGGTCGGTCCGCGCGATGCAGAAGCCCCACTGGGCGAACTGCGCGACCGAGGTCCAGATCTTCTGCCCGGTGAGCCTCCAGCCGCCCTCGACCCGCTCGGCCTTCATCGACAGGGACGCGAGGTCGGAGCCGGCGCCCGGCTCGCTGAACAGCTGGCACCAGACCATCTCGCCGCGCAGCGTCGGCCGCAGGAACCGTTCCTTCTGCTCCTCGCTGCCGTAGCGGACGAGGGACGGCACCAGCCAGGCGCCGATCACGAGGTTGGGCGCCTTGACCTTGGCGGCCTTGAGCTCCTGCTGGATGAGGATCTGCTCGACCGGGCCGGCGCCGCGTCCCCAGGGCTCGGGGAAGTGCGGCACGGTCCAGCCGTCGTCGCCCATCGTCCGGTTGCGCTCGTCCTTGTCCTTGATCGCGGCGAGCTCGGCGATCTCGGCGCGGACGCGCTCGCGCAGCGGCTGCGTGTCGTCGTCCAGCTCCAGCTCGACGGAACGGCGGCCGCCCGCCAGCGCGAGCTCGGCGACCTTGGCCGCCCAGCCCTTGCCGCCGCCGAGCAGCGCCCGCAGGGTCAGCGCGCGGCGCAGGTAGATGTGCGCGTCGTGCTCCCAGGTGAAGCCGATGCCGCCCAGGATCTGGATGGCATCGCGAGCGGTCTGCACACCGGCGTCGGCGGAGATCACCGCGGCCACGGCGGCGGCGAAGCCGGCTTCGTCGGCCCCCTCGTCGAGGGCGCGGGCCGCGTCCCAGGCGGCGGCGCGGGCCTGCTCGGACGCGATGAGCATCCGGGCGGCCTTGTGCTTGACGCCCTGGAACTGGCCGATCGGACGGCCGAACTGCTCGCGCACCTTGGCGTACTCGGCCGCGGTCGTGACCAGCCAGCCGGTCAGGCCCGCGGCCTCGGCGCCGAAGAGCGCGGCCGCGAGGTCGCGGACCTGCGCGGTGGTGACGCCGTCCAGCACACGGTCGGCGGCCACGGAGACCTCCGGCACCTCGACCTTGGCGACGCGGCGCACCTTGTCGAGGCTCTCGACCGGCGTGACGGTCAGCTCGGCGGCGTCGACCGCCACCCACTGCTCGCCGTCGTCGGTGGCCACCGGCAGCACGATCACGTCGGCGAGCGACGCGCCGAGCACCGTGGCGGCGCTGCCGCCGACCACCAGCGCGTCGCCGTCGCGGCGGCCGGTCAGCTCGCCGGAGAGAGCGATCGCGGCGGTCCTCTCCCCCTCGGCGAACAGGGGCAGCAGCTCGCCGCGCGCCTTGGCGTTGCTGGAACCGTCGACCACGGCGCTCGCGAGCACCGTCGGGAGGAACGGGCCGGGCGCCGCGGCCCGGCCCAGCTCCTCGATGACGACGGCCAGTTCGAGCAGACCGTAGCCCTGCCCGCCGTGCTCCTCGTCCAGGTGCAGGCCCAGCAGGCCCTGCTCGGCGAGGGCCGGCCAGAACGAGGGCCTGGCCTCCTCGCCCGCCTCCAGTGCGGCGCGCACGACGGTCGCCGGAATGTTGCGCTCGGCGAACCCGCGCACCGAATCGGCGAGCGCCTCGTGCTCCTCGGTCAGCCCGATGGCCATTCGTCACCTTCTCCCAAGAGCCCATGCCGTTCCCGAACCAGGGCGCTCCGCGAACGCTGTCGACACCAATTCTAGAACAACGTTCTGGTCCTCTGGAGGAGTGACCTTACTCTCACACCGAATCCGACTCCAGCGTCGTGGCCCGCTCGCCGGACGTGTCGTCGGGCGAGGCTTCGGACACGGCCTTGGCGGGACGCTTCGGACGGGCGAGGCTCGCCACGGTGACGGCGACCAGGGTGCCGCCGATCACGCCGAGGGACAGCCAGATCGGGATCTCCGGCGCCCACGACACGCCGTACTCGTGCAGCGCGTGGAGGATCAGCTTGACGCCGATGAAGCCGAGGATGAAGGCCAGCCCATGGCCGAGGTAGACCAGGCGCTCGGCGAGCCCGCCGAGCAGGAAGTAGAGCTGCACCAGGCCCATCAGGGCGAACGCGTTGGCGGTGAAGACCAGGTAGGGCTCGGTGGTCAGGCCGAAGATCGCGGGAATGGAGTCCAGCGCGAACAGCACGTCGGTGGAGCCGATCGCGATCATCACGATGAGCAGCGGCGTGACCATGCGCCGGCCGTTCCGCCGGGTGACGATCTTGTTGCCCTCGTACTCGTCGGTCGTGGGGATGAACCGCTTGGCCATCCGCAGCAGGCGGTTCTCGTTGAACTCGTCCTCGTCGTCACCGCGCACCAGGCCGATCGCGGTCCAGATCAGGAAACCGCCGAAGATGAAGAAGACCCACGTGAACTGCGAGATGGCCGCCGCGCCGACCGCGATGAAGACGCCGCGGAGCAGCAGCGCGATCACGATGCCGACCATCAGCACCTTGTGCTGGGCGTGCTTGGGGACGGCGAACCTGGCGAGGATCACCATGAAGACGAAGAGATTGTCGACGCTGAGGCTCTTCTCGGTGACGAAGCCACCGAAGTACTCGGCCGCGTAGCGGCCTCCCGAGAAGGCCCAGACACCGAGGCCGAAGGCAACGGCCAGACCGATGTAGACGACGGACCAGAACGCGGCCCTGCGGGTGGTGAACTCCTTGGTCTCGTCCCTGTTGATCAGAAACAGGTCGACCGTGATGATGGCGAGGATCCCGATCAGGGTCAGGGCCCACACCCATGGCGATACGTTCAACGTGACACCTCCGGCGGCATGACGAAGCGCCGGAGGTCTCTCCCGCCTGGGCTGGCAGGCCGACGGCCCCGGGCCGATATGGATCGACCGTGCTGACGAGACCGCCGCGCAGGGATACTCCCCTCCACTACTCCCTTCCAACGCCCGCCACGATCTTTCCGTTCCAGGTCGCGGGAACTTTTTGCGAAAACCTCGAAACTCGCCCCGAGCACCGCGAACTCAGCACCCGCGAAGGCCGTCTAAGGCGCCTTCGCGTGGAGCTGGAGGTAGAGGGCGGCGAGCTGGTCGACGGCGTCGGCCTCGGTCGGGAGCGCCGTGGCGCGCTGGGCCGCGGCCGCGCCGAGCCGGACGGCCAGGGCCGGGTCGTCGAGGATGCGGCTGACGGCCCGTTCCAGCGCCGCGGCGTCACCGGACGGCACCAGCAGCGCGGCGTCGCTTTCGGGCCCGTGCAGCAGCGGCCCGCCGGCGGCTGAGCCGGGCGCCGCCGCGTCCTCCACCCCGACCATCGCCGGGATCCCGCCGACGCGGGTCGCGACCAGCGGCCGTCCCGCGCGGAGGATCTCCTGGACGATCAGCGGCTGTCCCTCCCAGACGCTCGGCACCACGGCGATGTCGGAGGCGGCGAGGAGGGCCGGGACGTCCGGACGGCGGCCCAGGAGCCGCACCGGGAGGTGTTCGGCCTCGATCCGGGCCCGGAGATCGGCCTCCAGCGGGCCGTCACCGGCGATCACGACCAGCGGGGCGGGGCTCCGGCGGCCCCAGCCCGCCGCGGCGTCCAGCAACGCCGGGAGGCCCTTCTGGTCCGCGAGCCGCGCCACCGTGAGGATCAGGGGCCGCTCCCCCACGCCGAGCTCGGCCCGCACGTCCGCCCGCACGGCGGGGCCGGGCTGCGTCAGGGGCGCCGGGGCGGGGACGAGCGCGTGCCCGACCGACCGGGCTCCGAGGGCGCGCATCCGTTCCTCCAGGTCCGGCGACACGCCGAGGACCTCATCGGCGCCACGCGCCACGACCCGTTCCAGGGCCCCGTAGACCGCGGCCGTCCTGCCGCCGGTGATCACCGCGTTGTGGAGCGTCACGACCAGCGGGGGTCCGCCCTTGGCGAACCGCAGCGGACCGGGCGCGACCCGGGCGCAGGCGGCGACCGCGAGCGCCCCGGCCCGCAAGCCGTGCGCGTGGACGACGTCGGCGTCGCGCAGCAGCGTGCGCAGCCTCCGGACCGCCTTGGCGTCACTCAGCGGGCGCGGGCGATCGGCGAGATCGACCTCGGCGAACCGCGCGCCCACCCTGGTGAAGCCGAACAGGTCCTCGGTCGCGGCGGGCCCGCACACCAGGACGCGGGCGCCGGCCCCCGCCAGTCCCGCCGCCGTGGACAGCACGTGCCGCCCCACCCCGCCCGCGCTGGTCCCCAGGACGAGCGCGACCCGCAGGCCCGCCGGCCCCCTGGACGACATCGCGTCGGTTTCGGACTTCGCCCGGTCAGACATTGCGCGTCACCTTCCGGCTGAGTACGGCCCGCAGATCCCGGCCGTCGATCATGAACGCGACCAGCAGGAACACCACGGCCGCGACCAGGGCCGCCAGCGCCCCGACCCCGGCGTTGGCCACCTGGCCGCCGGTGCCGAACGCCGCGGCGGTGGCGTATCCCGCCGCGCCGCCCGCACCGCCGCCGGCCAGGCCGGCGGCCAGCGCGCGCGGCACGCCGTGCACCGCCGCGCGGCCCCTCGCCCGGACGAGCGTCCCCAGCAGCAGTATCCCGGCCACGGTCATCCCGGCGGCGTTGCCGAAGCCCAGTGCCGCGACGACCCACGTCTCGTCCACCGACAGGACGAGCACCAGGTCGGCGGCCATCACCACCAGCCATCCCGCGACGACGGCGAGGGCACCCATCCTGCCGCGGTGGCACGCGAACAGCACGCGGCCGAGGTGGGCGACCAGGCCGTAGCCGAGAAGCCCCGGCGCGAACGCGTACACGGCCCGGCTGAGGACCTCCTGCTGAAGCGGCCGGCCGGGGTTGAACAGCGCGGCGACCGGCAGCGCCACCGCGACGAGCGCGGCGGCGCCCGCGCAGGAGACCAGGATGACGCCGCGAGTGGTCGCGGCCGTGATCTGGTCGAAGCGGCCGGTGTCGCCCTCGCTCAGGCGCGCGGACAACATCGGGAACGCGCTGGTCGCGATGGGCACCGCGAGGATCGCCCAGGGCAGCAGATAGATCGCCCAGGCGTACTGGTAGTTGGCGAGGGCGCCGCCCGTCCCCTCGTAGCTGAGGCGGACGACGAGCAGGGCCGAGAGCTGCTGTGCCGCGACCGTGGCGAGCCCGGCGACGGCGAGCCGCCGGACGCGCCGCGCGACGCCGTCGGGAAACCTCAACGTCGGCCGCAGCCCGAGGCGCAGCCGCCATGCCGCGACGCCCGCCGTGACCGCCATCGCGACGCCGCCCATCGCGGTGCCGATCGACAGCACCAGCTCGGCGGAGAGCGGCAGGTGCTCCAGGTCGTTCTCGAAGCCGCGCCCGAGCGGCGCGTACACCAAATACGCGCCGATCACGACGAGGCTGGACATCAGCGGCGCGAGCGCGGGTGCAACGAACCGGCGGTGCGACTGCAGGACCCCGTAGAGCACCACCGACAGCCCGTACATCACCATCTGCGGCGCCATGATCGCCAGCATGCCGGAGCCGGTGGAGACGATCCCCGAGCGCGAGCAGCCGCTGAGGTCGCCGCCGACCATCAGCCGCATGACCGGGCCCGCGAGCAGCGCCATCAGCGCCGACAGCGGCACCATCAGCACGACGATCCAGGTCAGCAGCGCCGAGGTGATCCGCCGTACCTCCTCGCGGTCACCGCGTTCGGCGGGCCCCGCGAGCACGGGGATGACCATGCTGGCCAGCGCGCCGCCCGCCACGATCTCGTACACGATGCTCGGGAACTGCGTCGCCGTGAAGTACGCCTGGCTCAGGCACGACGTCGTGACCGTCTGCGAGAAGGCGTACGTGCGCCCGAACCCCGCCAGCCGGGACAGCACGGTGATGATCCCGATGACGACGGCGGCCCCGGCGAGGCCGCGCGTGAGGCCGCCGCTGAGACGGCGGGAACGAGGTGACAAGGTGCCGCGACCGTCAGCCCGTAGGGTCTCCCGCGCGCGAGTCGCCGGGCTCGGCATCGCCGGGCTGGGAATCGCGAGGCTGGGAAGCTTCGGGGCGGGGATCGGCCGCGGACTCCACCAGGTGCAGCCGAGCCAGCCGCGTGACGCGCCCGGACCCGGCAGGTCCGGACGTCGCGGTCGACGCGGCGGCACCGGCTCCCTGCGCGGTGTCGGCGGCGGGCTGGCGCGTCTGCGCGGCGGCGGGCTGTACGGCGACCGGGCGGCGGCCGAGCATGTCGACCCAGTCCAGCGCCGGGGTCTGCTTGATCACCTTGGTGAAGCTGACGAACTCGCTGGCGGTGTTGAGGCCGACGAGACCGGCGAGGACCGCCAGGCGCGGGCCGCGGCCCAGCCGGGTGGCGGCGAGGCCGAGCAGCGCGCCCAGGGCGTTGGAGCCGGTGTCGCCGAGCATCGCGCGTTCGCCCAGGTCTTCGGGGAGGAGCGCGGCGGCGGCGCCCAGGGGGGCGGCGACCACCGCGCCGGCGGACGAGGTCAGCGCCAGCGGCGTGCCGGTGATCAAGCCGACCTTGATCGCCCGGCCGGGACGCAGGTCGAAGAGGTTCATGAGGTTGGCGCCGCCCGCCACGAGGGCGCCGTTCACCAGGGTGTCGAACGCGCGGCCACCACGGCTGGGGGCGCCGGATCCGGCGATCGCGGCGGCCGCCAGGCCGGTGGCGCCGATGCCGAGGATCTTCACGGCGCCGCTGGTGACCTCACCGCGGGCCAGCGCGGTCAGGTGTCCCTTGAAGCCGCGCGAGGACGTCGTGCCCGCGAGGTCGTCGTAACCGCCGAGGACTCCGGAGCCCACGCCCGCGAGCAGCGCGGCGGCACGCATCCGGCCGCCGAGCCCGGGGGCGAGCAGGCCGCCCGCCGCGGCCCCCGCGACGAACGCGGGGCCCTCCAGCAGGGTGACGGGCTCGCCGCGATGGTTCGTCCGGCCCCACACCTCGTCGCCGGGCTGCCCGTTCACGCCGGGGGGACGCCGCGTCAGCGCCACGTAGGCCGCGCGGCCCGCGACCGCGCCGAGGGCCGTCCCGAGCAGGATCCGCCGCACCGCCGTCACCCGCTCTTCCCGGCGGCGGGCGCGGGCGAGGGCAGGTAGCCGCTCGCGTCCGGCCCGATGCCGTACTGCCCGGCCTTGCCCGCCAGCTCCTGCTGGAGCGCCAGGATCATCACGACCTGCCCGGAGGGCTGGTCGGCGACGTCGACGGAGGAGACGTTCTTCTCGGCGTCGGAGCCGCGCAGCGCGGCGATCAGCCCGCCGTTCTTCTGGGCCGCGGTGTTGGGGCCGCCGAGGGCGGACCCCCGGTCGGCGGCGTCGAGCGCGGTGGTGAGGGAGAGCAACGCCTGGTTGTCGGTCTCCCCGCCGCCGCCGGTGTAAGGGGTGGAGGGTGCCATCACGACGGCGAGTGTCGCATGCTGGCCGGGCTTCCCGCTGGTGGTCACGTAACCCGCCTGCTTGAAGCTGTTGAGGATCGTGCCGCCGGAGGCGTCCTCCCGGCCCGCCTTGGCCGCGTCCTTGGTGACGATCGCGCTGGCCAGGACCGCGCCGGCCTTGTCGTAGGAGTCGGCGTCGCCGGCGAAGGCGACCCCCTCGGGCTTCAGCTGGTTGGCGAGCTCCTCGACCGTCTGCTTCTGGTTGTCGTCGAGGAACTTCGTCTGGAGCGTCACCCGGCCGGTCACCGCGGCGCCCGCCTGCTGCGCGAGGTCGCTGAGCTGCTCGAGCGCGTCGCTGCCGGCGCCGGGCAGCTCGACGAAGACCACCGACTGGCCCCTGAGCCGGTCGGCGACGGTCTGCGGCCCGAGCACCTGGGCGAACTGCTCGTCCCCCTTGATCTGCTTGCTCAGCTGCGCGTTCTCGTCGCGGAGCCGGTCACCGCGCTGCTGGGCCGCGTTGGCCTGGCTGCGCAGGCTGTCGGCGACCGACTGCGAGAGCGTCGTCGAGCCCAGGATGATGCCGAGGGCCAGCGCCAGGAAGATCGCGACGATGGAGACGAGGTGATAGCGGAAATCGATCACGTGAAGAGTCCGGTCAGCCAGAAGAGGAAGGCGTGCCAGCGGTCGGCCAGCAGCGGGAGCAGGACGTCCCCGGCCGGCGACATGATCACGGCGGTGGTCATGGCGATGAACGCGCCGAGCACCAGGAACAGCAGCGACCAGGTGGAGATGCGGCTGCGGTAGAGGCGGCTCACGCCCTTGGCGTCGACGAGCTTGCTGCCCACCCGGAGCCGGGTGAGGAACGTGCTCGCCATGCCCGCCCGGCCCTTGTCGAGGAACTCGACCATGTTGGCGTGCGTGCCGACCGCGACGATGAGCGTGGCGCCCTTGTCGTCGGCGAGCAGCATCGCGATGTCCTCGCTGGTGGCGGTCGCGGGGAAGGTGACGGCCTGCTGGCCGAGCTCCTCCACCCGCTTGAGGCCCGGCGCCCGGCCGTCGCGGTAGGCGTGCACGACGATCTCGGCGCCCGAGGTCAGCGCGTCGTCGGAGACCGAGTCCATGTCGCCGACGATCATGTCGGGCCGGTAGCCGGCCTCCATGAGCGCGTCCGCGCCGCCGTCCACGCCGATGAGCACCGGCCGGTATTCGCGGATGTACGGGCGGAGGGCGGCGATGTCCTCGCGGTAGTGGTAGCCGCGCACGACGATGAGGACGTGCCGGCCCTCGATGCGGGTGCTCACCTCGGGCACGCCGACGCCGTCGATGAGCAGGTCGCGCTCGCGCTTGACGTACTCCATCGTGTTGGCGACGAACGCCTCGAGCTGGTGGGACAGGCCCGCCTTGGCCTCGGTCAGCGCCGTCTCGACCGTCTCGGGCGTCTGCACGGTGCCCTTGGCGATCACCTCGTCGCCGCGGTAGACGGTCTCGTCCTCGATCCGGACGGGCTCGCCCTCCTTGAGCTTGGCGAAGATCTCCGGGCCGACGTCGTCCAGCAGCGGGATGCCGGCCTCGACGAGGATCTGCGGCCCCAGATTGGGATAGCGGCCGGAGATGCTCGGCGCGACGTTGACCACCGCGGCCACCTGGCAGGTCACCAGCGCCTCGGCGCTCACCCGGTCCAGGTCGACGTGGTCGATCACCGCCACCTCGCCCGCTTCCAGGCGTTTGGTGAGGTCCTTGGTGCGCCGGTCGAGCCGTGCCGTGGCGCTGATCCCGTGCTGGCCGTCCTCCCGGCCACGGCCCAGGGCGCGCACGCGCCGCTGGAGCTTCGGCGAGATCCGCGCGCGACGCTCGGTGATGGGAGACGGGTCGTTCATCGGATGACATCCTGCCAGAGCGCGGGAGGGGAGACCTGTAACGACGAGCGGCGAGGCGTGTTCGTTCGCGCACTCTCGGTCGCTTTGGACCGTTCGGCCGGTCCCGGTCTCGCGGACGGTGCTCCTCGCGCGTCAACGATCGCCGCCGCGCGGGTGTTCCGCCGGGACGGCCGTTCCCCGACGAGCGGATGCTCCGCGGCGACATGCGGTGCGTGGCCGCGGTCAGTGTTCCTCGGCGGCGAGCTGCAGAAGCTCCTCCGCGTGTGCTCGGCCCAGCTCCGAATCCTCCAGGCCGGCGAGCATGCGCGACAGCTCGCGCAGCCTGCCCTCGCGGTCGAGCGCGGTGACGCCGCTGCGGGTGACGAGGCCGTCGTCGGACTTCTCGACGAGCAGATGCTGATCGGCGAACGCGGCCACCTGCGGCAGGTGTGTGACGACGATCACTTGGGCGTTGCGGGCGAGCCGGGCCAGCCGCCGGCCGATCTCCACCGCGGCCTTGCCGCCGACGCCGGCGTCGACCTCGTCGAAGACGAACGTCGGGACGGGGTCGGCGCCGGCGAACACGACCTCGATGGCCAGCATGACGCGCGACAGCTCACCGCCGGAGGCGCCCTTGTGCAGCGGCAGCGGTTGCGCGCCCGGGTGGGGCGCGAGCCGCACCTCGACCTCGTCGGCGCCGTGCGGCCCGTAGTCGGGCGTCCGCGTGACCGAGACGACCACGCGCGCGTGCGGCATCGCGAGCGCGGTGAGCTCCTCGGTGACCGCCTCGGAGAACCGCTCGGCGGCGCGCGTGCGCACCTCCGTCAGCTCGGCCGCCTCGGCGGCCAGCCGTTCGGTGAGCTCGGTCTCTTCGGCCTGGAGGGCCTCGATGCGGTCGTCGTCGCCTTCGAGCTCGGTGAGCCGCGCGGCCGACGTGCGCGACCATTCGAGGACCCGGTCGAGGGTCTCGCCGTATTTGCGGGTGAGCCCGATCAGCTCGGCGCGGCGTTCCTGGACGGCGGCGAGCCGCGCCGGGTCGGCCTCGACGGACTCGGCGTACGCGGCCAGCTCGGTGCCGACGTCCGACACGAGGTAACCCGCCTCGGCCAGACGATCGGCGAGCGCGGCCAAGGCCGGGTCATGGTCGCGCACGGCGTCGAGCGCGTTGCGGGCCGAACCGAGCAGGCCGACGACGTTCGCCGCCTCCAGCACCGCGGCCGGATCACCGAGCAGCGCCTCGTGCGACGTCGTCGCGGCGGTGCGCAGGGCGTCGGCGTGCCCGAGCCGCTCCTCCTCGGCGGCCAGCTCCGCGTCCTCGCCCGGCTTGGGATCGACCTTCTCGATCTCCTCCAGGCCGAAGCGCAGCATGTCCGCCTCCTGCGCGCGGTCGCGCGCCCGGGTGGTCAGCTCCTCCAGCAGCGCCGTGACCTGCCGGTGCCGCTGGTAGGCGGTGGTGTAGGCGCGCATCGGCTTGGTGAGGGCGCCGCCCGCGTACCGGTCGAGCGACGCGCGCTGCCGGCCCGCCTGCAGCAGCCGCTGCTGGTCGGACTGCCCGTGCACGGCCACCAGGTCGTCGGCGAGGTTGATGAGCAGGCTGACCGGTACCGACCGGCCGCCGAGGAACGCGCGCGAGCGGCCCTCCGCCGAGACCGACCGGGTGATGATCAGCGTGTCGTCGTCCAGCTCGCCGCCGGCCTCCTCGACCCGGTCGAGCACCCGCCCGCCGGGATCGACGACGATCCGTCCCTCGACGGTCGCGCGTTCCGCGCCCGGCCGCACCCGCTGCGGATCGGCGCGGCCGCCGAACATCAACCCCAGGCTGGTGACCACCATGGTCTTGCCCGCGCCGGTCTCGCCGGTGACGACGTTGAACCCCGGCGACAGGTCCAGCACGGCCTCGTCGATCACGCCGAGGCCCTGGATCCGCACCTCATCGACCATCGGACGCACCAGCGTCAACCCCTCGCAAACAGTTCCCGGTTCCGCGCCTCGCTGTCTCGCTGTATCGCTGGTGAGATTATCGCTCTTGTCCACGTCCGGATTCCTCGCCCGCGGCAGGGATTTCGTCACAGACCGGTGCCACGCCCTTCGCGCCGTCGCCCGCGGCGCCGTCGTCGATGGTGTCTTCGCGCTGGACGCCGTCCCGATCCGCGGCCTCGGCGGCCTCGGCGTCGGCCTGGCGGACGCGGCCGCGCCAGCCGGTGACCGGCAGGCCGAACTTGGTGACCAGGCGGTCGGTGAACGGGGTCAGATGCAGGCGCGCGAGCCGCACCGGCTCGGCGCCCCGGCGCACCTCGATCCGCGCGCCGGGCGGCACGTCGAGCGTGCGGCGGCCGTCGCACCACAGCACGGCGCGCGGCGTGCCCGGCAGCACCTCCATCGCCACCACCGAACGCGGCGACACGACCATCGGCCGGGCGAACAGCGCGTGGGCGCTGATCGGCACGACGAGCATGGCCTCGACCTCGGGCCAGACGATCGGGCCCCCGGCGGAGAAGCCGTAGGCGGTGGACCCGGTCGGGGTGGCGCACACGACGCCGTCGCATCCCCAGTGGGACAGCGGCCGCCCGTCGATCTCGACGACGACCTCCAGCATGCGCTCGCGCTCGGCCTTCTCCACGGTGGCCTCGTTGAGCGCCCACGTGGTGCCCGTGACGGACCCGTTGCGGCGGACCGTGACGTCGATGGTCATGCGTTCTTCGACGTCGTAGCGCTTGGTGACGACACGTTCGACCGTGGCCGTCAGATCCTCGCGCTCGGCCTCGGCGAGGAACCCGACATGGCCGAGGTTGACGCCGAGCAGCGGCGTGCCCGCGGGCTTGGCGAGATCGGCGGCGCGCAGCAGCGTGCCGTCGCCGCCGAGCACCATGACGACCTCGGCGTCCACGGCGGCGGCCGCGGACGGCGGCATCACCTGCACGCCCGCGCAGCCGATGTCCTCGGCCTCGCCGACCAGCACGCGGACGCCGATCCCGGCGGCGGTGAGCCGCTCGATGACCAGCTGCGCGCTGCGCACCGCCTCCCGCCGCCCGGTGTGAGCGATGACCAGCACCGACCTTGTGCTCACTGGGGCCCCTCCGTGATGGCCTTCTTCAACTCGGACTCGTCCAGGGCCGGCGCGCCCGCGCGCAGCCACAGGAAGTACTCCACATTGCCCGATGGGCCGGGCAACGGGCTGGCGGTCACGCTTTTCACGCCCAGGCCGAGCGTCCGCGCGTGGGACGCCACGTCGCGCACCGCCTCGGCGCGCAGCTCGGGATCCCGGACCACACCGCCGGCGCCCACCCGTTCCTTACCCACTTCGAACTGCGGCTTGACCATGAGCGCGTAGTCGGCGTCCGGCGCGACGCACGCCTTGATCGGCCCGAGGACCAGCTTGAGGGAGATGAACGACAGGTCGCCCACGACGAGAGCGGGCGGTTCGTCGCCCGGCTGTCCCAGCTGCCCGGGCGTCAGATCACGGATGTTGACGCGTTCGAGCACGACGACGCGTTCGTCCGTGCGGAGGGACCAGGCGATCTGCCCGTAGCCGACGTCCACCGCGTAGACGCGGGCGGCGCCGGCGCGCAGGAGCACGTCGGTGAAGCCGCCGGTCGACGCGCCCGCGTCGAGGCAGACCCGCCCCTCGACGCGGAGATCGGCGAAGGCCTCCAGGGCCCCGGCGAGCTTGTGCCCGCCGCGCGACACGTACTCCGGTCCGCTCTCGGCCGTGTCGACCACGATCGCCGCGGCGGTCTCGACCTGCGTGGCCGCCTTGGCCGCGATCTGCCCGCCGACCTTGACGCGCCCGTCGGCGATGAGCTGCCCGGCGTGCTCCCGTGACCGCGCCAGCCCGCGCCGTACCAGCTCTGCGTCCAGCCGTCGTCGGCTCATCGCCCGTAGCCACCCGGCGGCATGCCGCCGCCCTGCCTGGGCGGCCCGCCACTCCCGTACCCAGGCCGCGCACCCCCCTGCCCAGGCGGCGTGCCGCCCTGCGCGGACGGAACGACGCCCGGACCTGGTGGACGGGGAACGGGCGGCCCGGATGGCCCGGCCTCCTCCTCGTCGGCGGAGACCAGGAGCTCCTGCAGCCGCTGGTGGACGTCCTCGAAGATCTCGACGTGGTCGGCCACCTGCGTACCGCCCAGCCCGCCCAGCGGCGCGAGCGCCGCGTCCACACGCGGGTCGCCGGTCGGCTCGGGCGGCGGCCCCGGACGGAACGGAGGCGCCACATAAGGCCCCGGCACCTGCCGCGAGCCCTCTCCGGCACCCAGCGGCCCCTGAGCGGTCGCAGACTCGTTCTCCGGCGCCTCGAAGCCCGCCACAGGCCCGGACGGCCCACTCCGTGCGGCAACGGGCGTCTCCTTCGCAAATGCCCCACCGCCGACCGTCTGCCCCCTGGGCGTCTCCCCCGCAGTCGTCTCAGCGTCGGCCGGTTGCCCCGCGGGCGCCTCAGGCGCGGTGGCCTCCGCTTCGGGCGCTGCGGGCAGGGGCGTCTCGGGCGTGGGCGTCTCCGGGTGGGGAGCGCCGTGTCCTGCCCCGGTCACGGGGCCGGGCGGGGTCGCCGCCTCGTGCTCCCCCGCAGCCTCGCCAGACGTCACGTTTACCTCCAAGATGACCCTCGCCGCGTGCCGCGGGTCGCTTCGGGTTCGGTCAGAACGCTACCGTCCCTTCACGACATCGTTGTCGAACGGACGGGGAACGGCCTGACCATGGCGAACGAGGAGGAGTGCCGCACCGCCCTCAACCTGGTGGCGGAGCGGCTCGCCGAGGTGGATCCCGGCAAGCTGGAGGAGCACGTCGTCGAACGGACGATCAGCTGCCGGATCCCCGACCTGGGCGTGGCCTACCTGACCAGGATCCACGCGGGCGGGCTGGACACGTTCGAGGCCACGCCGGACCCGAAGGCCGCCCAGGTCCGGTTGACGGTGAACAGCGACGACCTGGTCGCGCTCGCCAACGACGAGCTCAATCCCGCCAAGGCCTGGGCCAGCGGCCGGCTCAAGATCGAGGCGAGCATCTTCGACCTGCTCCGCCTCCGCAAGCTGCTGTGATCTCGAAAGCCCCGCCGTCCGTGGGCGGTAGGGCCTTCGCGCCGGCTCCGGATCAGCGTGCGTGATAGCGCCGCGGCAGCTTGAAGCCGCGCTCGGCCATCAGGACGCGCAGCCGGTCGGGATAGTCGGTGATGATCCCGTCGACCCCGTCGTCGATCAGCTTGTTCATGGTGGCGGGGTCGTCGACCGTCCAGGGGATGACCTTGATCCGCATCCGGTGCGCCTGGTCGACCATGGTCTTGGTGACGTACGGCCGGTAGTCCGGGTCGGTGACCTTGCCGTTCTGCGGGAAGCCGTGGACCGGCGAGAACGCCGCCGCGCCGAACGTCTTGATGGCCTTCAGCGGATCGCCGCCGAAGTCGTCGATGTCGATCCCGCCCAGCCACGGTGACCTGCCGGGCTGCCCGACCTGCAGAAAGTCGAAGTTCGTCAACGCCACGAGCGGCAACCGGCGTTCGACCTGGCGCATCCGCATCAGCGCGCCCCAGTCGAAGCTCTGGATCGTGACCTGCCGGAGCAGCCCCGCCCGGCGCACCTCGCGGGCCGTCACCCGCACGAACTGCTCGCGCGGCGCGGTCTCGCTCGGCGCCCCGGCCTCGACCTTGGTCTCCACGTTCAGCTTGACCCCGTACGCCCGGTACCGGTGGACGAGCCCGAACACCTCGCGCAGCAAGGGCATCTTGGCTCCCGGCACAGCGCGCTGACCGGGGAACTCGGGCAACGTCTGCGAGCCGCAGTCCATCGTCCGCACCTGCTTCAACGTCAGCGTGTTGATGTATTTGCCGACGTACGGGAACTCTGGGTCGCCGGCTATGGCCGGGGCGGTGTCCTTGCACTTCCTGGGGTTGATCCGCCGGTCGTGCGTGACGACCGCCTGCCCGTCCTCGGTGATCTGGACGTCGAGCTCCAGCGTGCTCACGCCCAGTTTCAAGGCGTTGGCGAACGTGGGCAAGGTGCTCTCGACCATCAGGCCGAGCCCGCCCCTGTGGGCCTGCAGATCGAAGCTCCTCCGCTGCCCCGCCCAGGCCGGTTGGACCGTTCCGACCGCCAGCGCGCAGCCGACGGCCGCAGCCACGACACGACGATTGCTCATCCGGGTACCCCTTCCGTCGGACCCACGGTCTGGCACGCGCGCGTCCCCCCGATGATTCCAAGAGGAACGATCAATGACGTCCAGGTGCCGATCTCGGCCAGGCCGATGCCGGTCCGCGCCATTGCCCGCGGCCACTCCAGATGGTCGGCTCAGGCGACGACTGCGAGGTGACCATGAAGAGAATCGTGTTCTGCTGCCTCCTGATCATGGCGCTGGCGAGTGCCCAGCCCGCGTCGGCGAAGCCCCGGACCGCCCTGGATCCCGTCGCCGTCTGGAACGGGCTGGCGCTGGAAACGATCCGGCTCACCCGCGCCAGTGACGCCGACGCCGCCCGCTCGTACGCGATGGTGAACGCGGCCATCTACGACGCGGTGAACCCCCTCTCCGGCAAACGTCGCGCCCACCTGCTGAAGGCCCCCGACGGCGCGCCGCGGCACGGCGACCAGCAAGCGGCGGCCGTCACCGCGGCGCACGCCGTCCTCACCCGCCTCTACCCGGACCGGCGCGATCGCTTCGACGAACAACTGGCCGCGGACCTGGCCAAACTCGGCACAGGCCCGCGCGTGTCCTCTGGCCGCGCGTGGGGTCAATCCGTCGGGACGTACATCTTCAACATCCGGGCCTCGGACGGATCACGCCCGGTGGAGACCCAACCGGCCGGTTCGGGCCCGGGGATCTTCACGCAGTCGTGGTCCGGCGCCCAATACCGGAACATGGTCCCGTTCGGCATCCTCGACGCCGCCCGCTACGTCGCCCTCGGCCCGCCCCCGCTCACGAGCCTCGACTACGCGGCGGCCTACTCCGAGATCAAGCTGGTCGGCGACGCCCGCATCCCGGACGCCGGCAAGTCCGCGCTCTACCAGTACTGGTCACTGCCCAGCGGCTCGGCCCAGCCCCCGGGCGAATGGCTCAAGATCGCCCTTGAGGTGTCGACGCCGCTCAGGCTGGCCGAGAAAGCACGCCTCTTCGCCCTCCTGGGCACCGCGCTCTCCGACGTCTCGATCCCGACCGTCCGGACGAAGTACGTCCACCGGCATTGGCGCCCGGAGACAGCGATCCAGCAGGACGACGGCAACCCGTACACCGAGAGGGACCCCGACTGGAGGGCTCGCGCGGGGAGCCCCGGCAGCACGCCCGAGTACGTCTCCGGCCACAGTTCGTTCAGCGCCGCCGCCGCGACCGTCCTGGCGGGTTTCTTCTGCGCCGACCGCATGAGATTCACCCACGTCACCGACTCGGCGCCCGCCGACCCGGCGACGGGCCGTCCGATGGAACGGACCTTCGCCGGCTTCTCCGAAGCCGCCGCCGACGCGGGCCGCTCGCGCGTGGTGGGCGGCACGCACTTCGAGTTCAGCAACCAGGCCGGCCTGACCATGGGCCGCACCGTCGCGGCGGAGATCCTCTCCCGCAAGCTCCTCCGCACGACCGGCCCAACCCACCACGGCCACTGCCCTCTGTAATAAAACGAGCACTGCCCTTCGCAACGAGCTGCTCAGTGGAGGGCTAGGTGGGTCAGGGCTGATTTGACGGATTCCGGGGTGGCGGGGATGTCGGTTCGCCAGGCGGCGGCCGCCAGGGCGCGGAGGCCGTCGTAGGGGTCGCCCTCGCCGGTGAGGGCGATCTGGTCGCCGTCCCAGCGGGCGGTCCAGCCGACGCACTGGTAGGCGTCGCCGTCCTGGCGTACGTCCGGGTGCGGGACGAGCAGGCCGGTGAGGTCGGCGGCCAGGTAGGTCGGGCGGTGGCGGGGCTCGGCGGTGAGGGCGGTGAGGGGGTCGGTGACGCCGGTGAAGACCAGCAGGCTGTCGGCCTCGCCGTTGTTGGCGCCCTCGATGTCGGTGTCCAGGCGGTCGCCGACGACGAGGGGACGCTGGGCACCGGTACGGATGATGGACTCGTGATGGAGGGGCCGCTCGGGCTTGCCGGTGACGATCGGCTCGACCCCGGTCGCGGTACGGATGACCTGCAGCAACGAGCCGTTGCCGGGCTTGGGCGGGCCGTCGGCGCCCGGGATCGTGAAGTCGCCGTTGGAACCGAGGAACAGGGCCCCCTCGCCGACGGCCTTGGCGCCTTCGGCGATCAGCCCGTAGGAGAGGTTGGGGTCGTAGCCCTGGACGACGGCGGCGGGGCGTTCGGAGGCGGTGGAGACGGGCCGCAGGCCGCGGGTGTAGAGCGCTTGGCGCAAGCCCATGCCGCCCACGACCAGGACCTTGGAATTCGCGGGCAGGCGTTCGGCCAGCAGGCGGGCTGCGGCCTGGGCCGAGGTCACGACGTCCTCGGCGGTGGCGGGCACACCCACCCGGGTCAGGAGCGCCGCGACCGCGCTGGGCGTACGGGAGGCGTTGTTGGTGACGAAGGCGAGCCGCTGACCAGCCGCGCGTGCCTTGGCGAGGGACTCGGCGGCGGCGTGGACGGGATGATGCCCCACGTAGACGACGCCGTCGAGGTCGAGCAGAGCGACGTCGTACGCCTCGCTCAACGGCCGGTCGCTGCCCCTCATCGTGCCCCTTTCGCCGCTCATGCCTTGATCGTACGGGGAGGTCATCTACGGGCGGCCAGGGTGGCCCGGACGTGCCGCAGCGCCTTGGAATAGTCCTTGTTCTCCGGCCGCATCGCGACCGCGAGCGCGAGGTGCTCGACCGCGGCCTCGAACTCGCCCATCCGGCTCAGCGACAGACCCAGCCCGAACAGCGCGTAGTCCTCCGCCGGGTCGGCCTCGACGATCCACCGGAAGCTGGCCGCCGCCTCGTCGAACAGCCGCGCCCCGTACTGGGCCCTGGCGAGCGCCTCCCGCACGCTGCGAGAGGTCGGCTCCGCGTCGGCCGCGCGCGTCAGCAACTGGACCGCGGCGGCCGGGCTGCCCGATCTGAGAAGCTCCAGGCCGCGCGTGTACCACTCGTAGACCCCGCCGTCGGGTGCGGCGGGCCCTGGATCCTCGCCCGGGGAATCCTCCGGCCGTCCCCGCCCTTGAACACTCACGTGGACCTCCCCTTCGACCCTCTCGACGGTACCCGGAGGCGGCGCGCGTCCCCGTCCCTGGTTACCATGCCCACAGTGGACGACGATCTCCCTTCCGGACTGGACCCAGAAGCGTTCAGCGCCTGGATCTTCGGCGCTCCCGGCCCGGCCGAGGCCGCCGGGCTGGAGCTGGCCCCGTTCCGGGGGGTGCGCTTCGCGCCCGAGGTCGTCGGCGATCTGGCCACCGTCACCTCGCCGCCGTACGACCTGATCGACGACGAGGCCGTCGCCCGCCTGATGGCCAGCGACGGGCACAACATCGTCCGCCTGATCCTCCCGCCGACGGCCGAGGAGGGCGCCGCCACGCTGCGGCGCTGGCTCGCCGACGGCGCGTTGACCATCGACCCGGAACCGGCCCTGTACGTCTACGAGGCGGCCCGGGACGGCACGCCGCTGCAGCGCGGCCTCATCGGCGCGCTGGGCCTGCGCGCCGAAGGCGACGGGGTCGTCCTCCCGCACGAGAACGTCTATCCGGGCCCGGTGCGCAACCGCCTGGAGCTGATGGCCGCCACCCGGGCCAACCCTGAGCCGATCTTCCTGGTCTACGAGGGCGACGGCGACGCCGCGCAGATCATCGACGAGATCGCCGGCACCGCCCCGCTCGTGGAGGTGCGATCGGACGGCCTGGTCCACCGGCTGTGGCGCACCACCGACCCCGTCGATCACGCCCGCGTGGCGGCGGACCTCGGCCCCCGCCAGGCGTTGATCGCCGACGGGCATCACCGGTACGCCACGTACCGGGCCCTCCAGGCTCGCCACCACGCGGCCGGAGACGGCCACGGGCCCTGGGATCACGGCCTCGCCCTCCTCGTCGACTCGACCCGCTATCCCCCGCATCTCGGCGCCATCCACCGCGTCCTGCCCGGCCTCCCGCCAGGCACCGCCGTGGAACGCGCCGCCGAGGTCTTTCACGTGACCGACCTGCCGGACCTCCCCACCGCCCTCGCGGCCCTGGCCGGCGCCGAGGGCCCCGCGTTCGTCCTCGGGGGCGCCGGATTCCACCTCCTCACCACCCCCGACTCGCTGCGCCTGCTCGACGCGATGCCCGCCGGCCATTCGGAACGCTGGAGCCGCCTGGACACCGCCGTCCTGGACACCCTCCTGATCGACGGCGTCTGGAACATCCCCGAAGACGAGCGCAGCGTCGAGGTCGTCCACGACGATCCCGCCGCCGCGATCGAACGAGCCCGCCGCACCGGCGGCACCGCTGTCATCCTCAACCCGCTCAAGGTCCAGGACGTCCTCGCCGTGGCGGGCCAGGGCGAACGAGTCCCCCGCAAATCCACCTCGTTCGGCCCCAAACCCAGAACCGGCCTGGTCCTCCGCCTCCTGGGCCGCTAAACGGCGTTGGGGGGTGACGTCGTCGCCGCTGGTGTGCTTTTCGCGGGTGAGGTGGGGGCTACGGCTATCAGGGCCGCCTCGTGTACTTCCACCTCGTATCGGCCTATGCCCAGCTCGTCCGGGCGCCAGAAACGGCGGCGCAGGGAGCCGTGAACCTCGATCAGGTCGCCGGCGCGCCAGGTGGGCGTCTGATCGATCACGGCGGGCTCGTACGTGGCGCAGGCGAGTGTGTCGACGACGCGACGGCCGGGGCTCTTGCGGGGGCGGTCCACGATCAGGCGCCAGGCCACGACCAGGCCGCCCGGTAAGGGGCGGCGGGCAGGATCCTCGGCCAGCCTTCCCAGCAAGGTCACGTCGTTGATGTGCGGGTAGACCATGAACGCTCCTCTCGGTGTGGAGTCCACGCTGCAACACGCGACCTCGGGAACGGAAGACCGGAGCGAAACTGTGGATAACCGCGCCACGACGGAGTGATGATCTACCAATGGACACCGAGACCACGGTCACGCCGCTCGGCGGTGACGTCTACGAGATCGACACGCGGATGGCGGGATACACGGGCATCACCGCCGGGTACCTGATCCTCTCCGACCGGCCCTGCCTGGTGGAGCCGGGCACGGCGGGATCGGCGCCCGTGGTGCGGCGGGCGCTGACCGAGCTGGGCGTGGGCCCGGCGGACCTGGCGAGCGTGGTCGTGACGCACATCCATCTCGATCACGCGGGCGGGGTCGGGGACATCGCCGAGATGTATCCGCAGGCCGAGGTGGTCGTCCACGAGAAGGGAGCGCGGCACCTGGCAGGGCCCGAACGCCTGATGCGCAGCGCTCGCATGGTGTACGGGGACGCGCTCGACACGCTGTTCGGCGAACTCAAGCCGACGGAGGCCGCGCGGATTCGCACCGTCGAGGACATCGGAACGATCGACCTCGGCGGTGGACGGCGCCTCGAGTCGTACTACTCCCCCGGGCACGCCAAGCACCATGTGGGCCTGATGGACTCACAGACCGGCGACCTGTACGTGGGCGACGCGGCCGGGATCTACATTCCCGAGACCGCGGACGTACGGCCTCTCACGCCGCCACCGGACTTCGACCTCGAAACGGCGCTGCGGTCGCTCGCCAAGTTCCAGTCCCTGCAACCTGAACGGCTGCTGTTCGCGCACTACGGCCCAGTGTCGGAGGTGACCGACACACTCGAACGGTCGGCCGAGGAGCTCCGGGTCTGGGTCGACGCCGTGAAGGACGCCCGGGACGAAGGGCTCGAACTGGACCACGCGGCCGCGATGGTGCTGGAACGGACGAAGGACCGCTACCGCATGACGAAGGAGATCACCGACCCCGAGTCCATCGAGAAGTACGAGATCCTCAACAGCGCGGTGAGCAACGTCGCCGGCATCATGCACGCCCTGGACCGGCACGCCTGACCGGTCGCGAGCCGCGATTCCGGCCGTGGGCGCGGCTCTCAGCGGCGGAACGGACCCGTCACCTCGAAGGTGTGGCCGTCCGTACCGGCGACGAAGCCGCTCTTGCCGCGCTGCGACGAGAAGTAGAGACGGGTGCCGTCGGGCGAGAAAGCCGGGCCGGTGATCTCGGACTTGTCATGGCCGAGGACGCGCAGGAACGGGGCGACCACGCCGCCGGGCGTGATGAGGTTGATCTCCATGTTGTCGCCGTCCTCGGCGATGTAGAGGTCGCCGGAGGCCGCGCCGGTGATGTTGTCGACACCGCGCAGCGGAGCCGCGCCGCCGGTCACGAGGTCGTCGTCGTACGCCAGGTCGAGCCGTTCGTTGACGGCGTCGTAGGCCCAGACGCGGTTGTCGCCCTTGGTCGTGAAGTAGCAGACGCCACCGGCGTAGTAGCAGCCCTCACCGCCGTTGAAGCGCATGGCGCCCGCGACCTGGTCACGGGTGGGAGTGATCCAGATTTCGGGATTCGGGACCTGCGCCCACCGCACGGCGCCGACGCCCGTGCCGACCAGCACCTCCAGGGTGCCGCTGGAGAGGTCCCCCCACGTCCTGGGCCGGAACCTGTAGAAGCAGCCGTTCCCCTGGTCCTCGGTGAGGTACACGACCTTGCGCACCGGGTCACTGGCGGCCGCTTCGTGCTTGAAGCGCCCCATGGCCGGGTGTGACTTCGCCGACTTCTGCCCGTAGGGGTCGGTCTCGTAGACGAGGCCGTAGTCGTGTTCCTCGCACGACAGCCAGGTGTTCCAGGGGGTCGCGCCGCCGGCGCAGTTGAGCGTCGTCCCGTTCAGGATGCGATAGGCGGACGTGATCTTGCCGGTCGCGTCGAACCGCACGGCCGAGACACCGCCCACGAGGGGCACCTCGGAGTTGCTCACATAGATCCAGCCGTCGCCGTCGCGGTAGCAGGCACCGCCGTCGGGCGCGGCGTGCCAGGTGTGCCGCGTGCCCTCGACGCGCTGCAACGAGCGCGCCACGATCCGGCTGGTGAAGCCCGCGGGCAACTGGACGCCGTTGCCGTCAGCCGCCAGCAGCGGGCCGTACGGGCTGGGCCCGGGCTGTGCGGGCCCGGCGAACGCCTGCTGCCACAACGCGCCGGAGAAGGCGGTCGTGCCGCCCGCGACGGCGGTGGCACGCAGGAACATGCGTCGGTTCAAGGAGATGGCCATGGTGCTCCTCACAGGCTCCACGCGACCGATGGAGTCCATCGCCACCGGATGACTCCGGTGACCCCCCGAACGACACGATCATGCGAATATCCGGTGAAATGCCCGCAGCAGTCAAGGCCCCGGCGGCAATCGCCGCAAAGGGGCCGGGGGCCGTCTCCAGCGGCGCATGGCAGACGGGCGCCAGACCGTCGAGATCCGCCCGCTGGTGATCATCGGCGTCCAGCAGAGGATCCACGCTCAAAGGCATTACCTGCGAGGTCTCAAGTCGGCGACGCCGAGCGCCGCCAGGGCTTACTTCGCCCTGGCGGCGGCACTGCCGACCAGACCAGCGCCGGAACGCTGACGAGTTCGGACGACCAGTTCAGAGCCCCGACCACCTCTACCAACGGACGCACCGATGCTCCCGCCCAACTCGCTAATGGGCCCAGCGGATGCGGCGGTGTCCCCGCCGTGCCCCACCGACGGGCCCAGCCGACGCGGCGGTGTCCCGCTGTGCCCCGCCGGTGGGCGCAGCAGTCGCAGTGGTGTCCCCGCCCTACCCCGCCGGTGGGTGCAGCGGACGCAGTGGTGTCCCCCGCCCTACCCCGCCAATGGGTGCAGCGGACGCAGTGGTGTCCCCCGCCCTACCCCGCCAATGGGTGCAGCGGACGCGGCGGTGTCCCCGCTCTACCTCGCCGGTGGGCCCAGCAGGGGGCTCGGCCCTACTCCGATGGCGGGCGCTGCTCCTGACCCGGGTCGTCGGTCGTCTTCGGCTCAAGGAAGACGACCGAGGGCTCCGGCGTATCGTCGCTCGGCTCCGTGCCGACGTCGGCGGCCTCGACGTCCTCAGCGGGCTGGAACGCGATGGCCGTGGGGTCGGGCGTCTCCAGAACCCCGATCTCCACGCCGTCGGGCACGAGCGACTCGGGCTCTTCACCAGACGGCCCAGCGGTCTCCTCGTCTTCCTCCGAAGCCTCGTCGGCCTCTGCAGACGCCTCGACCTCGCCGGCCGGAGAGTCCTCGACCTCGGCGCCTGCCGATTCCGGTGCCTCCGGCTCGGTAAGAGCGACGGTGGCCTCCGCCTCCGGAAGTTCGCCGACGAACTCCTCGTCGTCCTCGGTGTCGAGGATGTCGAGGCCTTCGATCTCGGCGTAACGTTCGGCGGCGTCGGTCTCGTCGTCCCGGTCGGCGGCGGCGGCACGCGCGAACCAGTCGCTCGCGTCCTCCATGCGGCCCGCTTCGGCGAGCGCGTCGGCGTAGGCGTAGAAAAGCCGTGCCGACCACGGACGCAGCCGCCGGTCCTTGAGCTCGGGAATCTGCAGCGTGACCACGGCGGCGTCGTACTGCCCCAGATCACGCCGGGCACCTGACTCGACGATGCGCAACTCGATGCGTCCCGTCTGGTCCAGATTCTTGGCCTCGGCCGACTTGATCAGGTCAAGGGCCCGCTCGGGACGCCCCAGGCCACGTTCGCAGTCGGCCATCACCGGCAGATAGGCGTCGTCGCCAGTGCTGAGCCGACGCGCGGCGCGCAGCTCGGCCAGGGCCTCCGCCCACTCGCCGGCGCGGTAGGCGGCCAGCCCGGCCGCCTCGCGGACGAGCCCGACACGGGAAGCCAGCCGCCGCGCCTCCCGGGCGTGCTTGTACGCCGCCTCAGGGTCTTCCTCGGCCAGCCTTCCGGCCATCACGAGGCGACGGGCCACCCGCTCGGCCAGGTCCTTCGGCAGGGTGCGCAGCTCTACGCGCGCGTCCGCGTCCAGTTCCTCGCCGGTGACGTCCTCGGGCAGCATCGGAAGGTCGGACGGAGGGGCCTGCCCCTCGCGATCGCGCTGAGCCCCGCGGTCGCGCGGCGGCCCATAGGACCGGCCGTCATCCTCACGCGGACGACGGTCGCGATCGCCGAACGGCTTGCCCCGGCCACCGCTGCCGCCGCGCGGCCTGTCCCGGTCACCGAACGACTTGCCCGGACGCGAGCCGCGCCTGTCGTCCCGATCGCCATACGGCCGCGAGCCGCCCCCACGGGGCTTGTCGCGGTCGCCGTACGGCCTGGAGCCGCGCCGGTCGTCCCGATCGCCGTACGAGCGCGAGCCACCGCGATCGCCATAGGCCCTCGGACCGCGCCGGTCATCGCGGTCGCCGTAAGGCTTCGGCCCACGTCTGTCGTCACGATCCCCGTAGGGCTTGGAACCGCCCCGATCGTCCCGGTCACCATAGGTTCCGGGGCCACGCCGATCGCGATCACCGTAAGCCTTGGGCCCACGCTTGTCGTCACGATCGCCGTAGGGCTTGGAACCGCCCCGGTCATCACGGCCGCCGTAAGACTTCGGTCCGCGCTTATCGTCGCGATCCCCGTAAGCCCTGGGCCCACGCCGATCATCCCGGTCGCCATAAGCCCTCGGACCACGCTTGTCATCGCGGTCACCGTAGGACTTGGAACCGCCCCGGTCATCACGGCCGCCGTAAGACTTCGGTCCGCGCTTATCGTCGCGATCCCCGTAAGCCCTGGGCCCACGCCGATCATCCCG
>NZ_JBICUD010000004.1:2234-5128 GCF_043198015.1 Spirillospora sp. NPDC048911 | reverse complement strand
GGTCGCCATAAGCCCTCGGACCACGCTTGTCATCGCGGTCACCGTAGGACTTGGAACCGCCCCGATCATCACGCTCGCCATAGGCCCTCGGTCCGCGCTTGTCATCGCGATCGCCGTAGGGCCTAGAGCCACCCCGGTCATCCCGGTCGCCATAGGACTTAGGACCACGCCGATCATCGCGATCCCTGTAGGGCTTGGAGCCACGCCGATCATCGCGATCCCTGTAGGGCTTGGAGCCACGACGATCGTCGCGGTCGCCGTAAGCCCTCGGGCCACGCTTATCGTCGCGATCCCCGTAGGACCTAGAGCCGCCCCGATCGTCACGGTCACCGTAAGACCTGGGCCCGCGCTTATCGTCGCGATCCCCGTAGGACTTGGGGCCGCCACGATCGTCGCGGTCGCCATAGGCCCTGGGGCCACGCTTGTCGTCGCGATCGCCGTAGGGCCTGGAGCCACGGCGGTCGTCGCGATCGCCATACGGACGTGGGCCGCCACGAGGCTTGTCGCGGTCGCCGAACGGCTTGCCGCGATCACCCGGACGCCTGTCCTCGAAGCGGCGCTCGCCCCCACGCTGTCCGGAGTCGCGGTCCTTTCGGAACCCGCCGGACCGCTGCTCGCCATCGCGGCCGCGCGCCGGCCCGCGGAAGTCCCGATCCTTCGGACGTCCCTGGTAACCGCCCTCGCCTCGCGGTCCGCCGCCACCGGCGCGCGGGCCACGCGGAGCGTCGCTGCGGCGATCGTCACTGCCGAAGCGACGGTCGTCGGACCGCTTGAACGGACGGCCGGGCCTCTGGCCTCGGTCGTCTCGCTGGCCGCCGGGCTTTCCGGGACGTCCCTTCCAGCCACCACCAGAGGACGAACGGTCTGTGGACCCGCCGCCCTCTCGCTCTCCCGAGGGGCGATAGCCGCCGGGGCGGCCTCCTGAGCCCTGAGCACCACCCCGAGGCGCGCTGCCGCGTGGCCCACCGCCCTGGCGGGGGCCCTGTCCGCCGGATCCGCCGCGGGGCTTGCCGCCTCGCTGGGCAGGCTTGCCACGACCCCCGTCGTCGCCCCGCCGCTCCCGGCGCTCGTCCTTGCGGCCGTCCTCTTCCGCGCTCATCACGTCCGTCACTGTTCTCGGTTGCTTCATGGACCTGAACCTCATTTTGCCAGGTCCAAGACATGCGTCGAGGGCCGCCCCGGCGATCCGGGGCGACCCTCGACCAAAAAAGTGTCCGGCGGTGTCCTACTCTCCCACACAGTCTCCCGTGCAGTACCATCGGCGCTGAGGGGCTTAACTTCCGGGTTCGGGATGGGACCGGGTGTTTCCCCCTCGCCAAAACCACCGAACGTCTCACCGCACAACCCCACGGGGGTTGGCAAGTTCGCCGTCCAAGCCAAGGCTCGGAACTATTGTATTGTGTCACGGTTCCCGTTTGTTTTCCGGGAACCGCACAGTGGACGCAAAGCTTCTCTCGCATACAGGATGCTGCTGTTTCGATTGGTTTGAACGCTTAGTGTGTTCAAGCCACTCGGCCTATTAGTACCAGTCGACTCCACACGTTACCGTGCTTCCATCTCTGGCCTATCAACCCAGTGGTCTAGCTGGGGGCCTTACAACCTCAAAGGGTTGGGAGAACTCATCTTGAGGCAGGCTTCCCGCTTAGATGCTTTCAGCGGTTATCCCTACCGAACGTAGCCAACCAGCCGTGCCCCTGGCGGGACAACTGGCACACCAGAGGTTCGTCCGTCCCGGTCCTCTCGTACTAGGGACAGATCCTCTCAATTCTCCTACGCGCGCAGCGGATAGGGACCGAACTGTCTCGCGACGTTCTAAACCCAGCTCGCGTGCCGCTTTAATGGGCGAACAGCCCAACCCTTGGGACCTACTCCAGCCCCAGGATGCGACGAGCCGACATCGAGGTGCCAAACCATCCCGTCGATATGGACTCTTGGGGAAGATCAGCCTGTTATCCCCGGGGTACCTTTTAGCCGTTGAGCGACACCACTTCCACACGTCGGTGCCGGATCACTAGGCCCTGCTTTCGCACCTGCTCGACATGTCTGTCTCACAGTCAAGCTCCCTTGTGCCCTTGCACTCGCCACCTGATTGCCAACCAGGCTGAGGGAACCTTTGGGCGCCTCCGTTACTCTTTGGGAGGCAACCGCCCCAGTTAAACTACCCACCAGGCACTGTCCCCCACCCAGATACATGGGTGCGGGTTAGACGCTCAAAACGACCAGAGTGGTATTTCACCAATGACTCCACCGACACTGGCGTGCCGGCTTCACAGTCTCCCACCTATCCTACACAAGACGCTCCAAACGCCAATGCCAAGCTATAGTGAAGGTCCCGGGGTCTTTCCGTCCTGCTGCGCGAAACGAGCATCTTTACTCGTACTGCAATTTCGCCGGGCCTGTGGTTGAGACAGCGGGGAAGTCGTTACGCCATTCGTGCAGGTCGGAACTTACCCGACAAGGAATTTCGCTACCTTAGGATGGTTATAGTTACCACCGCCGTTTACCGGCGCTTAGATTCTCAGCTTCGAAGATTACTCCTCTAACCGGTCCTCTTAACGTTCCGGCACCGGGCAGGCGTCAGTCCGTATACAGCGTCTTACGACTTCGCACGGACCTGTGTTTTTAGTAAACAGTCGCTTCCCCCTGGCCTCTGCGACCACCCCCAGCTCACCGCGCAAAGCGGATCACCAGAGCTGGTCCCCCTTCTCCCAAAGTTACGGGGGCAATTTGCCGAGTTCCTTAACCACAGTTCACCCGATCGCCTTGGTATTCTCTACCTGACCACCTGAGTCGGTTTGGGGTACGGGCCGCCAGTACACTCGCTAGAGGCTTTTCTCGGCAGCATGGGATCACTCACTTCACCTAAAACGGCTCGGCATCACCTCTCACCCTGC
>NZ_JBICUD010000004.1:0-2139 GCF_043198015.1 Spirillospora sp. NPDC048911 | reverse complement strand
GGTTCGGGTGGTTAGCATCAGCGGGTTCAGCGTTGGCGCGTACCAGCGGGTACGGGAATATCAACCCGTTGTCCATCGACTACGCCTGTCGGCCTCGCCTTAGGTCCCGACTTACCCTGGGCGGATTAGCCTGCCCCAGGAACCCTTGGTCATCCGGCGCAAGAGTTTCTCACTCTTGATTCGCTACTCATGCCTGCATTCTCACTCCCACAACCTCCACCCCTCGATCACTCGGAGGCTTCACCGGTTGCAGGACGCTCCCCTACCCACCCCAGCAAATACTGGAGTGCCACGGCTTCGGCGGTGTGCTTGAGCCCCGCTACATTGTCGGCGCGGAATCACTTGACCAGTGAGCTATTACGCACTCTTTCAAGGGTGGCTGCTTCTAAGCCAACCTCCTGGTTGTCACAGCAACTCCACATCCTTTCCCACTTAGCACACGCTTAGGGGCCTTAGCCGATGATCTGGGCTGTTTCCCTCTCGACTACGAACCTTATCGCCCGCAGTCTCACTGCCACGCTCTCACTTACCGGCATTCGGAGTTTGGCTGACGTCAGTAACCTTGTAGGGCCCATTAGCCATCCAGTAGCTCTACCTCCGGCAAGAAACACGCGACGCTGCACCTAAATGCATTTCGGGGAGAACCAGCTATCACGGAGTTTGATTGGCCTTTCACCCCTAACCACAGGTCATCCCCCAGGTTTTCAACCCTGGTGGGTTCGGGCCTCCACACCGTCTTACCGGCGCTTCACCCTGCCCATGGCTAGATCACCCCGCTTCGGGTCTACAGCATGCGACTACCGAGAATACCGAAGTAAACCCGTACGCCCTATTCAGACTCGCTTTCGCTACGGCTACCCGCCACCGGTTAACCTCGCCACACACCATAACTCGCAGGCTCATTCTTCAAAAGGCACGCCATCACCAGCAGCAAGCAAGCTTGCTGAGGAGGCTCTGACGGCTTGTAGGCACACGGTTTCAGGTACTATTTCACGACCCCTCACCGGGGCACTTTTCACCTTTCCCTCACGGTACTGGTCCGCTATCGGTCATCAGGAAGTATTCAGCCTTACCAAGTGGTCTTGGCAGATTCACACGGGATTTCACGGGCCCCGTGCTACTCGGGAACACACCCAGAAGCCACTCAAGTTTCGTCTACCGGACTCTCACCGTCTACGGTCGGCCTTCCCATGCCATTCGACTACCCGAGCAGTTTGTAACTTCTTGCCAGACTGGTAGATCTGACCGGATGGTCCCACAACCCCGCACACGCAACCCCTACCAGGTATCACACGCGCACGGTTTAGGCTAATCCGCTTTCGCTCACCACTACTCACGGAATCACTATTGTTTTCTCTTCCAGCGGGTACTGAGATGTTTCACTTCCCCGCGTTCCCACCAACCTGCCTATTTCATTCAGCAGGCGGCGACACCCCATGACGAGTGCCAGGTTTCCCCATTCGGAAATCCCCGGATCAAAGTCTGGTTGCCGACTCCCCGAGGCATATCGCAGGCTCCCACGTCCTTCATCGGCTCCTGATGCCAAGGCATCCACCGTATGCCCTTAAAAACTTGAACACACAAAACGATCAAACAAATCGCAACAGAGAACAAAAACCCGAACCCCCCAAAAAAGAGAGATCCGCAGCTCTTGTTCAGAGATGCTCGCGTCCACTGTGCAGTTCTCAAAAAACAACCGGGCCCACCAGCCCCACACCTCGATCAAGAGATGCGCGGTCTGGTCCCGCAATCCAGAAGAAACAACCCAGCCCCATCCCGCACACCCCACAAGGGATAGCGTTCAGGGGCTGAAGGGTCCGTTTCCTCAGGACCCAACAGCGTGTCCACCAACTCCCCGACCTCGACCTCGCCGTTCCCCTCCGCCCCGAGGGACGGCGGTACTTGCCGGGTGACACCAGGATGCTGGTGAGTAGCCAGTGCTCCACATCTATGAGCAGCCGTCCGATGAACATTCGCCATCGATGACGACTACCGACCACACGTCCCGCCCCTCCGAAGAAGGGTGGTGTCTGTGGCCAGTTGGTGCTCCTTAGAAAGGAGGTGATCCAGCCGCACCTTCCGGTACGGCTACCTTGTTACGACTTCGTCCCAATCGCCGGCCCCACCTTCGACCGCTCC